>DASYRC010000068.1:0-9252 GCA_036004925.1 Nitrospiraceae bacterium | reverse complement strand
CGATGTGTTTTTGACGCGCAAGATCGGTGCGCCGGGCAATCCTGAGTATGCGATTGGGGCAGTGGCAGAAACTGGATCTCGCTATTTGAATCAAGAGGCGGTCAGCTCATTTGGCCTATCCCGGTATGAGCTGGACCGGTTGATTCATGTCCAAGAAAATGAGATCGCCAGGCGCAAGGACCTGTATCGGCAGGGACGGCCGTTCCCGCAACTCACAGACCGCACTGTGCTCTTGGTTGACGACGGCATCGCCACAGGCTCGACGTTCATGGCCTCGGCACTCGCGATACGAGGCTTGCAACCTCGCCGTCTAGTGGGAGTGATTCCGGTCGGACCCTCGTCAACTATCCGTGAAGTCCGGGCTCATGTGGACGAGTTGGTGGTTCATATGATACCGGACCCGTTCGAAGCCGTGGGCCATTTCTTCGTGGACTTCACGCAAGTCGAGGATCGCGACGTAGTGGAATACTTGAATCTGGCCGAGGAGGCGATGCTCGAACGCACGCCCTCGTCACCAGCCTCATAAAAAGAACAGCAGCCTCAAGATCGACAGCTGGCACGAAGAAGTGCATTATCTGGCGTGTGAGGGCGGCGTCTGGCGAATTCGTGGGAATGCCGGCGAAACGCCATGGGTCTTGCCGTTCGGCACGGCGCCGCACCCGTTATTCTGAATCAAAGGGGAGGTAGCAATGAGAATCGTAGCTGGCGTGGATTGGTCGGACGAAGCTTTTGCAGCAGTGGAACAGGTCGGGTTGCTCTACCGGCCGGACGACGTCGTGCTCGTACATGGCGTGGATCTCGGCATGTTCCAGTCTCCCATCGTGGCCGGGGCAGTCAATCTGCAAGGGTACGACGAATTCCGCCAGGCCATGATAGAGGCCGGCCACCAGGCCGTTGAGCGCTGCCGCACCCTGCTGCCGCCTGAGATCCCCTCTATCCGGACATTGTGCGAAGTCCAGCACCCGGCCGCCTTCATTCTCGACAGTGCCGCTGCGGTAAAGGCCGACCTCATCGCTATGGGCACACACGATCACAGCCGGATGACCGAGGTGTTTGCCGACAGCATTTCGCACCGCATCCTGCTCCATGCCACGGTGCCGACCTTGATCGTGAAAAGAAAAGCTCGACCCGTCGCCCGCGTCCTCCTGGCGGTGGAAGGCAACGAGGATGCGATCCGCCTGCGTACGTGGCTGACGTCGCACCCCTTCAAGAACCCCGTTGCAGTCACCATCCTCTCGGTCGTCCCCTCGCTCCACATAGCCGACCTGCATTTGATGGCGGGACTCGAAGGCTGGTCTGAGCAAAGTAAACGGTATGCTGAACAGGTCGTGACCGATACGGCCCAGGGGTTGGCCAGCCCGCAGTTCACGGTGTCTACCGATGTCCGCCTGGGCGATCCAGTCACGACCGTGTGCGAAGTGGGAAATACTCACGACCTCATCGTGGTCGGCTCCCACGGGCGGAAGGGACTTGATCGTTTCTTGCTGGGCAGCGTGTCGCACGGGATCGTGCATCGAACCGGCTGCTCCGTGCTCGTGGTGCGCTGACCGCCCGACGCTCTGGGAATCGATCGTCCTCAACGATTCGCCCGCAAGCCCCCTAGGAGCAAGTCGGCAAGAGAGAGTCCCCTGAGAATCTTACGCGTCGAGTCGGTCATCACATCAGCCTTCCAATCGATCTCGGTCAGTGCTATCCGCAACAGAGCTTGAATCGCTCCTCCAGAATGTTCTTCATATTTCGAAAGGCGGTTTCGCGCTCTTCCGCACTGGTCAGCTGATCGATAGCGGGATAGAGCACTCGCTCTTCTTTCATATTGTGGGAGCCGAGCAGCTCCAACAGC
Source organism: Nitrospiraceae bacterium (assembly GCA_036004925.1). Lineage (GTDB taxonomy): Bacteria > Nitrospirota > Nitrospiria > Nitrospirales > Nitrospiraceae > Palsa-1315. Next base: position 7,412 of record DASYRC010000068.1, on the reverse strand, counting down.
ACCTGCTCTTCTTGATCGCTGTCGGGATTTTGGTCCGCCACTTTGCCATGAATGGCTTGAAGCTGCTGCCCGATCTGGCGATGCTCCGCCCGCATCACGAAGGTCGGCCCTCCTTCAGACATGCCGGTTATCACTTCCCAGAGAGGAATTAGTACATCCTCTTCCCACACAATATGGCGCTGCAAGCCGAACTTGAATTCTTTGAACGCTTCCTTGGCCTTGGCAAAATCAGCCCGCTTCAGTTTTTGAAAGGTCTTGAACAACTCATCCAGCCGGTCGTGGTCCTGCTCATAGAACTCGCTAATCGTCTTCTGCTCACTCATCGTGCCCCTCCTGATTCACTAGCATCGGAATGCTCACGCGGCCATCCTCCAGGCCCGTCGTCTGCCGTTTACAGAGTTGGTCTGGTCTCTCTGGTTTCTCTGGTTTAAATGGTTCACCAGAGTACTGAGACACTCGTACTCCTGAGCCTGATCCTGACACGATAACGATAACTTCTTACATCTCAATGATGTTCATGCTGATCGTCATGATCATGACCATGATGCTGATCTTCACCAGCTTCCTTTCCTCCCACCCCGACAAACTTTGGTTTAAGCGGAGTAAATCGGGGGGCATACGCATCCTGTTCCGGTAACTTGACGAATACCACAATCACAGTCTCCGGATTGATCTGAATCTCACCGCTACCCCTAAACATATTCTGTTGTGATGGCTCCAGTTCGACTGTGATTTTGCCCCCCGTCTTATCCTGCTGAACTCTCGCCTTACCCTCACCACCATCAGTTTTAATCTCTTGACCTGTATGGTCGGTCACATAAAGTACAAGCTCTCCATCCTTGACAACAAGCTTGAGATGATATGGACCTGCCGCACGGACTTGCCCGCCATGTGGCGACGGAATAGTATCCAGTTGTTCGTCAGTATGTGCCCAAACAGGCTGAAATATAATCAGGGGAGCAGCAAGCACGGCAGCAATGACCAATTTGTTCATGTATTCCTCCTCAATATACGAATTGGAACGATTGGAGAATTCTCAAAGATATCTTGAACCTCGATCGAAGCTGCCCGCAGCAAGCTGCGAGGTATCCTGCGAACTTCTCCGAAGCCGCTACCCTCCTTCGCCAATGCTACGGAGGGTTCTCCCCGATTGGAAAGCGAAGGCCGTGCCAGAATAGCAGAATCAGAGAACCGCTGAATGCTTTGATATGCCAAGGCCTTAAGGAAATATGTGAGGAAGGGAGACATTCCCCTGGGGCATTCCAGGTCTTAGGAGAAAAGAGTGCCATCGCAAAAGGCAACAGCCCGTCAGGCGGGTGAGGTGTGCATCACTGTACAACCAGGGAAACAGTAGATAAATCGTTATTGATTTGAGTCGGATTTAGGCTACGGGGAAAGTTTGAATCGTGAGCGGGCCAACTGAGAATCGGATGATTTAGTATCCGATCTTCAGTAATGAATCTGTTCAGAGCGTCTTCTAACGATTGCCATTATGTATCCTCTCATCAAAGCAGACTAGGGACGCCAGAATGCCTCCCAATCCTCTTGCCGAATTTGCAGCGCGCGAAACACATCTACCGGAAGACTCGTGGACAGCTGAGCTTGGGATTCATACCCCGCTATTTGTTTATGCAAAATGAACGCCATTGCTTTTAAATGCTGAAGGCTCAACCGAATTGTGGCAACACGCTCAACTGGCGGCGGGGAACCTGGAGCCACCGGATTTGGTCCGGAGACTTGAAAGTTAAGAGTGCATCCAAGCGGCCCAATGTTGAGCTGAAATTGGTCGGAATATACATCAGTGGCTTCAGCCATACTTCCCCCTGTGAATTGGGTTGATTGAGCGGGGCGATATTAACTCCCATTCTCGGATTGGTCAATGGAGTCAAAATTATTCATGAAGGTTCGTCGCGAAGGCATGCAGACGCGAAGTAAGACGGCGCTCGGAGGCGTATAGCCCTGCGGCATACTCTGTAGTATGTCGAAGGGCTGAACGGCGAGACTGCCCATCACAGCCGCGTATCCTCGCTTGCTGCAGAAGCTTCATGAATAATGCGGGCTGGGCCATCACACAGCCTCTTATGTTTTCGCGCGAGGCCCGATCCATGAGGGACGCCTCCATTTCGTCTCGTTCCTTTTGTTCTCGTCCCCAATTACCGGCCACAGGCTTCGCCCTCACAACGGCCCATCCCACCTCTCGGTTCGCCCTGTTCCATGCCACCCATGCCGCCGCCCGGTCCCATCATGGATCCCATGCTTTCTCCATGTCCCATCATGCCTGGGCCATGCTCGCCGGCGAAGCTGTGCTCATACTGGATGATGCTCCATATTTCTTCGTCCGTCAGTTGCCCGCCAAATCCAACCATGCTGGTACCGGCCGATCCGTTCTTGATCACCCAGAAGATTTCGCCTTCATTGCGATGGCGCCAGAATCCATAGTGCTGGAAATTGCGAGGTGATGGATCCAACTGGGCGGCCAACGGCCCATTGCCGCCACCATCTTTCCCATGACAGTTGATGCAGGCGCCCTTACTGTTATAGAGAGCTTTGCCCTGTTCGACGACCTCCGGGGTACTCGGCAACGGGCTCGTGAGTGCGCGCGCTTCGGCCAGCTTGTCGACCGGCACCAGCGGCTGCGTCATGGGCCGTTCGGTGGCCCCGGCTGGGATGGCAAGAGAAACCACTACGACTAGCAATGGGAACATACTCGTCTTCATCACCTTGCTCCTTTGATCGTCCGTGGCGGAGAGCCGAACCAGCAAGGCGTAATGTGTCGAGCACCGGACCTGCGGGAAGGTCGGCGGCAGTCCCCCTCGCACAGACACACCTTGCCTAGGCAGTATGTGTTTCGATGTCGATTCCAAGGCCGATCCAGGCCCGCAACAGATCGTGTCGCGTGATCGAATAGGCCACCTTCCCGTTCACTTTGACCGGCAGGTTAAGGAGTCGTTTCTCTTCCATGATCTTCACGGCCTCATCGATGCTGGTGTCATTCGTGACCGAGATATGCTCCTTGGCCATGACATCCTCTGCCGTCAACTGGTTCAAGTCCTTTTTCGCTTCAAGTACACGAAGGATGTCAAACTCGCTGACGAACCCGATGAATTCGCCCCGTTCATCCACCACCGGAGCCCCCGGCGTATGCGTAGCCAGTAATTCGACGGCAACTCCCATCGCATTCTGGTTCCGCTGAAATACAAGATTGTTCGTCGCATCAATTTGTCCGACGGTCTTGAACCCCCCGCCAGGAACACCCGGTCTCTCTAATGTTGTCATGACCACCTCCTCTGTATGGTTGAAATGTAGTCCGGCATGCCTTTGATCGTCGCGCCCGCGACGAGATCCCCGGCGCCGATCTGCCGCGCCACGGCGCAGGCCCCACAGACCCAGATGGGAATATCCGCGGCTTGCACGGCTGCCAACAGATCTTTCAACGGCGTCAGGTTCACCCCCGTCACGTGATCGGCGGTTCCTTTGCGCCCGAGCGTCAGGGCTTCATTCCAGAGCCAGAGCACGACCTCGTGCCCTTGCTCCATTGCGACCTTCGCTGCCATGAACGGCAGCGTTGCCATCGTGGAATCGTCCGTGTCCCGACTACCAGAAATAATAAATGTCGCCATTGTGTCACACCCCCCCGTTCGTAATGTCGTCATTGTTTGAGAGATGATAACGTCTCCAAGGAAGGTACGAAGAATGTCGCGCCAGTGACGGCTCGGCTGAATTCCATCAGGCGATCGTGCAGCCCGTCGCCGGTCGCCCCCATCATCCGGGCCAACATCAAGTCGAAGACATCAAGGGACTTCGTGTAGGCGGCGAAGTAGAGCCCTGCTTCGCGGACCGTCCCCCACGGGTAGATCTGCCGAAGGATCTGCAACTCCGCGCCGTCCTGCTCGATCACGACATGGCTGATGTGAGCCGTCTGAGGCTTTTTCGCTTTGGGAAGCTCGACGCTCCCCCGCTTCGTCCTTCCAATGATCTGTTCCTGCTCTCGGTCGTCCAACCTGCGCCATCGTTCAAGATCATGGACATAGCGCTGGACCGCGACGTAACTGCCACCCGCAAAAGGCCGGTCCTCTTCTCCGATCAGGGCGGCGAGAGCCCTGGCCTTTCCCTTAGGGTTCTCGGTTCCGTCGATGAATCCGGTCAAGTCCCGTGAATCCCGATACCGGAACCCGTGGGTCTCCTCAGCCATCGTCGCCAACGGCTGCAGTCCCCGCACGAGTCCCATCGCAAGATCGAGATTCAGATCATGACAGCCAGAGGTAATCTGCAGAAAAAGATCCCCTCCCGTCGCCGGTGCGACTCGCCCGTTTGCCTTGACGGCGCGGAACGGCCGGAGTCCGGCAGGGCGTCTCGCGGGCGAGAGCCGGTCCCAGAATTCAGACCCGATGCCGAGAGTACACAGGAGCCTCGCCCTCTTCGCTTGCTCGGCCAGAGCCCCCGCTGACGGTAGAAGATCTCCTATCGCCTTGTTCAAGGCTGTGCGCTCTGCACCGTCGGCAACCGTAAACGTCAGAAAATAGGCTTGGGCACCCCCAGCGGAGAGCACGCCTGGCTGCGGTGTCGGCATCCTTCAGTCCTTTCCGATTTGTCGTTCGTTAATTGCGGCGCGAGAAGCGAGACGTGCGGGACGAGCGAGAAAAGTGGACTGCCCCAGCTACGCAAATCCCGCCCTTCCCGCGGCTATTGCCTGTCGCGCCTTTCTTGCACGTCTCGCGCGCTTCTCGCGTTATTTCGCCAGCGATTGAACGTAGTGAACCAACTGCCACACCTGCTCATCCGCCAACCCGGCAAACGACATCATCCCTGTTCTCGGCGAACCGTTCTTAATGATCCAGAACAGTTGACGATCGGGAATGTCCTTCATCATCCATCCGCATGTGAAGTTGCGCGGCGGCGGCACCAAGGCTGCCCCCATGATTCCCTTCCCGTCACCCTGTTCTCCATAGCACATCGCACAAGCAACGGGCTGCCCCGTTGTGTTCGAAAATACCGGCTCCTCCGGCCGCGACCCCCGTGAGCGGACCTTCAGCCACCGGCTACTGCGTGAGCGGCTCCGCCTTCCTCAATTCATTGTCGAGCGGCGGCAGTTGGTCCGGTGCATCCGGGTGATACCGCGCCGACAGATACCGCACGAGCAGGTCTGCCTCGTCGTTGGAGATCTCCGCACCCCAATGTTCCATTTTCTCGACTGTGGCCTCCCATCGCGCGCGAGGCAACCGCTGTTGCGCGATCAGATCAGCGCTGTGACAGACGGAACAGCGCGCGATAATCAGTCCCTCTGCACGTAGCGCCAGCGCGGCGCTCACCGTTTCCATGTCTTTCTCTTGCGCTGCCGTCACAACGGCCGAACCCACGAGACCGATCACTAATAAGAAGACCTTGCAGTATGCGCTGTTCGTCACGCCGCTACCGTAATGGTCACGCGATCCCATCCATTCCACAGAAAGCCGCTGGGATTCCATGGACTCGTGGCCGGTTGAGTCGCGCCCCGTGCATCGGTCGCGCGGCAGAGAATGGTGAACGTGCCGGCGGTCTTGGCCCTCCATACCAACTGCCATTGTCGCCACGCGTAAGGATGATCTTCCCCCACCAGCCGCGTAGTCTCCCACGTTTTCCCTCCGTCGAGCGACACTTCGACGATCGCAACCTGGACTTCTCCGCCCCACGCCACGCCTTGAATAGTAACGGGACCGGACTTCACGGTCTGGCCCTCTTGCGGCGCCGCGATGAGCGACTTCACCACCATGGCTTCCACCGGGATCGACTGTCCGCCCGCTGCTGTGCCCTGTTCCATAGTCGTCGTCGGCACACGATAGGCCGTCTGCATGTAATAGCCCTTCGCCTCATCAGCCTGCACCGTGATCCCCGTCAGCCACTTGATGCACGAGTCCGCCATCCAGCCCGGCGTGATCACCCGCAACGGTGCTCCATGCAACCAAGGGAGCGGACGCCCGTTCATCTCATAGGCGAGCATCGTGTCCGGATGAAGGGCTTTCTCCAGCGGAATGCTCCTGGTGAAGAGCGGCACAGAGGCCACGACCGGTCGATCCGCTCCTTGGAATTGCGCATGATGTGCCCCGGCCTGAATGCCGGCCTTGGCTAGCACGTCCCTCAACCGCACCCCCGTCCATTGCGCATTCCCAACCGCCCCACGCTGCCATTGAACACCAGGGACCTTGGGTCGATGAAATGCGCGACCATTACCGCTGCATTGCACCACAGCCGTAACGGCGACTTCTTCGCATTGTTTCAGCTCTTTGAGCGTGAACGTCAGCGGTCGGTCCACCAAACCGTCCACACTCAGTCTCCAGTTCGGATCGGAGAGCAGTTCTGCCGGAGGCGGACCGAAGTGGCTGCGGACAAAAAAGCGGGAATTCGGCGTGAGGTAGGAGACGAACTCTTGCACCGTGGTCTCAGCATCCAACGGTCGCGCCACGTGCACAATAAGGCCGTCGGTCTCATTCCTCGAGACATCGCGCTCCTCAGCCTGCACGCGTGGGATCACGTGGCCCAGCGCGAGTGTAACGCCCAGTCCATGGATGGCCCTTTTCAACAAGGTCCGCCGCGACAGAGACGGGAAGGCTGGTTCTCTTTTCATGATTGGTTCTCCCCACGGTGATGAGGATTGAGTTCGATCGCCACCCCGGCAGGCACCGCGTGTGATTGATGCAAGATGCAGCCATTCGCCACTTTGAGGAGTCGCTCGCTTTGTTCGGCCGTGACGCGATGCGGCAAGTGAATCGCCAGTGTGACCTGGCCCACCCGATGCGGCAATTCCACCATGGTCCATTCCGCCTCGACGCTCAATCCTTTGGTCGAGATCTGATGACGGTCGCAGTAGCGACCCACGAAATAACCCACACAACTGGCTAGTGAACCGACGAAGAGTTCGACAGGACTCATGCCGGCATCCTGTCCCCATCCTCGATCGGCTGATCGGTGACGACCCGATGCTTTCCGCTCGTGATGTCATACCAAGCTCCACTATGGTAGGCCACGGTAAGATTCATCGCACGCCTCCCCCTACAGGGATTTTCGCGGCCAGTCAGATACAGAGCGCACCCAACGGCGCCGCGATCAAGAGGCCTCTCACCCCAAACGATTGATGAATCGTCACAGGCCCATACTGTCAGAAAAATAGTAAGTACGATTCCGAGCGCGCGTCGAGCCGGGAGAAGGAGACGCTCCTGTCATTCGGCACGAGCTTTCACTCTTTCACAATCACGCCGCACGCGATCCGGGGCCCACCAGGCGCATCCTTGGTCGGTGGGTCCGGCAGATACTTATCGTCAAACTCATGGATGATGAAGGCACTGCCGTCCGTATCGAACAGGGTGTTGAGCCCCTCGGACAGGGTCACCCGACTGGTGATCGTATACAGCGACCCTTTCCGGTCGTCATTCACGGAG
>DASYRC010000067.1:0-49064 GCA_036004925.1 Nitrospiraceae bacterium | reverse complement strand
ACCGAATCGCCGCTCGCGAACAGGGTCACGTCGTGACCGAGCCGAACCAGTTCTTCGGTGAGGTAGGACACGATCCGTTCCGTTCCTCCATAGAGTTTCGGTGGAACGCTCTCCCACAAGGGGGCAACCTGGGCAATTCTCATCGGACTACTCCTTTCATCATGGGCTTATTTCGCCGGTCGCAATGCGACGACTCTCTCACCCGGGACCAACATGCGCCCACGTTTCGTATTTGTGTCGACGTGGAGATACATGAACCTCCCGGAGATGTCTTTGATGACATACACGTCGCCCTTGATGGACAACAGATCGCCCTTGATCGTTTGAGGAGACGTCTCAACTTGAGCCATGGCGCTGGGAATAACGAAGCTTAAACAGAACAGCAGAACGATCATGCCACTAATGACTCTGAACATGGCGCCACCTCCCTTGAAACTCTGAAAGGTTTACTTCGTTTGCCATATCCAACGGGGCGGTGACGGCTTCCGAACCGGCCACGAGCGAACAGCGTCAGGCAGCTGCCCATTGCGAGTCTGGAGCAGAGCGAGAACAGCAAGACTGCAATTCGAAGCCGCCGGCTTTGGAGCATCAATCGATTTCTCACCAGCCTGTGCGGGGGGATATAGACGCTTGATTCCGCGCCCAGCCACTCCGACTTGATTTGGCCTGGTGCTTCTTTCTCTCCGCAAGCGATATGGCAGCAGACCGGTCATGATCCGAGGCTCCTTCCGCCGGTGAGCAGGCAGTGTACCGACGTCGCACGCGTTACCTCTGTGCCACGCGCCCCGTAATCACTATCGTCTTCCTGATGATCTCTTTGCCACCGGAAGCGCCGAGCCCATCCAAACATTACAGTGCACCACACCGATTCACCCACCGGATTTCGTTTGCAATGGTGACGGTCGGATACGCCGGTGAAAGCCCTTGGGTGATCTCAATGTCGTGGACGGTTCCTGTTCTTGTCGTCTGTGGCACACCCGATCAGGCGACCGAGCCGACCAGGCCGAGGATGAATAACACCACGGCAAGACCATATGCAAATCTTTTCCTGTCCGAGTTCATAGTGTCGACCTCTCTCACTCCCGTTGTAACTTATGCCGGTCACGATCGGATCTTCGCTACCGGATCATGCCGGCTGCACTTTCTGCCTCTTTCGCAGGATGCTGAATAAGTCCGCCAGCCTGTCTTGTTTGTTTGGTTGCATGAGACTAACCAGATGGACCAGACAGACCGGTAGTGGGTCGATTTGAACTAGCACAGTAGCATTTTCGCCAAACAGAGAGTGGTCTATATCGAACATCTTTCAATTGAGTCCGTGCGCCATAAAATCAATTGCGAAATTTACATGCGGTGGCATAGCTGAGTTCAAACTGACCCCACTACCGACCTAGGGGGGTCAGTCCACAGCTAATCACGCTGTGGCCGGGGCCGGGAACGAATCCTCTGTAAGCTGTTGAGAGAAAAGAGAGAAGGTTGGTTGCGGGGGCTCGATTAGGTCACGATTTAACCCATCGGTGACCATCGCATTGACGGCGTGAATCCCAGCATGAACACTGGCGATGAGGCCTTTCCGATTGTTCCCCGTACTTCCCCGCGTTTCCCCCGAATTACCTGCCTATTTCACTACGGTATCCACTACGGTTTTTAGCGCCCCTTTCTTTCCGATCAAACCTGATCGGACACGATAGTTCTGCCACAGTTTAGCCACACACCGGACCCGGCGATTATCGCCCCCATGCTTACTTGTACCTGCGCCAGGTACTCGAATCGTGGGGTTACCATGAGCTGTGGCAGGCCGCGTGAAGCACCGCGACCTGCCCTGAAGCTTGACTATTGATGATGGCACAACTCAGGCACTTGGGTGCACGCGTCCTCTGGTAGTGGAGCTGGTACCGGCCTGGGCGGACCGGGAGGCGTAAATGGCGGCCCTGCTGCAAAGACCGGCGCACTGAGGCTCACTGAAACAAGAATGGTAACGACAAGCAATACGAGTCGCTTCATACCTTCGCCTCCTTTTGAAATAAAGAGCCGACTAAGCCCAGAAGCAATTGGGATGCCACGGCAAAAGGTTATAAAATCACGAAAACAAGAATGGCTCTGAGAGATCCATCCTGTTTGGTTGCAAGAGCGAAGGATGAATCATACGGCAGCTATGGTTGGGTGTGAGCATGAGTGAGAGTTTCGTAGGAGGTCTCAGGAGAAGCCAGTTGTAAATTAACAGAGAGTGGGTTGCAGATTCGCAGCCTCAACAAAACCGCAAGAGATTAAGGGGGCTAGGTCAATGAAGACGGGGCTCTCTAGTCTGACCCAGAAAGCCCCGCAGCTGATGGCTTCTCGACACGTGATTAACGAGGGGCCCGCTCCGGTCGTTCAGAACGCTCACCCCGTTCCTGGCGATCTGGCCGTTGAGGACGGTCAAGCTGGGCATCGCGTGCCGTGTCGCGCCCCTGTTGCCCCTGTTCTCCCGCCACCTGGTCGGCACGATCAAGACCGCGCAGTTGGCCTCCCTTATTACTTTGCTCAGGTGCCGCTGGTTTGCTTGGCGGCGGCGCAGCCGGCTTTGCGAAGGAGAGACCGTTGCCTGTGAGCCCAAGTGCACTGGCCAATACCACCGCAATCATGTAACGCATAGATACCTCCTCACTTAGGTTTGCCCACCTCACACGTTACTTTCCTCGTCTGTACAGTATAGACGAAGAGCTGCGACAAACGTTTCCGAAATTGGATGCAGTCATGGATCTCCTCTAACCCTTTGCTCTTATGAGCAACGTTCCATCTCCATCCTAATGGAGTTAGACATTCTGAGAGGTCTTGCTACTTTTCATCTCATCCCGTCACAGAGGCTACAGAACCTGTCATAAAGATTCGCAACGCTACAAACAATAGAGAAGGAGCGTTAATGTGACCTGCACCCGAGTGATTGTATCAGCCGCATGGTAAGTCATGCGCAACGTCACTGTGTGAGAGGCATATAAGGTCTCACATCAAATCTCGGCATCGGCACTCTAGCTCAGTCACCGACAATTTTCTGCACCCGCCATCTCGTTGCTTCCGCTCTATAGTCTGGCTCAACGGCTCTGCTTCCGCCACTCCCACGGCGGCACCGGATGCGGATCAGCCCACAACCCTTTCGTGCTTCTTTCTCTAACCCTTCCAGCACCGTATCTGCCGGCGACTTAGCAATATCATAACCCTTCAATATTGAGCCAAGGTACTCGAAGATTTGGATCATGGCCTAGTGCGACCTCTACCTTGCGAACAAAATTGACCGCACTGGCGAGAATTTTCTTCACCTGTTCGAGGGTAAGTTCTGCGACCAATTGCAGCTTAGGCGGGTCGTCGCTTTCCCTATTGATGAATGCGGATGGATGAGTGAGCGCATCTCGGAGTAATTTCCCTTTTTCGTATAGTTTGATTGCATCAGTGTCAGAGTCAAAGTTGGCATCCTTGCCAAGGTACTTGCCACAGAGCTTCGGATACTGACCTGCCCGGGCAAATTCGGTCCAGGGTGAATGATCGACTGGACCGCAACCAGGGAGGTCATGGTCATGCCCAAGAAACGGTACACGCCTGAAGAGATCCTTCAACATCTGCGGACGGTCGAGCTGGAAACAGGCAAAGGACTGGCGGTCCGTGACGCTTGTCGGAAGCTCGGGATCACCGAGCAAACGTACTACCGCTGGAAGAAAGAATACGGTGGGCTGCGCGTGGATCAAGCCAAGCGGCTGAAAGGGCTGGAGCAGGAGAATCTGCGCCTCAAGCGGATTGTTGCCGACCAAGCGTTGGATCTTTCGATCCTCAAGGAGGTCGCCTCGGGAAACTTCTGAGCCCGGCCCGCAAGCGCGAGGCCGTGGGGCACGCCGTCACCGTGCTCCATGTGTCCGAGCGCAGGGCGTGTCGGGCAATCGGCCCGATCCGCTCCTCTTCTCGGTACGTGCCACGGTCCGATCCGTTTCGAGAGGAGTTGCGCCAACGGATTATCGCACTTGCCAAGGAGTACGGGCGGTATGGCTACCGAACAGTGACGGATCTCTTGCGGCATGAGGGCTGGGACGTGGGCAAAGATCGCGTGTACACAATTTGGCGGCACGAAGGCCTCAAAGTGCCCACGAAGCAGCCGAAGCGAGCCAGACTGTGGCGCGCCGATGGGTCGTGCCTCCGGCTGCGGCCCATGTACCGCAATCATGTCTGGTGATATGACTTCGTGGCGGATCGGACGCACGACGGCCGGCCCTTTCGGATTCTCAATATTCTCGACGAGTACACGCGCGAGTGTCTGGCCTCGGTGGTGGCTCGACGGATCCGCTCGCAAGACGTGCTGTTGATCCTGGCTGATCTGTTCCTGAGTCACGGAATCCCGACGCATATTCGGTCAGATAATGGGCCGGAATTCATCGCGCGTAAGCTCAGGCAATGGCTGAACCTGCTTCAGGTGGCGCCACTCTATATCGAGCCAGGGTCCCCCTGGGAGAACGGCTATGTCGAGTCATTTAATGGCAAGATGCGGGAGCAGTTTTTGAACGGCGAGCTGTTCTATACACTCAAGGAAGCACAGGTCATGACGGACCGTTGGAGAACTCACTACAACACGGTCCGTCCGCACAGCAGTCTCGGGGGCCAGCCACCCGCACCCGAAACCCTCCAGCTTGCGAGCTGAGGACTAACATGGTAGGTGGTACAAAAACTCCCGGCTGGTCACGTCGCCTCGCGCGCATTCGCTGGCGGTGCCCCACTGCAGTCCCGCGCCTCCAGCTTCTCCCGCCACCCATACAACAGCCGTCGACTGATGCCGAGTTCCTTCGCCAACTCCACGATGTTCTCGCAGTGGTTCAGCCGTTCCACGGCCATCTGCCGAAAGGCCTTCGGAAACTTACCCACGCGTTTCTTGGCCACCTGCCACCCCCTTCTTGTGTCAAGTGTGCCAATTCGCCGTGTCTCAATCTAGGGGGTCAGTCCATGTGATGCTCTTCGCTTGGATCGGTAGCTTTGGGTCAGAGAGTTCCGGGTCTGATGCAGAAACGTCATGCCTCTTAGCCGCGAGCATCGTTCATCGCCGTGTCGAACCAACTCGCCGCGGCTGTGCCGCTTCTCGGCCGCAGCGGCCTGTTAGGTATCACTGCTGCGGGGTCAGCCAACGCGAGAAGCATACGCGCATCGACGTGAAAGATCACTGGCACACGTTCCGGCAAGGGCCAGGATTTTGACCTGCCTGTTGGCTTGTGCACTCGCCTCAGCGGTTCCCAATGCCCTCGGCTCTTCCCCCAGCACGCAAAGCGGTCCCGGTCGCGACCCGGTCGTAGAGACCCGAGCTTCTACAGCTCGTCACACGTGGCCATCGTGGGGGATTGTCGGACAGGCGGATGAGGGGCGGCGCTGCATCGCGCGCGCCCATCCCCTTACCACAATAATACCCTTGACTCCGACCCACCGTGGTCCTAGGCTCAGCCTAAACTGACCCTCCGGTTCTCACCTGTGCTGGAAGCGCGACAGATCTGCGCTGAGTCGAGAGGGATCAACGGACATGCCAGTTACCCTTCGTCGCTTATGGAAAGACCTGTACCGGCGACATCAAGGCGACGAGGAGGAGCCCATCCCCAGTTGCTTCCAGCTGTTTAAGCGCGTGGCGGATGATCTTGCTCACGTCTTACTCCAGATTGACTCGGAGGCCTTGACCGAATGGGATCAGCTCAGGGGATCCCGGGTGCTCTGCGCCAGCTGCGGAGCCCATGATCTGGAACACTTCTATACATCTCGGAGAGAGGGCGAAACGCTCTGTGCCGACTGTTTCCGAAAGCGAGTCGGGCGAGTGAGTCAGCGCGAGCCGAGCGGGCCTTGAGGTGTCGCTGACTGGCCCAGTTGGCGGCCTCCATTCTCACCGCTGACGCGAGACTGGGCGTCATCCAGCGTGTGATCATCAGGCGTCAGACGACGGACCCAGCCATACGGGAACATCGTAGAAGCCTGACTGACCAACTCCAGGCACGACGAAGAGATGGCAGTGTCCCGTTGAATCAGGACACTCCGTTCTCCGGACCCATCCTTCTCGCCGAAGACGAGAGGGTTATACGTCCTCGAAATCCACACACGTTGTCTTCCCTATCCGATCCGAGAAACGCCAAACCAAATGTGTCAAACCAACTGGAAACAAGGTGTTCAAACCTAGTTGGGACACCCATCCAGCAGGGAACACCGATTGGGTGACCGCCTCTCAGACTGTCTATCGGAATGAACGCCGCTCGTTGGAAGGTCGCGCCCTGCTGTCGATTTTCTCAGGCAGTCGAGGTATCCTCGCGGCGGTCAAAAACAACCGGAGCGCCGAAGGGCATGCGCGTTGGTTCAAGTCGGTTGGCTGGTTCGTCATCGAAGGGGCACTCTTTCATGGTACGAGGTGATCAAGAGTGGCAAAGGAGGTCGATCGATGGAACTCAAAAGTTCGGCATTTGAGGCCGGTGGAATAATTCCCAAGCAGTACACCTGTGACGGGCAAGATGCGTCCCCGCCCTTGAGCTGGTCTGATGTTCCCAATGGGGCGAAGAGCTTAGCGCTGATTGCTGATGATCCCGACGCCCCCAGGGGCACCTGGGTGCACTGGGTCGCGTGGAACATCCCGGCGACGGTGCGAGTCCTTGAGGCACATGTGCCCAAACGAGATTCGCTCCCGAATGGCATGAAGCAGGGCACCTCGGACTTTCGCAGCGTTGGCTACGGGGGGCCCTGTCCCCCATCTGGCATTCACCGATATTTCTTCAAATTGTATGCGCTCGACACCACCGTCACTCTGCCGCCGAGCACGACGAAGAAGGACTTGGAGAAAGTGATGCAAGGACACATTCTTCAACAGGCTGAGCTGATGGGGAAGTACACGAGGAAATAGAGACCGGCTCAAAAACCTCATGAGTTGTGAACGCAAAACCGGTTCAGATTTTCAGCACATTAAATCGTGAGGACAAAGGGTCAAAAAGAAATGACTTTGACCACCCGGCACCGACCCCCGCCTCAGTGACCTTGACTGCCTTCGTTAGCAGCTGCCTGGCGGGATTCGAAAGGTGTCTCGACGAAGGCGCCGACAATGCGGGTTCTGCAGCGACGAAGCTTTATTCAGGAAGGCTTTCAGAGCGGCGAGCAATCGGTGGTAGCTCAAGCAAGAGCGACCCAATCCGAAAAGTTCATTGAGGCAATGTCTGTAGCAACATAAGGGTGATCCTGTTTACCGCAGCCGTCACGCGCTGCGCATCCGGGAAGCACTTTCTTGCCTTCACTTTAAAAAGATTTGTTCAAAAGCTCCCGACTTCCAGACTTTCCCTTTCCGCAGTTGCGCCATACTTTTTCTTTCTAATGGGCAGCCATTCTGTTATGCCATTTTTTTCATGCTGTAACTCAGTAATGCCCATTTGCTCAACGGCGGCGATGGTAAGGAACGCAGAAGAGGTCGGAGCAGTGAGCCATCTTGAGGTCGCCGTTGGTCTCGTCGTAGTAACTGATGAGGCCCAGGCCGTCGGTCCCGATCGTCACTGAGCTGTACTGGCCGACGTTGCCTGCGCGGTCCACGGTGGTGAGGGTCGCGGCGGTACAGGCCGAGTTGGAGCAGTGGGCCACCTTGAGGTCACTGCTGGTAGCGTCGTAGTAACTGATGAGGCCCAGGCCGTCGGTGCCGATCGTCACTGAACTGTACTGGCCGACATCGCCTCCGCGGTCCACGGCGGTAAGGGTCGCGGCGGTACAGGCCAAGTCGGAGCAGTGAGCTACCTTGAGGTCGCCGCTGGTAGCGTCGTAATAATTGATGAGGCCCAGGCCGTCGGTCCCGATGGTCACTGAACTGTACTGGCCGACATCGCCTCCGCGGTCCACGGTGGTGAGGGTCGCTACGGCACAGGCCAAGTTGGAGCAGTGAGCTACCTTGAGGTCGCCGCTGGTAGCGTCGTAATAACTGATGAGGCCCAGGCCGTCGGTCCCGATGGTCACTGAGCTGTACTGACCGACATTGTCCTCGCTTTGGAGGGTTGTGTGGGTCGCGGCGGTACAGGCCAAGTCGGAGCAGTGGGCCACCTTGAGGTCACCGTTGGTAGCGTCATAGTAACTGATGAGGCCCAGGCCGTCGGTGCCGATCGTCACTGAGCTGTACTGGCCGACATTGCCTGCGCGGTCCACGGTGGTGAGGGTCGCCGCGGCACAGGCCAAGTCGGAGCAGTGGGCTACCTTGAGGTCGTCGCTGGTAGCGTCGTAGTAACTGATAAGGCCTAGGCCGTCGGTCCCAATGGTCACTGAGCTGTACTGGCCGACATTGTCCTCGCTTTGGAGGGTTGTGCGGGTCGCGGCGGTGCAGGCCAAGTTGGAGCAGTGGGCCACCTTGAGGTCGCCGTTGGTAGTGTCGTAGTAACTGATGAGGCCCAAGCCGTCGGCTCCCATAATAATCGAAGACGGCGCGCCTACGTTATTGGCTGCTCCATCCAGGGTTGTGCGGGTCGCGGCGGTACAGGCCGAATCGGAACAGTGGGCCACCTTGAGGTCGCCGTTGATAGCGTCGTAATAACTGATGAGGGCCAGGCCATCTGTGCCGATGGTTACTGAGCTGTACTGGCCGACATCGCTTGCGCGGTCCACGGTGGTGAGGGTCGCCTCGGTACAGGTCGGGTCAGAACAGTGGGCCACCTTGAGGTCGCCGTTGGTAGCGTCGTAGTAACTGATGAGGGCCAGGCCGTCGGTCCCAATGGTCACTGAGCTGTACTGGCCGACATTGTCCTCGCTTTGAAGGGTTGTGCGGGTCGCGGCAGTACAGGCCGAGTCGGAGCAGTGGGCCACCTTGAGGTCGCCGTTGGTAGCGTCGTAGTAGCTGATGAGGGCCAGGCCGTCGGTGCCGATCGTCACCGAGCTGTACTGGCCGACGTTGCCTGCGCGGTCCGGGGTGGTCGTGATGGTCGCCTCGGTACAGGCCAAGTCCGGGCAAAGGGCCAACTTGAGGACTTGGTCGGTGCTGTCATAGTAGCTGATGAGGCCTCGGCCGCCAGCAGAGGTCACTGAGGTGAACTGACCGTCATTGTCCTCGCTTTTGAGAAATGTGAGGGTTGTGAGGGTCGCGGAGGTGCAGGCCAAGTCGGAGCAGTGGGCTACCTTGAGGTCGGCGTTGGTGGCGTCGAAGTAACTGATGAGGCCCAGGCCGTCGGCTCCAATGGTTACTGAGCTGTACTGGCCGACATCTCCTGCGCGGTCCACGGTAGTGAGGGTCGCGGCGGTACAGGCCACGTCGGAGCAGTGGGCCACTTTGAGGTCGCCGCTGGTAGCGTCGTAATAACTGATGAGGCCCAGGCCGTCGGTGCCGATCGTCACTGAGCTGTACTGGCCGACATTGCCTGCGCGGTCCACGGTGGTGAGGGTCGCGGAGGTGCAGGCCACGTTGGAGCAGTGGGCCACCTTGAGGTCGCCGTTGGTTTCGTCGAAGGAGCTGATGAGGCCCAGGCCGTCGGCTCCAATGGTTACTGAGCTAAACCGGCCGACGTTACCTGAGCCGTCCAGGGTGGTGAGCGCATATCCCGGACGCTCAAGGGCAGTATCATCCGCTCCGACATTGAGGGTCAGCCTGAATCCTAAGAGAAGCCCGACCCCCAAAGCGAGAAAAGTCTTTCTGGACATCCTGATCGTCCCAGGGTGAGGCCAAGGCCAATGATTGATTGTAATTCGACGAAATCCCCCTTTACTTCAACTCGTTTCCTTGAGAAGCCTAATTGCTTCTCAGAATAGAAGGAGATAGGAAGTCTCAAATCTCTTTTTACCGTCAGAAGGGCATAAGAAACTAGAAAAGCCCTCTCTCGGTCGTTCCGCTGCGGGTCGACCAGGTACGCCAACGGCCCTAGCCCCCAGCCAGGCCCACCTGAGAACCCCGAGCAATCTCCAATGGTGAATGCTAAAGTATAGGCGAATCAAAGCACATTTTTCCAGCGGGTCCCGATAACCCCCGCGACCTCCGGCCAGCCCGAAGTCAGCCAGAGGCGCAAAGGTATCCTGCGTCGCCCCTTGCTTCGTCTGCTTCTCTCGGGGCAGTAGTAGTTAGCGATCTCGACGGGTTTCATCCGAACAACGAAGGTCAGCGAGACATTGCCCGACTTTTTCTGCGAGTCATTGGACCCAAGCTCTGAGTCAGGCAAGCTTCGCTTGGCAGTGGCCAATAGAACGTTTGCCCAGGCCGGTGGTGCTTGGAAATCCTGACCGTGAATTGAATCCCACACCATGCGCTGGTCACGAAGGAGGATATTGTGCCCCGCTTAAAATAATGTAGACCGGTGGCTTAATCAGCTGGATGCAGGAAACTCACTGCACTTATTCAAAACCCATCGCACCAGAAGACAGTCGAGGATCTCGCCCCAGAGTCACGAGAGAGTGCACCATGCTATCCAGTGAAAGGTGAGGACGTGAAGAAGGCTGGGTTCTCTGTAGAATTGATGATTTGCAATGTTTAACAAACTGTCCAGAAACTAAGTGTGGCAGTACAGTTTCTATTAATGAATGTTGTGCCCCGGTTGATTTGTAGACAAAGATTGCGTCAGGAAAGATGCCGGAAACACAGTGAAATTTGTTCAATTACGTGGGGCAGTGCACCGTTTGATTGCTAGTTACGGGGTTTCTAAGAGTTGTTTTTGGAACAGGCGAAAGGATACGTAAACGCCCTAGACAAATCGACTTCTCCTGTTTTCAGCTTGAGAAAAGTTTTTGAGCACTGTACAGAGAGCTTCTCAACAAAGAGGAAGACATGCTTTTTGAAGGTTCGTTATGTGCGACGTGAGAATTGAGCAGGAAGAGTTGGTCAGGTAGGATGAGTGAAACAGCCGTGACTCCTGGTAGAATGGTCGTGTTAGGAAGTCTCGGTGCTGCTCCACGCAGAGGCTGGTGGGTGCTACCCCGATGCCCATTTGGAAGCGGAGCCTCGAACACGGCCAACTCTCTGCGAACTCGATGGTTAACAACGAGCAACGCGCTGTCCAACGATTAAGTGAGGTCAGTACACGCATGAGCAGTGCGCATCGGATAGGCTCAAGGGACATTGTATTCCCATTGCGTAAGCTGAGAGGACTCAAGACCCTCGGCCCCCTCTCTCTCTTGCTCATGTGCGCAACCTCGATCCTCGTGGGAACTTCGTGTATTCCTGAATCACAACCATTGCCGGCTACAGGGTTCCCAACGGAAGCGATGAGGACCACAGTCAGTCAAGCCCTCGGAGTTTTGCAGGATCATGAGCTCAAGAAGCCAGAGCACACGGACGAGCGTGTCATTCAACTGAAGAAGATTGCTGATGCACGCTTTGACTATAGAGAAATGGCCAAGCGGTCCCTTGGAGGCCGGTGGGATAAAATAGAAGAGAAGGAGCGACAAGAGTTTGTCGACCTGTTCACCGATTTGTTGACGGCAACCTATGTGGAAAAGATACACGACTACTCTGGCGAAGAGGTCACATTCCTCAACGAACGGCTTGAGGGGAACTATGCGGAGGTCAAGAGTCTACTGGTCGGGAAGAAAACAGAGATCCCGATGGACTACAGGCTTATGAAGAAGGGCGACGACTGGAAAGTGTACGATGTGCTGATTGATGGAATCAGCCTGGTCCAGAATTATCGGGGGCAGTTTACAGCGATTCTCCGTTCATCATCGTACGAGCATTTAGTCCAAATCCTGCGCGAGAAGAATACGCAGCTCAACGTGAAGACCAAGAGTTCTGAAACGAACAGGGGATCACACTAAACAGCACTCGGATCGGCAAGACCCGTTCTCCAGCAACCTTCCGCCGTCATGCTTTCATGCCACGAGTAAGACCGTTTTCCCATTGTCCCACCCCACTTGAGAGTCGGGTAGATTGAGTTGGTTAGGGGGTTAAAGCAGCAAGAAGGTCTGACCAGAATGGTTGCCGGGGAGGGATTTTACCGGTATTTCAGACCCCTCTGCGCATTGCACTCAAGAAATAGAACATCACCGCCTCGACCTGTCTGGCTGAGCACGACCTCCTGGTTTGGAGGTCATAGGCTCCGGTGGTATAAAGACTTCGTTCAGATTGCTAAAGGAGCCTCCAGGAGTCGGCCCGCCACTGATGACGTGGATGCGCCCATTCACCACAGCCGACCCGAGGCCATGGCGCCCAGTCGGCATCGGCGCCAGAGTCTGCCAGGTGTCACTCGCCGGATCATAAGCCTCGTTCTCACGGAACGTGCCGTCGCCCCCTTCGCCGCCGAACACGTAGACCCTGCCGCCGACCTCAGCCGCTGTGATTCCACTGCGGGCAGTCGGGAGATCCGCGGCCAGCGCCCAGCGGTCGTTGACGGGATCGTACACTTCCGTGACGGAAAGATTCCGTCGATAGTCACCATTCAGGCGCCCGCCGATAGCATACACTTTCCCGGACACGGTCGCGGTGGCCAGATGATCGCGAGGGGTCGGCAGCGGTGCACGCGAGGCCCAGGTGTTGTGCTGTGGATCGTAGACCTCGACCGCGGCGCTATTGGCCTTCCGGTCATAGCCGCCGATTGCATACAGCTTCCCTTCGTACTCCGTTACCGACAATGCGCCACGGGGGGACGGCATGGGCGCGCGCTGGTTCCAGGTGTCCGTGGCTGGATCGTATGCGTACACAGTTGCGACGGGTTCCCAGACGGTGAGTCCCGACTGCGTGTACCCGCCGATGACATATATTCGCCCGCCCGTCACACCGATGCCCACATGATGCAGGCCGACCGGCATTGGAGCTTTGGTAGTCCATCGGTCCGTGGAGGGATCGTATTCTTCGACGGATGCGCTGATCGCAAGATTCATCAGATTGCCGAAGCTGGGCTGCTCGAACCCGCCCACGACATAAATCTTGTCGCGCAGCGTAACGGCGGCTACCTCAGTTCGCTTCGTCGGCGCGGGCGCTGCCGTACGCCAGACGCCTCGATCGGGCTCTGGCTCCACCGATCGCGTGGATACGGGCAGCGCGACGAGGCAAAGACCAACGAGGAGTAGCACGAGGGCTGACGTCGGCAGGACCATTCGAACGTCGGGTCTGATCGCCGATGTCACGGGGTGTCGCATGGCGCGAATTATACACAATCGAGGAATGGTGGTTTCTCTTTAAGGATCACGCATCCAGAAAGGGCATGTGGGATTCAACACCAGAAGTGCTCCTCAACTCCTAGACGGTCGTTTGTATACGACAAATCCAGCCGCAGGCACGGTAAGGTCGACCACCCTATTCATGTTTCGCGTCGAATATCGAGAACTGGTTTCGGGGGAGGGATTTAGTCATTATTTAACCCCGCCGATTCGCATCCGGCTGCAGTAGGTTCGTCGTGATGGAGGGTACCAGCAACTTTTTGTCCTACCATTCGGGTTCCCCTGCAATCGGCGAGTGCTGGATCATCGAAGAGGCCACTGGACACAGGTGGACTGAAACCCGTGCTGGAGTCTTGCAGGCAGAAGTAGCGAGGGGTATGCTGTTGACCAGCAGGAAAATCTAAATGAAATTCTCGTTTCATCACGCTTGACATCCTTCGCTTCATATAGGGATCTGATTCTCAGTCAGGGTGTTGGCAACTGAACCGGACCGGGGGTTGGTGAGAGAGGAAGGCATCATGAAACAACTCCTGCTGTTAGGAATTGCGACAGTACTGGGATTGTGGCCAGGAGTCGGCCTGGCGAGAGATCTGACGCCGCGTGAAATCTACGAGCGCAGCTCGCCAGCCGTCGTGATGATCATAGGGTATTCCAACAGCGGCCAACGGGGCAGCGGCGGCACCGGCTCCATTATCCAACAGGACGGGATCGTATTGACGAACGCTCATGTCGTGATCGAGGAGCAAACAGGGAAGCCCTATCCCCGCTTGACAATCTATCTGAAGCCGGAGCGTGTGACCGGCGATCGGAAGGTGGATTTGTCGCGGAGCGGCAAGGCTCGTGTGGTGGCATTTTCACAGTCGTTGGACCTGGCGCTGCTCAAGCTCGAGGGGCTGCCCGGACCGTTTCCAGTTCTCGAACTGGACGACTCCGATAGGACCGAGATCGGCGATCGGGTTGTGGCGATCGGGCATCCGGAACAGGGCGGGCTCTGGACCTTGACGACCGGCACAATCAGCGCGGAGTTCGAAAACTTTAACGCCACGAAGGGCAAGTCTGTTTTTCAGACGGAAACGGGACTGAACCGCGGCAACTCCGGCGGACCGTTGCTGGATGCCTACGGCCGCATGATAGGGGTCAACACGGCAATAGCCCGCGTCGCGCCGGATGGGCTGCCGATTACCAGTATCAGCTTCTCTTTGAAGTCCAACGTGGCCAAGCGGTGGTTGCGTGATCAGGGTGTTTCGGCCCAGGAGACGGTGGCTCCATCAGACACGCTGGCGCTAGACAAATCCGCTGGTCGTTCTACCCTCCTGCCTCGTGGGCAATCGACCCAGCCTGGTAGTCCGCCGGCCGCTCCGACGATCGCCTCTCCATCTCCTCCCCCTGAGGTTGCTGCACAGACCGTGACCTCGCCTCAACCATACAATCTGGACCGCCTTATCAGTGAACGGAGCCGAGCCGAGGCCGACCTAGAGGATATGATCAAGGAAATGCGGGGCAAACTGGGCGGACGCTGAGGACCTCGCCGTTCACTTGTCGCCAGCCAAGATCAAGAACTGCTCGTCCGACGTACGAGGGATTCGTCGGGCATCCTCAACCTACTAGATGGCGGTGACCCGCTCTCAGTTGTAAGGCCACTGCGCAAGTTACTATGCCGATTGGGATGAGGGTGCTGACCAGGATACGCAGGCGGCCTCTTTCTCCAAAGTGTTCGGCATGTCGACTCTCTTTACCTCGAGTTCACCGCCTGATAGTCAATGATGAACCGTCCGACCGCATCTGAGATTCTGCCGCGAATGTCGAGAACGTTAGGGGCACTGAGCGAACTAAGAGGTGCAGGGCCTTCCCACGTAGTCGCAAAGAATTCTGTCGTTGGACTCCGTGAGAGTTGAACAAGTTGTTTCAACGTGAGACCGATAGCGTACGCGTTGAAATTCACTGAGGGACCTGTGATCGGGTATACTGCGACATAGAGATATGGAGCCCCAGGTGAGTTTGCTATCTCTGAGAGTGCCAGGACGCGCAGGCCTGCCTGTCGAAGTCGCATTTCGATGTCGCGTTTGAGGTGCTCTTGGGTCAACCCCTCTCGTTCAACATCGTCAGGAAGATACTCAACGAGCACCGAGACTTCTCTGAGTCCTCGCAGCGTGTCACGTTTGTCAGCGGTAAAGGCGAATCCTACAGTCGGCCAACACAACGTCAGGCCCATCAGAATAAGCACTCCCAGGCGCATCGGCCACCTCCTAGTCGGTGGCTTGCACGATAGCCGCCCGCCTATATAAAGACAAGAGGAAGACCCCCCCTTGAGACTGAGGTGAGCGCCTGGTACCTTCGCTCCCTGCCTGACACCTCATCTCCGCTAGAATGAGCCGTTCTGAACCTCCCTGATTTTGCGGACGTCTACTTCGAAGTGGAGCTGGTGGGGAGCTATGCGGGGCTGCTGAAACTGGCTGTTGGAGCCAAGTTAAATAATGTAATTGCGGCGGGCTCGATTAGATCACGATTTAACCCATCGTTGACGATCGCGTTGACGCCGTGAATCACCGCGCTCGGACTGGTGAAACGGTCTACTACGGTATTTATAGCTCAAGCGGCGGAACTACGGTAGCGAGCGCTCGATTTTAGCGGCATTGCTGAAATGATGAAATAATGGTTTAGGAAAATTCTTGGCACAACATTTGAGGCGTTGACAAGCCGAGCGGATCATGCTACCAACCCCGCCATCTAGTGTACCCACCAGTATCGGTATCCAATATCTTTGGCATCATATGCCATTAGACCGGAACGGTCTGATCCTCGGAGTTACAGGCTCTTTTGGGAGCGGGTGTTCGACGTTGGCAAAAGCCCTTGGGGGTTTCCAATACCAAAGAGTATCGATATCGGCGGAAGTTCGAACTGAACTGCATTCTAGACGAGATCAAGGCAAGGCTCCCAAGGCTTCAACTAAAGGGGACGATCGCAAGCCACTACAAGATCTTGGTAATGAATTAAGACAGAAAAATGGTGCCGATCATTGGGCGAAGAAAGCGGTTGAGAAGGCAGACCAAAGCCTTAACGGACTGGCCGTCTTTGATGGCATCAGGAATAGTAAGGAGCTTGAATTTCTTCGGAATGCTTTCCCCAACTTTTTACTTATAACTGTCTGGTGCCCACAGAAAATACGGTTCGATCGCGTCAAAGATGAATACGGCGGGGACTGGGCTGTATTTGAAGAAGACGATAAGAGGGACGGAAACGAAGAGTTCGAATATGGGCAGCAAGTCCAGCTATGCGTCGACAGGGCAGACATCGTTCTTCGGAATGAAGAAAGTCACACTCCAGAAGTCGCAGCTATTACGTATCTCAAGAACAAAATCGAACAATACATTTTACTGCTCACTGGTAAAGAAGTAAGGCCCCCTCATCATGATGAAGTGGCAATGGCAATCGCCTATACAAGCGCACTTCGATCGTTGTGTTTAAAACGAACCGTTGGTGCCTCAATTACTAGTGTAAATGGTGTCTTAGTATCTTCTGGCTATAACGAGAATCCGGATCCTATGTTCCCTTGCATCAAAGCGTTTGGCTATTGCTATAAGGACGCACAGTTAAGAGAACACATAGAAATAATGGTCTCTCGAAATCCAGAGTGTCCAAATAAGAAGTGTAAAGCTCCATTGAAAGGCTTAGAGTCGTTGCACGATGGTTTTAAATGCAATGCTTGCAATTACAGCTTAGTTCGAGCCTATGCGCCTGACCGAGGAATGTCCAGGTGCACGGCCGTTCATGCGGAGATGGCTGCCGTATTGAACGCAAACGGAGAAGACTTGCGAGACAAGGTCTTGTATACGACAACCTTTCCATGTGCGCAATGTGCCCGCCAAATCGCATATGTAGGAATAAAAAAAGTTGTGTACGTAGAGCCGTATCCTGATCCTGATTCAGAGCGCTTTATGAGAGAAAATTGCAAAATCACACTTCAAATGTTTGAAGGGGTGAAAGCGAGAGCATATGAGAGAGTCTTCAATAATGTAAGAGCACAAAATGAAAAGAAGTATTCGTTGCCGACTTAATCAGGGAGGTGGGTCATGGCAGAATGTCCTAAATGTAAGCGCGATAGCCTAGAATATAGTGAAGGCAAAAGAGCTGCTTGGTGTCTTTATTCAGATTGTACTTTTAACGCGGCGGTTAAAGATTACAACGATTATGCGGCACAATTCGAGAGACCAGTAGCGGCCTTACCGGATAAGATGGATGCGGCATAACGCTGCGAGGGGAGTGCCCTCAATCTGCTTCTCTCTGCAAAGCATTTGCTTGCTTCAAAAAGTCGGATGCTATTCCATTCCACATAGGATCTCCGAGACCCTTTGGAATCGGATAATGCTTACACTCCTTGTCCAGTATGGCGATTACTGAACTTGGTTTAAGCGTGGGGCTGTTCCCATCATATTCGATAAACGGCACCAGTTCGGATTGCTTATCCCATGGAGTTAAGAGACTGACAAACATTCCTACCGCCGTTGAGGCTAAAACACCGTTCGGCCATATGACTTGTGGCCTGTCTCCTGCGTCACCGTAACGTTGGGCCTCTTGGGATATTCTCTCTTCGGTGAGAACTCCCATGCATTTCATGCAGGGCTGTCCAGGGATGGAAGCTATCACCTGCCCACTAATCATATAGCGTCCTGAAGCCAGTTCATGAACATCCATCCCGATATCGATGTAGGGAATCAAAAATCGACGACAATATGCCTCTAGCTCGTTTCGACTCGCGAAGCTATCAACGCAACCAAAAACGGCGGTACACGATCGAAGCGGTAGATGATTCTCCTGCCATTTGGTAGCGAACATTTCAATATTGGCGGCAGGGCGAATACGAAGAATGAGGTCTCTTATCACCTCAACCTTTGGCCGTTTTTCTATCGCATCGTTCGGGGTGCTGCCCACCATTCGATTTAGGTTGGGATCGTCAACGAAGTCGGGGTCGACAATTTTATAGTTGTCCACACCAATGTGGGCAAGCAGCTGTGCGATGTGTGAGCCGCCGCCGCAGAGTCCTACAATCACTACGACGCCACTCGAAAGAACTTTCTCACTGTCTGGGCCGAGAAAACTCTGCCGCTGCGATCGAGTGCTTACCATCGTACACCTCAATGATTGGCGTTCCAACTATGGTGAACCTGGATATAGGAATAGGTCGTCTCATATTGGGAAGCCATGTTAATCCCGACATGGAATCTTTGCTTAGAATGATAGTGCCATGGGGAAAGCGGGGTCGAACTTTCCAGAAGTCGGGGACAAATTGGACTGATGACTCTCGATCAACCAGGCTGTCTCGCGGGATTCCTGAATGATCATGTTTATGGATGTGGAACATTGATACTGGATTGTTATAGGCGAATTGCAGCGCCATCCTGAATGCGCCAGATCCGAGCATCGCCCCGACGTTGTCGTTACGTTCGTAGTCGTCATCTCGGATAGTATGTAGATTGTTGGCCAACAACAGAATCCCATCTCTGAGATCAGCGGGTCTGAATGAGACAAATACAACGCGTTCGAGAGCAAACGGGTGAGGACGGGCGAGATCGTGTAATATCTGAATGAACAAGGAGCGCGTGATTTTCGCATGAAGCTTCATCGCAGCGCCGTCAGGTGCCCAAGCAAGATCTCAGTCAGAGAGAGTGAAGCGGGAACATCTTTCCAAGACCACGTGCGCCAGGTTTTGCCCAAGATAGTGTGATCGGTCCAGTTTTGTCCTTTGCCTGGGACCTTTTGAGATAAGAATAGTCGGGTCGGGTACCCACTATGCTCGCCAGGGCATAGCAGTCCCTCGATGTCGGTCGTCACACCACTGATCGGAACTTTCAAAACTGGCAAATGGACATACTGTTTTTTCGTCTCGCAGAGGAAGCTGGCCTCCGGACAGATTCTCCGGAGGCCGAGCAGATCGGTGTCAGTGAAGCTCACGAATTCCCTCCGCGAGGGACGTGACTCACGAATACCTCGCCCCCATGGATCACCATATGACTCGAATCCGGCAGCGGCTTAAACTCGCCGTTGACCACCAGTTCAAGGTCATAGCCGGGTGGGACACCCAACGAAATTTTGAGTTCAGGAATCTCATAGCGGCCCCTCCGAATCCGCCGGGGCTTCCCATCTATTTCTACTTCGACCAGGGCCCCGTGACCGTGTTCATCCTCTTTCTCCTGTGTAGTGGTTGCCTGTTCAGCCATCGGGAATCCTTTCTGTTAAGGTTGGTTGCAACTCACCATGAGAGCAACTGATCGAATTGTGACATATCTCAGTTTGGCATGTCAAGATTTCCGACTCATGATAATGACAACTATACAAACACTGAATCCTTGACAATTGCAACCGCCAGGGGCACAATCCCGCAAGTGCGCGAATTTTACGAGAATCTCGGCAAGCAGATACGAGCGCGACGACGGGCAAGGTCAATGGATCAGGCCGGGCTCGCCCGAAGAATCGGTTTGAGTCGCTCGTCTGTGACAAACATAGAACAAGGTCGTCAGAATCTTTCACTTCACATGTTCTATGCCATCGCTGACGCGCTCAATCTTCATCCCCGGGATTTGCTCCCTGACAAAAAATTACTCCGGCCGAAGAAAGTTCTAAAATTAAGCGCTCACTTGTCTCTCAACGTTGCAAATGATGTTGCTGGCTTATATCAGCGCGTGACGGATAAGATATTTGAGGATTCTGAGAGGAGGACCCGTGCCGCCAACGAGAAATCCTGAGCAGTTAGCAAAAAGGCTACTCAAGGAACTCGATGTAAAAAGCCCTCCTGTAGATCTGGACAGGATTGCAGACCACCTTCAGATAACAATCACAAATGAAGACTTCGAAGACGAGTTATCTGGCGTGCTCATTAAGGAAGACAAGGAAACTGTGATCGGTGTGAATGAGAATCATCCTGTCACTCGCAGGCGATTTACTATTGCCCATGAGATAGGCCATTTCCTTCTCGCACATCCGGGACAAATGTTCGTCGATAAAACTCTCAGACAGAAGGCTGTTGTAGTTCGGCGTGATGGGCGGTCTTCCGAAGGCACCGATGCACAAGAAATTGAAGCGAACCGATTTGCAGCTGAGTTACTAATGCCCACAGATATTGTGCTAGAGGAAATTACAAAACGGTTGAAGAAACATCCTTCTCAAACCTCGGAAGATCTAGCAAGTGACATGGCTGAACTTTTCGGAGTAAGCGAGAAAGCAATGGAATATCGGTTAATCAATCTCGGCTGTCTTCTCGTTTAGGTCGCCAACACCTCTACTCTGACGCCCGAGTTTACCCTATAGGCAAAACCCGCGTATAATACCGTTCGGAGCCGCTAGGGTCGCTCCCGAACGCCGGGCCTTCTCTCACCGGCTGCGGCATCGACAATCTAGAGAGGCGTCATGAGTGGACGCACCCATGCCGGGCCGTCTCCTGGACTGAACGGACAACGTCCAGTCACTACACCCCACGTTACGGTTGATGAGCACCATGCTTTCCCCCAAATACTGTCTCAATCCATTTTAATTCCCTGAGCATATGCCTCAGTTTGTTTAGAAATACAGGCACAGGGATTCTCCTTATTATGTAATAAGGAATGAGGAGCAAATACATCACCAGGATAAGAATGTAGTCAACCGGTCCAGAATTTCCATTCCAATTGGAAACTATACCCATCACACCGAGCGTCACATAGCACCATTGAATAGCTAGCTTCCCCTCTTCGCTTTTACCTAGAGTCCGGTTGAAGCCCATTCCAGAAAACGCGAGCCCAGAAAGAGCAATATAAGCCCACCAGAGCTTGGGCGGAAAGGATTCAAAGTCGAGATCAAAAGGGTTAAACCCTAAATGGTAAAAGAGTAGAACGATTGCGAGGATACTCAATGCGTCAAATACCAATGAGAGAGACTTGCCATTGTCTTTTGTGGCCGCGGCTGGGAAATACAAGATCAAGGCTCCGGCGAAGAAGAAATGAATGAGCCCTGGTTTTTCAGAGGGAAGAGGCTCTTGAATGATAAGGGGTTTAATAAGTGTCCAACTGATTAGAAGAACTCCACCTAGAATCTTGGTTATTGCGAACCCGTATAGCCAAATTGCAATTCTTTTTGACGTGTGAGCGTGAGGATCGATCACGACATTCTCCACAGCAAACTCCTCTCCTCTCGACCCGCACAACAGAGTGTGGAATCAGAATGCGTTGCTCGTTGAGGAGTGTGACTCTGAGCGAGAGCGTTTCCCCGGACGCATGGGAAGATCACCAGAAAGTCGCCAGCCGGTACACGTCAGGTTCCACACAGTGCCGTGGCCTTGGAAGGGACCCGCGTGGTACGTGACGGGAAAGCGACGGTACGTGAAGGGCACAGGGGATTCGCAGGGCAGTATATTGTAGGAGCGGACCAAGCAAACCGCAAGGCGGGGGGCTGGTTGCGGGGGCTCGATTCGGTCACGATTTAACCCGTCGGTGACGATCGCGTTGACGGCGTGAAAGGCCGCTGGTAGCGAGAGATTACCGGCATTTCATACACCCCTGCGCATTCCGCTGAAGTGAGTGGAACCAGAATCGCGGGACGGATTACGGCGTAATTTAACCGCGACAACATTAGGGATTCCGCTGCGCTGAAGCAGCGTATAATACCCCACGGCACCATGACGGACGCAAGAGTCCTTGCTTACCGTTCGAGGTTATGTAAGGCGCCTGAATCCCACACCCTATGGTTCGCTGAGGTGACGGCCACCCTCTCTGTCGTATGAACCCCGACACGCTACATTATTATTTATTCGACAGAAGAATCCTAGATTTGTCGATAGGACTTCGACCGCACTTCGGCTATATAAGCAACGCCTAAAGGCGATCAATAGCAAGCAACCGCACGCAATCGCTATGGGGCTTTCTGACGCCAAATGAGGCCACTTTCGTAGAGCATCAGGCAGGTGATAACGTGCCAGCCCAAGCACATCACCGTTACACATCGAGCCCCTCGCAGACTGACCCCCCCGCTCCTTCCTTGTAATTAATCGTACGCCTTTCGCCTCGGTATTTGGCTGTGCAAACACAGCTTATTTTGATGGAGAAAATGGCTATATGACGTTGCATAGCTGGGCTGTCGGCTCTCTCATTACCGTCCTTGTCACAACAGGGTTGGCGTTCACTGATCTTGCAGGTGGAGCTGCGGGGATTGCTAAGATGCTTTTCTATATCTCTGCGGTTGTGTTTGCTGGCCTCTTAAGCGCCGAGTTAGTCGGGTTTCTGCGTAGAGTCCGAGCGTCCTTTGATGAAGATGGGTGATCGGCAACTGACGGCGGATGGCCACCTCGATGCCGTGTTCCGGGGCCGCTATGACGTGTCGACGAAGCTGACGGTGGGAGGAATGTTAAGTAATTTGGTCGCAGGGGCTCGATTAGATCACGATTTAACCCATCATTGACGATCGCGTTGACGGCGTGAAACCCTGCGCTAGGGCAAATATATAGACAGGTTGTAATGCTAGATGCTAGGTTAAGTACCGGCTGGGGGCCGCTTCATATGGAGGGGGGGCGGGCCAGTGTTGAACACTGACCCGTCGTAGGCTAGCTGATTTTCCGAGTGCTATCCAAACCTCCACGTAGGTCGGATAGCTTCAGGGCCGTCTCATCACAGATGCCCCGAAGTTCCTCTTTATGCGTCTCGGTCTCCCAGCCTTTTTCTTGCGCCAGCCGCCTTCGATCTACCGCGTTCTGTAACCAGCCTCTGAACATCCTGAACCCCCGGCGTACGTTCTGGCGATAGTTGCGTTCTTTATCCTCTTCTGTGGCACCACCGTCCAGAAAGCGGACCGTATCTCGCCCAATGCGAGTCATGACATACCCGGCCGGGTCCTCTTCCAAAACCTTGCGAGCCGCCCTGATGTAGAGCCGTGCTTCCCGCACGACCTCGTCCGTCACAGCTTCGCCCGGAAAGATCACAGGCGCGATATCCTTTCGGACAGACGCTTCAGGATTTGTCTTGAGATAGTTGGCAAGTCTGTGCACTTTCTCTCGAATCATGATACCTCTCCTTTCCTGTTAAGCAGAATTAACGACTGACCCCTGCCCGGTGCAGCGATTTCCGGGCGGTTTCTTCTCTGGCCGTTGGACGTAGACCTCCTTTCGTGTGGCGCCAATAGCCGGGTGAGTTGTCGCTGCAAGTTTATGCATTCGTCGCGAAAATTGATCCATTCGATGGAGCGTAGCGGGATGTCTGTTTTGTAGCGCGCCAATTCCTCAACGTAGTCATGGACACGACGGACATCCTGCAAATGTCTCTTAAGAAATTCATTGAGATCAGGCTTGTGTTGCCGGCGCTGCTGTTGATAGCCCCGCATATGGAAATGATCCTTTATATCCGCTACGGCAACACGTTCTTCTTTAATAGCCTTGGCAGTGGCTTGCTGATCGGCTGGTGAGATTTGGCTCTCAGACCGGCGCACCGCGTGCACGAAATGCAGTGCTTTCGTCGGTACGTCAAGCATCTTGATCGCTTTCGCATCAACTTCCTTCTTATCCACAGCATTTAGAATGACCAGCATGTTTCTGACCATTCCTTCGCTGAACGTGCCCCCGAGAAACGCGCTCAGTTCTTCCGCCCAGTTGATATCCTTGGAAGGAGTTTTCAAAAGCAATTCTTCTGGGTGCTCCAACAGATATTCCCGAGTGCGTCTGAGTGTCGCCAAGATCATGGAGGTATTGGACTTCCACTCATTGGCGTTTTCATTGGCCATGATCCTGAGCATGGTGCGGTCATCAAGCTGTCGCACCGGAATATCAATTTTGTAAGTCGAATCTTTGCCGTGGAGCCGGTCTAACGCGAGTTTTCTGTGATGTCCGTAGGCCAACTGATATCTTCCCTCGCGTGTTGGTGACGCCCTTGCAAGCAGGTTATCCCAAAATCCGGTGCTTTTGATCGACTGCATCAACCCCCGTATTTTCTCCTCGACCACGGGATAATCCTCATTTTCTCGAAATGGATTCGGATCTAGGTCTATCAACCGGATTTTCATAGGTGCCTCCTGGCCTTCATAATTAGTCTCGTCAATACCAACCTTAACGAAAGCCTCGGGCTGACCACGGGTCGAACGCTAGCCCTCGCGCATAACGACCAGCAGTGATGTGGTTTTCCAGAAACAGTGGACATCGCTCCGAGGACAAAGCCTAGGAGTTTATGAAGTCTTTGGCCTTCTTAGCGAGCTTCGCAAGCGCCTTTGACACAGGACTGTGGTTGGCGTATCCAAGATGCCGCGCAATGTCCTTAAGCTTGGTGACACCGCTGCGGAGTAATACGACGATCGTCCGATCCTTCTCATTTAAGATGCCTAGAAACTGGTCCCATAGTAGACGGTCATGGATTTCAGATTCGGGTCCGAGAACTGGAATCGTATCATCGAGCTCAACAAATTTTATCTTGACCTTTGTCCGCTTGTGATAGAGCTTTCGCTCAAAATCTTCACGAGCGTATGACCAGCAAGCTGAGAAATCTTCCTCAACACGGTTCGATCGGATCGCATCGATTACTGCCCGGAGTCGCCCGGTCGCATCGGCGTAACTAATAAGTTCTTTTGTGGCCTCCCACGCTTCGGCCTCACCTTGCCATATGTTGCCACTCTTGAGCGGCCGGTCCACTTGGATTTCAAGGGGCAAGCTCTTCCGGAGCTTCTCAAATGTGGCCGCTTGAGCCTTGTTATCGATATCGACTCGCGGAAACTGGCGCATCAGCGATTCGGCCATCTGGTAGGCATAGGGCATCCAGAAATCAAGATTATGCGCAAGTAGGCGGAGAGGTTCTTGGTTTGAGAAGGCGGACAACTTAGAGCCCGAATTCAACAGCGGCCAGATATAATGTGCAAAGGCTGTCGCCAATCGCTCAGCAAAATCCAATGGCAACGCCCGTTCGCGCCAGGAGTGGGACATAATATATGGCCATTGACCTCCTTTCAAAAGGGGCAAACCATAGGATTCAAGCAGACGCTGCGGAAGCAGATGATACAGTGGGCAATAGGCGTAGTATTTCGAGATCGGCCCCCCCTCAGGGAGCAGATAGATATTCTCTTCCGCGTGATTCTGCAGCCAGGTCAGTTCATCGGGAAGTCCTTGAAGTTCAGAAACAAAATTCAGTCTGAGCTGCGCGGCTTCCCATGTCATGCCCCAATACGCCATTGTCAGCTCGATTCTAGTCTGAATATCATCGCGCCTCGCCTTATGCTGGTATGGCACATACACAAACTCCGGTGATTTGACATCAACAGGTCGCGGGACAAACTGAAAAATAAAAGCCGCGGAAATGTTTCCCAACCTCGGAAAGTTTTCGGGTTCAAGCTCGTCGCCCGCAGCCAGCTCGTAGTCACGCCAATCTATGGCGATGTCTTTGGCCAACTTTTCGTCCCGTGTTCGCATATTGTGCTCCTCCTTACAGAGTCTCACCTGCCTCCGATTCCTGTCCTGCTGGTATCTCTCGAAGTTCTTGATAGAAAGGTACTGCATCGAATCGTTCTCCTTCTATCTTGCTAACGACACTTGTTAAGGGAATCGTTCCAGGCAGCTGGGCCTTCGTAAAATTATTTTTTGGTAGCCCTCAAACAGACCGGTTCGATAGGGGGAACAAATGGGATAGGGTTGGCAGGGTCGGATAGTGAACGCCATGAGAGCGAGCGTATTCTAGGAAAGGCAGAAACGACGGTGCGCGATGTATTTACATACTCGGTTAATGCTGCCCGTGCTTCACCATATGCGGACAATGCGCCCTCTGCTCTCCTAGATTTCAAAGTTGCGCTCCTTCAATTCTTCGCACGCTCCATCCAGTCCTGGGAACAAAGAGCCTGCAGTGATCCCCATGAAACGCAATTCGTGCAGAACCTTATTGCGATCGCGGACGGGAAGATCGATTGCCCAAAGATATTTCCTATTATCAGACTCTCTAGACTGGATGTACGACTCAATATCGTCAACGTTCGTAATCGTTGATGCCGCTTGCTGAGGAATCATGCGTTCGTTCTCAATCGCGAGAAACTCCCCGATCGATACGTGCGGCGAGGCTGAAGTGAGGAGAACCAATTGATTCAAATCAACTCGCCACTGGGCCTGATCGAAAACCAAAATCCTTACTTTATCTTCGGGATTGGCCTTGGCCGCTTTCTCACCTGAGATGCTGCGGAACGCAAAGAAGACCGCAACATATGGAGAATATGTCCAGTCTAGGAGAGGCGTGGGATACCCGTGATGTTGAACTAGGTTGAAAAATGCTCCGTTCTCATTCGGGATTTCCAAATTGAAGACGTGTTTCGTTCTCGCGCTGAGATGCTTGTGTAAGACTTGAATATCTTCATTTAGCCATCTTGTTAAATCGGCACGACCCGCGCGATGAAATGATGATCGCAAGCGCCACGGTTCTGTTTGACCACGGAAAAGGTACCGCTTTCCCTCTAGGCCGGCCACATACGTCTTATAGGCATCCCATCCCTTGATCAGTGGAACTAGGGTAGACGGTTTATCTGCCTTAGACCGCGGTAATATACAAGCTCCCGCTGCTCCGCTGGGTGCCGTCCATGACAAAGAGAGTGCGTCGTTATCCCAAGATCCTTTTATGTCGGCAAACTCCGAGATCGTGACGCCTTCCGGATAGTGATCTTTGACCCTACCCCAGGAATCAGTCATTCCCGTAACTGGGTTAATTGGAAGTATGAGATCAGTGCGGAATTCGAAAGGCGTGTTCTTATCTTTCGTCCTGAAGAAGGCAGCAGCCCCAGGAAGACCCTTATTATTCTCGATAAGGTAAGCAACTCCTGTGTATTGTGAGGGGCGCTCATCGGCGTTGACGACGATTATCCCCTCAGACGATCCGGCGTAGTGGCCGATCCATTGACCTTTCATCGCTTGGATGTGCCTCGCAGGCAGGGAGGCGTATTGTAGGCGGGAGGCGATGAGGGCGCAAGGGGCGTGCGAATCACCGCTGCTAGGGCCATGATTGCGTCTTTTCCACCCCGTAAATTTTTTCCATTTAATTTCAACCCTCCTCATGACTATCTCCTCGTGATTTGATGCGCAATATCAGATCAGGCGGTTATTAACATTAACAAAGGAGCAATGCGATGCCAGAATATACACCGCCCCCGTCCCCGTTTCTTAGTGCGAGTGATTTGCCCAGCAATGAGGACACAGTCCTGACGATCACATCGTTTACCGAGGAGTGGCTACGACAAGGTGAAAGGCAAGTGAACAAATGTGTTCTCAAATTCGCCGAACGAGAAAGTGGCCTGCCGTTGAACATAGGCAATGGGAAAGTGATCGTCGATCTGTATGGGAAGGAAATGAACAATTGGATCGACAAGAAGATCACGCTCTATGTGGATCCGAATGTTTCGTACAACGGTTCGCAGGTCTCAGGCATTCGCGTGCGGCCCATTACGAACAAGGAGGAGGATTCCGTATGAGTATCACCATTCGCAGAGGTTTACCTTCATAGGCAAAACTCCCTATACTATCGACGAGGCAACGGCTCGGGTAGCTCCCGAATCGGCCCGGTCCTGGCCGGGTGCCTCGTCCCCCTCCATCCAGGGTGCTCTCCAGGAGGAGCCAATGCCAAAGAAGAAGCTGCCGCGTCTGGTGCAAGCCGAGTCCGAGACGATGGCCAGATGGCTGCGTCGGGCCGCTAAGGACCGGTCAACCCGCCCTGTGAAAGATCGGCTGGACACGCTGTTGTGGAGCTGGCCGATCCGTCCCGCCCTCAGCAAGCACCCTCCGAACCCGTTGTGGACCGGAAAGAAGGACGAGGAAGGCAGAGCGACAGTCCTAACTCGCCTTACCGGCTTTGCCGAGACGGTATATCCAGATATGTGGTACCCAGAAGCGATGTATTCCATGGAGTGGGCTCCCTGGAACTCCCCATCGAATATGCACGACGACGATTTCAAGAACATGTGCCACGAGATTTGTCAGGAGTTGCGCAGGCTGCCAGGGATCGCCGTCCCCGATCCCCACGACGATTGCCTCTGGCTCTGCACCCTCCTCGAACACGGATGGGGAGATAGGCAGCGCGAGTGGCGGGAAGAGATGCAGAACTCAGTTGTGAACGACCTGAGTGTACCGATGCGCCGACAAGTGTGTGAAATCGGGGAACGGGCGCGGGACGCCGCCTACCATCACGTGCGAATCACCCGTTCCCTGGACGCGCAACGTCGGGACAAAGACCGTGCGAAGCAATTCAAGGACTGGCTCCGAGAAATGCCTTCGCATGCGCCGTTCGTCGAGGCGCACCTTGCTGACAGGAAGGCCCTTTCCGCATTCGCCACTGCCTTCCAGGTCGTGAAGGCCCAACGAAAACGCGTGACCGAAATCGTGAACGCGTACATGAACAACGTCTTCGAGGACGAGGGGCGCGACCGGCGCGCCAGAGCGGGTCGTCCAGGACGAGGCGCGTGGGTGGACCCCGCCGACCGTGCACTGAAGCGCCTCAAGCTGTCTCAGCAAGAGCGCCGCACGTTGCTCATGGCCTGGGGCCTCGTGCCCCTGGAGCGCGCCTAATTTTTAAGAAAATAATTCCGCCATTTTAGGTTTAACGTTTTTGGCCTATCGTCACGATAATGATGATGGGCACTTCAAAAACCACCGCTGCTGATATTCGCGCCGCCATCGCACGATCCGGGATTCCTGCCTACATTATCGGCGCAAGAGCGAGAGTCAATCCGATCCGACTTTCGCGCATCACTCGTGGTCATTGTCGGATCACCGACAGCCTCGCCGCACGAATTCTTTTAGCCGTGGAAAAGGAAATCGCAGCCCATGACCGGAAGGGGCAGGCGCGATGAAGCGCCCTGATCCGTTCCTCCCGCTCATCACGATACTGGCGCAGGTGGTAGTCGGAGAATTTTGCGATGAGATTGAAAAAGGGCCGCTCCCAGAATTTTACGAGGACGACCACGCCGAGCTTGAGCGCCGAGGGGTGAACCAATGAACGTTTGTTTTGACAAGATTCCCGATGAGTTGAAGGCACGGGACCAGTGGGTTGCGTGGCTACGGGAAACGTGCAATGGCAAGCTGACCAAGGTTCCCTACCAGGCGAACAAGATCGGGGTGAAGGCCTCGGTCACCGATCCGACGACATGGGCGGCGTTTGAGGAGGCGCTGGCGGCGAGTCCTAAGTACAATGGGGTGGGCTATGTGCTGACGTCCGATGATCCCTACACCGGCATCGACCTCGACCTCTGCCTCGATCCTGCGACCGGCAAGATGGATCCCTGGGCGCTCGCCATTGTGGATCAAATTCACAGCTATACCGAAATTTCCCCCAGCGGCGAGGGTGTGCGCATCTTCGTGCGGGGATCATTGCCCCCGACGGGGCGTAAGAAGGGCATGCCGCTGGCGGCGCGGCACACATCACCGTATGGGAAAAAGCCTGCCTTGGAACTATACGAGACGGGGCGCTATCTCACCGTCACCGGGAATCATCTCCCCGGTACGCCGCTGACGATTGAGAACCGGCACGCCGTCTTGCAGTTGGTCCATGCCGCGCACTTCCCCCCGACAGGTAATGGCAATGGCGACGGGCATCAAAAGGCCCGCCCGATCACCGCCGATGATGAGACGCAGCTGGCCCGGATGTTCGCGTCCAAGAATGGGGCCAAGATCAAGCGCCTTTATGATGGGGATTTCGGCGAATATCCATCTCAATCGGAAGCGGACGCGGCCCTGTGTTGCTATCTGGCGTATTGGTTTGCACATAACCGGGACCGTATGGATCGGCTCTTTCGACAGAGTAAGCTTATGCGGCCGAAGTGGGATTCTCGACGCGGTGACACCACATATGGTGGGTGGACCATTGCGGCAGCGTGTGACTTGGTCAAGGAAACCTACCAGGAGCCGACGAGTCACACGGACACTCCAGAACCCGCGCCGGAGCCAGACGCCCCGTTCACCATCCTGACGGCACCGACAAGTTTCATCTCACGCTATGTCACCTATGCGACTACCCGCACGGATGCGCCCCCAGAGGCACACGAAGCCCTCGCGTTCGGCATCTTGTCGGTTCTCGCCTCGAATGTGCGGTTGCCGATTGCGACGAGTCCACGTGGGTGGTCGCTCGTCCTATGGATCATCTATCTCGTCAACTCCACGGCAGGACGGAAGAGCACGACCCTCGATCTCGCAGTCGATCTGCTGTGTCTAATCATCGGTACCAAGGCGATTCTCTCCTGGGAGGGCAGCCCGCAGGGATTCATCCAACGTCTACAAGAACGTGATGGTCAGGCCAATGTGTTTGTGCGTGACGAGTATTCAAGCTTGATTGCGGCCTTCAATAAAAACGGGCATCTGTCGGGCCTCCCCCAAGTCCTCATCAAGGCCTTCGACGGCAGCCCCTTGGAGAATATCCGAACCAAAAAGAAGGGTGCCGATGGGTTGAAGCACTCCGACTCAGATCGGGTTGAGCGTCCCTTCCTCGCACAGTTCGCAGCGGCTCCCTGGGACGCCTTCGTCCAGCGGGCGACGATCGATAACGTTCTTGATGGGTTTCTGGCACGGTTCATCGTCATTACTGGGGCAGCAGCCGGACGCGAGTTGCCCCTGTTGACTCCGTCCATCACCGAGGCGCAGACGGCCTTGTACGAGCAAGCCAAAGCATATGGCCTTCGGGCACAATCCCTCACAAAGGTGATCATCGCGCCGGAGGTCATGACAGCCCAGTGGGCGTTGGAGCAGGACTTTCTCAAACAGGCCGCTGCATCCGTACAACCCGACGCCGCCGGACCTTCCCTGAAACGGTTGGCTGAAACGGCATTGAAGGTGGCGGCCCTGCTGGCCTTAGAGGAGGCCACGGGTGGCGTGCTCTCGATCCAGGAGGCCCACTTTACCCTGGCAAGGTGCATCGTCGCTCGCTGGGCAAAACCGGCGGTGCGTCTGGTCGAGGCGCTAGGTGCGAGTACGTTCCAGAGGGACTGCGCACGCGTGTGGCAGACCATCCACCATCGCACCGTCGTGACACGCAGCGCGTTATATCGTCCCCATCGACGGCTGCGCAAACGTGAGTTCGATGAAATTCTGGAGGCGCTGGAGATGCAAGGCCGAATCCGTATCGACGAGACCAAGGAGTCAGGAGCCAAAGGACGACCGGCGTACACCATTCAACCCGTGGGGGGCGAGT
The DNA here is from genome assembly GCA_036004925.1 of Nitrospiraceae bacterium. Taxonomy (GTDB): domain Bacteria; phylum Nitrospirota; class Nitrospiria; order Nitrospirales; family Nitrospiraceae; genus Palsa-1315. The sequence continues at coordinate 17,856 of DASYRC010000067.1, read as the reverse complement.
TATGAGGGAAGATTCGTATAACGGGGGGGCTTCCCTTCTCAGCCTTCTTAGCCTTCTTTCCTTTTCTTACCCACGGTAAATAGCGTTTTACGGTAGGGAAAGAAAGGAAGAAAAGTAAGTAAAGGAAGGGAAGGAGAGAGAGGACACAAGTATTACAGAAGCAAAGGTCGGAACTCTTGGGGAAGCCCCCCGTTATAAGAGGTCCGGAAACGTCTAGTGGGCCGGTGGACGGAAGGTCCCTAAACACTGTTAAGGGCTGCGCGAGGAACGTACCGCGAAGCTTCCCGCCGGTTCGATATCAGCAGGATTCTATGGAATACGCCTTATTTAACGTCAAAGTCATTGAAATCCCGAGTGAATCATTTGTTTTTGTGGGGAGTACAAAAGAATCGGGGTAGGGATTCTATCAAGGAGGTCGGCGAACGGTATGAGTGGAAAGCCAGGACAGAGGAGCGAGAAACCCACAGAGGTATCGGAGCGCTACGACCGAGCACAAGAACTAGACGGTAGGAGCTTCGTGGCCCGCACCTTACGCGATCGTCTACGAGGGCTAGTGTCGGACCTAGGCGGACTGACGAACCTGAGCTATCAGGAACTGTCACTGTGCAAGAGAATCACGCATTTGGAAAGATTGCTTGAGCGGCAGGAATCACTCTTAGCCCACGGTGGATCGGTCGATCTGAACTGCTACTACTCGGCAATTAACACCTTGAGCGGGCTGTTCAGCAAGATCGGAATGAAGCGTCGCGCCCGAAAAATTCAAAGATTGGAAGAATATCTCAAGAAACCACAACCGCCGGAGCCGACTCCGACACAACCGGCTCCCGATCAGGGGGCCACTACCAAGGAGAGTGACCCATGGGAACAAGTGTAATCATCAATGCGCTCACCGGTGAACTGACGCGAGTGGTCAAGAGCGTGAGAAGCGAATGGCTCAAGGACAAGAATAAGCACATCAATGGAATGCTGGAGCCCTTGAAGCAGTATGAAGGCGAGGCAGCCAAGAACGACGCGAACGAATCCTTGAGCCAGCAAGGCAAACGCGATGCGAACCGCATCTACGCGACGAAGGAGACCCTTCCGAGACTGAAAGACATTCCGAACGCGATCAAGGACCTGCAGGAGAAGGATCAGCGCCTCCGGGCCCAATTTTTCCAGATCGATTCAGGTATCAAGGACCCAGCGGAACGCATGCCGACGTACAGCTACTTGTGGCACACACTCGACGCGCTCGACCCCAACGAACGCATCGCACGGTTTTGCCTCGCAGCGGAACACGATGAGGTCGTCGTGATGGCGGCGATGCTGGAGAACCCTCTGGCTCCAATGGTCACAGAGGATGTGAAAGAACGCGCGTTGAGCGAGCGAGCGAAGCGACTCTATCCAAAGCAGTACGAAGCGTATGAGCAAATCGGGCTGCTGCTCGAATTCCTCGTCACGTTCCGCGATTGGATCGGGCGGGTGTTGTTTGGGGAGGTCGGCGTCGAAATTCCGGTCATCCGCACCAACCTTGGCGACGCAATCGCCGACGCCTTGGACGTGCAAGTGACCGGCATTCCGGCGAGGTAGTGGCGTGGCGCGCCATCCCGCCAGGCGGGGCTCACCGGTGGTGGGTCCCGCCGCCTTCGCCACGATAACGACAGAATTGAGGCAGTGTGATTGAACAGGAATTCCAACTCGACGAAGACAGGGTCTTGCTTATCGACCGGATGCTGCACGTGATGCGCTGGCTCGATGGCCGACCGATGGCCGACGTGCTGATGCCCTTTCAAAAGGACATCCTCAAGACCTTTCTGGCGACGGTTCGGCGCGACGATGAGGTGCCCTGGTACCGGCGCGGACTCATCCATATTGCCAAGAAGAACGCCAAGACCCTGTTGTTGATCCTGTCCTCGATGATCCTGTTGCACACCGACAAGCCGCTAGGTCGAAAGGGGTGTCAGATCATCTACGTCGCCAACGATGAAAGCCAGGCCGACGAAAACCTGGACTTCACAAAGAAATTGTATCGCGTCAACCCGATCCTCCTGGACGAGGTGCAGATCAAAAGCAACATCATCGAATTGAAGAATGGGACAGGGTATATCGAGATCGTTGCCTCGAAGAATGTCGATGCCTTGCACGGTCGGAGCTATCGCCTGTTGGCGTTCGACGAACTGCATGCTCAGAGCGGGTATGGTGTACTTGAGGCGCTGGAATTGGATCCCGCTCGCTCCGATGCGCAGCAACTCTTTGCGTCCTACTCCCCGTTAACACCGAAGCCCGGCACTCCAATCGTCGATATCCTTCGCCAGTATCACGATGGCCTTGATCCTCGGCTCTTTGTCTTCTCCCGATCCGGTTCCATCGAAGAAGCGAATCCTGCGATGGGCGGACCGTTGGGCAGCACACAGGACGACATCGAGCACGCACGCCTCCGCCTGCCGACATGGCACTGGCGACGGTTGTATCTCAATCTGCCTGGCCAAGGCGCGGACTCTGCCTATGATGCCGACGCCATTGAGGACTGCGTGGTCAAGGGCCGACGTTCCCTCCCCCCGCAGCCAGGCGTTCCCTACGTCGCGTTTTGCGATATGTCGGGCGGCGGCGCGGACGATAGCACATTGGCGATTGCACACCCGGACAACGGCAAGGCCATTCTGGATCTGGTCGTAGATCAAGGCCCGCGCACGGGTGGCACCTTTTCACCGGAAACGGCCGTCAAGAAGTTTGCCGACGTGCTCCGGCTCTATCGGGTCCACACGATCCAGGGTGATCGCTATGCGGGCGAGTGGCCACGGGACGCCTTCCGCAAATGGGGCATTGAGTACGACGTGGCCGACCACACCCGCAGCCAAATTTACGCGAACATGGAGCCAATGATTAATGCGGGAACCATTGAGCTCTTGGACCATCCGAAGTTGACGCAACAGCTCATTGGCCTCGTTCGCAAAGGCGAAAAAATTGATCACCAAAACTCAGAACACGACGACTGGAGCAACAGCGCAGCCGGCGTCTGCGTCCTCGTGGCCCACCGGGATCGGCACTCCGTCGCGATGGTGAAGCTGCTCGGCGTCTAATCCCCGCTCCTAGCGCGTGGCTGCTATGCCTAGCCTTCTTCCCTAGTAAAGGGGTATACTTGCTTAGCAATTTATACCTACCATCTACCGGAAGGAGAACGTGATGAACAAGAAAATTGAAGTCACCTACCGAAAACCGGGCGAACGGTGGAAACGCAAGACCGTAACCGAGCGTAACCTCGAAACCGTCGTGCTGAAGCTAGAGGACGACGGTGCTGAAATTTTGACCAGAGACGTGGACACACGGAGGAAACCATGAACAACCTTATGCTTGGAGTTGTGCTCGGGAGTCTCTTGACCGGTTCCCTTGGTCTCGCAGGAACCTTTTACGATAGCAAGGGGCAACCGAATGCTCCCCAAGGGAGCATTCAACAATTCGATTACTTCCGTCAACGGCAACTGTTCCTCGATACGGCGGCGCAACGCCGATTGGCCGAACGTCCGTGTGCGCGATGAAGACGCATACCAAAAAACAACTCGCCTATATTCGCCGGTGGAAGCGCAGCAACCCCGACAAGGTCAAGACGCAACGCGCCCGCTGGCGCAAACGCCATCCGGCTTATCTGCGAAACTGGCGACAGCGCAATCCCAAGAAGGTGAAAGCCTATAAACGGAGGTCACCATGAGAGTCGCATTCTATGCCCGTTACAGCAGCGAAGGTCAGCGGGAAGCGTCCATCGACGATCAATTCAGGAACTGCGAGCGGTACGCGAAACGCGAGGGCTGGCCGATTGTTGAACGCTATGCCGACAAAGCCCTGAGCGGGACGAAGGACGAGAAGGGCAGGGACGGCTATGCCGCGATGTTGAAGGCGGCACGAGCAAAACAGTTTGATGTGTTACTCGTCGATGACCTCTCCCGTCTGTCCCGCGATAGTATGAAGACGGAAGAGGCGCGGCGGTTGTTTGTGTATTTGGGAGTGCGCCTCATCGGGATCTCCGATGGGATCGACACGGCCGCAAAAGGACACAAGGCCTTGAGCGGATTTAAGGGGTTGATGAATGATATCTTCCTCGATGATTTGAGAGACAAGACGCATCGGGGGTTGGCGGGTCAGGCCCTCAAAGGCAATAACTGCGGCGGGAGAAATTATGGTTACCGGCACGTTCCCGTCGAACACCCTACAGAGAAAGACGAGTATGGACGCCCGAAAATCCTGGCGGTACGGCGGGTAATCGATCCTGAGCAGGCGCGATGGGTGCGGCAGATTTACGAGTGGTACGCTGGGGGGAAATCTCCCCGACAGATTGCCGAGGAACTGAACCAGCTCAAGGTCCCTTCTCCAGGGGCGAGCTATCGCCGCCGCCGACCGTGTGCGCGGTATGGGACCTGGGCCGCGTCGGTCCTTCACGGCGAACTCAACCGCGCCACCGGCATTCTCACGAATCCAATTTACGTCGGCAAAGCGATCTGGAACCGCAGGGAGTGGGTGCTGAACCCAGAGACCAAGCGCAAACTGCCGAAGCTGCGTCCAGAAAGTGAATGGATTGAGACGGATCAACCGCACCTGCGAATTATCCCGCAGGCCCTGTGGCTGAAAGTCCAGGCACGCCGGAAGGCTGCAGCTATTGGCCCTCAGCGCCAGGTGCGCAGTCCCAAATATCTCCTTTCTGGACTCTTGAAATGCGCGGAGTGCCAGTCAAATTTTGTGGTGCAGAGCTATTACCAGTACGGCTGCGCCGGGCATAAGGATCGGGGTGGCTCAGTCTGCGGGAATGGCCTGAAGGTGTCGCGCACCTTGGCGGAACAGAAACTGTTGGCCGGAATTCAACGCGATCTCTTCTCGCCTGAACGACTCGACCTGTTCGTCAAAGAGACCTCAAAGCTACTAGCCGAACGCTCCCGCCAGCGCCAGCCTGAACGGGATAGGGCGCACCTTCGCCTCAACGAGGTTGAGGGCGAAATCGCGAATATTATGATGGCGATCAAGGCCGGCATCCTGACCGCGAGCACCAAGATGGAGCTCCAGAAGGCGGAACTGGAACGCGATCGGCTCTACCAGACCGTCACAACGAGCACGGCTCAGGCAGACAAGGTCGTCACGCTCCTCCCGAGGGCAAGGGAACGGTATCGGGATGTGATCGAGGGAATCGGTGCGCTGTCCGCCAAGCATCTTCCCCAGGCTCGTGAGCAGGTGCGGGCATTGGTCGGGTACATTTGGTTGAAGCCGACGAAGGAGGGCCACCTGGAGGCGACCCTCACCGGACGGTATGCGGGACTGTTGAAATTGCTGAGTGGCGGAAAGTTAAATCATGAAGGTTGCGGGGGAAGGATTTGAACCTTCGACCTTTGGGTTATGAGCCCAACGAGCTACCGGGCTGCTCCACCCCGCGGGCCGATGCTAACAAAGCGCTGAACGGCAAGTCAAGACAACGTCCGTGCGTCCAAGTTGCTTTCGCTCAACTGCAATGCTAAAGCGATAACATGCGTCTCGTGTTCATGGGCACGCCAGATTTTGCGGCGGCTTCTCTTGAGGCCTTGTTGAGGTCGGACGATTCCGTTGTCGGTGTTGTCACTCAACCGGATCGCCCGAAAGGGCGCGGGCATATCCTCACTCCGTCACCGGTGAAACTCCTGGCCCAGCGGGAGCAGATTCCTCTGCTGCAACCGTTCAAGATGAAGGAGCCTGAATTTCTCCACGCTCTGGCTGGGTGGAAACCAGACCTGATTGCGGTCGCGGCGTTCGGGCGTATCTTGCCGCCGGTGATCCTCTCGCTTCCCCCGCGAGGCTGTATCAATGTGCACGGGTCCCTTCTTCCAAAATATCGCGGCGCTGGTCCGATTCAGTGGGCCATCATCAACGGCGAAACGGAAACAGGAATTACGACCATGGTCATGGATGAGGGAATGGATACAGGCGCCATGTTGCTTCAAGAGGCCGTCCCTATAACACCGGACGATACCGCTGGCACCCTCTCGCCACGATTAGCTGAGATGGGAGGCAGACTGCTGGTTGAGACGATTGCACAACTCAAGGCCGGCACCCTCGTGCCGCGGCCGCAAGATACTTCACAGGCGACCTTGGCGCCGTTGCTGAAAAAGGAAGATGGTGTAATCGATTGGGCCTTGCCAGCCATTGCCCTGGGCAATCGGGTCCGCGGACTCTCTCCCTGGCCAGGGGCCTACACAACCGTGGCGGGAGGTAACAACTTGACAATCTGGCGAGCCCTGGCGCTCCCTGGACCCGTGACGAAACCTCCGGGGGCGATCGTCGCCCTCTCGAACAAGGCGATTCACGTTGCGACCGGGGATGGAATTCTTGCCGTGATGGAGTTGCAGCCGGCTAATAGCCGTCGCATGGGCGTAGCTCAATACTTGGCAGGCCATCCCATTGCTGTTGGATTGCGATTAGGAGGACCGGCTCTTTCCTAGCATCCTGCTCGTTGAGCACACATCCGGAGTATCCCCATCCTGAGTTCTCTATGGCTTCTGGTTCTCGATCGTTATTCGCTACCCAGATCGCACCGTCGGCGCGAGCGATCGCCCTATCGTTGTTGGTGGAGTCCGTCAAGAGTGAGGAAGGGATCGATGTCTTATTAGACCGTGCTCTCGCGCGATGCTCGTTCGACAGCAGGGAACGAGCTCTCACGGTGGAGATCACCTATGGCGTCTTGCGGCGTCTTTCGACTATCGATTGGCGGCTTGAACCAGTCTTGGAAAAGCCGCTTCCCCGCCTTCCCGTCGCCGTGCAGATGGTGCTCAGGCTTGGCGCCTACCAACTCCTGTTTCTAGGTCGTATTCCGCAATCTGCCGCCGTCAACGAATCAGTCAACCTAGCCAGGGCCTTTGCGGGCACAGTTGGCAGAGACTGGAGCGGGTTCGTCAATGCGGTGTTGCGCGCGCTATTGCGCCATCCCCCTCAGCCCTGGCCCAGCATGGATCTTGATGCCTCGCAGGGTCTCGCCCTGCGGTACTCGGTTCCAGGCTGGCTCAGTCGTCGCTGGGTGGAACGTCTGGGCGTGGCCTCTGCGGAAATGGCCTGCGAAGGGGTCAGCGTCGCGCCTCCGTTAACGCTTCGGGTAAACCATCTGATCACGACCAGGGAAGCACTCCTCGAAACATTTGCACAGGTGGGTATTGCGGCCAAACCGACCAGCGTGAGTCCATTCGGCATTCTGATTGAAGACGGAGGCTCTGTGCCCTCGCTCCCGGGGTTTCACGAGGGCGGCTTTTATGTCGAAGATGAAGCAGCGCAATTGATTCCTCCCCTTCTCGATCCTCAGCCCGGTGACATCGTGCTCGATGCCTGTGCGGCGCCGGGAGGAAAATCGACTCATTTGGCCGATCTGATGCATAACAAGGGGACCATCTACTCCGTCGATCGGGAGGGCGCCCGTTTAGCTCTCCTGCGAAGCAATTGTCATCGACTCGGGGTCCAGATTGTCGTGCCGATCGTCGGCGACATACGACGGCCACGTGAATGGGTTCCCACGATCGAGACTGCAGAGTCTCCCTCCGTGAAGAAGCCCAAAGTGGCCGACCTATCTGTTGATCGGATTTTGGTGGATGCGCCCTGCAGTGGGCTCGGTGTGTTAAGGCGACATCCGGAAGCGAAGTGGCGGAAAGATGAGCGGGCGCTCCCTCGACATCAGGCACTCCAGTGTCAGATCCTCGAAGCAGTTGCCCCATGCTTGCGGCCTGGCGGGGTGCTGGTCTATAGTACGTGCTCGACGGAACCGGAAGAAAACGAACACGTCATCGAGCGATTCAGTCGTGCCCATGCAGAGTTCCAGCGTGAGTCCGTCGTCTCCTGGCTCCCGCCTGCGGCACAGGGGTTCGTCACCGAACAAGGTGCTCTCTCGACAGTGGGTAATCGGTTTTCGATGGACGGATTTTACGCCGCACGCCTGAGGAAGGTTTTGTGATGGCACGCCCCATTTATATTGCGCCCTCGATCTTAGCTGCTGACTTTGCTCGACTGGCCGAGGAAGTGGCAGCCGTGGAACGAGCAGGGGCCGACTTCCTCCATATCGATGTCATGGACGGACATTTCGTTCCCAATTTGACCATCGGTCCGCCGATCGTAGCCGCGCTCAGAAAAGTCACTAAGCTGCCCCTCGACGTCCACCTCATGATTACGAACGCCGATGCCTTTATCGCCGAGTTCGCAGAGGCTGGAGCGGCCTATCTCACGGTTCACGTAGAGGCCTGTCCGCATCTCCATCGCACGGTGCAATCGATCAAGGAGCATGGCGTCAAGGCTGGGGTGACCCTGAATCCAGCCACTTCGCTCAGTACGATTGAGGAAATTCTCCCCGATGTCGATTTGGTCCTCATCATGTCAGTCAATCCTGGCTTCGGCGGTCAAAAGTTTATCACTTCCTGTCTGCAGAAGACTTCCTCGGCTCGTGCCATGATCGATCGGGTCGGAAGTCGCGCGTTGCTCGAAGTGGACGGCGGCATCAAGATCGACAATGTGGCTCAGGTACTGGCTGCGGGAGCTGATGTATTGGTCGCCGGGTCGGCCATTTTCTCAAGTCGGGATTATGCCGCGACGATCGCTGCGATGCGCGCAGCCGTCCAACCTCCTTCCACGACGCAACAGCGCGTCTCCGCTCACCGATAGGCCTCGCGGGTGGACATATCTTCCCTCATCGATAGCCTCCATCCTCTCGAAGTCAAAGTCCTATCGACCTTTGAGACAAATCCCTCCGCTATCCTCCAGGCGGAACAGCTCGCGCAGTCCACCGGGTTAGAGCCCTCGCAGTTAAGTATGGCGGTCGAATGGTTGCTCGCCAAGTCGTTACTCGCGGTCGATACGGAAACCGTGACACCGATTGTCTCGCTCACCAAAATTGGCGAACTCTACTTTGAAAAATACTCACCGATCGAACGGGTGCTGTCTGCTGCTCGCGATGCGGCCAAGACCGGCAAGCGCCTGACCATTCAGGACATTCAATCGCGGGAGAGGCTCGAACCGGCGGAAGTGAGCGGTGCGATCGGACGTCTCAAGAAAGAAGGTGCGCTCCTCATTATTCAAGGCGGCTGTATCGAATCGACCGGCCGGCCGAGCCAGACGGCAGAAGCGATGCGAGGATTGCTGCAACAGCTCCATGGGGCGCCTCGTGAGCTACAGGCATTTTCCGAGGCACAGCGGCAGGTCATTCAAGACCACGCCGTCAAACGCGGGAATGCACGGGAACCTTTTCGCATTGATGACCGGGTGGCCAGAGCGCTCAAGCTTTCCGTAACCGGTATCGAGGCCGCCCAGCAGCTCTCTCGGCAAGGGACCGCGGAAGAGGTCTCCCAGCTGACCCCCGAGCTGTTGAAAGACGGGAGCTGGCGGACGAAGCATTTCCGTAAGTACACGATCAGTCTTCGCGCGCCACGGATTGCGCCGGGCAAACGGCATCCCTATCGTGAGTTTCTCGATACCGTGAAGACGAAACTCGTAAGCATGGGATTCCAGGAAATGCGGGGTGCGCTTGTTGAGACAGAATTCTGGAACATGGACGCCCTCTTCATGCCGCAGTTCCATCCTGCAAGGGATATTCATGACGTCTACTTCGTCAAGGAACCGACGCATGCCTCGTCGATCGCGGAACCCTACTTGTCCCGGGTCACGCAAGCACACCAGGACGGCGGTGAAACCGGTTCAACTGGTTGGAACTATCCCTTCAATGCGGAGCGCGCCCGGCGGCTGGTCTTGCGGAGCCAGGGGACGGCAGTCTCGGCCCATACATTGGCGGCACAACCAGCCGTGCCGGGAAAGTATTTTTCCATCGCCCGTTGTTTCCGCTACGATCAAGTGGATGCGACGCACGCGACCGATTTCTTTCAGGTGGAAGGGATCGTGCTCGGCGAAGACATCAACTTTCGCACGTTGCTCGGCCTGCTGAATCTCTTTGCTCGTGAAGTGGCGCAGGCCAAGGAAGTCAAATTTCTCCCAGCCTACTTTCCGTTCACCGAACCGTCGGTCGAGCTGCACGTGCGCCAGTCGAAGCTCGGATGGATGGAGCTTGGCGGAGCCGGGTTGTTCCGGCCTGAAGTCACCCTTCCGCTGGGCGTGACCGTTCCGGTGATTGCGTGGGGATTGGGGCTCGATCGCATGGCGATGGTGGCGCTCGGTATTCACGATATTCGGGAATTGTTCACCGACAATCTAGATCTGATTCGCTCCACCAGGGGAGCCTTCTAGCAGGATGATGAAAAAGACCGCCAGTTTCGTTCTCGCCGCGCTCAGAGACTCAACGTACCGAAGCGTACGCCTCCCCTCTTCGCTCGCTGCGGCCTTGCTAGGGACAAGGCGCGTCCCTGGGCGAAGAGGCTGTCTTGGCAGACTCAGGGCGGGCGGGTGCGGTAGCCACCAGGCTTGGGCGGGTGAGAAGTCCGGTCTTTTTGAGCGTCCTGTGTGGTGTTCTCCCGTTATTCCAGACGTGCTGACCAGTGGAGTTCTGGCGTGCCCCAATATTTTTTCCGCAGCCTACTAAGTTTCACATGCCCACAATTACCATTTTCAAGCAGGATCTCGAGGGATTGCTCGCTGCGCCAGGAGAGGCTCCCCAACCGATCACCATGGAGCAACTGGAAGAGTCGTTGATGCTTGTGAAGGGTGAATTGAAGGGGCAGAATCCCGACACCGGCGAACTGCGAATTGAGCTGCAAGATAGCAATCGTCCCGATCTCTGGTGCTGCGAAGGAATCGCCCGGCAGATTCGGGTGAAGCGGCAGGGTTCTCTTGCGAGATACAACTTTCTCACGACCCCATCGAAATCGCCAAAGCGATTGAACGTGGCTCCCGGGCTGGAAGAGATCAGACCCTACGTGGCGGCCTGCTCGGCAACCGGCTACCGCGTGACCCAAGACGGCCTCGCGCAACTGATTCAGACACAAGAAAAACTCGCCGAGCTGTTCGGCCGTAAACGCCGGACCGTGTCGATCGGACTCTATCGGCTCGCGGCGATCGAGTTTCCTGTCTCCTATGATTTGGTGAAGCCGGACGAAGTTACCTTCACGCCGTTGGGCATGGATACGGTCATGACGCTCGGAGAGATCCTGCTGGTCCATCCCAAAGGGCTAGAGTTCGGCGGGATTCTCGCAGGGCAGGATCACCTGCCCGTCCTCCGCGATGCGAAACGTCAGGCACTCTCCTTCCCTCCGATTATCAATAGCCGTGAAGTCGGAGAAGTGCGGGTGGGCGACGATGCCTTATTCGTCGAGGTGACTGGCACTGACCTCTCCATGGTCGTTCTGACCCTCAACATTCTCGCAGCCAATCTGGAAGATCGTGGCGCTATTATTGAGCCGATTGAAGTACGGTATCCCTATAAAACTGCTCTCGGCAAGTCAGTCTGGACTCCGCAGGATATAGGAAAGTCACGGACACTTCCCGTCAGCACGATTGAGCAGGCTCTTGGGCAGGCGATAGGCGCCCAGGAGGTGGCGAAGGCTCTAACGGCATACGGCTATGAGGTGACAACCAGAGGTGGAAAGGTGGCGGTGACGCTTCCGCTCTATCGGCAGGATCTGATGCACGCGATGGACGTCGTCGAAGACGTCGCGATCAGCCGTGGATACGGAGACTTTTCGCCGGTGATGCCTTCGCAATTCACGGTCGGTGGATTGTCGCGCATTGAGGAAGTCTCCGACCGTGTCAGGGCCTTCATGGTTGGCATGGGTTTTCAAGAAATCATTTCCAATATTCTCGCTTCTCCCCAGGACCTGCGTGATGCGATGCGATTAGAAGGAACCGAATGGGGGCAACTTGTCGAAGTGGACAATGTGATGTCCCAGAACTTCTCCGCACTTCGACAATGGATGCTTCCGTCGTTGCTTCGCGTGGAAGCTGCATCGAACCGGGCATTTTATCCCCATCGAATATTCGAGGCCGGCGAAGTGGCACGTCCCGATCTCACGCATCCCCTAGGATCACACACCGTGACAGTGCTCGGCGGAATGATTGCCCATGCCGATGCACATTTTTCAGAGGCCCATTCCTGCTTGGACACGCTGTTTTATTATGTGAACCAAGTCTACAGCCTGGAACCGATCGAGCACCCTTCATTCCTCGCTGGACGAGTCGGGGCTGTCGTTTCTGACGGGAAACAGGTCGGTGTGATTGGAGAACTACACCCGGAAGTTCTCGAACGTTGGCAGATTAGTGTTCCGGCTGTCGGGTTTGAAATCGATCTGACGGAACTGGCCGATCGGTCCTGAGACACACGCCCGTCGGCGCATTCCTCAAGATCTACCTCACGCCCCGACCAATTCTTCGAAGGAAATTCTCGGCAGACGACCACGCTTACGCCCCGGCAGGGGCGAGTTGCTGTTTAGCAAGACCGACCAGCTGCTCAAACCCCGTGGCATCCTTGATCGCCATATCGGATAAGACCTTCCGGTCCAAAAGGATATTAGCCTTCTTGAGTGCGTTGATAAACCGGCCATAGGTCAGTCCATGCGCCCGAACTGCCGCGTTGATGCGCGCAATCCACAACACGCGGAAATCCCGTTTCCGATTCTTCCGTCCGGTATAGGCGTAGGCCTGACCCTTATCGACTGATTCTGTTGCGGTGCGGAATAACCGGCTCTTCCCTCCATACTGTCCTTTGGCCAGTTTTAGCCGCTTCTTCCGTCGATGTCTTGTTTTGGGGCCACCTTTTGCGCGAGGCATGAGTCAGTACTCCTTTTGGTTAACGCGATTCGTACATTCTAATTTAGTTGTAGGGCAATAAGCGATCCAGTGCTTGAGTCTTGGTTTTATCCACGAGCACCGTGCCGCTTAATCGGCGCTTCCGATCCTGCGTCTTGCTGGTGAGGATATGGCGTCTTCCCGCTTTTCGCCTGACCAATTTTCCAGAGCCAGTACGGGTAAACCGTTTTTTTGCACCACTATGCGTTTTCATTTTCCGTTTCATGATCGGTGATTCCTTTGGTTAATAGCGTTCGGGCCGACCCCGTTACTTTGGCGCCACGATCATAATCAAACTCCGTCCTTCCATCCGAGGGGCATATTCGATCGTGCCTGCCTCTCCCAACTCTGCGATGACCGTATTCATGAGCGTTCGGCCCATCTCCTGATTCGCCATCTCACGACCGCGATACGTCAAGAGGACTTTGGTCTTGTTACCATCGGCCAGAAATCCCTTAATTTGTCGAATCTTGATCTCCAAGTCATGCTTATCTGTCCGAGGGCGCAACTTAATTTCCTTCACCTGTGTCGACTTTTGATGGCGCCGGTTCTGGTGGTCCTTTTTGCTCAGCTCGAACTTGTATTTCCCGTAGTCCATAATACGACACACGGGTGGCACTGACGTGGGCGCGACCTCGACAAGGTCGTAGCCATTTTCTTGAGCCTGTTTGAACGCATCCGCCGTGAGGAGAATGCCGAGCTGTTCGCTCTCCGGACCGATCACTCGGACTTCGCGCACCCTGATTTCCCGATTAACTCGTAGTTTGGGGACGATAAGACACCTCTTATTGTGTCAGTGAATGTTGCTGCCCTGCCGGCTTGAGGTCCGCACGGAGCAGGTCGAGCGCTCCCGCGACGGTCATGCTGCCGAGGTTGGCTCCGCTCCGGCCCCGTATGGCCAGAGTCCCACTCTGCACTTCTCGGTCGCCAACCACAAACATAAAAGGCACCTTCGCCTTCTCCGCTTCTCGAATTTTGAGCCCGATTTTTTCATTCCGAAGGTCTGCCTCGGCGCGGAACCCCGCGGCCTTTAGTTGGGTCACGACCTCAACGACGTAGGGCCGCTGGTTGTCGGTGATGGACATGACCGTCGCCTGAACCGGAGCGAGCCAGGTTGGAAAGGCGCCGCCGAAGTGCTCAATCAGAATGCCAAAGAACCGTTCGATCGACCCCATCAGGGCTCTATGGATCATGATCGGTTGGTGAACCTTGCCGTCTTCTCCAATATAGCCTAATTCGAACCGTTCCGGATTGTTGAAATCGACCTGAATGGTCGAGCATTGCCAGGAACGTCCCAGGGCATCTTTGATTTTGATGTCGATCTTGGGTCCGTAGAAGACGCCTTCGCCTGGATCGATCTGATAGGCAACTCCTCGACCCTTCAACGCGGCTTCGAGGGCGCTCGTGGCTTGGGCCCACCGTTCTTCCGAGCCGACGGACTTTTCCGGCTTGGTTGAGAGGTACACTTCAAATTCGGTAAAGCCGAAGGTTCTGAGAATAAAAAATGTGAAGTCTAGGACCTGGCTGACTTCGCTTTCAATCTGATCCGGCCGGCAGAACAGGTGCGCGTCATCCTGAGTGAAGCCGCGGACCCGCAGAAGCCCGTGGAGGACGCCTGTCCGTTCGTACCGGTAGACTGTTCCCAGTTCGCCATAGCGGATGGGGAGATCTCGATAACTGCGCAGATGCGACTTGTAGATCATGATATGGAACGGACAATTCATCGGCTTGAGCTGGTACTCGCTGTTTTCAACCTTCATGGTGGCGAACATGTTGTCGCGGTAGTAGTCGACGTGGCCGCTGGTTTTCCACAGGTCTAACCGGGCCACATGAGGGGAGTACACCAGTTCGTATCCGTTTTGAATATGCTGGTCGCGCCAAAAGTTCTCGATCAAGAGCCGGATCGTCGCGCCCTTTGGATGCCAGAGCACCAGACCGGGACCGATTTCATCCTGGATCGAGATTAAGTCGAGTTCCTTCCCGACCTTTCGGTGGTCTCGCCGCTTAATCTCTTCTAACCGCGCGAGGTGTGCGTCGAGTTCCGTCTGGGTCGGGAAGGAAGTCCCATAGATCCGCTGCAGCATGGGATTGCGTTCGTCGCCGCGCCAGTATGCCCCGGCCGTGTTCAGGAGCTTAAAGGCCCCGACATGACCAGTGGTCGGGAGATGCGGACCGCGGCAGAGGTCGGTGAAATCCCCCTGGCTGTACACTGAGATGGTCTGCCCATCCGCCAGTCCTTGAATCAACTCAACCTTATAGGTTTCCCCGCGTTCCTGGAAAAACTTCACCGCGTCTTGCTTCGACAATTCTGCCCGTTTCACAGGAAGGGCGCGCTTGATGATGTCTTTCGCTCGCGCTTCAATTTTCTCGAGATCTTCCGGAGTAAATGGGCGCTCAAAGGCAAAATCATAGAAGAACCCGTCCTCGAGAGCCGGGCCGATCGTCAGTTGTGCGGTGGGGAAGACCTCTTTTACGGCCTGCGCCATAATATGAGTACTGCTGTGTCGGTAGACCTCACGGCCTTCTGCCCTGTCGAATTGAAGTGGGGTCACCTCAGCATCTTCCGTCAAGACGTGCGAGAGATCTACTGTCTGGCCATTCACCGTTGCCGCAAGGATATTCGGGCCAATCGTCAGGCCGAGAGCCGAGAGAGCAGACCCAACAGTCTGGCCGGCTGGAAAATCCCGACTGTTGCCATCTTTGAGCGTAATTTTCATGACCTGCACGACGTCATCGAGCACTAGAAACAACAAAGGCACCCCGCCTACGAGAGGCAAGCGGATGCCCTCAGTTGGGTGGTAGGCGCGGACGGTCTTGAACCGTCGACCTCTACCGTGTCAAGGTAGCGCTCTCCCCCTGAGCTACGCGCCTTCGGTCCAGGGGCGCATGCTAATATAGCCCTGCCCAATGTGTCAAGAAACAGCCTCTGCCAATATGAAATGAGTGTGAAGGCGAATCTTATTTCCAACGAGGAACGAGTTTGAGCAGCTGAAGTTCTGAATCGGTCATGATGCAAGGCATGGTGATCGACATGGAAGAAGCACGGCTGCAAATCGTGGCGCAGGTCAAGGCATTTTTTGACGGGACACCTCACCTGGCAAGGTGTGTCCAGCTTCATGTCCGCAACTCTTGCGGCGACTGACTCGTTACACGATCTTCAATGTCTCGAAGTTGACCCCTGCGGGAGCAGGCGGTGTCTTCAGTTTCATGTCTTCCAACACGTTAACAACACGATCGGCAACCACGAGATTGCGATACCATTTCCGGTTGGCGGGCACGATATACCAGGGCGCATGATCGGTGCTCGTGGCCGAGAGTACTTCTTCAAACGCCGTCATGTAGTCGGCCCAGAGCTTCCGTTCCTCCAGATCCCCTTCGCTGAACTTCCAACGTTTCTCCGGATCGCGGATGCGCGCTTCCAACCGCTCTTTCTGCTCGTCTTTGGAGATGTGCAGAAAGAATTTGAGGATAGTGGTCCCGTTCTCAGCCAGCAGTTCTTCAAACTCCTTGATCTGGTTTAATCGTTGGGCCGCCACTTTGGCCGAAATCATCTTGTGGACCCGCGTGATAAGCACATCTTCGTAGTGCGACCGGTTGAAGATCCCGATCTGTCCCTTGGCCGGCACCTCGTGATGGACGCGCCAGAGAAAGTCATGGGCGAGTTCGCTATTGGTAGGGGCCTTAAATGTCGCGACCTTGCAGCCCTGCGGATTCACACCAGACATGACGTGCTTGATCGTCCCATCCTTGCCGCTGGAATCCATCCCCTGCAACACGATGAGCACCGCGTGGTCGCTGTTGGCATAGAGGCGCTCTTGCAGTTCCTCAAGCCTGCCGATCAACTGAACCGTGACGGCCCTCGCCTTCTCCTTGCCTTGATCCGTTTTCTTGTACTCACCTGTGTCGTCTGGGTCACACGTATCCAAGTTGAGTTGTGAGTCCCGCTTGACGCGATACTCTTTCATGTCGGTGCCTCCTTCGCCCCCTCGGGCTCGTGTTCGAGGCGGTATTCTACTCCTTTCGTTCCAACTTGACAGCCACGAGCAAGTGGCAAAGAATGCGCCGAATTACTCCGGGGGGTGCATCATGGCGGTCAATACTGACAAGTTGAACGCATTCATGGGTAAGCCAGTCGGTGACATCGGGGCCGCGCTGAGCGACAACATGGTGCCTCTTGGCGACAAGCTCGGTCTCTACAAAACCATGGCGAAGGTGGGTCCCGTCACGCCGGCTGAACTCGCAAAGGCAACAAAAACGACCGAGCGGTACGTCCGTGAGTGGCTGGGCAATCAGGCGGCAGGTGGATACGTGACCTATGACGCTGGGACCGGTCAGTTTATACGATCCATGAAGAACAGGCGATGGCACTCGCCGATGAAAGCAGTCCTTGTTTTCTCGCCGATGCGTTTCAGGTCATCGCGGCCACATTTTCAGCCAACCCCAAGATCGAGCAGCGGTTGAAGACCTGTAAGGGCCTCGGGTGGGATCAGCACGATCACCCATTGTTTGAAGGCACGGAGAGGTTCTTCCGTCCAAACTACCTGAGCAACCTCGTGGCGAATTGAATTCCGTCCCTCGATGGTGTGGACGTCGCCGCTGCGAAGCACGTAAAGAAGACGCTCGCACAGAATGATACCTGGATAATTGTGGACCCGTTCGCCAAATGACCGTGTGGAAGATAACCTGAATCCGGTGGGCAGAATCTTCTACGCCGCGTCGACGATGATCTGTGTACCAGCTTCCCGGCGTACAATGGCCCGGCCCTCGGTGCCCAAGCAGGGAAGGCGCAGCTGCGAGATGTGGTCATGAAAGGCGGGCTCACACGATTCCGCCGCGCGACGCAGACGCCGTTCAATCTGGTGTTGGAAGCCAGACCGTGAACCGATATGACAGTTCAGTACAGAGGACGTATCTTCGCACAGCAGTTCACCTTCTAGTCAGGAGAAGAAGATGGCAAATCGACTGGCGGCAGAAGCGATCGGCACGTTTTGGTTGGTGTTCGCCGGCTGCGGGAGCGCGCTCCTGAGTGCCTCTATTCCGCAACTCGGCATTGGGGTCTTCGGGATCGCGTTCGCCTTCGGGCTGACCGTGGTGACGATGGCCTACGCCATTGGCCATATCTCAGGCTGTCATATCAACCCCGCCGTCACCGTGGGCCTCATGCTCAGC
>DASYRC010000066.1:0-5612 GCA_036004925.1 Nitrospiraceae bacterium | reverse complement strand
TCACAGGCTGCCTCAAAGGGGTGCCGTATATCATTCCACCGATTCCCCTCAGCATTGTGAAAGACCCACGGTACGTCTTGCTTCGTTCGAAGCCCGCTGAACAGGCCCCACAGCGTTTCATTGAACGGCAGCGCCCGTGCTTTGCCGTTCTTGGTTTGCTTCAACCTGATAAACCCGTGGGTCATGTCCACCAGGTCCCAGGTGAGGCTAAGAATCTCCCCTTTCCCATCCCAGTATGAAGGGCCATCAGAACAATGGGACGGAGTGATTCGCCACAGGTTTGGAGGAGTCGCTCTGCTTCGGCCTCCCATGACAGATACTGTAATCGACCATCCGGCTCCTGATACTTCTTAATCGCGGTCAATTCTTCCCGTGCTGTCTTGCGCAAGAGCTTCCACTCCACCGCCTTGCTCAAGGCATGCGTCAGCGTCGCCATTTCACGATTGATTGTGGCGGGGCAGACCTTCTCACCCAGGCGCGGTACTGGTCCAAGACTTCCACCGTCAAGGCATGGATCGGCGGATACCCCCACAGCCGTGAATGGGCGAAGTGATAATGCTTGGTCGCCACTCCCCCGTTGGTGGCCCACAAAGAACAGATACCGCGCTTGAAGATCCTCTAAGGCGAGAGGCTTAATCGCAGCCGCTGGCGCAAGGCCTTCCTGTGCTTCCTTCCGTCGATCAATCAACCGTTGTTCAGCCTCTTTCTTATTCGAGGTCTTGCAGGGTTCAAAGCGTTGCGTCCCAATGGCATCGCAATAGGTCATCCACTACACATTTCCACGTTTATAGAGTTCCTTCGTTGAGCGTGCCATCGGTCACTGTCCTTTCCGTTTCATTCCAGAAGGCTGTTTGAAATGTTCCTCCAACAAGTGCCGAATGTAGCCGCTGGCCGTCGTGCCCTGCTTGCGTAGTGCGTCGAGTTTGGTTTTCAGATTCCCTGGAAGCTGAATCATCATTCTCGTCATTTTCATAGTCGTTACTCATGTAGATTAGATAGTATAGTATATATAACGTCTACTGTAACATTATCTATCAACTGATAGCAAGTGCTATTTGCCTGTCGCCGTCCTCCTGTGCTACACCGTGCCCTACTGGTACCGGTGCCAATACAAAGGTCGTACCGGTGTTATGCAAACGTGTGACAAATGGCACCCAAAAATAACCCCGACAAACCCGCCCATCTCAATATTCGGGATATTCCCCGTGAGACACTCTTCCGCTTGAAAATGGCGGCGGCGGCGGAGAAGAGAACTGTCAAAGATTTGGTGTTAGAACTCGTAGATCAGAAGATTCAGGAGTTGGAGCGGAAGGGGTTGCTACCGAAAAGCAAATAGAGGTCATGGGAGGCATACGATGAGAAAAACAACCCCACAACTCATAACAGAGATCAACGAGTGCATAAGAGACTTTTCGTTAGCATTGCGTCCTCTCGCCTTAGATGCGGGCCGACGTTTAACCGATGGCGAGCGCGGTGAATCTTTGAAGAAGGCGTTCAGCTATGCTACCCACGTTCTGGGATATATCGAGAACGAGAAACCAAAGTAGGCCTTGGTTGTTTGCCGAAGGTTTGCCCCGGCCGTAACGTCTTGAGATTGGGAGCCAAAAAGACCGGTGCCGAAGCGCGGGGTTCGATCACAGGCGGGGGAGGTGGAGGAATGACCTGGACGACTGAGAAGCCGACAGTGCCGGGATGGTACTGGTATCGGGAAATCGAAGGAGAACCCGAGATTCTTTCCATCTATAAAGACGATGGACAGCTATTAATAAGCGGAATTGGCTTACAAGAATTCCCAGGCGAATGGGCGGGGCCGCTGAAGCCGCCGATGGGGTGATGGCTGAAAAATTCCAGCGGCGAATGAGCCCGGCCGCTGGAGGGATGGATGATGGAACAGACGGCAAAATATTGTGAGGACTGCTAGAAGACGTTATCTCCGGCCGACACCACGCTTAAAGAAAGGGAATTCTTTCGAGCGAGTTTGTTTACCGAAGGGCCCATTCCTCGGGACAGTGGCCCACTAACAGAAGAAGGGTTGTGTGACAAATGTGGGAAGTTCGGCGTGGTGATCTATTATGAAACCTGAAGGTGACAATCTCTTTCTGCAGACGGCTGCACTCCAGATGGATCAACGGCTGGCTAGGGTAGCGGACGGTTTGCGTGGTCTCTAACGGATTCAAATCAGGGCCAGACGAAAGAGGTGCCGAACCGCTCGTTCGCCCTCATGAACCACTCGCCGATTCCGGTTGACCCAGCTGACAGATTTGTTAAAATGATGATCGTACAGGGGGGGAACATCATGACGATGAATCAAGCTTCTCAATTACGTGTACAGTGGAAACAGCGAGCGGACCCACGGCCCTGTAAGCATCTGAACCTGGAATTGGAACACGGCAACGACGATTATTTGACGGATAACTATCACTGTACTGCCTGCGGTGAATTGGTTGCCGCTAACACCCATGAACCCTTTCAAGTCGTCTGACCCCCGACCAACCCCTCATCCCCACGTCTTCAGGATCCGCGACATCGGGCGATCCTGCTCGACCTTCCCCCTCTGAATGACCAGACGAAAACCTGCTCCAGCGGCTAACTGTGCGGATCAGCAGTAGGGAGAAGGTGGGAGGAACATCGTTCACTGAGCGAGCGAAACGTTGATCTAGTCGCGTAGCAACTCTGCGAGCACCTACGCCGTCAGTGGTGCATTGCCCTCTGATCGATTATTGACCAGCACATAGACGCGGAGGCCTTCGCTGACGGCCTGTCGCACCAATTGCACCGTCTCGCGGCGCATTTGTCGGAGTTCCGCCACGATCTTAGTATAGGGCCCAGTCCGCTTCTTCGCCGATTCATAGGACATCTTCAGCGGTGTCAGCAGGCGTAGCACGGTGAATGCCGCAGTGAACCCCTGCATCCGTCTGTGTTGTTCCGCGAGGTGTCGCATTGCAGTCCTATGGCAGAGTTCAGCGGATTTGTTGCAGAGCTGCCTAAGGTTCTGGCGGAGCCTCACTCAGCGACACCGGGGTTGTTGCCGGCAGGTTGTAGCCTAGACAGGAATGAATGCCGATCCCGATGGTCAGCGCAAAGAAGACCAACAAGATATAAAAGCCAAACTGGAACACTCTCCGATTGGTGAACACGCCGGACACATAGAGGTAGAGGGCCAAGACTACCAGCGTCAGCAAAAACATGGCGGCGACAAGGATCATCATGGTCGTCACACGTGAAGCGTGGACTGCAGAAGCGTGACCGGCCCAGCGACCAAGCCGCTCACCGGCCCTTCAAAATAGCGTGGGTAATTATCCTCAGGATATGTTTCCGCATGATAATTTGAACGACTACCATAACGGCACACCATGTGATTCCGAAAAGCAGGAGTTTTTCCTTCGTTTCCCAAATGCTCGACGCGATGAAAGTAAAGAGCGAAGCGATGATGGAGGCAATGGGAATAAATACGATCGCGATGATGGCTGTGTCGTCCAGAGTTTTGCTAGCAGGTTTGGTGCATCGCATACTCATCCTCCTGATCCGAGCCTGATCTAAGGTTGGTGTGCTGGGTTGTTTTCAGCGGGACCATCCTAGTGCCAGTTCCGCATTCACAGCTCTCGCTCTCGCGGGAGCAAGTCAACGGAAACTCGCATCAGTGAATGGAGCCGCGGGGGCTGATCTTCAACCGAGCAGAAGCTCAGCGATTACGCGTGAGAAATCGGAGGATGGAAGAGAGACCGCGCGAGCAGAATGTCGTGTTCGAGAGGTGGTGACAGAGAATACAACTTCCTGTATTGGGATACCGACAATTCCGGGACAGTAGAGGGCAACGAAAGCTCTTCCAGCGGAGAGGATTCCAACAGATCAACAGACTGATATATGTTCCAGAGTGAGATCGGAGCCCCCAAAATCTCCATGGCGACGCACAAACAAAGCAGGCCAATTACGAAGAATACGGCAGGATGGACATGACTGGCGGTCGTCGACGTGTTCATACGCCACTCACCACACGCGGCGTGTCTTTTCACGTCCTCTGATAGTATAACAAAGACGAGGCAACGAGCAAGCTCGCTACTGGCTAGGCCCTTGCGCCGTCCTTCATCACCCTCCTACAATACGCCTCCCTGCGAGGCCCCTATGCGCATGTCGCTCCGATTCCCCACCGCCGTTGTGCTGTCGATCGTCTGTCTTGCCGTGCCTGCACGGGCCGATTATAAGGCCGGCGAGGATGCCTTTAACCGTGGAGACTTCGCAACAGCCTTGCGTAAGTGGCGACCGCTCGCCGAGCAGGGAGATGCACTCGCTCAGTACAACCTTGGGGTGCTGTATCGCAAAGGCCGAGGCGTGCCGCAGGACGATGTCCAGGCACGGCAGTGGTATGAAAAAGCGGCGGCACAAGGACAGGCCAAGGCGCAGTACAACCTGGGGACTTTGTATTTAAACGGAGGTGGAGTCCCGAAAGACTATCAGCAGGCCTTACGATGGTTCCGTATGGCCGCAGACCAAGGAGAGGCTCTCGCTCAAACGAAAATTGGCATCATGTACGATGATGGCCAGGGTGTGCCGCATGATTTTGTCCAGGCTCATAAGTGGTACAACTTGGCGGCAACGAACGGAGATAAGCCAGCGGCCGAACTTCGTGATGCGCTTGCCAAACAGATGACCCCTGCCCAGATCGCCGAGGCGCAACAGCTGGCGCGGGAGTGGAAGCCGAAAGGCAAATGAGCGACGACCGCCCCCAAGCGCGAGACCATGTCGATCGAGGAAGCCACCGTCTCCAACATGTGGAGGAGATTGCGGCCATTGTGGAAGTGCGGAAGGAAGACGAGAGGAGGCAGTTTAATGGCCTGGTATGCAGACCTCGCAGAGTGTGACTACTTCCGCACGTGGCATTCGTCATTCCTTCGAGCTGTTGGATGGCTTGAACGCGTTAATTCCTACACTCGTGGGACTGTTAATCTTCAAGTTTTGAGTAAGCTGACTGAACTGCGCAAAGATGCTTGGCAGCCTTGTTGCTTCATGGGGTACCACGAATGCGATCTCTGTCTTAGCGAACGCAAGGGGGGCATAACCAACCTGTTCATTCCAGGTGACGGGTTCCTTTATGTCTGCCCAGAGTTAATCCTCCACTACATCAATGACCACCAGTATTCTCCACCCGTCGAGTTCTGCGAGGCGGTCTTGGCTTGTGCCCCAATGAACTCTAGTGACTATCTGAAGGTTGTTGAGCCGCTATGGAGACGGGCAAAGACGCCATAAGTATAACGTCTATGTGCAAAAGATGGCGTATGGGAAACCCCCTTATCCTAAAGGAGGCTGCTATGGAATCAATCCTTGTAAAGTGGTTGCTTTGTGCAGGACTGGCGAGTGTTCTCCTGCTCACATTGCCCCTGTTACCCCCTTATCGCAACTGATTCTTTGATGGCCTACGCAGCCGAAGAGACTGATCTCCTCGACATCAACAAGGCGACCGCAGAACAACTCATGGCGCTCCCGGGCATTGGCGAGAGCTACTCAGAGAAGATCATCAAGGACCGACCGTCTCAGCGGAACGATGAGCTGGTGCAGAAGCAGATTCCTACGCGTGCCACGTATGAGCAGATCAAGTGCAAGATTGTGGCGAAGCA
>DASYRC010000065.1:0-7025 GCA_036004925.1 Nitrospiraceae bacterium | reverse complement strand
AGACGGCGAGCGCTGCAGTCGTTCCAGTTCAGCACGTTCGACAGCCCCCAGGACGATGGGGCGAGAATGGTTGGCCATGAGCCCTCCTGCGAGAGGGTGGACATGGCCCATATATTAACATGACTAATGATACGTTACACTAGTTGCGTTGCATCTCTGCAAGCGCCTGCACAGTCAGTGGTGCATTGCCCTCTGATCGATTGTTGACCAACACGAAGGCGCGGCGGCCTTCGCTGACAGCCTGTCGTGCCAATTGCCAGTCTCTCTGAGCATCTGCGGTAACTCCTCTACAATCTTGATATACGCCTCGGCTCGCTTCTTGGCGGCTTCGTAGGTCCTCGTCAGCGATGCGGAGCAGGCGCAATACCGATGGGGTGTATATCAGGTAATAACCTGTGGCCATACTAGGTCATTTCCTGGTTTCCACGTGGCACATTCCTTGGCATGATGAAGCTGCGCCCGATGCACCGCACTTCAAGGGAGGGGAGGTCGGGAAGGTATGGCGAAGACAAAACAGACGCTGTTTGTGATCTTTGCTGGCCCTCAGCAGCAAGTAGCATCCGGGACTTGCTACATTGCCCATGATGCATCCCTAACCATGATGAGATCGAAAGCGGCTAGGTTCTACAGTTTTGCTGAAGCAAAAGAATTCGCCAAAGAGAACCACATCGCGTTGAACGCTCGTACCTACATAGGCCTGGAAGATTTCATAGACTCCGAATAGCGTTGGGTCAGTCTTCGTGGGCATGACGAGTTCTCTTCCCTTACCTTATAAACTCTCCACATCACGCTGTCCCCCAAACTGGCGTCGGACGATAGGCCGCCATGCGCTCGTTAAAATGTGCAACGCAATCGGGGCAATAGCCGTGACTGAATGTAAATCCAACACTGAGCGGCAACTGCCGGTTTAGGGCATAGGTGTTCAGATCCACCCATGGACCTTCGCCGACTTCCATGTTCTTATCGTCTCGCACCTTGAAGCAGAAACAGAAGATCGGAACGATATTCTCCACGGCACCCTCCTCGGTGATTCTACTTGACTGGCGTTGCCGGTCGTCGATTCGCATGTTTATCATGCGGTCGGTTCGTCGGTTCATGTGTGCGGTTCTTATAGCCGAGTTGTGGTCGAAGCCCTATCGACAAACCTAGGATTTTTCTGTCGAATCGATAAAACCAACAATGTCGTGGATTGGACGGCAGAGGCAAGTGGGCTTGCGGCGAATATCTGTTCACTTCCTGGACTGAAGACAATATCAACCGCGCCAGCACTGGCGGGAGCATCGGCGGGGGTGTGGCGACCCGCGCCCTTCACTGGGGCCATCAGGGACAACCAAGACTATGCCCCACCGTTTCACTATCCGACCCATAGGCTTTTTCATCACGTGCTAATTGCCCCTCAGAAAGAAGGGGGCCTCGTTTCCAAGGCCCCTCCCTTTCTTTGATCGTCTTCACACGAAAGGCGACCGGCTGTCCGGCATCGCATCGTCACAGCGCGCTCTCCCCCATCTCGCCGGTCCTGATCCGCACCACGGAGCCGAGATCCGCCACGACGATTTTGCCATCCCCGATACTGCCGGTCTTCGCAGTGCGCGTAATGGTTTCGACCGCACGCGAAACCAATTTATCCGGGGCGAACACTTCGATCTTCGCCTTGGGCACAAAGTCGGTCGTATACTCCGCGCTCCGGTAGAACTCCCTATTCCCTTTCTGGCGTCCGAATCCTTTGACTTCCGTGACCGTCATCCCCCGCACACCTATGTCCCTTCACGATCCACCCGCACACCATCTATTAACGTACGTTTCCCTGTAGCACAACACCTTGAGGAAAGATTAGACTAGCCCGGCTTTCGCTAACTATTTTCCGGGTTCTCCAATGTCTAGTAAGGACATCCGTTGGATTCATCCGTATCTCCTCGCGATTCTGGCTGTCTTCCTTGCGTGCCAAGCGATCTGGTTCATCCAACCCTATATCAGCATATCACCCGCTTTTATTACGTTTCTTGGAGCCATTATGTTTACCGCGTGGTACGGGGGATTCCGTCCCGCGATGCTCGCCACCGTGCTTTCCACTGTCATCGTCGACTATTATTTTATTGTTCCGCTCCATAGCTTCTTTCCTCTGAGTCTGGCAGATTTCGGTGCCCTTGCCTTCTTTGGGTGTGTCGCCACGGCGATGGCGTACTCTATCGATCATCTTCAGCGTGCTCGACAAGACGCGGTCACACTCCAAAAGCAATTTGAGCATTTGCACGATCTCAGTAGGCGACTCCTGAACGAGGAAGACTTAGAACATACGCTGCAGAGCGTCCTCATAGCCGCACTGGAACTGATTGGAGCCGACAAAGGCATGGTTCATTTGTATGACCCAGAGAAAAATACTTTAGAGATGACGACCCACACCGGGTGCAACAATGAGGAGTTCTCCAATTATTTCCAACATGTATCTCTCGATTCTTCTTTCTGTGGCGCGGCGTTTCACCGCAAGGAGCGGGTCATTATTGAAAATGTCGCCACCGACCCAACCTTTTCACACCTGGCTTCTCTCGGTGCGATGTCCGGGATCGTTTCTGCTCAATCGATGCCACTCTTCAGAGCCGATCGAGGGGTCTTTGGCGTGCTCACAACATATTACTCCAGGCCTCCTATCCTCTCAGATGGAGAATTGCGTCTCTTAGATTTGTATGCACGCCAGGCCGAGCGGGTCCTGGAAGCCAATACACTGAGGAAGGATTGCGTCGAGCCAATGCGGATCTAGAAGCCACCCAACGTGGCCTCATTTCCGAATTGGCAGGCACCGAAGACCGTGAGCGGCGACATCTGGCATCCGAACTGCACGACTATCTCACTCAACTGCTCGCGTTCGGTCAAATCAAGTTGAGACTCGCTCAACGATTTGTTGGCCACTCTCCTGGAAAATCAGAACAATATATTCGGGAAACCGCGGAGGCCATCAGCCTCTCACTCGAATACGCCCGCACGCTGATGGCCGAGCTCTGTCCACCGGAACTATACGACTCAGGGTTACCGGCAGCCGTGCAATGGCTCGCGGGGCAAATGCCAAAGCACGGGTTGACCGTGGAACTGCACCTTACCTCCGACTCTTTGGAGCTCCCCAAAGATCTGGCTGTGCTGCTCTACAAGTCGATACGGGAGCTGCTGATGAATGTGGTGAAGCACGCCATGGTCGATCGGGCGAAGGTGTCCATTGGCGTTGATTCCAGCAATACCCTGGTGATTGGAGTGCAGGACAAGGGACGAGGGTTCGATACGTCCTCAGCCACACGCAAGGATACAAGCGTGCATTTCGGCCTTGCGAACTTTCGCGAGCGGATAACGGTGATGGGCGGATGGTGTCAGGAAGAAAGTGCCATCGGTCACGGTACGACCATCACGCTGGGCCTCCCGTTACAACTGCAATCGGGCTCTGACGCGCTACGCGCCGCGAGTGCCTATCAGCGGGACCGCGTGAAGGAGAGGCCCCTAGCGCTTCCCACACAGGAACGCCTCCCTCTGTGAGAGACGCTTTAATACCATTTACATAGTCCCGGGGACATCGGGAACATATCAATGGGTATGAGCAGTCGTATCACACCACCCATCCAGGTGCAGGGCTTTCCTAATCTTTCTCTGGTTCCTATATTCCCCCGCTCTAGCTGTCGCTGACTTCTCTGGCTTAGTTGTCTCCGTCCCCTACGGCGATACCCTCGAAGTGCAGCACAACCAACGCCCGGAACCTATCAGCCTCCCGCAGTCCCAACGACACCCAAAAGAAAGAACGGCGCGACCCGTTCAATCGTAAGAATGGGGAAACGCACATTCTGGCGTGTCATCATTTGTTATATCTGTCATATGGAAACCACAAAATCAGAGCCGCCAGCCCCACGAACACGCTGACTAAGGCGCCCAAGGCGATGCCAATTTCCATGATAGCCTCCTGGGTTGATGGTGGATTCACTATGGTATTAGAAGAAGAGTGCTGGGGAGGTGGTGCTAATACGCCTAGCCTCCCTGCTGCCCTACCCATCATGACGGAACACTCCGGACCTCCCGAAACGTATCAGCCACCTGAAGCCGAACCCGATAGGCTCACGTTGCTGTCCGGAACTGGTTGCCGTGATATCGCGCAAGAGCGCGTGCTTTACGAGGACCGGCCTTTCGTACACTTCCTTCTTCTCCATCTGCCTCACCCCCTTTCCCACTTATAGCCGTTCCTCGACACTTCACATGTCATGGGCGAATCCACTCCGCCAGTACTCCCCAAAACACTCCTGAGCAAAGGTGCTCTTGGGCATACTGCCGCTTGTAGACCTGGCCCTGCCAGCCTTCGTAGGTCCAGGTGAAGGTACCGAGCCGAATCGGGGGAGAGAGCGAGAGGGGCATCGTAAGGAAAATTGTACCGACTCTCCGGTGGCATCCTAAACGGTAAGGTTCTGTCGTCGCCTCGATGGCTCCTGCTGTCGCTGGGGACAGCAAAGTATCCGTCTTTCATCCCAGCCAATGCTCCAACCAGCAGGACGACCAGGGCCGCAACCCACAACAGACGACAGACTATCTTGCCGCAATCGTGTCTTCCCACGATGTGGCCCCCTAGGAATTGAACAGCGTAGGTCCCAGCATTGGCATGTTGATCAAGAGATCGGTTCGTCGGCTCGTGTGTGCGGAGTTATAGCCTGCTCGTGGTCGAAGGCCTATAGACGAATGCAGGATTTTCGTGTCGAATCGATAAAGCCAGCCATGTCGTGGTTTGTACGGCAAAGGCGAGTGGATGTGCGGCGAACACCTGTCACTCACTTGACTGGAGGCAATACTAGACCGCGCCAGCACTGGCGGGACCATCGGCGATGGCAAATCCCCGCCCGAGGCTCTTGCGCCATCGTTCGCACCTCTCCTACAATGAGCCTCCCTGCGAGGCCCCCATGCCCTTCTCGATTCGCCCCTTTCGTCGCTTCCCCGTGCAATGCTCCTCCACATACAATGCTGGACCGTTCCAAGAACAAGGCACTGTCTGGAATCTCTCGTGTACCGGGTGGCGACTTTCGGGTGATCTGCCCATGCGTCCAGGGGAATCGCTCTCGCTCACCGTTACACTTCCGAATGAGCAACACTTCAAGATCCCTGAAGCCGTTGTGAGGTAGTCGAGAGGGCGCAGTTTGCGGTGGAGACTCTTGCGATCAAGGCGCACTTTCGCGCCTGGCTCCAGGATTACGTGAAACGACTGGTGCAGGAACCAGCGGAGATTATCCTATGAATGACAATCGGCCTATGTCTCTCCAATTCACCATCGCCTTCGTGTTCTCGTTCGTATGTCTCGCCACTCCCTCCTGGTCTGATTATAAGGCTGGCAAGGATGCCTATGACCGTGGCGACTACGCAACCGCCTTGCGTGAATTGCGACCGTTGGCTGAGCAGGGAAACGATTCGGCTCAGTTTTTCCTGGGAGTATGCTACGCAAATGGATATGGAGTGCCCAAGAATCCTGAAATGGCTGTGCATTGGTATCGCCTATCTGCCGATCAAGGCAATTGGTTCGCACAGAATGACTTGGGCGCGATGTATCAACATGGAGACGGGGTACTACAAGACTATGAAGAAGCCGCCCGTCTATATCGCTTGAGTGCTAAAAAAGGCTACGTGGTTGCCCAGAGCAATCTTGCCGCTATGTATTATGATGGTAGAGGCGTTCGTCAGGATCAACGGGAGGCCTTTAGACTAACAACATTAGCTGCCGAACAGAATTTCGGCTTAGCACAGAGAATGCTGGGGATTATGTATACGGATGGAACCGGCATTCCTCAGGACAATGTGCAAGCCCACAAGTGGCTAAACCTCTCCGCTGCGCAGGGCGATAAGGATGCTGGTACCCTTCGTGATTGGTTGGCCGAGAAAATGACCCCTGACCAGATCGCCGAGGCGCAAAAGCTAGCACGGGAGTGGAAGCCGAAAGGCAAATGAGCACCGACCGCCCCACACGCGAATCCATGTCCATCGAGGAGGCGACAATCTCCAACATGTGGGGGATTGCCGCGATTGTGGAAGTGCTCGAAGGGAAGGGCCTCTGTACAACCAAGACCTCCACACCATCTTCGACGAGCTACGCCGGAAGACTCCCATGCGCAAATCCTTGAGACGGCCTTCCCTGAGCGGTATCTACTCACCGAGACGAAGAACAAGATCATCGACGAGATTCTCTAACTGCTGAATAAGAACGGACTGATTTCGCATCAGTCACAAATCCTGCTCGAACGGTTGGGGCGAATAATTGAAATGGGGCAACGCGTGGCGAAGGGTACGACGCACTAGCCATGCGAGGTGTCGAGTACAACGGTCATGTGGAGATGACACGCCTGGAACTGGTGCTGCAGTTGCATGGCGAGTTCAGAAGAAGTCTGGAGCCGATCCGCGTAACGCTGCTTCAAGATTGCGTGCGTCTTTATCTGCTTCGTCATCTGAAGCCAAAGTGACGGACGCCGCAGCCACGCTCCGCGTGAGGCAGCCGACATTGAGTGAGGTGGTGAACGACCTGGTGCGGAAGCGATGGGTCACCAAGCGTCGCTCGGTCACGGATACCCGAGTTGCGCATTTGCTGCTCAGTCGGCGGGGGCAAGATCTTGCACAGAGGATCGAGGAACAGGTTCGACGAGTGAGTATGGGGATAGGGGCGAACAAGGTTCTGACCGCCGCTGGCCTGACCCGGCTACACCGGGTTCGAGCTCAACTCACGGAGGCATCATCATGACCCATCTGCGGGTGTTCGTCGGATTATGCGTTCTACTTGCCGTCATGGGAATTGTTGTTTCCATCCCGCTTGGTTCGGGCTCTGCCCTCGCCGCCGTCGAATATGCCGATCTTCTCGACATCAACAAGGCGACCGCAGGACAGCTCAAGGCGCTCCCGGGCATTGGCGAGAGCTACTCAGAGAAGATCATCAAGGACCGACCGTCTCAGCGGAACGATGAGCTGGTGCAGAAGCAGATTCCTACGCGTGCCACGTATGAGCAGATCAAGTGCAAGATTGTGGCGAAGCA
>DASYRC010000064.1:0-54402 GCA_036004925.1 Nitrospiraceae bacterium | reverse complement strand
CGGCGAGCGCTGCAGTCGTTCCAGTTCAGCACGTTCGACAGCCCCCAGGACGATGGGGCGAGAATGGTTGGCCATGAGCCCTCCTGCGAGAGGGTGGACATGGCCCATATATTAACATGACTAATGATACGTTACACTAGCAGGGCTCAGCTCGCTTGCAAGCGCAATAGCGGCATGGCTAGCAGTGTGGCATAAGGGATAGACGAGGTTCCAGAAGCCGCAAGACAAGTTTCTCATTCAGGCTGTAAAACAGCCATCCAGCACTTTAACCATTTGAGGAAGCATTACGAGGGCCGAAATCTTGTGAGGCACACATCTTCGGTTTTCAGGTTCTCCAGCGAGTCCACCTCTTCATACTTCGCCTCAACTCCCGTGATCCTCTTCGTTTTTTCCTCAGGTATAATCAACGAGACTTCAAAGTGAATCGGGGTCGGTAAGAGGGCGACGAAATCAGTGGTGGAGACGGCTTTGCGGGTGTCCCCGTCGTTGTACGCGTCATATCCGAGACCGAAATCTTGGAACGATGCCACAAAGACGGATTGATCTCTTTGATGAAGAAGATTCTCGAAGATGACGACAACTCCAGGGAGAATACGGTTAACGAGATATGGCACTTTGCAACTCAGTACTCCGCTGTCTTCAAATCGCAGACGAACTGCCAGGGCAAGCCTCCGGAGTCGCTGGGAGAAGGAGCTATTTGTTTCATAGTGGCGCGAGAACCCGATGAAGCTTCCTGAGAGCCTCTGGTCTAGGTAGTGTTTGTCGAGCCACGCGTCTTTCGGGTTCAGGGTATAGCTTGGCTTTCCGTTCTCTGCAAAAGGACTATTTTCGTTGCTCATCTTTCTAATGGCGGCGAGGGGTACGACATACCGGAATGAAAGGTAGTCGATCCTACCTATGGCAGGCGTAGCATATAGAGTGCCGCCTAGTGATTCGGCAAGACCTCTCACTGCTGCTGAGACTTTGTCTGATAGAGTTAGACTCACCGGGACCGTGACCCGGAACTGTCGTTGAAGGCCTTCTGCAAACTTCCGCTGGTCCTCGATGAATTTGTTGACGCGCGCTTGCTGTTCCTCCGGTCCTAGCCTCGCGAAATGATCTGCATGGTGATCGCACATCTTGATAAACTCTTGCATCTCATTCGGTCAGAACTTCGCAATCAAATCAGGGGCGAATTCCTTTCCCAGTAAGGATATAATGAACCGCTCCTTCTCTGGTCGGGAAAGTTTCATCCAGGTTCCGGCCTTATAGGTTTCGACCAGCGCTATGTTGATTCGATCCCACGTCTCGATTTCAGGTCTCGCCTTCTGTGCTTCTTGGGCTAGAGCGGCCTTTACCTCTCCAATTTTGATAACGTGCCCGTGATCTCTTATGGTTTGAATTATGCGCTCTACGCTCGCGTGCACCTCCTCTGCCTCACGAATCAGCGTTTCTCCAGCGATGAGGCGACGAAAAAGTGTTGACTCTTTCTCTTGGATGTCTGCGAAAGCCCTCTCCCCTTCTTGGATTTGCCGCAACGCAGCTTCGCGTTCCGGCCCCGTGGACGCCCTGGCGACGAGCTTCTTCCAACCTTCGATTTCGCTCATCAGCCGCGCATAATCTTCCTGTAACTTCGTGTACTTCTCCGCGACATTCTTGCCCTTGATTCGTCGAGCCAGTTCCTCCATCTTGTCGGTGGTGACGGCGGCTTTGATTTTGACGTAGAGCTGCAAGCCGTCACCGACCAGAGAGCGTTTCTTCTCCAGTACCTCCACTTCCAGAATGCCCCCTGCAATAGTCTGAATTTCCTCGGTGGTCAGATCGAGGTTATTTACTTTCGTGTAGCTCTCGACATAGGTACCGGTTTGTTCAAGCGCGACCTGTTTTGCTTTTGCAATGCCATCGTCTCGGCAAAGGAGGGCGTTTCGCCATCGCCCATCGTATAGGTGGCTTCGGCGGTCAGAACTTTGGTTTCAGCGTGAGCGACGGGAACAACCAGTATGAAGAGAGAGGCAAGGACTGCCAGTAAGGGTCGTGTCACTGTCATCTTGTCCGAATGCTACGCTTAGCAAAAAATTGGCTCAAGTTAAGCGACCAATGGGAGCTTCTCAGCTAGCTGCAGGGTTCGGGGTATCGCTGCGAGTTCTCTTTCTGATCCCCCGAGGCTGCTCAAAACGGCCTCCAACAAGGCGGCAGGGAGCGGGAACACCGGAGCATACGCGGTGAGGGTATGTGAGGAGGGCACGCGACCGACAACGACGTTGGGGGTTGTTTTCAGCAGCCGACTACGGCTCAACAACAACATCGACATATGCAGGCACACTATCCGCCCCTTTCTTGTCCGTCACCCTCAACTTGAAGCGATAGGTCCGTTTCTCTGAAACGGTCGGAGCGAGGAACGACGCTTCGGCATTGTCCACGTCCAGCAGCGCGATCTTGCTGCCTCGTATCTGGCTCCACGCATAGTACAGTGCTTCGCCTTCGGCATCACGGCTCTTCAATCCGCTCAACTTCACTTTCGTTCCGGCCTTCACGGTCTGGTTCGTTCCTGCGTCGGCCACTGGCGGTTCATTGGGCTCGTCGTTCACTGTCACTCCGACGTCGAGTGAGGCTTGCTTGCCGCGGTTCGTGACCGTGAGGACTGTCTTGCCGTTGCCGACGATCTGTAAGAGGCCATGGGGCAACACCTGAATGACTTTGAGATTTGACGATTGATAGGCCGTGCCGGAGGCAGGGGAACTGATGCGTCGAGTGACGCCGTCGGTGAACTCGCCAACGACAGGCAGCTCGAAAATCTTGCCCATTGAATCGACGTGGCCGAATGCAGAAGATTGTCCCGTTCGTCCGAGCTGTAGGGGTTTATCGGTTTCGAACTCAATGGTCGCGAGAGCGGCGTCTGGTTCTATGTTCACCAGGATTTCATCGAAGACGGATCTTGTCCCCAATCGTCCACGTGAGATTTCTGCCACCGCCAGCAAGCGCATTGGCCCGATGCCGTCTTTCGGTACCAGCAACGGGCCGCCGAAGGCCGGATTATGGTCGGACAATCCGATCAGGGCTACCGGCGCAACGATCGATCCCGTGGCTGTGGCGTCCTCCTGTTCAACCAGCGTGTCATCCTGTTCGCCATACCAATAGTAGCGGACCTGGACGATGCCGGAATCTTTGCCGAGGTCTACTCGGGCGGTGACAGTTGTGCCTGATGTCAGCTTCGCCCCTTCCGCCGGATCGATGACCTTAAATGCCTGTGCCTGCTCAGGGAGCAGGCACAGGAAGCTGGCAATCGTAGAGAGGCAAAAGATCCGAACCCACGGTTGACATTTCACGCCTAACGTTTCACGTCTCACGGTCATCTCTTCAGGTGGAATGGCACGTCGGTCAGGATGACGCGATCTTTGAACAGGAGCGCCGTCTTGAGGAGCAGCGCGCGTTGGTTGTGCAGGATGCTCTGCCACCAATGGGCGGGGAGAATTTCCGGGATCACGACGGTCACCCAGATGTCGGGTTCCTTTTCCAGAATTTCTTCGATGTAGTCGAGCAAGGATCCCATGACAGAGCGGTAGGGAGAGGGGAGGGCGATCAAATTGACGCCACAACCCCATTGGGCCCACTGAATTTGTATGCGTGCCGTGGATTCCGGATCCACGTCCACCATCACCGCACGAATTTCGCCAGCACGACTGCGTGCATAATCGACCGCTCGAATGACCGCTTGATTGACGCTATTGATGGGAACAATGACGATATTGCGGCGTGGAAGTGGAGGACGGTGGTCACGCGTGAGCGCGATCTGTTCAGAAACGGCTTTGTAGTGAGAGTGGATCGAGCGGAACATCATGACCAATACGAGAATGAGGAGGAACACGATCCAGGCGCCGTGTGTAAACTTGGTGCTGGCAATGATGATCGTTGCAATGCCGGTCGTGACGGCGCCTACGCCGTTCACAATCAGTTGCTTTCGCCAATGAGGCCCCTTCTTGATCAGCCATCGGCGCACCATGCCGGCTTGGGCAAACGTGAAGGAGATGAACACGCCGACTGCGTACAGCGGGATCAAAGCGTGTGTGTCGCCGTGAAAGAGGATCAGGAGGAAACAGGCGAATACCCCTAAAATAATGATCCCGTTTGAGAACACCAAGCGGTCGCCGAAGGTTGCCATCTGACGGGGCATATAGCCGTCGCGTGCCAGGATCGACGCGAGATGGGGGAAGCCGGCAAAGGCGCTGTTGGCGGCAAGGACTAACAGCAACATCGTCCCAATCTGGAGCGCATAGTACAGAGCCCCGGTGCCAAAGGTGAGTCGTGCTAATTGAGAAACGACCGTCTCATCCGTTTTGGGCAGAATTCCATAGTGGTAGGCCAGGAAGCTGATACCCATAAATAAAGCCGCCAGGACCAGTGACATATGAATCATGGTGGTCGAGGCATTCTGTGACTCCGGCCGGCGAAAGGCTTTCACGCCGTTCGAGATCACTTCCATTCCGGTCACGGCCGAACAGCCCGCGGCAAATGAGCGAAGGATCAAGAACAGAGTCAGTTCTTCGAC
This sequence comes from Nitrospiraceae bacterium, assembly GCA_036004925.1. GTDB lineage: Bacteria > Nitrospirota > Nitrospiria > Nitrospirales > Nitrospiraceae > Palsa-1315. The sequence continues at coordinate 49,877 of DASYRC010000064.1, read as the reverse complement.
CGCCGTCTGGTGGTCTGGCGACAAGGAGACACCTTGTCCGAATAGGGCCTGGAGACTTCCGATCACCACCATCAGTCCTAGGGCGCCGATGGCAAAGTAGGTGGGGACGGCGAAGAATTTCCCGGACTCCCGCACTCCGCGAAGATTCATGAACATAATGAAGACACTCGCGACTAACCCGAGGGCTTCACGATGGGCGAACAAACTTGGTACGGCTGAGGTCAGGGCCGCGATGCCTGCCGCCACGCTGACGGCCACTGTGAGAACATAGTCGATCATTAACGCCGCCGCGGCGATCAGCGCCGGCAGTTCCCCCAAGTTGTTGCGGGATACAATGTAGGCCCCGCCACCCTCCGGGTACTCGTAGATAATTTGGCGATAGGAAATGGTCAGGACGACGACGAGAAACAGAATCGCGAAGCTGATGGGAATGGACCAGGCAAGGGCGGCGGTTCCTGCAAGGACCAACACCAGCAAGATTTCTTCTGTGGCATAGGCCACGGAAGAAATCGCGTTCGAGGAAAAGATCGCGAGAGCGAGGGTTTTCGACAGCCGTTCGTGTGCTGCCTGAGTGCTTTTGAGTGGATCGCCAACCAGCCAACGCTTCAGAAACATGGCAGTTATTATTGCACATAAATGGAGGTGTGCACATCGAAGAAGGAGCTCTCAGGCGTCAGAGGCCGAAAGCCCCCACTCGTCTATTGCGACGTGGGACTCCGCATGACATGAGAGGACACGCGAGTCGTGTCAGTAGTCGAAAGGGATCATGGAGGAGTTGACTAAGCTATGTGAAGAAGCTCAGTATCTTTCGAGGTCTTAATTGAAGTTGACCACCCCGTCGTAACCTGGGGGTGGGTGTGATCGTGATTCATTGTGTTGCCTGTAAATTTCGCAAAGGTTGTTGGCTTTTTTACATACCATTTCAAGGAGGCCGGTCATGGTTTTTCACAAACTAGGGGTTTGGATGCCTACCCGCATGCTCGGCGCGATGGCGGCTGTGGCCCTGTTCGGAGCCCCGCTCGCATCCGCTGAGAATTCCTCACAGGCTGAGGAGACGTCGCCGCAGCACGTTGCGATGAACCATCAGTTGCCTGGTTGGGCGGAGAAGCTCAAAGGTCAGACAATCGTCGAGGATGCGATGGGCGGCAAGGCCGAGCGTTCTGCGATGGTTGAACAGCAGCACCAGCGGATTATGGAGCATATGGCTCAGGATCCCCAGGTGCAGGGTGTCAACACCGGGATGTACAACACCTCCTCCATGATGCACCAGTATGGAGCAGGTGGGCAGGACATGCTCCTCGTATCCGATCCTCGCGTGGAGCCTGTGGCGCAGACAGGCGGCGGGAAGTGTCCTGCCACGGCCCCGGTGAAGCAGTACAACGTGTCTACGATCAACGTCGAGATCACGCTCAACACGTGGCTCGACTTCTATCCCGGCTACATGTACGTGCTGGATGAGAATCTGGATAAGGTGCGCGCAGAAGAAGCCAAGAACAAGGAGGCCCGCGACAAGGAAGGGTTCGATCCAGGCGCCGTGATTCCTGGCGTGCAGGCCCAATGGATTCAGCCACTCGTTTTCCGCGCCAACCAGGGTGACTGCGTCAAGATCAAGCTCTCGAACAAGCTGGAAGAGGGCGGCGGACCGGTCAGTCTGCATATCCATGGGTCGAGCATGGTGGTGAGCGCCACCGGCGCGGCGGCAACCACGACGAACCCTGATTCGGTCGTCGAAGAAAAGAAGACCGGCGAGTTCGAGTGGTACATCCACCCGAACACCCAGGAAGGTGTCCGACAATTCCATACCTATAGCCAAGACCGCGAACTGACGGTGATGGGACTGTTCGGGGCCTTCGTTGTTGAGCCGCGGGGATCGAGCTACTTGGAGCCGCTCGGCGAGGGCGATCCAACACCGGCCTCCAGTGGTTGGCAGACGATCATTAAAAACGGTACCGGTCCGGACTTCCGCGAGTTTGTACTGATCTATCACGAAGTCGGCGACGAGGCCTTCCGCCCACTCAATAAGAAGGGCGACTTCCTACCGCAGCGCGATCCCTTGACCGATGCCTATCGTCCTGGTGGCCGCGCGATCAACTATCGCAGCGAGCCGTTCGGCATCAACAACATGCACGTGCAACACGAATATTTTGGGTTTGAAGACGAGTCCATGGGCTATAGCTCCTATACGTTCGGCGACCCCTCGCCGACGATTCCCCGTTCCTATATGGGTGATCCGGCCAAGTTCCGCTTGGTACACGGTGGATCAGAAGTCTTCCACTCGCACCATCCCCACGGTGGAACCATTCGTTGGCCGCGCAGCCCGCGGGCGATCGACGATATGAACCTCTGGGCGACTGCAGTGAACGGGCCGGTGAAGTATCCCGTGATTCGTGCGAAGACAGACCGGGTCGACGTGGAAGTCATCGGTCCTTCCGAAGCACTTGACCTCGAGACGGAGTGCGGCTCCGGCCTCTGCCAGCAGTTGGCAGGTGACTTCCTCTTCCACTGCCACGTGGCACACCACTATGTCGCAGGTATGTGGGGCTATTGGCGCGTGTACAACACAATCCAGCAGGGAGACTTGCGGAACGACATAATGCCGGATCTCCGTGAGTTGCCGGATCGCAAGGGCCGGATCAAGACTCCGATTTCGTCGGACAAGTTGATCGGTCAGACAGTCGATTGGTTTGGCAAGCAATTCACGATTACCGACAAGGGCAAGAGCAATTGGACCACTAACCCTGCCACCATCACAGTCAAGGACTGGGTGACGATGCAGATGCCTACTATGGGCAAGCCTGGCCATAAAGATGATGAGAAGGGTCAGCTTGTGTCCTATGATGCGACGGTGTTGGACTGGGCTTGGGAAGGCAATCGTGCAATGAGCGAGAAGGAGAGCACGACGGACAATCCCAAGTACAAGTCCACCCATCCTGGTAAGCGGCATCCAATCATGTTTGAGCCGTTGACCGGCAAGGTGGCGTGGCCTCACCTGACGCCGCACTTCGGCAAGCGGGCGATGTTCTCCCCGAACCACGTGGGTGCGCCCTGGCTGGAGATGATCCGCCGGGATGCGAATGGGGATGAGAGCAATGACAATTCCAAGCCGGGAGAGAACGGCGTCTGGAGCCTCTGTCCGGAGAATGCGGGGCGCAAGAACTTTAACGTGCACTTCATTAAATTGCCGATTAAGATCGCCAAGGCACAAGGGAAGGAGCCGCCGGTGATCGATCCGAACGGATTGATCTATGTGCTCCATGAAGAAGAGGCGGCGATCCGGGCCAACGACGATCTGAAGTATCCATTGGTCGTGCGCGGCAATATCTATGACTGCGTGGATTGGACCCTGACCAGCGAATGGGACGACGACGACTATACGAATTTTCAGTCGTCGAAGATCAATACCCACTGGCATTTCCTCCAGTTCGATAACCAAGCGTCTGACGGTGTGATCACCGGTTTCTCCTATGAGCAGTCGGTGCGCCCGTTCACGATGCTGGAAAAGAAGAATAAGAAGGGGTTGCCGCTCCCGATGAACACGGTGCTGACTGCGCCAGTGAAAATGGGTGCAGCCTCGATCAAGGTGAAGAATGCAGGCCAGTACCACGTCGGCACGCTAATATTGATCGGCGCCGATAACGTCAAGGGGAATGAAGTCGCTCGGATCAAGGATATCAAGGGCAACACGATAGCCTTGACGAAGGGTCTGAAGAACGCTCACCCAGTGAACGACATCGTAACGGTCGAATTCGTTCGGCAGAGGTTCTGGGTCGATGCGGACGTGGGAACCGTGTTCTGGCACGATCACGCATTCGGTGCGACCACCTGGCCGCACGGCGGCTTCGGAACCTTCATCGCCGAACCGGTTGGATCGACCTATCACGATCCGAAGACCGGGAAGGCGATCCGGAGCGGTCCGATCGCGGACATTCGCACGGTCGAGCCGGTGGGTTACGGCGTGAACAACAGCTTCCGTGAATTGATGGTGCAAGTCCACGATACCGTGCCGCACACCGTCAACATTGTGACTGCGGGCAATCCGCCAGGGCAGCCGGTTGAAGTGGCCCTCGAAGCGGGGAAAACTGTGTCGTTCATGATGCCGGAGAAGCTCTATTTGACGCCGATGCCCTTCCTGAATGGCGGGACCCATACCACCGGAAGCGGCTTAAACTTCAGGGCCGGTCCGATCGCCCAAAGGTTGGCCACCAATCCTGATGTATCGCAGGCATTCAACAGCCAGATCCATGGCGATCCCTATACGCCGTTGCTGCGTGCCTACACGGGAGATACGATGGTGTTCCGTCTCCTGCACACGTTGATGAACGAGACGATGACCTGGACCATCTCGGGTCATACCTTCTTGAGTGAACGGTATGCCAGCGATGCGAATCGGAAAAATTCGATGCACGTCGGGATTGCGGAGCGCTACGACCTCGTGGTGCCGCAAGCCGGTGGACCGCGGTTGCAAGCGGGTGACTACATTCACTTCAACGGTCGTTCGTCGAAGTTCTCTGAAGGGGCGTGGGGCATCCTTCGAGTCTATGACAAGGAGCAGGCCGATCTAAAGAAGCTCCCGGCCGGCTACTCGATCAAGGGCGAGATTCCCAAGTCGCCGCCGGTCTGTCCGGCTGACGCGCCGGTGAAAAGCTTCAATGTCGTGGCCTTGGACTATCCGGCCATGAAGTTCAACGTCAAGGCGCCGGAGTCCATCGAGGTGGACTTCGAGCGGAAGATCCAGATCAGCAATCCCGAGGCTAAGATCTATGCCTTGGAAGAAGATACCGCGAAGGTGGCGGGCGGTGCTCACCCAATGCCGCTCACGCTTCGAGTGAACGTTGGAGATTGCGTCAAAGTCAATCTGAAGAACAAGATGAAAGAGGGTAAAGCCTCCTTCTCCGCGATTGGATTGGCCTTCGATCCGAAGGATTCGATGGGTGCCAACGTCGGTAACAACCCAGGTGATCAGACGATTGCTCCTGGCGCCGAGCGGACCTATACCTACTACGCAGATCCGTTCACCGGTGAAACCACGTCGTTGGTGTGGGATTGGGGCAACGTGATGACGAATCCACGCAATGGCTTGTTTGGAGCCGTGGTGGTCGGTCCGAAAGGGTCTAAGTATCGGGATCCGAAGACCGGGGCCGATCTCACCAACAAGAACTCTTGGGCTGCTGACGTGATCATCGATCGCTCGGTACCGGGCAATGAGATGCGAGCCAATTATCGCGACGTGGCGTTGTTCTTCCAAGACGAAGACAACATCATCGGCACAAGCTTCATGCCGTATGTGCAAAACGTGGCGGGTCTGACCGGCGTCAACTATCGGTCGGAGCCGTATAAGTATCGCGAAGAACAGGGTTGCTCGCTTGGCAAGATGTTCCAGCCTTGCAACGCGGACAAGCCAGAGGACCCATCTACTCCGCTCATTGAAGCGCATACGGGCGATCCGGTGCGTATCCATGTGATCGGGGCGAGCAATGAACAGAACGGGATGTTCAGCGTCGAAAAACATGAGTGGCCGATCGAGCCATTCATGCGTGGCGCGGATCTCATCAGCGTGGTCGAATTCGCCGGTTCAGAAGTGCTCGATGCATTTTTGCCCTCGGCCGGCGGACCGTCCCGCCTGCCTGGAGACTATGTGTATAGCAACCAGCGGTTGCCCTACTCCCAGTCCGGACAGTGGGGCTATGTGCGTGTGTTGCCGTCCGGCGATACAAGGTTGCTGCCTCTCGCTGGCGCCGGTGCAGGAATGAAGAGCGCATCGGTTGAACAACCGGTGCAGGTCATTCCAGTCGCAGCGAAATAAGATCGAGCGTCCTGCTGTTCGTAGGATGTGGCGAATCAGGAGAAGGGGGAGGCCAACGGCTTCTCCCTTTTTCTTTGGCACATCCTTTTGGTACGATGCCGACCGTGATAAATTTGACAGGTTCATGCTGAATTTCGGAGGACTCATGAGAGTGCTGTCTTTCATGTTCTGTGCGGTGCTGCTGATGGGGGCCTCGACTGTCTGGGCCTATGATGAGATTCAGGTGACCGAGGGAGGGACGATCGTCGGGAAGGTGACGATGGTGGGAGCAAAGCCGACGCCCAAGGCGTTCAACCTGATCACGTTTCCAGACCCCGTCTATTGTGGGAGAATTTCAACGGGCACGGGCTGGCGCATCCTGAATGAGTTTACCCTCGCGCAGGATGGCGGGTTACAAGGTGTCGTGGTGCTGCTGACGGACGCGACCAAAGGGAAGCCGTTTAAGTTCGAGCCGCCAACAATCGAAGCCAGGGACTGCCGGTTGCTTCCGTTTGTCATCGGGGTCAAGGATCGATCGGAGGTGAATGTCGTGAACATGGATCCCGTGTTTCATGATATTCAGGCCTATGAGACCTCTCATCTCGGCCCCCGGGTATTGTTTAATACACCGTTGCCCATGAACCCGCATCACAAGCACAATGTCGGGCCCGACAGTCACGAACACCTGGCAGGTAAGCCCATGAAGGAAGTCATTCGTATGACGAAAGACCGCCGGATTTTTGTCATGCAATGTGGATTCCATGCCTATATGGAAAGCTGGGGGTTGGCCGTCGACAATCCATATTTTGCCATCACGCAGGCCGATGGGACCTTCTCGCTTCGTGACGTGCCCCCCGGGGACTACACATTACTGGCGTGGCATCCTGGCGTGGGTACGATGACGGAAAAGAAAGTGACGGTTCCAGCTAAGCAAACGGTCAAAGCCGATTTTGTCTTCGAGTCCCCCAAGGGCCGGCGTTCCGTCCATGAGATCGAGGAGAACCCTCACTATGGATTGGGAGCACTGGGTAAATCTATCGATATCAAGCCGACGCTCGAACTACAGAAGCCGTGAGGCGTCAAACGTCAAAGGTACAACGATGAGCACGTGGATCAGAAACTTCACGGTAACGGCAGGAATATTCGCGGCCATGACGGTTGGTGCGTGGCCGTCGTTCGCCTACGACCTGATTGATGTTCAGCATGGAGGGACGATTGAAGGAACGATTAGGCTCGATGGCGCGGTGCCGGAGCCGAAAGGGTTCAACCTCATCACATTTCCGGATCCAGCCTACTGTGGACGTATCTCAAATGGCCGAGGCTGGCGACTCCTTCGTGATTTCGTGGTGAATAAACAGGGTGGGTTGAAGGATGCTCTCGTCTTGTTGGAAGGCGTTGACGCGGGCAAACCATTCGAGCTGTCCGTCCCCCTGATCGAAGCACGGGATTGCCAGTTTGCCCCCTTCGTGACCATCGTTCGGAACGGTCATGCGGTGGAAGTCATCAACATGGATCCGGTAATGCACGATATCCAAGGCTACGAGACCTCGATCGAAGCCGGGGCGCGCGTGTTGTTCAATACGCCCTTGGTCATGAATCATCAGCACCACCGGGGCGACATCCATGCGATGCACAACCATGCACCGGGAAAGTCGTTGGTCGGGCCGCTCAATTTGAACAGAGGGCGGCGGACGTTCTATATGCAGTGCGGTTTCCACGCTTACATGGAAAGTTGGGCGATGGCCGTCAACAATCCCTACTATGCAATGACCGATGCGAACGGGGCTTTCGCCATTGAGAACATCCCGCCCGGCATCTATCGGTTGGTGGTATGGCATCCTCAGACTGGTCCGGGCGTCACGAAGACGGTCACGATCCAGCCTGACGGCAAGCTGGTTGAACATCTCTCCCTCCTCGCCCCGAAAGGAAACCGTTCCGCCTTCAAGGTGATGGACAATCCCCGTTTCGGCCCAGAGGCGCTGGGTTACTCAGTCGACATCCAGCCACTCGTAGAGCATCAGCACTGAGCATCCATGTCCATTTTCGCGGGTGAGAAGGCCTGTAGGTGGGGGCTCTGCCTCGGACTTGTCCTGTGGGCAGGGCAGGAAGGGATGTCCTGCTATGCGGCGGCTGATGACGCAGCCATTCCCTCAGTAGAGTTCTCTGGCTCGCTGCTGAAGATCGTCAAGGGGCGGCAATACCATGCGCAAGTGTTTGCGAAGGGGGATCGTTTGCGGTTGGAGTACAAGTATGCCATTCGAACCGAGCGTGGGTATGCAGCAATCGAAATCATCCGTTTGGATAAATCCGAGGCCTGGTATCTGCTGGCACAACAGAAGGAACTTTTGGTGACGGGCCTGGACCTTGATGATCTGCTCCCGATTCTGCCCGCATTGCCGGGGGAACGGGACCGAATCCTGATTGGCAACGCGACGGCGGCTGGTCGTGCGACCCAGCTCTTCGAAGTTCAGACAGACCATCATGGTCGAATTGAGCGGTTCTATGAATGGGTGGACTTGGAGACAGGAGTGGTTTTGAAGCTCGTCAGCCGTGATCGGGAGTGGTCGTTTGAGTATGAACGGTTCAGACTGTCGCCTCAGCCGGCCTATTATTTTGAGGAGCCACAGGGATACAGAAAACGCATGACGGTGCCTGTGCCGCAAGGACGAGGGTAGGGAGACAATGAATGAACTGATCATGCGTGTGTGTTCGTGTCGCTGGAATCTGCTGGCCGCAGTTGCGGTTGCCTGGCTCTATCTGTGGAGTGGTGCGGATCAGATGCTGCTGGCTACCGGGACCACATCTGTCCCCAAAGATGTGCAAGAGGCGTTCGACAAGCAACAATATGAACAGGTGATTGAGCGATTGGCCAAGCTGGAGAAGGAACAGGGGGCCGCTCCAGACGTTCGCCGGCTCAAGATTCGCTCCTTTCTCAAACTTGGTAACCCCAAGGACGCACTCGGCGAGTACGACAAACTGGAATTTGCGCTCAAGCAAGACGATGTGTCTCTCCTTCGAGAGGTGGCGTTGGGGTTCATCGTCATCATGGTGAAGGACATGCGTGAACAAATGCGCGGGGCGGCCTACACGGCGCTCAAAGAGGTGGATTCCGACGATGTCGTCCACTACTTTGAGGATGGCTTGAGCGATGGGTCTGGACCAGTCCGTGCTCTCGCCGTCGAGGGGCTCAGCCGATCCGAGGCGGGGAGGAAATCGACGAGATTGCGCGCGGCGATCGAGGATCAAGCAGGATTGGTGAAGGCGCGCGTGGTGAAAGCGCTCGGCCGAACGGGAGATCCAGGAGTCATTTCGTTAGTCGAATCGGCTACCAAGGACGAGCTCACCACGGTTCGAATCGCGGCGTATGGTGCGCTGATCAGGCTCGGCAAGAAAGGGGTCTGGACCGAATTGCAGCAGGCCGCAGGGTCGCTGAATCCTGAGGATCGAGCCGATGCGATTCGCATGATGGCCGAATTGAAAGACCAGCGTGGCGCCTCCATCATGATGGAGGCGTTGACCAACAAGCAGCCTTCTGTTCGTGGAACTGCGGCCAGGGGGCTGGGGCATCTCGGGCAACAAGAGGCGCGGACACAGATTGAGCAGTTACTGAAAGATCCTGTGCCTGCCGTCCGCGAATCTGCGGCTGGGGGTCTGGCAGAGCTGGGAGGACCGGAGTCGGTGCCGGCACTGAATCGGGCCCTTAGTGACGGCAACTTTACCGTGCGTGCCTCAGCGATTGCCGCGTTGCTCCAGCTTGGCCAGCCCTACTCGACGGTAGCCGCCACCGCACAATCGCTGGCCCAACAGAACGATATGGCCATGCGTGCTTCTGTGGCCTATGCCCTTGGGAAGTCGACCAAGGCCAACGCCCCCGGTGCAATCTCCTTGTTAACCAGGTTGACGGCTGATCCGCTTCCAGGTCCGAAAATTGTGGCGCTTCGATCTCTCGGGCATGTTGGGGATCGTGAGCTTGTTCCCCTTCTGAAGGAATCCCTCCACGACACGAATGATGCTGTGCGGGCCACCGCGGCAGGGGCGCTGCTGCACATTCTTCAACAGAAGACATAGGTCTCTGCCCCTGCCCGCATTATTCATGAAGGTTCGTCGCGAAAACGTGAAGAGGCGAAGCGACACGTGCACTCGGAGTCGTGAAGCTTTGAGGCCCTACTCGTGCAGTATGTCGAAGTGCTGAACGGCGAGACTGCCCGTCACAGCCGCGTCTCCACGCTTGCAGCAGAAGCTTCACGGATAATCAGGGTTAACACCCCCTTGTTTCAGATTGACAGGGCAGTGTAGACTTTTGTATATAGACTCGTTCAGAGACGAGCCTCGCCAATGCGGATCTCAATTGCGATCGAGTCACCAGGGTGTAATACGTTCCCTTTTCCCCTCAAGGCTGGTGGTAGGAGATAAAGGAACGAGAGAATACAGTAGCCTACGCGGTTATTTGTTCATAACAAGGAGGCAGTCACATGAGACAGGGTGTGTTATCAGCGGTATTGGGCGTGGCAGCCGTCGCGTTCGTCGCGGCGCCTCTCACCTCGTTTGCAGGCGGAACGATTGCCGGCAAGGTGACTTATGCGGGCAAGGCCGAGCAGAAGGAATTCTCCTTCGCGAAGTTCCCCAACCCCAAGTTTTGCCCCAAGAACCCACACAAGGAATTGATGGATGGGGACAAGCGATTCCTGAAGCAGATTGAAGTCAGTAAGGATGGTGGCCTGAAGAACGCGGTTGTGGCGGTGATCGACGTCGAAGATAAGGCGTTCGTCGATGGGTATCAGGGCACTGACGTTGTTGCGGAATTCTGCGAGTTCCTGCCCTTCAGCGGTATCGTGGTCAACAACAAGAACTTCCACGTCGAAAATCATGATGCCGATCCCGATGACCCCAAGTCGGTCCAAGGTGTGCTCCACAATCCGCATAGCTTTGTGGTGAAAGGCACTAGCTCGGCCACCGGATTCAACATAGGTTTGGCCAAGAAGGGTGACAAGCTCGACAAGCCGGTGGTGTTTCGTGGCGGAGCAGAGAAGGATGGCTACTATCGTTTGCAGTGCGACCAGCATGAGTTCATGCAGGGCTTCTTTCTCCCGGTGTCGAGTCCGCACTTTGCGGTCGCGAAGGACGATGGCTCCTTCGAGATCAAGGATGTACCAGCCGGCAAACACAAGGTGGTGGCCTGGCATCCTTTCGCCGGCAAGGGTAAAAAAGTGGAGTTTGAAGTCGAAGTGGCTGATGGAGGGACTGCCAACCTCAAGGCTGAAATCAAGTAAGCTGGTATTTGTATGAGCGGGGTAACCCGCAATCAAAGGGCAGCGGATTATTCCGCTGCCCTTTGTGTTTGTGCAGCATGCTGCGCCGAGTCACCTGCCTTGCCTTTCAGTTTCCGATCTAGGTAAGATGCTGAGTTTCAAAGCTATTTGCTTGAGGGAAGTGGTGTGTCACGAGAACTCTCGCTCGCAGAAATCTTCCAGCTTGGGTACTACTGGGAGACCAAAATTCTGCTCACGGCAGTCAAGCTGGATGTGTTTTCTGCCTTGGATGGGAAGCGGAAAACCCTCCACGACTTGGCGGATCGTCTTGGCGTCCATGGGCAGACGCTGGGACTCCTGTTGAATGCCCTTGTCGCAATGCGAGTGTTGGAAAAGGACGGGGATTTCTATGGGAATTCGACGGCCGCGGCTACCCATCTTGTCCGTAACTCAGCCCAATATATCGGACATCTCCTGCAGCTTCACGATGCAGAATGGGACAACTGGGGCAAACTGGAGCAGACGATTCGCACGGGACAGCGGTCGGTCGACCGGCACGTCTTTGAGACCGACCCTGATTTAGGCAGCAACGTGCTGGCGGTACTTCATCGGATCGGACAGCAGAGCGGGCCGGACCTTGCCAAGCGGCTGCAGCTGACTGGGCCGGTGCGATTCCTGGATTTGGGAGGTGGAGCCGGGACAAACGCGATTGCTTTCTGTCAGACCTATCCAGAGCTGACTGCCACTGTGTTCGATTTGCCTGCGACGCTCCGACTCACGGAACGAACGGTGAAAGAAGCTGGTTTGGAATCGAGGATTACATTACTTCCTGGCGATTTTAACGAGGATGGACTGGGCGGACCCTACGATGTAGCCCTGATGTCTGACATCCTGCACTATCAAGATTTTTGGACGAACGCGTCATTGGTGAAGAGGGTCTGGGCCCATTTGGCACCCGGCGGCCGGTTGGTCATCAAGGATCGATTCTTAAATGAGGCAGGAACCGGTCCGGCCTGGACCACCGCTTTTGCGGTCCACATTCTCGTGAACACAGAACGAGGCGGCTGCTACAAGACGGCAGATGCGATTCAGTGGATGGGGGAAGCCGGCTTTCCAACCGTCACAGAACTGGAGCCGTCAGCGGTTGTGCAGGGCGTAAAAACTCAGGAAGCGTGAGAACCTGCTGGTGCTCTGGTTTCTTTAGTTTGTCTCGTTTATTTGGTTGAACCAGACTAACTGGATAAACCGGAGAAACCAGATGAACCAGACAAACCACGAACGACAAGGGGCATCATGCTTGAATGGCTGAAACAGCCGGGGTTTTTTGGATCCCACGCCACGGTCGGGGCGGACATGAGTCAACTCATGGCGACGGTCTTTACGGGGCTGTTCGTGATCGGCTGGATCCAGGCACGGAGACGTCGAGCGGATACTCATCACTGGATGATGTTGAGCGGGATGATCGCCATGTTGGCGTTCTTCATAAGCTACTATTTATTTCGTCAATTAGGCGTGTTGGCCTTTGAAGGGAAAGAGGGGTTCGGTGGATCTGAAGCACTCTACCGTAATGTGTTCATCCCTCTCCTAATCACTCATATCATTCTCGTGGTCATTGGATTGGTCATGGCGGTCTACATGATTGTGCTGGGGTTCCGTGCCCAGTTGATCGAGCAAGGGCGACGGATCCTGAGCGATCGCGTCCTTCAGACGACCTGGGGAAAGATCGGTATGATCTTCAGTGGCCTCTGCGTGCCGGTGGCGGTGTACTTGCTGTATCTCGTGGCCGCAGATCGTTTTCGGATGGGACGGCTCATTGTATGGGTCGGATTTCTCGCCCTTGTCGCATTTGTGTTCGCCGTGGAAATGACGATCCAGCGTATTTGGCCGGATGGCGGGCGACGCCACCGAGCACTCGGACGCTTTACGATGACCATCTACTGCATTCTATTTGTGACCGGGAGCACCACCTATACGATGCTCTATCTCTTGTACCCGGGCAAAATCGGATAAGTAATGGGTGATTGTGATGAGGGATGGGCAAGGCATGCAGAGATGGCAGATAATCACGCGCTCCGAGACGTTTCACGTTACACGCCTCACGCCTCACGGTGTTTCACCATGCTGACCTGTGGCTGCGGTCGCTGGATGCATACCGAGGGGATTGAAGAACGTTCGTATGGGGACGGGATGCCCCAGTGGTTTATTCGGACGGAATGTCGCGGCTGTGGGCTAAAAGTAGGGGTCGATGTCCCTGCCGGTCAACCCGGTGGGCTCGTCGATCGGGTGATGTGGACCGATGATGCGATTCATCGGCTAGATCGCATGCCTCCGTACCTTGCCCCGCTCGTGCGCGGGGAAGTAGAGCAAGACGTGCGGGTGAGAGGAGAACGAGTTGTCACCTACGACACGTTACTCCGCCCAAGAACCGGCGAACGCATCGACTGGGAACCTGAAGCGGAACGTCGATTGGACAAGGTGCCGGCGCCGGTACGTGCCATGGCACGCATTGAATTAGAGCGGACCGCGGCCGATCGCGGTGAGACGCGCATTACCATCGCGCTGATGGAAGAAGTGAAGGCGCGCTATTTCGGGATGGGCGCCCGGAAGACGTAAGGGGTGAGGCGTTAGGGGTAAGGCGAGAACAACGGAGGCCCAGTCACCTTACGCCTCACGGAATAAAATATGTTGCATCGAATGGCGTTACGAGTGTTACCCAGCCTTAGTCTGGCCGTCACAGAAAACTCTGTGCGCAAGCAAAAGCGGATCGTCATGTTTGTGCTTGGGTTGGTGGCGTTTGCTGTCTATCGGTTGGCCAAGCTTCTGTTGCCGCTTTCGGAACCGATCGTGTTGTTGATGGTCAGCGGTCTTGTTGCGTTGGTGACGGCGCTGTTAGCCTATCGAGTCGGTCGGGCTACTGCCTGTGGGAAGATCCTTCGAGAGGATGGGAGCCGTTTACTGATATGGCTCGGCGGCTGGATTGGGTTTGTGTATGGGGTCCAGTTGTCTCTGTTGGTTTTGGCGCTGCTCTGGCTCGTCGGATATGACTATCTCAAACATCCGGATGGGCCGGCTATGATGGCCATCATTATTTCCTGCACGGCTGTCGCGCGCGACGCCTTCGAGATTGGTCACGTGCGGAAAGTGGCACTCATGGGCCGTCCGTTTCCGACGTTTCCCGATGGTGCGGCCCTCCGGACGATGGTAGGCAATCATGCGATGGAACTTGCTCCCTGGGTCGCAGGTGGTCTCGTCGTCGGTGCACTGGGCGCGTCGCTGGGGCACCTCGTCGAGGCGAGTCAGGGTGCGGCACTTGTCCAGCTGTCCGCTGTGGCGGTCTTGGGGGGCGGGGTCGCTCTCTGTGCCTACTTTGGCGGGCTTCGTCCACGGGCATCATGGATCCAAGGGCTGTTACAGACGAAGGCAACTGAATTGCTCAAATATTGGTGGTGGCCTGGACTCTCCTTTGCCGCGACGTACTATCTGGTGGCGGGGGGATGTGTGATTTTTCTCTTGAGACAGCCTGGAATTCCCACGTCCTATGCCATGGCCGGTGGCGGATTCGTGACAGGTATGATGGCGCTGTATTGTTATTATCTCGGGTTTCGCCGGCAAGTAGAAGAACAACAGGGGCAAACGATGTCGAGTGCCTTGCTTCGATGTCCCTTCGTCATGGGAATTCTAGGCAAGTCAACGGGAGCAGGCGTCTCAATGCAGACTGGTTCTGGCTCGAAGGTTTAGCAGGATGCTGAAAAAGTCCGCCAGCGTCGTTCTCGCATCGTTCAGACCCTCAACGTTGAGGAAGAATTCCTCGGAGGTCGGAAACACTGTGGGGGCTTTTCCGTTTGCCAAAATCTATTGCGAGGGCGAACGGTCCACACGAAGTGCGGTCGGTACCTCCTCGGGCCTTCACTCGCTGTGGCCTTGCTTGGGACAAGGCGCGTCCCAGGGCGAAGAGGCTGTCTTGGCAGACTCAGGGCGGGCGGGTGAAATATTCGCCAGGGTTGGGCGGGTGAGAAGTCTGGTCTTTTTGAGCATCCTGCGAGAGAGTTCTTCTGTTGTAACCACACGTGCGGACTATAGAAGCTCTAGCGCGCCAGCATAGTTTTTCCGCAGCCTGTTAAGAGTATGGTCATGAAGAAGAGAACATATGGAATAGTCGGGTATTCTGTTCTGCTACTTGCTGTTCTCGCGGTCTCGGGGATTGGCTGGGGCGTTTATAGCCAATCCTTTGCCGAGGGCACTGCCGATCTGTATTTCAAAACACCAGGGACCCCCCAGGGGCCGCCGGCTCCTTCTCCCCAAGAAACCGTCTACGCGCGCATCGGGTCGTTCGACAGTCGATTGCTCGTGTGGTTCGTCACGCAACAACACACCTACTTCGGAGGGTTTGTTCTCGCGTTGCCGATCTTTTGTGTGTTGCTGGAATTTCTGGGACTTAGCAGCAGAAAGCCCGCGCTCGCACTTCGCTATGACGGCCTTGCGCGGGATTTGGCAAAAGTCGCCCTTCTCGCCCTGTCGGTGACGGCCGTGGTCGGGGGCCTCATGCTGGGGATGTTTCTCTATTTCTATCCCAGCTTCATGAAGTACATGGGAGGGACGTTCAAGGACTTTATGCCGGTCTATGCGTTCGTGTTTGTCGGAGAATCGCTGCTGCTCATCACCTATTACTATAGCTGGAACCGGATGGCTGAGCCGGCCTCGAAGTGGGGCCACGCATCGATCGGCCTGTTGACCAACGTGTTTGGGACAGCACTGCTGTTCTTGGCGAACGCCTGGTCAGCCTTCATGATGGCTCCGGCCGGTGTCGATGCGCAAGGGCGGTTTTTGGGGAACGGATGGCATTTGCTCCATTCGGCCCTCTGGAATCCATTGAATGTCCATCGCTTCCTGGCAGACATTATGTCCGGCGGCGCGGTGGTGTTGGCCTACGCCTGCTATCGATTTTTCACCAGTAAGACTGAACAAGCGCGCGCCTATTTCGACTGGGTGGGACACATCTTTCTGTTTGTCACGGTCTGCGCGCTGTTACCGATGCCTTTTGCCGGCTACTGGTTGATGCGATCAGTCTACGCGTTCAGCCAGAGTATGGGCGTGACGATGATGGGTGGATTACTCACCTGGCTCTTTGTGGTGCAGGCCCTCTTGATCGGCGTTCTCTTCCTCGGAGTGAACTTTTACCTGTGGCAGAGTATGGCGCGCCTTCGTGGAGGGGAACGATATCAGCCCTATTATCAATTGCTGCTCGCGGTGTTTATGTTGGCTCTGTTTATTTGGCTGACGCCCCACACCGTCTTCATGTCGGCCGGTGAAGTGAAGGCGATGGGCGGAGCATCACATCCCGTGGTCGGCAACTACGGAGTGATGTCTGCGAAGAACGGCGCGGTCAACATCATGATTCTCGTGACCGCCATGAGTTTCATGTATTACCGTCGCGCCAATCGAACGATGGTCGTGTCCTGGGTCAAGAAAGGGAATATCCTCATCGGCGCGCTGTTCCTCCTGGGGGGGCTCAACATTATCTGGCTCTCAGTGTACGGGTACTATCTGCCGGCGAAGCTCCGCGTCGGGCTGTCATCGCCGCAGGCTGCGACCACGTTGACGGTCCTTGTGGTCGGTGTAGTGATCAATCGCATGATGCTCAAAGGGGCGCTCCTCCATGGGCCGGTCCAGTGGGGAAAGATTTCCCTCAGAGCCATGGTGGGCTTATTCGGATTGGCTGCTGCATTTTCGTGGGTCATGGGTCTCATGGGCTATATCCGTTCCTCCGGACGGTTGGCGTGGCATGTAAGTGAGTTGATGGCCGATGTCTCTCCCTGGGCCTTTACGCCGGACTTCGCGTTTGCTGCGAAGATGGTGACGCTCAATATGATGGTGTTCTGGGGCGCGGTGCTCACTCTATTCTGGGTGTCTCAGCGTGACCAGTCGCCTGTGATGGGAGAAGAGGTGGCTGAGGAAGACGCGAGGGTACTGGCGCCATCGTCATCGCAAGAGGCATAAATATCGAAAGGGGTGGGAGAATGAGGCGAGGGGGGATGATTCGGAGGTATCTCGCGGTCGGGCTGGTGGTGTGTGGGGGCTTCCTGATGCAGGGTGCAGTCTCAGCCCAAAGCCAATCCTTGGTCCTGGAGGATTTTCAGGCGAAAGAAGCGGATGGATTTCCCTCGAATTGGGATAATGAAAGTCAACGAAGCGAGTCGAAGGGGCGGGATGCGTATAAGGTTCAGACGGAGAACGGGGTGAATTTTCTAGCGGCGAAGGATGCGGGACAGAGGATCAAGAAAAAGAAGATCGATTGGGACCCGAAGGCCTTTCCAGTCCTTACCTGGCGTTGGCGCCTGCAAAAAGCCACGACAGACACTGAGCCTATTGCGGCGATCTACGCCTCACTGGATATCGACCTGATGTTTATTCCTGTGTTTACGAAGTATGTCTGGAGTGCCACCAAGCCCGAGGGCACGCTGACCGAAGGAGGCATCTTCAGCGGTTCGGAGATCGTGGTGCAAAGCGGCATGAAGAATGTCGGTCAGTGGTTTGAGGAACGGGTGAACGTCTACGAAGATTTCAAACGGATTCACCAGCATGAACCAGCTGCCAAAGCCTGGGGTATCTCGATCATCGCCGGGCCTGGCGTAGAAATCGATTTTGGTTCGATGGTCGCGAGTGCTGGACGCTAGAAAAATGGACACTTGCTAACATGAGCGAGTCCGGTAGGAAACAAGCTGCGCTGTTAAAGGTGATTGATATCCTGTTCGGCGTGGCCGTGATGGGAACCGTCGGGACGCTCATCGGGCTCATTATGGGCGGCGGCATCATGCCGCTTGCGAGTGGGGCAGGGCTGGTGTTCGGCGGAGTCATCGGGTTTATGGGTGGGCGGCGTTTCCTGGTGAGTATATTGGTGGGAACTCTGTTAGGCGGGGCGCTTGCCTGGTTCATTGCCGGCCCGGAGAGAATATCCGTGGGCGCGGGGGCCGGTGCCGCCATGGGTGGATTTCTCGGTGTGCAGATCTCGATGTTGCTGGATATGCGCGCGGCAAAGAAAGCTGCATCCGAGCCGGTCGATCCCTTTGTGTCACGCACAAGTGGAGGAGCATGAGACGCGATGGAAAATAGGGGAGTGCTCATCGGCTCTATCGTGTTTGTTTTTGGGGCGTTCGTCCTGATGATTAGTTTGCTGGTCTATGAGTCCTACAAGGCGAAGCAGATGAAAGCATTGGCCTTGTCGATCAAGACCGAAGCTCGCCCTGCGCCGAGCAGTGCACCCTCGCTGGATTATTCCATGTATAAAACGAAGATAGGCGATGAAGGCCGAGAAATGGTGCAGATTCCCGAAGGCCCGTTCATCATGGGCAGCAAAGATGGCGACCCGGATGAGGTGCCGGAGCGTCAAGTGTATCTCAAGACGTTCTATCTCGACAGGAAGGAGGTGTCGCAAGAGGAATATGCCCGGTTCGCCAAAATGACCAAGCGGCCGCTGCCCAAGATCGAAGTATTTGAAGACGATCAATCCAAGCTGCTGCAGCCCGAGTTTGCGGCGATGAGCGTGACATGGGACGAGGCGGTGGCCTATTGTAAGTGGGCGGGAAAGCGCCTTCCCACGGAAGCGGAATGGGAAAAAGCCGGTCGTGGTGAGGGAAAGCGGAAGTACGCGTGGGGCGACACCTTCATGAACGGCCGCGCCAATGCCAATGTGGATGGGAGTGAAGACGGGTATCGGTATCTTGCGCCTCCTGGATCGTTCGAGACCGGGCTAAGCCCCTACGGAATCTATGACATGACCGGGAACGTCGCGGAATGGGTCGCGGATTCGTACGACGAACACTACTACCAGAAAGCGCCTTACCGCGACCCGAAAGGACCAGAAACCGGTGATTTGAAAGTCGTGCGCGGAGGGTCGTGGCGAGAGACCGAGCATAATACTCGGCTATCCAAGCGATTTGCAGCAAAACATTGGCGGACGGACATTACGATCGGGTTTCGCTGTGCGAGTGATAGTGATATGGAGGTTGGCGACAGCCCCGCGGCGTCATAACTGACATGCTCGAAACCAAATTCAAGGTCTTGTTTCTTCTTGCCGTCCTTGCGTTTGCTGCGATTCCCATCATGGGAATCCTCCGCGGCACCACGCTGACTCCGTTTGAAAAGTCTCCTGCTGATTCCACGGATTCAACCCCATCAGGGTCGCTCGATCCCTCTCAGGTGTCTCGTGAAGAGCCAGTTCGGGAAGAAATGGTCTCGATTCCGGCAGGACCCTTCATCCGTGGGACCACTGAAGGCGGGCTCGATGAACAGCCGCAGCGCACTTTGGTGCTGGATGCGTTTGCCATTGATCGGTACGAAGTGACCAACTTTCAATACCAGCAATTTGTCGATGCGACCGGACATCGTAAGTCTGGTCCCCCTTCCCGCTACGCCAAGAACATGAGCAAGATGCAAGGCATCAATCAGCCTGTGGTCTACGTGTCATGGGAGGATGCGGAGGCCTATTGCCATTGGAAAGGGAAGCGGCTTCCAACTGAGGCGGAGTGGGAGAAGGCCATGCGAGGACCGGATGGCCGTCTCTGGCCCTGGGGTAACGTGGAGCAGCCCAATGGAGCGAATTGGGCCAGAGTTCAGGATGGGCATGATGTCTCCGCATCTGTCGGTACAGTTCCGACCGATAAGAGTCCGTACGGTGTCATGGATGGGGCAGGAAATGTGATGGAGTGGGTGGCCGACTGGTATGCGGAACGCTATTTCACGGAGGCTCCCGA
Organism: Nitrospiraceae bacterium; assembly: GCA_036004925.1. Taxonomy (GTDB): domain Bacteria; phylum Nitrospirota; class Nitrospiria; order Nitrospirales; family Nitrospiraceae; genus Palsa-1315. The sequence goes on along the minus strand of DASYRC010000064.1, from coordinate 30,096 downwards.
ACAGAACCCGCCGAGCCCTGATCACGGCGTATTTCGGGTGCTTCGTGGGGGGGGGTATGCGACCACGGGAGCCGATATTCGCATCACCAGCCGGAGCAAGATGGTTCCGGACTTTCGCGATGAAACGATCGGGTTTCGCTGTGCGGAATCTGGTACGAAATCAGAGAAGAATTGAAAGGGAAAACCATATGAAACTTACAAGAAATCAAAGTAGTAGAGAATGAGGAACACGGCCAAAAGTATATTGACAACCATGCCGGCCAAAACTATAATGTCGAACACTTTTGATTTCTTTTTCATCGAGTTTCCCCTGACTTTTCGTGTGCGGCAAGGGATTTTGAATAACATACGGATTTCTGAGTGTCAAGAAATTCGCTGCTCTGATTCGGCACGTATTTAGTTTCATCAGGAGAAGGGGACGCGATGGCCACGGCAACAGCGGATACCGAGCTAAAGATCAGGATCGGCAAGATGATTTTTTACGTTACGTGTGCGGTGGGCGTGTGGTTTTTTTATTGGTTCAATGGAATTCAGTGCCCCTGCTGAGCAGGGCCGCTGCAGCGCTGGGATTTCTTGAACGCCCGCAAGGTCTGAGGGAGGGAATGAGATGGGTCGGACAATCATTTACGTGTTGGTGTCTTTAGTCATCTGCATCGCGTATTTTACGGCAGTCGACCACTACCTGATGGAGTCGCAGGGGCTGGACTACTGGTACCTTTTCCGAAAGTAGAGTCTGGTAGTCGTTCTCTCCGATCCGGGGATGAGAGTATTATGAGTGTCAATCATTTTCGGAATGCTTCAAGGAGGTATCTCATGGGTCGTGTAGCCAGGAAGAAGTTGCTCTCAATCATGGCCCTTTGCGCGATGATTGGCCTTCTCCTGCTCCCCATCGCCGTATCGCTTCCGTCACTGGCTATTGGCGCGGATGCATCTGAAGCGGTGAAGAAGGAGGGTGAGGCGAAGGTTGAGAAGGGGCGAGACGTCTATTATAAGACGGAGGGTATCGTCGTCGGTGCCCCTGCTCCGAAGACCGTCGATGGTCCTAAGGATTATCCTCGGTACAACTTCGAGAGCCGCGTGTTGCTCTGGTTTGCGAACCAGCAGCACCTCTATTACGGAAGTTTCGTGCTCGCGGTTCCGATTTTCTGCATGGTTATTGAATTCATGGGGATGGTGACGAAGGATAAGGCGATGGCGAAGCGGTACGACCAGCTCGCCTATGACTTCATCAAAATCAGTCTGACGGCGTATTCGATCACCGCAATTCTGGGCGGTATCCTGATCTTCACCTTCCTGACGCTGTATCCTGCATTCTTCGGCTATCTCTCCAGTATCTTCCGCCCGGTCATGCATATCTATGCGCTGATGTTTGTGGCTGAGAGCGGGACCATTTATATCTATTACTACGGCTGGGATAAGATGAAGGAAGGGTTCCTCAAGTGGATTCACTTGAGCATGTCCGTGGTCTTGAACGTGATCGGGACATTGCTCATGATGCTGGCCAATTCCTGGATCGGCTTCATGATGTCGCCGGCCGGCGTCGATGAGCAGGGCAGGTTCCTGGGGAACATCTGGCACGTCATTCATACCGCCCTCTGGAATCCGCTCAACGTGCATCGCATTTTGGGTAATATGGCGTTCGGAGGTGGTGTCGTGGCGGCGTACGCGGCGTACAAGTTTTTGGCCTCCAAGACGGATGAGGATCGTGCGCACTATGACTGGATGGGCTATATCGCTATGGCGCTCGGCGTGGCGTTTTTGATTCCCTTGCCGTTCGCCGGTTACTGGCTGATGCGCGAGGTCTACGCCTACCGCCAGCAGATGGGGATTACGCTCATGGGTGGTCTCCTGGCTTGGCTCTTCATCATTCAAGCCACCATGATCGGCATCCTCTTCTTGAGCACCAACTATTATCTCTGGCAGGCGCTTGGTCGAATGCGCGGTGCTGAAAAATATCAACGCTACATTAAGTATCTCGTATTTGTTCTCTGTATCGGCTTCCTGGTATTCATCACCCCCCATACGATCGTCATGACTCCAGCGGAGCTCAAAGCTATGGGTGGTCAACAGCACCCGGTGCTGGGAAACTACGGGGTGATGTCGGCCAAGAACGGTGGAATCAACGTGATCATCACCACCACCATTCTGAGCTTCGTCTGGTACATGCGAGGCAACAAGATCTCGACGGTATCCTGGTCGAAGTTCGGCAATATCTTCATGGGTATCTTCTTTGGATGCGCCTATGTGAACATCATCTGGCTGGCGATCTACGGATATTACATCCCGGCAAACGTGCGGGTGGGTCTGTCAGTGCCTCAGGTCGCCACGACGCTGTCCTGCCTCTTCTTCATGTTTGCGCTCAACGGCTTCATGATGAAGGGCGCCAAGCAGATGGGGGCAATTGAGTGGGGGAAGATCTCTGTTCGCTCGCAATATGCGTTGATCATGCTCGCAACCGCCTTTACCTGGATGATGGGCTTGATGGGGTACATACGCTCTTCGGTCCGATTGTTCTGGCACGTGAATGAGATCATGCGTGATAACTCGCCTTGGGCCTATACGCATACGGTGGGTTTCGCAGCGAACATGATTTCATTCAATGTGCTGTTCTTCTGGTTCAGCATCCTGTTCGTCTTCTGGCTGGGAAGCCTCGGGGTCAAGAAGGCGCCTGTCGAAGCAAAGGCAGGGGTTCCGGGCGGCGCACCGCAGCCGGCTGAGGGCCACTAATCAACTTTAGTATCTTGGTTGGGGGAGTGGGGGCATGAAGCAATGCCTCCCTCCTACCCAAACCGCAGGAGGTTACATCCGTGGGCGATCTGATAAAGGAAGCTCTAGTAATAGGGTGGCCGCTATTCGCGCTTGTCGCAGGGCTGTTCGTGTATTCGCTGGTATCCATTAAAGATTCCGCCGCAAGGAAACGCGCGACGTTCAAGCTCTTTATCGGCATGATCGCCGCCTGCATGTTGATGGTGGCAGTTGCTCACTATAAGGGGAGCTTCTATGAAGCGAACCGGATGCTGCCGGCCTCCTTAGTGCTCATTACGGCGATGTGTTTTATGATGGGGATCTATTTCCCCAATCAAGCCGCACTGCTCAAGATCGGTGGCTTCATGTTCCTTGTTGCCGCCGGCCTGTCAGGGTATGGGAATTGGTTGCCGCAGGTCGAAGGTGGGTTCCCTCCTGCAGAAGTGAAATTGGATTTTGCTTCCATGTCTGCCCAGCAACTCGCCGATGAAGGCGAGAAGATCATTTTCGGTGGAGTTGGAAAAAACAAAGAACAGGGCGCAATCGGCAAAGGCCAGTGTCCTCTCTGTCATGCGTTCCACGCGGGGATGCTGGGTGAACGCGCTCCCAACTTGCTCGGCATTCCGGAAAGAGCGGGCAAGGAACGGCTAGAAGATCCAAAATATAGTAAGGGCAAGCCGCAGGCTAGAGAGTTTGAGCAAAAGGAATCCTTCCCGGGGGCAGGGACTGCGGAAACCGCGCAGGAATATATCGCTGAGTCCCACTCCTGCCCGAGCTGTTATGTCGTTGTCGGTTACGGTGTCAAAGGAACGAATGATAAATCAAGCCCGATGCCCCCCATTCACAAGCCACCGATCTCCTTGAGTCTTCCTGAGTTGGCTGCCGTGGACACCTGGTTGTGGGTCCGCGAAGGGCGTGATGCTCCGTCATACGAAGAGATTATCAAATCGTATGAGAAATTTATTCCCGAAGCTGACCGGCCTAAACAGCAGGAAGATAAGCCGGCAGGTGAGGCAAGCGCGCTCTTGGCAGATGGGACCGAGACGGTTGATCAGATTTTTACCAAGGCGCAATGCATTATGTGCCATACGATTCCAGGCATCCCTGGCGCACTTGGCAAGCAAGGTCCCCTGCTGGAAGAGGGGACAAACGCACCGACCAGAATCAAGGATCCAGCATACAAGGGGGCCGCGCATAGCACTCCAGAGTACATCATGGAGTCCGTGGTATCACCTAGTACCTACGTTGTAAAAGGATTTCCTGACAATCTGATGCCGAAGGTCTTCGGGCAGAAATTGAGCGCAGGTGCTCTGAAAAAAATCGTTGATTATCTGTCACAGGTGAAAGCGGGTTCGCCGCCACCGAAGATTTCATGATTTTGGCTATCTATCTCTTCTGTCGGGCAATGGGAGTTTACCGATGAAAGCATTAATGTCAGTCGGGGCACTCATAGGGGTAGTTGGAATACTCCTGCTTGCCGGAATGGTCGTGGGTATCATCCCGACAAACACTGTGCGCCTGATCGAAGGTTACATGCCTGTCCAAGTGATCTTGGAGCTCACGCTGTTCGTGGCGGGCTTTACAGGGATTAGCTATTTAATGGCGTCCATGGGAATGGCGTTCCCGCGGTTCTGGCAGGCGATTCTTTTTTGGGCGTTCATTCTCCTCTATTTGAAGTATCGTGTGTATCCTCCGATTCCGTTCAGCGTTCGTGCCATGTATGGGACGGTCTCCCTTGTGGCCGTTTTCATGTGGGTTTCTGCGAACGAAGAAGATTGGAAGAAGTTCAAACAGCCGATCATGAACGTCTTGGATGCCAAGACCGGGGGAAACAGGATATTGCGTTATGCATACCTGATTGTTCTGCCAATCCTGATCGGCGGGTTCTCGTACAACGCGATGATTCCGAAATCAGAGGAACCAATTGAGTTGAGGACGGTACATCCTGCGCCACCAGCCAGCACCAAAGTGCATGGTAAGACCTACACACTTCAAACGTCGCAGAATCCCTATCGTGTCAATCCTGAGGGAAAGTACGATCAGGAGTATAGCAACGCGAATATTGTGGAACAGGGCATGGGCCGCTTGATGAAGCCAAATGCCAATCCCTGGGATAAGGATGCTCAAGGGTACCTCAAATATGTGCGTGAGGGGGGAGAGATCTTCTACCAAAACTGCCACTTCTGCCATGGCGATAACCTGAACGGCCGCGGACTCCATGCATTCGCATTCAATCCAATTCCGGCGAACTTTACTGATCCGGGTACGATTGCGCAATTACAGGAAACGTTCATTTTCTGGCGTGTGTCCAAGGGTGGAATCGGCCTGCCGAACGAAGGATTCCCTTGGGCATCTGTGATGCCGCCTTGGGAACAGCATCTGACTGTGGACGAAATCTGGAAAGTCATTTTGTTTGAATATTGGCACACGGGGTATTACCCGCGGACCTGGGACTAGCCGTTCAGGAGAATTTATAGCCAACCGGGATTTATAACATGAGGGAAGCGATGAAGCATTCGTTAAGTCTGAAGGCGGGGGTACTTCTCACGACAGCCTTCGGAATCATCCTGGTCTCCGGAAGCGTCGGAGGCTTGACCTTTGCCGCAGATGCTCTTCCTGCTGGCTTCAAGAAAGGCGATTTAGCACCTGAGCCTTCTGCTGACATGATCGAAGCAGGAAAGCGGGTCTACTTCACTAAATGTGTCTGGTGTCACGGGGTTGATGGCGGCGGAGATGGACCCGGTGCCGATCGTCTCTGGCCTCGTCCCCGCAATTTCAACCAGGGGACGTTCAAGATTCGGCATACGGCCAGCGGCGAGTTGCCGTTGTTCGATGCCAAGAAACCCATTCCGGGTCAGAACGATCTGTTTGAGACTGTGACGCACGGTCTGCCAGGTTCCGCCATGCCATCTTGGGAAGGCATTCTGACGGAAGAGCAACGGCTCCAAGTATTGTCATTCGTCACCACCCAGCTTGTGAAAGATCGAAAATTTACCGATAAGCAGTCAGAGAGTCAGACCGTGTTGCAGATGGGCGAGCTGACGCCAATTGCTCCGACCGAGGAGAGTTTGAAAAAGGGAGCCGAGCTCGTCGTCGAGAAGAAGTGTGTCGAGTGTCACGGGGCTGATGGCCGTGGTGACGGCAATGCATTCAATCTGAAAGATGACTGGGGTTTTTCTATACAGCCGGCAAACTGGCACAAGTGTTGGAACTTCAGAGGCAGCCGGCAAGATCCCTATAACGTCAAGAACATCTTCCGGACGTTTTCGACGGGAGTCAACGGCACTCCGATGCCCTCGTTCGCTGACAACACCACCGTTGAAGAGCGTTGGCACATTGCCAACTGGGTGAATTCGCTCTGTGAGCGTGAGGCAGATGGGAAGCCCCTCGCGATCGACCCGTTGGCGGACAAGCCGAAGATCAACTTTGTAGTGTCCTCAGGGGTGGTCGAAGGAGAGATTCCGGCAGATCCAGAGCACGAACTCTGGAAGAAGCGGGCCCGGCGGTTTGTCGCGATGGGTGGCCAGATCACCCACAAGCCCAGAAACTTTGTGAACCGGATCGACGATATCTGGGTAAAGTCGCTCTACAACGACAAGTACGTCGTGTTCATGTTCCAGTGGGACGATCGGACGAAGAGTGTAGCCGAAGGGAAGTTGCCTTGGGCTCCGACCTCAGTCAATGTCGATGTCAAGGAACAGGACCCGAAGACCGGCGAAGAGGGTTCTATTGCTTCACATCAGAATAACTATACGGTCTACAACGATGCGATCGCCATGGAAACTGCCGTGAAATGGAAAGAGCTTCCCGCGCCGATTAAGCCGCGGTATCTGTTCGGCAGCAACGAGCAATTCCCAGTCGACATTGTGAAATGGGAAGCTGACGGTTCGCTCCGCGCCTTCAAGGGTACCGGATGGGATAAGGACTTTGAAGAGAGGTTCAACTACGAAGAGAACATCAAAATACTTTATTCGGAGTGGAAGAATGGCCGATGGACGGTAATCGTTCAGCGTCCGTTGGGCAACAAGACGGATCAGGAATACGACGAAGATACCTTCTTTGAAATGGGACAATACATTCCCACTGTGTTCTTTGCATGGGACGGCCACAATGGCGACGCAGGGCGAAAGATGGCTGTCTCGGCCTTCTACTATACCTTCCTGGAGCCGCCAACACCTCGCGAAGCCTATATCTATCCGATCGCGATAGCGTTCGGTGTGGTTCTTCTGGAAGGTTGGGTACTGACCAGACGATCGAACAAGCGGAAGGGAAAGACCCTCTAACGTTCGCCTGAATGGAGAGAGTCTTGAAGTACCAGAGGGGGTGGGGTGACCCACCCCCTCTTTCTTTTTGGCCGCCTGCAGTGGGGGCATAATGGAGATCGAGGTGACCGGCGTCCTGCTAGCCGGGGGTAAAAGTCGGAGAATGGGCGAAGACAAACGGTATCTCGTCGTGGGGGAGCAAACCCTTCTTGAACGGGGACTGGGTGTGCTTCACTCAATCTTTCAAGAGGTACTGGTAGTCATTGCGCAGGACAGCCCTCCGCTTGGAGTCGAGGCCAGAGTAGTGCGAGACCTAGTGCCTGATTGCGCCAGTCTCGGAGGGTTGTACACCGGGCTCACGCAGGCAACAACGTCCTGCATATTCCTGGTCGGATGCGACATGCCGTTTCTGGATCAGGCGGTCATTGCTCAGTTTACGAGCCGAAGAGCCACCGCAGATATTGTGATGGCAAAATTCGGGCCCCGGTTACATCCGATGCATGCGTTGTATGGCAAACGGTGTCTGCCGGCCTTGGAACAGATGATTCGGACAAGACAGCTCAAGATTCAAGAGCTGGTGTCGCACGCGTCACTCCGGGTGCAATATGTCACCGAGGCGGATCTGCTCACCATCGATCCCTCCGGGCGCTCCTTTCAAAACGTGAACACACCGTCGGACCTTGAGGCGGTGCGGTCCCTGCTGGCTCGGATACCTCCCTCAGGACAACCATAATGCCCACCGTGAAAAGGAAGATCATAATGATCCATCCCGGCGGCCTTGGCGATGTGCTCTTGGCGGTCCCGGCCATGGTTCGGTTGCGTAGCCGCTTCCCCACCCATCGGCTGGTACTCTGTGCAGGTGACCAGATTGCGAGGCTGCTCCTCGCGTGCCGCATCATTGATGCGTGGACCTCTGTGCAGGGGCAAGTCTGTGCTGACTTGTTCGCCGGTGATCACTCGGCCACGGGTCAGGTGCAGGCATGGCTGGAGAACTGTGATCTTGCCATTGCCTGGACCCAGGATCTTGATGGCAAGCTAAGCGAGAGTCTCAAGGCAATCGGCGTCCGAGAGGTTATCGTGAGGTCTCCCTTCTCGACTGCGATTCGGGCGATACATCAATGTGACCGGTTTCTTGAAGCGATCAATGAGGCACCGTCTGACGATGAAGGAGATGTCCTGTTGACTGTGCCAGAAAATCTCCTCCATCTCGGACGAACCTGTCTTGACGCGGCAGGCCCCTCAATCGGACAGTTTCTGGTCGTCATCCATCCTGGGAGTGGGAGTGCCCATAAGTGTGTGGCACCGGAGATATTCGCGACTGTAGTTATCGCGCTTCAGGTTTCCGGGGTGACTCCGGTGGTTCTAGAAGGGCCGGCAGACCAGGAGCCGGTCGAGCGTCTCATCCAGTCATGCGTGAACCCACCTATTGTCCTGAAGGCCCTCGACGTTCTTACCGTCGCCGGAGTGCTTGCTCAGGCACGGCTCTTTGTCGGGCAGGACTCGGGAGTCACACATATGGCGGGGCTGATGGGGGTGCGTACGGTTGCTCTATTTGGACCGACAGATCCCGCTCGGTGGGCTCCCCGTGGCAGCCATATTACCGTGGTGCAGGGCGCACCCTGCCTCTGCCAATCATGGGGCGACGTCAGCCGGTGTGAGGAAAAACCTTGTCTCAAAATGCCGCAGGACCATCTTGTCGCACTCTGTCTTGCACGCCTCAAGGAGGCAGCGGTCCGGCAGGGAATCCCATCCGGCTGCCTTGTCACTGACTATCCCGTATGCTAAAGTGGCCAGTTCATTTTTCCTTTCATTGGTAAGGACTTAGGAGTTATTTTCTTGTCCAGCGGGGTCGTCCAGGAAAAGGTCACCAACGCGCTTATCGGAGCGCTCAATGGCGCCAAAAAGAAGGGCCAACTGAAGACAGAATCCTGGCCGCAACTGAATTTAGATCCTCCTAAACGGCCTGAGTGGGGAGATTTAGCTTCAACGGTCGCCATGTCCCTCGCGGCGTCCGAGCAACGAACGCCCCACGACATTGCCCAAATCATCATCGACAATCTTGCTCAGCGCGAGCAGCTCTTCGAGCGAGTCGAGATTGTCAGGCCGGGGTTCCTTAACCTCACGGTCAAACCCGAGGTCTGGCAAGAGGTGCTCAGAGAAATCGAGATGCAAGGATCAGCCTACGGGCGAGCCGAGTTGGGGCAGCGACGTCGCGTCTTGGTGGAGTATGTAAGTGCAAATCCAACCGGTCCGTTGCATGTAGGGCATGGACGTGGCGCAGCAGTCGGGCAGGCCGTCGCGAATATGCTCAAGGCGGTCGGGTATGACGTCGTGAGTGAGTACTATATCAACGACGTCGGCCGGCAGATGAAATTGTTGGGGGCCTCTGTGTATGCCCGATATGAGGAGTTATCGAACCGGCCAGTAGAATTTCCGTCAGAGGGGTATCACGGGGCCTACATCATTGCCGTGGCCAAGCGAGTGAAGCAACAGTTCGGGTCCGAGCTGACCGGACGTGCGGCCGCAGAGGTTGAGGAGCGCTGTCGAACGTTCGCCTATCAGGAACTGCTGAGCCTGATTCGCGAGGATTTGAAATCCTTCGGGATCGAGTTCGAGTCGTGGTTCAGCGAGGCCTCCCTCGTGAGCTCAGGGGCCCTCCCACGGGACTTAGATGAATTGAGTTCGCAACATTTCCTGTTTGAGCAGGAAGGTGCCTGGTGGTTCCGATCCTCGGCATTCGGGGACGAAAAGGATCGTGTCGTGCGGAAACAGGACGGCGAGTACACGTACCTGGCTTCCGATATCGCCTACCACCGGGATAAGCTGCGGCGCGGATATGACCTGCTCATCGATGTCTGGGGCGCGGATCACCATGGCTACATTCCTCGCATGCAAGCGGTGGTGCAGGCCTATGGGTATCCGAAAGATCGTCTTCAGGTCGTGCTGGTCCAGATGGTGAATTTGTTGCGCAGCGGGAAAAAAGTGGAAATGTCGAAGCGGGCCGGCGAGTTCATCACGATGCGGGAAGTCATCGATGAAGTCGGGGCCGATGCGGCCAAGTTCTTTTTTTTGATGCGCGATTCCGACTCACATCTGGACTTTGATTTGGAACTGGCCAAGCAGCGGTCATCCGATAATCCTGTGTACTATGTGCAGTATGCCCATGCCAGGATCGCCAGCCTCTGGCGCGTCGCGGCCACGCGAGGCATCGATTGTCCCTTTCCGAGCGAGACGGATTTGACGGTGCTGACGGACCCGGATGAATTGGGGCTGATTCGCAAGCTCTCTGCCTATCCCTCGGTCCTCCAGGGCAGTGCGATGGCCTACGAGCCTCACCGGATGACCTATTACCTCCAGCAATTGGCCGGGCTGCTGCATACGTTTTATAACAAGCACAGGATTCTGCCTCCTGCTGCGGGTCGAGATCTATTGGCGGTCGCGCCGGAAGGATTGGGCTCAGATGAGGGGCTGCAGAAGGAGAGGCTGGCCCCCGAACGAACTGCGGCGAGATTGGCGTTGATGCAAGGAATCCAACAAGTCTTGAAGAATGGACTCGGCGTACTCGGAGTTTCCGTGCCAGAGCAGATGTAGCCAACAAGAGGGACTGTGAAATTTTCAGTTCAGCAGGTGGATCGTGACACGAGCGCGCGGTTGGGGAAACTCAGCACCGCCCATGGCGAGATCGACACGCCGGCCTTCATCCCTGTTGGCACGTTGGGGCCGGTAAAGGGGATTGATCCAGCCGACTTAGAGCAGCTCGGCTTCCGTCTCATGCTGAACAACGCCTATCACCTTTATTTGCGGCCTGGGCATAAGGTCGTGGCTGAGATGGGTGGATTGCACCGGTTCACCGGGTGGCCCGGATCCATCTTGACGGACAGTGGCGGATTTCAGATTTTCAGTCTCGCCAAATTGAGCAAGGTGACAGACGAGGGAGTGAGCTTTCAGTCGCATCTCGATGGGTCAACTCATTTCATCACGCCGGAGACCGCCATCGAGATCGAAGAAGCGTTGGGGGCCGATATCATGATGGCGTTCGATCACTGCCTGGCCTTGCCGGCTGAGAGAGAGGTCGTGCGCGATGCCGTACGACGGACCACCCTCTGGGCGCAACGCTGTCAAGCCAGTCGGCGTCGCACGGATCAAGCTCTTTTTGGGATCGTGCAAGGCGGCTTGGATGCAGATCTCCGCGTGACCTCGGCGCGAGGCCTCATCGGGATTGGTTTCGAGGGTTACGCGGTCGGCGGGCTTTCGGTAGGAGAATCGAAGGCAGAGATGTATGCCATGTTGGATGTGACTGTGCCGGAGCTGCCGGCTTCGAAGCCGCGGTATTTGATGGGTGTGGGGATGCCGGGGGATTTGATCGAAGGTGCGATGCGCGGGATCGACCTCTTCGATTGCGTCGTGCCCTCGCGCCATGGGCGGACCGGTTCGCTCTTTACGAGTGTTGGGCGAGTGGCGATCAAGCAAGCGCGGTATGTCCGGGATGAACAGCCGATCGACCCGGCCTGCGGTTGTCCGGTCTGCGCGCGCTACTCGCGGGCCTATCTGCATCACCTCTTTCAGGTGAAAGAGATGCTGTCTTCGAGACTGAATACGATTCACAATCTCTGGTATTTTGCCGATCTGATGGCCCAGGTGCGGTCAGCGATCGCACAGGGAATGTTACGGTCGTTCCGGGAGGAGTTCTACCGATCCTGCGACCGGACTGCATCGGATGTCTTAGCTGCAGAGATGGCTGACGTCGATGCGCATCGGCATGCCGGATGGGACTAACCCTGTCGAAGAGGAGTTTGTATGGTAATGCAATCGGTCGCATGGGCTCAAGGGATTGGTGGAGGAGGTTCGAATTCCAGTACGTTCCTGTCGCTCATTCCATTCGTGCTGATCTTCGTTATTTTCTATTTCTTGGTCATTTTGCCGCAACAAAAACGCACGAAACAGCAGAAGGCGTTGCTGGATGCTCTGAAGAAGGGCGACAAGGTGGTCACGGCGTCGGGTATCTGGGGTACCGTGACGAATCTCGGAAAGGAGACGGTGACGCTGCAGATCGCCGATACTACGAAGATTCGGATGCAACGGGACCAGATCGCTCGATTACGCGGCGGCGATGACGAGGACAAGGATAAGGACTCGTAGGTTACAAGTGACAAAGGGGTTACAGACGACATGAGAAAAGTGGGTGGGCGGTTAACGTTGTTGGTGTTGGTGGTGGTGATGTCGGTGATCTTCTTTGTCCCGTCCTATCAGCCGTTCTATCAGGCGTTGCCTGGTTGGCTGAAGAGGGTGATGCCGAACAAAGGCATTACCCTGGGCCTGGATCTCCAAGGCGGGATTCACCTCGTCATGGAAGTGGACGAAGATCGCGCGGTCGAGATTGCCGTCGATCGATCGGTCGTGTCCCTTCAAGATGGGTTGGTCGATAAGAAAATTCCCGTCGAGTCCGTGATGAGGACGGGACCGGCTCAGGTCACGATTCAATTCCAAAACGCCGAACTCAAGGCGCAGATCCAGAAGTTGATCGATGACTATCCGACCTTCAGCGAGACGCAGTCTGCCGGATCGGCTAACCGGCTGGTATGGGAGTTGCGGGAGGTTGAGGTCAAGCGGATCAAGGACTCCGCGATCAACCAGGCACTGGAAACGATCCGGAACCGTATTGACCAGTTTGGCGTGGCAGAACCGATGGTGCAGCGGCAGGGGCTAAAGCAGATCGTGGTGCAGTTGCCCGGTGTCAAAGAGCCCAAGCGCGCGAGGGATCTGATCAAAGAGACGGCGTTGCTCGAATTTAAAATGCTGGATGAGGACAACCAGCCGAAGCTCGATCTGCCAGCCCGTATTCCAAAAGATAAAGAAGCGGATGTGCTGAAGCAGGTGGAGGGAAAATTGCCGGAAGGCGATCAGATCCTCTTTGAACGGGCGTTCGAAAAAGATAGCGGTCGAGAATATCGGATACCCTATCTCGTAAAAAAGCGGGTCATGTTGACCGGCGATGTGTTGAGCGATGCACGGGTCTCGATCGGTCAATTCAACGATCCGTACGTATCGATCACATTTGACGCAAAGGGTGGTCGAGAATTCGAACGGATTACGGGCGACAACATCAAGAAACGAATGGCCGTCGTGCTCGACAACACGATCTACTCGGCGCCGGTGATTCAGGACCGCATTACCGGGGGACGCGCGCAAATCACCGGGACGTTTTCAATGCAAGAGGCGAACGACTTGGCCATCGTGCTCCGCGCCGGCGCCTTGCCGGCTCCGCTCAAGATCATTCAAGACCTCACGGTCGGACCGTCGCTGGGGAAGGATTCAATCGAAAAAGGAGTGCGAGCGACGCTGTTTGCCGGTGCCATGGTGGTGGTGTTCATGATCGTGTATTACCGGATGTCCGGGATAATTGCGGACTTTGCGCTGGTGCTGAACTTGCTCTGTTTGATCGGAGCCCTTTCCGCCCTAAACGCAACCTTGACCTTGCCGGGGATTGCCGGAATCGTGCTCACGATGGGGATGGGCGTCGATTCGAACGTCCTGATCTTCGAGCGTATACGTGAAGAGCTGAGACTAGGGAAAGCGGTTCGGCTGGCGGTGGACGGAGGATATGACAAGGCACTGCTCACAATTGTCGACTCTCACGTGACGACCCTGATCACGGGGGTGGCGCTGTTCCTCTTCGGCACGGGGCCGATCAAGGGGTTTGCCGTGACCTTGTGTCTCGGGATAGGGATCAATCTCTTTACGGCCTTAATCGGCACCAAGGTCATCTTCGACCTCTTGAATCAACGACGCAAAGTGGAGCAGTTAAGCATCTAGTTCGAAGGAGCCGGAATGTTAGAGATCCTTGGAAAAACCGATATCGATTTCATGGGGAAGCGCCGCTGGGCCTTTCTTTTTTCGGGTATCATGGTGGTGCTGGGAATTGTGGCGGTCATTCAGATTGCCAGAGGGTCGGCGAACCTCGGCATTGATTTCGCGGGCGGGACCGCGGTGCAGTTGAAATTCGACCAAGCTATCCGGGTCGACGAAGCGAGAAAAGCCTTGGAGGCGAACGGCTTGGCCGACGCCGAGTTGCAAGAATTCGGTCAGGAGAACAAACTTCTGATCCGCCTAAAGGCCTCGACGACCATCGAGGAGAAAGTTGCTGAACGGGTCGTGGCGGTCTTTACGAAGGAATTTCCCTCGAACCATTTCGTGGTCGATTCCAGCACGGAAATCGGACCGACCATCGGGCAGAAGCTTCAGCAGGATGCCCTCATCGCGGTCGTCATTTCCTTTGCCGGGATCATTTTCTACGTGGCGGCGCGATTCGAATTTCGCTTCGGCATCGCCGCAGCCTTGGCGACCTTCCATGACGTGTTGGCGGTGTTGGGCGCCTTTTACGTCCTGGATAAGGAAATTACCTTGCTCGTCGTGACGGCATTGCTGACATTAGCCGGCTATTCAATGACGGATACGGTCGTCGTGTTTGACCGTATCAGGGAAAACCTCCGGATGCGGCGGCGTGACAGCGAAGAGACGATGATCAACAACGCGGTCAACCAAGTCTTGAGCCGCACGATCGTCACCAGTTTGACCGTCGTGTTGGTGCTGATTCCTCTGACGCTGGCCGGCGGAGAGGTTTTGCACGACTTCTCCCTCGCCCTGTTGTGGGGCGTGATCTTCGGGACCTATTCATCTATCTTCGTCGCGAGTCCGTTGCTGTTGCTCTGGCCGGGAGCGTCTGGGCGGCTGTTGAAGCGGAGTTAGCCGTATGGTGAAATAACCGCCCGTCGTTCGTGAAGCGTCATTCGGTTCTCGTCTCGGAGGACCCTTTGGGCGCTTCACGAGATATGCTTTACGCATCACGGGTTGTTGCATCCTGCTCGGGGCGAACCCATGACACTCTGGAGTCGGGCTCACAGTCTCCAGCGCAAGATCATCACGGCGATCGTGCTGGTCGGACTTCTGCCCCTGACCCTTCTGCTTGCGCTCACCTACGTCGAGGAGCGGCGCGCCCTTCGTGAAATGACCGGCGCCAACTTCAAAGAAGTCGCCGTAGAAGCCGCTCGCCGCATCGAAATGCATGTCAGTCGTGGGATGAACGAGGCCCAGCAGCTCGCCACCACCCCACTTCTCCACACCGCCGTCACCGAAGCCAACCGCACGTATGAGGATAAGGATGCGCAAAGCATCCAGGGCATGATCAAGGATTGGCAGCAGCGGTGGCGTCAGCGGGATAAGCAAAGCGAGTTTCCCCTCTTCATCAATCGCATCGTCACCAACTACCTCATCCGATGGCACGATATCCGCAAATCGGACTATGTCGGGATACTGGTGACCGACCAGCAGGGGGCGCTGGTGGTCAGTTCCATTCCACAAGTGGAGTATTTTTACGGGAAGACGCCGTGGTGGCAAGCGGTGGTGCAAGGGGGAAGTCTCAAGGGTTATGTGAGCGAGATTGCCTTTGATCCCGGTTTCGGGACTCATGTGGTCGTGGTGGCGGCGCCTATTCTGGACGACACAAAGGGGACGGTGATTGGGACAGTCACAATTCTGTTACGTCGAGACACGATCTTTCATGCGATTGCCGATGTCACCATCGGGGCGACCGGTCACGCGATGTTGTTCAGTTCCGATGGTGTTCCTGTAATCTGTCCGGTCATGAGCCCTGAAGAGCATACGGTAAGGCCCGAGTTAATCAGTACTCTCGGTGGGTTGAGAGCCGGTTGGACCGTTGCCGAGGACGATTCGCATGGGGGCCGGAACGCCTTGGTAGGATTCGCCCCGGTCCGTTTTGGCGAGAGCTTGGCCCCAGGAAGCCTCGGAGGAAAACACTGGATCACCTTGGTGCGGCAAGACCCTCAGGAGACCTATGCGCCGCTTGCCGAACTCGTGGCGAAAGTGCTGCTCTATGGGTTGCTCGTACTTGCCGTACTTTGGGGGACAGGGGTAGTCGTCGCACGTCGGATCGCCCGTCCCATTCAGTTGTTACACGACGGGGTGCGTGAAATCGGAAGCGGACGATTGGACCGTCGACTGGAGCTGAAGACCGGCGATGAAATTGAAGGGCTCGCCGATGCGTTCAACCAGATGGCGACGAATCTACAACGATCATTTGCGCAGATTGAACAACGCGTGCTGGATGTGCACCGCTTGGAAGAAAGGTACCGCGATTTGATCGAGCATTCTCCTGAGATGATCTATCAATTGAACCGCAGCGGCCAATTCGTCCATGTGAACAAGACGGGGCTCGAGAAGATGAAATACACCCTCGATGAGATGCTGTCGATGCGACTCTGGGATCTCGTGCCGCGTGGCCAGGAGCCGCTCGTATTGCAATATTTGGAACGATTGGTGGCGGAAGGGAGCAGTTCGATGGAGACGGTGTTTTTAGCCAAGGACGGTCACCCGATCGACGTGGAGATTCACGCCACGGCGCTGATCGATCAAGAGCGGGGCGGGCTGGTTCACTCGCGCGCGTTTGTGCGTGACGTGACTGAACGGCACCGGCTTGAGCAACAATTGCAAGAATACACGACGAAGCTTGAACAGGTCGTGTCGGAGCGGACGCAACAACTCGTGGCCTCGCAGGCGCGGTACAAGTCGTTGTTCGACTTGGTGGCGGACTCGGTGTTTATGGTGAATCCGAGTGGGGTGATCGTAGCCGTCAACAAACGTGAGGAGCAAGCTCTGGGGTATGCAGAAGCGAACGTGGTCGGCCGCAGTTTACTCGAAGTTGTCCTCTCCAGCTATCACGACGCGTTGCGCGGATGGCTGAGCGACATCATTTCGGGGCAGAGGAAAGTGTCCACCCAGGAGATCATGGTGCGGCACGCCGACGGACTGGAAACTCCAGCCGAAATGGATTTGATCCGAGTCGGAGCAGTCGACCAACTGTTGGTGATGGTGCAGTTGCGAGACATTACCGACCGGAAGCGGCTCGAACGGCAGCTGGAGACTTACCGAGAAGAGTTGGAGGATAAGGTACGAGAGCGCACGCGGGAAATTGAAGAGACCAAGCAGTATCTTGAAAATCTGCTCGAGAACGCCAACGATGTCATTTACACCCTCGATACCGAGCAACGGTTCACCTATGTCAACAGCAAGATCGAATCATGGGGCTACCGGAAGGACGATCTGCTCGGGCGCCCGTACCTCGCCCTTCTCTCTAAGCGTCATCGCGGGAAGCGTCTCAAGAGTACCTTGGATATCGGAGCGAAGCAGGTCTATGAGGTCGAAGTAGTAACTCGCACGGGGGAGCCAAGGGCTGTGATGGTCAGCGTCTCCCCGCTGCATGCGGTCGACGGAGCGATCCTGGGTGTGCTGGGCATCGCACGTGACATGACCGAGACCAAGAAACTGGAGCAGCAGATCAGGAATTCTGAAAAACTGGCCTCGGTTGGAAGGCTCGCCGCGGGAGTGGCCCACGAAATCAATAATCCCCTGGGGGGCATCCTCAACTGCCTCTACAACTTACGGAAGGGGGCGCTGTCGCCGAGCCGGCAAGAAGAATACCGGGTGTCGATGGAAGACGGTGTGCGGCGTGTGCAAACGATTGTTCGGCAGCTCCTCGATTTCTCCCAGCAGCATGAGCCGGCGTTTGCGCTGACGGACATCCATCATGTCGTCGATCGGGTGTTGGTCTTGACGACGCACCTCTTTGCCCCGAACCGAATCGTGTTGGAAACGCGATTCGGTCAGGGGTTGCCGAATGTCATGGTCGATCGGCACATGATTGAGCAGGTGCTGATGAACCTGGTATTGAATGCGGTGCAAGCGATGAAAGACGGAGGGATGCTGACAATCCGAACATCCGTGGCCGAAGGGGTCTGCCTGATTGAGGTTTGCGATACGGGATCGGGCATTCCGCCGGCAGTCCTTCCGAGGATCTTCGATCCTTTCTTTACGACCAAGAGCGAAGGCGAAGGAACCGGACTCGGCCTGTCGGTCAGTCTGGGCATCGTCGAGCGCCACGGAGGAAAAATCTTGGTGGACAGCGAGGTCGGGAAAGGGACGATCTTTACCCTCTGTCTTCCTGTTTCCCGGGAACGTTCGTTGATGGAGCGGGTGTCATGAAGGGGCTCAGGATCCTGCTCGTCGATGACGAGCCGCTGATGCGGCTTTCGATGGTCGATGCGTTGGAGGCGATCGGCCATGAGGTCGAAGCGGCCGCATCCGGAACGGAAGGTATCGAAGCCATCCGCCGACGGCCATTCGATCTGGTGATCACCGATCTGCGGCTGCCTGGCGCGGACGGGCTCACGGTGCTGACAGCGGCCAAGGAGCAGTCGCCCCACACGGAGGTCGTGGTGATTACCGCCCACGGATCGGTAGAAACGGCGGTTGGCGCGATGAAGCTCGGTGCCTTCGATTACATCACAAAACCGTTTCAGATGGACGAATTGCAGTTGATCGTCGAGCGGGTGGGCCGCGTCGTGACCTTGCGGCGCGAAAACCAGGACCTCAAAGCGGTGCTGGAAGATAAGTTCAGTTTCGGGGGCATTCTCGGAGCGAACAGCCAAATGCGAGCCGTACTCGAGAAGATCAAGCTGGTGGCAGGAACTGATTCGACGATTCTGATTCTTGGAGAGAGCGGAACCGGCAAGGAGCTGGTCGCCAATGCCATCCATCAAAACAGCGCCCGAAGCCACTACCCCTTGATCAAAGTGAGCTGTGCGGCGCTTCCAGAAACCTTACTAGAAGCGGAACTCTTCGGCCATGAGAAAGGGGCCTTCACAGGGGCGCTACGGCAGCGGCGTGGGCGGTTTGAGCTGGCACATCGAGGCACGTTATTCCTCGATGAAATCGGAGAAATCTCGCCTGTCGTCCAAGTGAAATTGTTGCGGGTACTCCAGGAGCGGCAGTTTGAGCGCGTAGGGGGGAACGACAGGATTGATGTTGACGTGCGCCTGGTCTGTGCCACCCAAAAAGACCTGAGGAAGGAAGTCTCTCAGGGGCGGTTTCGAGAGGATCTTTTTTATCGCCTCAATGTCGTGCATATCGTGATTCCACCATTGCGTCAACGGCAGGAAGACATCATGATCATCGCAGAGCATGTCCTGAAGACGTGCTCCGGCAAGATGAATAAGACGTTGAAAGGATTTTCTTCCGTGTCGCGTGAGCTCTTCTTGCGCTATTCATTCCCAGGGAACGTGCGGGAGTTGGAGAACATGGTCGAACGTGCGGTGGCGCTGGGGCGGGATCGTGAAGCAATCCAACCGTCCGATCTGTGCGGGTTCCAGTCCTGTCCGTATACAGGCGGGGCAGCGCAAGAATCTTGCGGATTCTGTAGCGAAGGGCTGACGGGGCAGAAGCGCGAGGAGCGCCCGCTGACCTCGCTAGCGACGGCGCGGGAACAGTTCGAGAAAGACTATATCTTGTCGGTGTTGGAGCGAGTGGACGGCAGCCGCACGACCGGCGCGAAGATCCTCGGGCTTTCGCGCAAAGCCCTGTGGGAGAAGTGCAAGCGCTACGGCATTTCGTCGAATAGAACCGGGCCGGATGTCGATGAAGAAGGAGAGTGACGAGCAGAATAAGGCTACTCCGAAACTTCCGCTCCCCCCTTCCATAACTTGACGGTCCTGTCCCAGGACGCACTGGCCAGTTTCATCCCATCCGGTGATAGGTTGATGCCGCGAACGCCTGCGGTATGGGCCTTGAGCGTTCTGAAGCAACGGCCGTTCGACAGGTCCCAAAACCTAATCGTTGCATCATCACTGGCGCTGAAGAGGACCTTGCTGTCAGGAGTGACGGCGAGCGCACGCACCCAGGCGGTGTGGCCTTTCAGTGTCCGTTGTTCAGCCACATGGGGCATGTCGAACAGCTTGATCGTCTGGTCACGGCTCCCGGTGATGAGCAGTTTGGCATCGGGGGTGAAGGCCATCGCACCGATCCAATAGTCCATCGGTTTTTGAAATCCACCGTCGTCTTCGACGAAGTACCCGCGTGTTTCACTGGTATCATAGTCGTCATGCTTCCAGTGGCCGTTATGCAGGATTTTGTCCTCTCCGCTGGGTAACACTTCCCAGAGCTTGATCTTGCCGATATCCGTTCCACTGGCGAGGTGCATACCGTCCGGTGAAAAGGCGACACAGACCGACCAATGGTGGTCATACTGGTCCTTGCCGAGGAGGGTCATGAGCTCGGTGCCGGTAGTGACTTCCCAAATCTTGATGTCTTTATTGTGGCTGCCGCGCGCCAGCATAAGGCCGTCAGGCGAGAGAGAGAGGCTGACGACATTGTGGTCATAGCGTGTGAAGAGGAGCTTCTTCGTTTCGCCGGTGTTCGGGTTCCAGAGCCGGATGGTACGGTCCTCGCTGGCAGTGGCCAACGTCTGGCCGTCCGGCGTGAAGACGACTGATCGGATGTCCGCCGTGTGTCCCCTAAGTGAGCGCAGGAGGCGCCCGGTTTCAATGTCCCACATGCGGACGAGCCGGTCGACTCCTCCGCTGGCGAGGGTCAACCCGTCCGGTGCGAAGGCCACCGACCAGACTCCATGCGAATGGCCGCGAAACGTGGTCAGCTCCCGTACCCCTGCCTTCCAGTATTCGAGGAAATCGACTGATGCGCTGCCCGTTCCCGACGATGATGGCGCGAGCGGGGAGGAAGTGGGGGCAAGTTGGGAAGCACTGTGATCAGCCATGTTCAATAATCCTTACGATTGGCACGATGCTGAAAAAGTCGCTTGTCTCACCCACCCAGCCCCGGCGCGGCGAAACGCGCCGTTTCCCATGCGGCGTTCTCGCATCGTTGGGGGTCTTTGCTCGCTGGGGCCTTGCTGATCGGCCTTTTTA
Source organism: Nitrospiraceae bacterium (assembly GCA_036004925.1). GTDB lineage: Bacteria > Nitrospirota > Nitrospiria > Nitrospirales > Nitrospiraceae > Palsa-1315. The sequence goes on along the minus strand of DASYRC010000064.1, from coordinate 9,317 downwards.
AGCATCCTGCGGGGGTGTTCTGCTCTTGTCTCAGACGTCCATCCCCTCGAAATTCCGCTGGGCTGAAATAGTTTTTCCGCAGCCCGCTAGAACAAACTATAGTGGTCTACGGCGACCGGCTTGATTGCCAACCGGCGGTTCGCCAAGTATAATTGGTTTCGCTTGAGGTGATCGTAAGAGAAGCTCTGTCATCAAGTCAAGCAGGCTATGAGAGCCGGTTCGCGCCCCCCATCTGGGTGTGCCGACGCGGCCAGACCGGATAGGACGATCAAGGACTAGCATGGAACTTCGTTTTCAGCCCGCTTTGCTGCAAGAGGTCATTGACTCGTTCGTCGAAAAGACGGAACGGGAAGGCGACCCCACCTACTATAAAGAGTTCCACGAACTAGCCGACCCGATCTACGAGAAGTTTACACTCGACGATCGTGAGAGTGAGTTCAAGAAGCTCTACCAGTATATGTTCGGTACCTGGGGGTTTTCCGATATCATCCGCGATGCCTTCAACGAATATCCTTTGCTGAAGGAACGGGTCGGAATCGTGCTCGTCAAGGGAGTGCTCAAGGAAGATCAGGAAGGCGTCGACATTCTCAGGAAGTGGGGATCCGTCGAACACGAGATGGCTCAAAAGTTCGAAGAAAAAGGGTTGAAAGGTGTCGGCATCAAGCTCATTCCACGTCGATTCTACGATCCTGCGCTCACGCGTTATTGTCGCCATGAATTGATGCATATCTCGGACATGCTGGATTCGGTCTTTGGGTACGATCCGGATACCAAGGTCGGGCAAAATCCAGGCGAGGAAACCCTCATTCTCCATCGCTATCGCATCCTGTGGAGTCTCACAGTGGACAGTCGGCTGACAGCCGCCGGCAAAGAGCCGATGCTGAGGAAAGAAGACCGGTTCAAGGAGTTTCGTTCCTGGTATCGCAAGATTCCAGCGCCACAATTGAAATCGGTGTTCGAAGGGTTGTGGCAGACGAGTTTCTTTACCCACTCGGAATTGATCGAAATGGCTTCGGACACCTTGCGTGTGATGGACCGTGCTGTAGATGTCGAGGGGGGCGAGGTTCCAGAAACAGAAAATAAAGTCATGTTGATGCCGGGGTTTCCCTGTCCTCTGTGCCGATTCCCAACCTATTCATGGGTCGAGGATATAGGCAACAAACTCGAGACCTATGTGCTCGATTTCATCCGCGAAAATCACCCTGGCTGGGATATCGAATTCGGTGCCTGCGATCGCTGCGTCGAGGTCTACAAGCTGCGCGCTGACGGCGTCATGTAAGGGTGCACCACTGTGGCTACCGATTCAAAATATGGACGTCGCGATTTTCTCAAGGATTCTGTCGTTTCCGTTGCCAAAGCGGCACAGGAATTTGCTAAACAACAAGAGGTTGTGCCGGAACAACCGGCTCCACCACTGGTGCGGACGGATTGGTTGCGTCCTCCCGGTGCCGCCGACGAGGCACTGTTTTTGGAGCGATGCACAAAGTGCGGCGATTGCGCCAAGGTTTGTCCGTACGGGTCGATTACGTTCCATCCGCAGAACGGGACACCGGTGATTTTTGCGAATCAAATGCCATGCTATCTCTGCGAGGATGTGCCCTGCATTGCAGCCTGTGCCACCGAGGCGTTGCTCCCCGTCGAAGGACGCGGGCAGATACGAATGGGTCTCGCTGCTGTATCACACCGAATCTGCACAGCAGGGCAGGGTTGCCATGCCTGCGCATCTAAATGTCCCACGGATGCCTTATCGATGGATTTTGACCGGCAGCGCCTTGTTGTGACGACTGAGCGTTGCGTCGGATGCGGACAGTGTGAACAAGTGTGTGGGACAGTGAACGATCGCGTGGCGATTCGAGTCACACCGTTCAGATTGTTGGCGCAGGCGCTCTCGTGATCCACAAGAACAGGCCTGAATGTAAGAAGGAAATTAAAGAGAAATGGTACACATCGAGGGGGAGGATAAATTGAGAAATCATCGGGTTAGATTATCTCTTGCGAAGGTGAAAATCGTACTTGACAACCCCCTGGGCCTGTACCTACGATACAAAAACGTGCGCCAAAGGTTTGACCTCAAATACCAGAAAAATTATGTGGGCAGGGTCAACCGAGGAGCTGATTTTCATGACGAGTAAACAGCCGGTGCAAACAAATTCTCCGGCCGCGGCCGCTGTCATTCCGATTTCACCTGCCATTAAAGATTCACCCGCCGTTGAATGCGCCCTGAGTCGTAGTAAGCTCTATCTTCTTGTGTCGTGGAGCCTGCTCTATCCTGAAGACGACGAGTTTCTTGATTATCTGCAATGCGGAGAGTTTGTCGAGGACGGGCGAGCGGCGATCGATGCCTTGGACAAGGCGCTCGACGGCATCGGCGATGAACAGTCCAAGCAAAAGCTGATGTTGCTGCACAAGCAGTTCGATCAGATCGAGAAAGTTGTCGCGTCAGAATGTGTCAACTGGCAACTCAGCGATCTGCAGGCCGAGCATCGCAGAGTGTTCAGTAATGTCATAACCCTAGATTGCCCTCCCTACGAAACACTATTTGGAAACGACCATGTATTCGCCCAATCGCAGGTTATGGGCGATATCGCCGGATTCTATCGTGCGTTCGGGGTGGAATTGTCGAAGGATATCCATGAACGACTGGATCATTTGAGCGTCGAATTCGAGTTCATGCATTTCCTGGCCTACAAAGAATCATATTCCCGCTGTCACGATGGAGCAGACAAGACTCAGATCGTCCTGGACGCGCAGAAAAAATTTGTCAAGAATCATATCGGTCGGTGGGTCCCGCTGTTTTGCCGGATGTTGGTCAAGAAAGCTGATTCCGGTTTGTATAAACACGTGGCGGACTTGATGGCGGAGTGGATGGATTTCGAAGCTTCGTTCCTGGGCGTCATTCCCCAGCCCTACTCGGAAACCGATTATCGCCCGGCGACGTTCAATTCACCGGAAGGCCAGACGTATGAGTGTGGTGCGCAGGATCAGGGGAATGAGCTGAGTCTGTTGCTGAACGAAGTCGGCGCAGAATCATTTTTGGACAAGAAGGATCAAGGCAAAGACAAGGAGGGGCCGGTCGGAACCGCCTAACAATTGTCCCTGTTCATGCAGGAAGGTTTCCATTTGCAGTTTATCGACACGTACTCTTGGGCCACCGTTCTTAATTTAATCGAGAAGAGGAGCGCCCTATGAAAGCAGAGAAGCCACAGAGCAATCGTATGAGGATTGGCATTCTTCTCGCTTCGTTGATTGTGGGCGTGATTTTGGCGCTCCTCTCTATGCTCTCTACGCGTTGATCGTTAGGGTGATGCTGATCTTACATATTTAATCGAGAGGAGGGGTATTCTATGAGAGTAGTGCAGACACACAGCAAGCTTGTGGTGTTTGGCATTCTTCTCTCTGCGTTGATCGTTGGCGTGATGCTGACGATCGGACAGGTTCCGTTGGCTGTCAGCCAGCCGGTTACCATTCCGGCGAAGATGGTCAAGGGAGCGATCCCGATGGACGGCGCGAACCCAGTCTGGGAGAGCGTTCCTGGGGTGATTGTTCCGTTGAGCGGGCAGCTGATCACTACGCCGATGCATCCGAATATTTCAGTGAAGTCGGTGTTCGTGAAAGCGATGACCAACGGCAAAGAGCTCGGTTTGCGCATAGAGTGGAGCGATCAGACCAAGAATGATACGACCATTGGTCCCCAGGACTTCCGGGATCAGGCTGCGATCATGTTCCCAGTTAACACCGCTGGAGCGCCACCCTTCCAGTGCATGGGTCAGTCAGGCGGCACCACCAACATTTGGCGGTGGAATGCAGAGTGGCAGAAGGATCTCGGCAAGGATAGCGCAGGCATCTGGGATGTGGACGACCAATACCCAGGAATCTTCTGGGACTACTATTTCGAAGAGCCGGCGGGCGGCGTGACCTATCCGGACCGGATCGGCCGAAGCCTTGGGCCCTTCAATCCCGGCATCTGGTCGGGCAACATCATGTCCGACCCGACGCTGCGCGTGAGCTCCGTTGAGGATCTGAATGCCAATGGCTTCAGTACTCTTACGACGCAGGCGCATCAGGATGTCATCGGAAACGGTGTGTGGGAACCTTCCGGTTCCGTCAAGGGTGGTGGATACACTGGTCCAACCTGGCGCGTGGTGGTGAAGCGCACGTTGGAAACCGGTGATGCCAACGATACCCAGTTCAAGCCGGGAATGTCTGTGCCCATCGCGTTTGCTGTGTGGGACGGTAACAACATTGAACGTAACGGCATGAAGGCCCTCTCCACCTGGTTTACCCTGAAGCTTTAGCAGGCTGCGGAAAAGCTATTGTGCACGCTGGAAATTCAATGGTGCGCACGTCTAGGAGAACGGGAGCACACCATACAGGATGCTCAAAAAGGCCGTCCAGCAAGGCCGCAGCGAGCGAAGAGGCGTACGCTGCGGTAGGTTGAGCGTCTGAGCGAAGCGAGAACGCCGCTGGCGGACTTTTTCAGCATCCTGTTGTAGGGGAACCGGTCTCTGGATAGACCATCTCTTACCTGTAGAGGTAGGAATGATAGTGTCCCGAGAAAACCCCAGTCCGGCGTCAGGCCGGGCTGGGGTTTCACTTTTTTCTGGCAGACAGGACCGTTACTCATCAATCGGTGAGTACGCTCTTCCAGGGGGAAGCGAGCGGAAAAAGGAAGATTTTTCGAACAGCTCAATGTCGCGAAGGTTTCCCCATTTATCTACACGTTTATCTATCAGAATCAATGCGTTTCTCCGGTTTTGGATGCTGCCTTAGGGGGGATTTGATTTTGGGCCTAATCAGCATCTTCAGCACTAACATCTGTATCACAGCTTATACACCAGAGAGTCATCGACTCGCGAGTCGAGTAGGAGCGAGATCAGGTCAGATTGAATGAGCGCAAGATCGATCTGCTATACGAGCGCATCATTTGACATCCAATCCGATTCGTCTCGATTGGTCGGGGTGACCCAAAGCGGAAAAGTAGACCACCCGCCACCTGAGATACGAGCCAGTTCCTCAAGTTATTTGTGGTCCAGTTTTTGGTTGTGGGTCCCCCCGGTCTTGACATTGCTTTCTCCTGAAGCCCAAATTAATTGGGTAGCCACAGCCTCCTGAGCACGTTGCCGAGAACGAAGGTATCGTCCGATGGATCGATGGACCGCACAGTGGGGGGATCAGCTCCCGATTCAGCACAAGGTATGGGTGGTGCTCCTGCTGCTCTGTGTGCCGCTCAGTGCAGGCATTGCAATTCACCTGTATGTTGTCCAACAGCTGCTTGGGCTCCAAGAACAACGGCAAGAGCTCATGCTGGCTGAGGAGCAGATACATGTGCTTGGGCGACTCGCCATTGACATTGAAGACGGTTTTCGCGGCTATGTCTTGACCCAGGAACCCGCCTTCCTTGCTCCCCTGGCTGATGCAGAAGCGAAGCTCGACCAGGCGTTGTCGGATGCCTCAAAGTCACTCGCGAAGCTATCGAGTTCTCCGAACCATCTCGCGCCGATCGAACAACAACTGAAAGGCCTGCTGCGATCGAAGCATGAGTTGATCGCAGACATTCAGAAGGGACCGGCGGACAAGGCGTTAGCCTATGTGCGGTCGGGTGAAGGGCTCCGACTGTCCGATCTCCTCCGCGAAGACGTCCGGACCGTCGAAGACCGTCTGGAGCGTCAGCGAAATTCGCTGAACGAACGAGCGGATGTGCTGTCGCAGCGGACATTTGTCGGACTGTGGATCACGCTTGCTGGTGTGGTTGCGCTGGGATGGATTGTCTCCCGCATACTGGCACGCTCTCTCACGGATCCGATCACACGGCTGCAATCCGCCACGGCAAGGATCGGACCACAAGTCGATGTGGCCGGGATCACCGAGCTGTTGGCCAACGGCCGTGGAGTGAAAGACGAGCTCGGTCAATTGGCAGAGGCCTACCTCGCCATGGCTCGCCGCATCGAGACGAACTTCCAAGAGATCCAAGCGCTCGACACAATCGGCCAAGAGGTAAACACCATCGGCCCGGACAACCTGGAGGGGGTGCTCCGGCGTATTACGGACCGGGCAGTGGAGTTAGTGCAGACCGATATCTGCCTGGTGCTCCTTCGCGATGAACGAGCCGGTTGTTGGATTGTTGAAGCTGCATCCGGCGAATGGAATGATCGTTTAAAGAAATGGGTTATGCAGTGGGAGGAACTTCCGGTCAGTGTTCAAGCGTTTGAGACGCGCGCGGTGGCCACAGGGGAATGGTTTCGTTCGGACAGGTGGCCGCAGATGGTCCGGCCCAACTTGATCGGAGACAGTATACTGGCAGTTCCACTATTGACGCAGGGGATTCCGTTCGGCGTTCTGTCGTTTCTGAACGAGCGACCCCGTGCAGCGCATGAGTGGAATCAGCGCCTGGCTGAAGGTTTGGCTCAGGAGGCTGCGCTAGCTATCTCAAATGCGCGGCTGCACGAAGCGGCACAACAGAAACAGCGGGGGTTGGTGACACGCCTTCGACAGCTTGAGCATCTGGCGGAAACTTTGGCTCATGATCTCAAGGGGCCGGGGGCTCGCATGGAAGAACTCGCACGGTTGCTGGTCCAGCAGGACAGTGAGCAATTCGATGATCGGACGAAGCGGTGGTTATCTCTTATCGAAGAGAATAGTAGGGATCTTGTGCAGCGAGTGGAAGGGATCTTGACCGTGGCTCACGTGGGTGCTGATCAGGGGACCATCACCGATGTCGATCCTACTGCGATTATTGCTGATGTGTTGAAAGCCCGAGTTGGTGAGATCGGACTGCTTCGTGCCGTGGTGCATGTTGAACCAGGGTTACCGCTCGTCGCCTGTCACGGTGCCTATCTCCGGCAGATCTTCGATAACCTCGTCTCGAACGCCCTTAAATTCACTCGAGAGGGAGAGGCACCCGTGGTGAGGATCACTGGGCGTGTACAAGGTCCTATGGTGGCTTTCTCTGTGGAGGATCACGGGATCGGGATCCCGTCGACCCAACGCACTCGAGTGTTTCATCCGTTTGTCCGCTTGTTGAAGTCTGAGGCAGCCGGCAACGGGCTCGGCCTGACCATCGTCCAGCGCATCGTGGAACTGTATGGCGGCAAAGTGTGGATTGACGGAGCCGAGGGGTCTGGGTGCACCGTACAATTCACGGTCCCGAGTTTTCAGGAGCAAGAGGGAGCCTTGAATGCCAGAATGCAGGCGTCGAAGGTTCCCGATGTGGTTGATGTCGTCCGGCGAGGGGTTCTGTGAGGAAGGGGAATATGATGACACGTGGCGGAGTTTCCGATATGCGATCGACCAGAACCAAATCCAAAGCGCCGTTCACAATCCTGATCGTCGAAGACAACGCAACCGATGTTGAATTGATGCTGCACGCCCTTGAATCGGCGGATCTGAAACCGCTCGGGGGAGATTTCGATATGGAGGTTCGCGCCACGGCAGAAGGGGCCTTGCAATTGCTTGGGGAACGGGCCGTCGATCTTGTGCTGACCGACATGGTGTTGCCGGGAATGGACGGGTTGGAGCTCGTCAGCCGCATTCAAAAGATCGATCCTAATTTGCCAGTGCTGGTGGTGACGCGGATGAACGCGGTCCCTCTGGCCGTGGATGCGATGCGGCGAGGCGCCTTCGACTATGTGCTGAAGCCGGTCAATGCAGAGGACTTGGGAGTACGACTTCATCGGGCGATTCGAATCTCTGAAATCCTACGGCGGCATTCGGTTTACGAACAGCAGGACCGGCAGGAGTTTGCAGCCAATAGTTTCGTGGGGAGTGGCGTCGCTTTCGAACAAATTATGCGGAGTATTCGTGAGGCGGCCCAGGTCCGCTCGACGGTCTTAATTACCGGCGAAACCGGAACGGGAAAGGGGATGATCGCACGGGCGATCCATCAGCAGAGTTCTGAGTGCGATCGGCCGTTTCAAGTGATCGATTGTACGACCGTTCCCGAGGGGATGATGGAGTCCGAGCTGTTCGGGCATGTACGGGGTGCCTTCACCGGCGCGATCGTCGATAAGCCGGGACTCATTGAGTTGGCGAACGGCGGCAGCGTTTTCCTCGATGAAATCGGGGAGCTTCCCCTTCTCCTCCAAGCGAAACTCCTGCGTGTTCTGGAGGAAAGCGAGGTGCGTCCCGTGGGCGGAACCAGAGTTCGCCGGATCAATATGCGCTTTATCGCTGCGACCAACCGGAATCTCGAAGCGCGAGTGCGTGAGGGTACATTCCGTAAGGATCTGTACTACCGACTCGCAGTCGTTTCGATTCGAGTGCCCCCGCTTCGCGAGCGTCGGGAGGACATTCCCGTTATCGCGCGCCATTTGCTCAGCCGGCTGGTTCAATCCATGGGCAAGGCACAGTGTCATTTTGACGAAGCGGCAGTGGAGGTCCTTGTATCCTATCCCTGGCCCGGGAATGGGCGGGAACTCCGGAATGTCGTGGAACGGATCGTCATGCTCGCGACCGACGACATCATTCGGGCGCGCGATGTCCGAAGCATGCTTCCACAGAGTGAAGCAGAGAGTCTCGCATCAGTCGAGTCGAGTCTGACCATCCTTCCATACATGGAGGCGAAGGAGCGAGCACTCGAAGAGTTTTCGAAGTCCTACCTGCGTGTCAAACTCGCGCAGCATGGCGGTGTTATCACGAAGGCCGCTGAACACAGCGGCATTCCACGGCAACATTTCTCGCTGCTCATGAAGAGATTTCTTGGAAGCGAGGGTCTCGATAATCAGTAGCATCTGTCCCCTGATCGTAACAATCCTACTGCTGGCTGACCTCGTTATCTGTTCATTCCAGCAATTACGTTTCTTTTTCGTAGCATAACCATCATGCGAAATGGTTCATAATCCATTTGGCCCAGGTAGTCCGCATATTATCGTTGACGAATACGTAGATATGCGCGCGTAACAGTTTAATATATTAACTGAAATTGCGCATTTTTCAGATGACGCATATCATCATATTCGATTAACGAAACAACTTCTGTCTTTCCTCCCCCAACACCATTTCGTAATTCTATTTTTATCCGTTCTATTTCAATGTGTTAACAAGCACTATCTTGTTCCAGGCTAGTTCTTCCCAGTCTGGCAACCCTCTTGCTGTACTTGCTGTGTCTGTTGCCCGAGTTGGTGTGATGGCCAGTATATTCATGCATTGCATCTAATTTTCAGGAGCGAAGGGAAAGGGATGGGGGCTACATGTCCACGGGGCGTCCGGGACGTCGCGTGGGCGTGAGGGACACACTCAACGTGAGGAGGGGGGACCCATGTTTTTGTCACGACGGCAGTTTTTAAAAGTCTCAGCCGGGACGGTCGCGGCCGTGGCGGTGG
>DASYRC010000063.1:0-104397 GCA_036004925.1 Nitrospiraceae bacterium | reverse complement strand
GACGGGTCTTTTGTCGCTGTGAATTTCTCGCGCGTCTCTCGCGGTCAGCAGCACAGACGGGAGACAAGAGGCCTACTCGACGATCAATGTGCCGGTCATGTTCGCGTGACCTTTGCGTCGGCAGATATAGAGATAGGTTCCTGCTGGGGGAGCCATGACGACTCGCAGGGACTGCCCCGGTTGAATCACAATGCCGGGAGTACTGGCCGATTCTGGAGTCTCCTTCGGCAGGGACGTCTTGGCGGCATACATGAGGATCGGGCTGTCAAACTCGTGCACTTCTCGGCCGGCGTTGTACACGGAGAGGGTGAGCGGAGCCGACGCCCGCACCCGCACAAGGTCCGGCGTAAATCGGAAGTCTTCTGCGGTGAGGGACACGGTTTGCATCGACCCATCACAGGCGAGGAGGGCGGCGACGACGAGGCCGAGGGCAGAGATCTTCACGTTCACCGGGAGGACCGAACGGAATTGACTCGAACTCAATGGCCGGCGTCGATTCAAGAAGCGCCACGTCCCTTCAATGGTTGTCACAGCCAGTTTTCCAACGACCGTCAACAAGGAGCCGGAAGCCCTTCTTGCTGCAGTATATACCGCTTCCAGCTCAGCTTTCCCACCGCTGACCCTGGGCTACGCTGTTCTTTGTCGACGACCTCGAAGCCACGCTCGAACAGTTTAGGCTGATTGCCAATGACCTAGGGAAGGAAGCGCAATAGGGAAGCATCCTCTGCCAGACATAGACCATGACGAGCCACAATGATTCTGCTCCAATCGTCGTCGGTGTGGATGTCGGTGGTCCGAAGAAGGGCTTTCACGCCGTGGCCATCCGCAAAGGGAAAATCATCGAGACCTATGCCGCGTTCAACGCTAGAGAGGTGGTCGCATGGTGCCGGGATCTTTACGTCTTTACGGTCGGGATTGATGCTCCCTGCTGTTGGAGCTACACCGGTCGGGCAAGACCCTGCGAGCTCGCACTGGCCGCCGAGGGCATTCATGCCTTTGCCACGCCTAGCCAAGCGGTGGCAGAAAATAATCCATTTTATGGTTGGATGCTCAATGGAACTGAGCTATTTCGCCTCCTGGCGCCGAACTATCAGCTCTTCGATGGGCAATACTCGGAACCTAGCCCGATGTGTTTCGAGACCTTTCCTCAAGCCGTGGCCTGCGCGCTGGCTGGGAGGATTGTCTCTGCCAAGCACAAGTGCAGTGACCGTCGCAGACTGCTGCGCGAGGCGGGGCTCTCCATCGACTCTCTCGTCAACATCGACATGGTGGATGCGGCTCTCTGCGCTCTCACCGCCCAGCATCTCTTGAACGGAACCTTCAAGACCTACGGCGAAGCCGCCGAGGGTTTCATCGTCGTGCCGAAGACATAGCGTTGGCAGGAACTTGGCGACCGATTCGGATTGAGCGGTCTGCGTTTTGCGCCATTCGCTACGCCAAGCACATTCACGATCAAGGAGGTCCCATGTCCATTGTGACTGCGGTAGTTCTTTCCATGTTCTTGCTCACCGCGACCGGCTGCGCGACCTTCAGCCCTCCTCCCGCCGCGATGCAGGAGAAGGGCAAGAAAGCATCCACTGTGAAACCCGCTAAACATGATGAGAAGAAGGACATGAATGAGGAAAGCCAGAACGCCATTCGTTAGGCGGGCACCTCCTGCGCTTCCTGTTGCAACAGGTATATCCTTTTTCCTTGGGGAGATGGAACAGGGGCAAGGGGCTGAGTGAACTGGTCTATCTGGTCTATCTGGTCTGTCTAGTTGGTCTCGTTGCTTGAACCAGAAAAACCAAACAAACCAAAACAACCAGAGAAACCAGATAGACCAAATGAACAAGAGGGACGAGCGAGACGGGCCAAGCGAGGGCTGAACTCAACTCTTCACCCGCACCCGCATTTAGCGAGGCGGCTGGTGTGGTCTCCACTGCGCGCATAGGCTCTTTGACGCGAGACGTGCAAGACAGGCGGGACGAGCGAGACGGGCCAAACGGAGAGGGCCTGGTGGATTTCCAGCTATGCGCGTCGAACGAGGGGAGTCTGCGACCGCGCGTTGAGCGAGCACAGAGACCATACGAGTTGCCTCGCCATCCCCTTCTTATCGTGCGCGTTCTGCGCGTAAGAAGGGCACCTGGCCTCTCCTCCCTCATCATTCCAGCCACTGCACCGCTCCCGCTGACAGCGGGGCGGTCAGCAAAAATTGTGATTATTCGCCCTCTCCGCTATAGTGCGGGCACACCCTGAATGATCACGCTAGACGAGATACGTCAATGCCTTGTCGCTGGAACGTTCGAGTTCAGTCGCCATGCCTTCAAACGTGTTGTTGAGCGAAATATCAGCGAGCGAGATATTCGTGAGGCAGGCCGGCACGCCTCCATTATCGAGAATTATCCGGACGATAAGTATGCGCCGAGTTGTCTGCTCTTGGGTTTTACGGATGCAGGACGTCCTTTGCACATCCAGGTGTCGTACATCGAATCAGATATGCTGAAGATCATTACGATCTATCAGCCGGATCCTGGAGAGTGGTATGATTACTCTCGACGGAGGTAGAGATGTTTCACTGTCATGTCTGCGGAAAAACTGAGACTCGCCAGGAACTGGTCAGTGACGTGTTTGACATTGACGGGAAGCCGGTTCGCGTCGAAGCAATTCCTGCCACGGTCTGTACGAATTGCGGTGAGGCCACCTTTAGCCGCGAAACAACTGAACGGGTGCGTCGCATGGTCCATGGGGAGGCCAAACCCGTGAAATCCATCCAGATGGATGTGTTCGCCTATACGAAGTAAGGAATGGAAGCGTGTCCTCTGCTTCGATTCCGGTAATCCAGCAAATCCCATCCACTCTTTTTTCATCGAGGCGGCTGGCATAGTCTCCACTGCGCGCAGCTTTCTCACCCGCCCACCTCCCTGGCAGAATGTTTTCACCCGCCCTACCCTCCGATTGCTTCGCAATCGATTTCCCGGGACGTGCCATTAGCCCGTGCGAGGACCTTCTGATTGATCTTCCCCAACTTTGCCCTAAGGGGAGCAGCCAGACTGTCCTTCACTGCGCGCATTGAGGGAGCACATTCTGATCGTGCGGCCTCAGCGAGCAAGAAGGATGGTCTGGCTGTTCCCCTCCCATCTTTCTGAGGGCGCGCGTTCCGCGAGCAGGAGGACGACCAGGCTGCCCATCCCATCTGCTAACAGGCGCTTCCCAAAGTGTTGATGCCAATGTATCCTGCCCAAGCAATATAACTTTTACGACTCTCGCAATGGGGCAGTTGTGACTGCTGATGATCGGTACGATGTGTCCAGCTTGCTAGAAGCACAGTTTGAACCTGGCTCAAGCGGGCTGGTGCTCAAGAATCTGCTTGGGATTACGTCGAAGGAAGTCATGGATGAGGCAGAGGTGAGAGCCCTTGAACAGGCAACGGATGTATTGATCAGAGGTCACGGTGAGACGCATCGGTTTACGGCCGCAGATCTCTGCGACTGTCACCGCGCCTGGCTTGGCGACATCTATAAATGGGCCGGTCACTATCGGCGCGTGAATGTCAGCAAAGACGGATTCCCTTTCGCCGCAGCCGCACAGGTGCCCGCCTTGATGGACCAGTTTGAACGGAACGAGTTGCGGCGCTGTACGCCCTGCACGTTTGCAGACCGAGCGGCAGTTATCCGTGCGCTGGCCGAAACACATGTCGAGTTGGTGCTGATTCATCCGTTCCGTGATGGGAATGGGCGCCTGGCCCGCGTGCTTTCCACGCTCATGGCCCTCCAGGCAGGACTGCCGCTGCTCGACTTTAGCCTCATGGCGGGGACTGGCAAGACCGCGTACATTGCGGCGATTCAAGCGGGTCTCGATAAGCGCTACCTGCCGATGGAGAGCTTATTCAGAGGGATTATCGAGCGGAGCCGCGCGTCTTCTTGATCGGCCGCGCCTTTCTGGATTTGGCGAGGACTCGGGCGATGGATTCGATGGAGGCCCCGGTCTCGATGGCGGTTGAACTGGCCACGTTGGCGATCAAGGCTTTCCGGTAATTTTCCGGAACCTTGAGATGCTGGTTGGTTTCAATGAGCCGTTTGCTCTTCATAGCTATTGTCTCATGTGCCGAGGTTAATTTTACACCATGACTTGGGCTGAGGCTATCTCAAAGTAACCTATTTCGATGTCCGGCCTGACAAATAAAATGGGCCGGGCGTGTTCGTGCGCTGTTACTCACGGGATTACAGTGTCCACAGGCAGTTCAAAAAAGCCGATGTTCTCACCCTCCCAACCCCGGCGAATATCTCACCCGCCCTCCCTCCGATTACTTCGCAATCGATTTCCCGAGACGTGCCATGAATCCGGGCGAGGACCTTCTGATTGATTTTCCCCAACGTTGTCTTAAGGGGAGCAGCCAGACTGTCCTTCACTGCGCGCATCGGACGAGCACAGTTTGATCGTGCGCGTTCTGCGAGCAAGAAGGGCACCTGGCCGCTCCTTCTCCTCCTCCCGCTTGCGCTGATCTTTAGTCGGGAGTAGGCTTTGCTCACACGTTGCCCCGCGCTTCGGAGGCTCGCCATGATTAATGTGAATCCGTTCGGCGACGAGAATCCCATCTCGCCCAACAGCGTGACGAATCCCTTTAGTCCTACGATATGGAGGTGAGCAATGGCTGAACTGATCAATTTCGACAAAGTCACCACGCTGCTCTTGCAGCATGGCGAGTGGTATGAGGTCGACCCCGGGACGCTTACTTCAATTCCCGCAACTGACTTTTTGTCCGGTCACTCTGGAACCAATGCATTTGCCTGGGAAAGCCGCGGTGCCCGGTTAGCTTGCCCATGCAGTGCGGTCGTGCTCGTCCGATATTCAACGTGAACGAGAAGAGAGGGGGGCCGGTCTTGCAATCGCACATCGTGAGGAATACACGCCCGCCTCGTGGCGCGTCCGCTGAGGATCGAAGTCCCCGGGGCCGTCTACCATGTCACGAGTCAGCTGAGCTACGTCGACACGCGATTAATTCGAGAGAGGATCGTAAGGGCGCTACACCACTTACGACCTACTTCAGTCCAAGTTTCAGCCTTATCTCCTCCCAAAAGAGTCGGGCAATTTCGCGATGGCCGGCATCATTGGGGTGAAAGCCATCCAGGTCGAAGACCAGATCATCTCGAACCGGTTGAGCAAACAGATTCACCACTGGCGCATCGACTTCTTTGGCTTCTTGCTCGATTGCACGGTTGAATGCTCGGACGCGCTCGATCGTGACAGCAGGACTTGGGTTGTTGCGGAAGCGAGGCAGTTGGGTGAGGTCCGGCAAATTGGCCACGACGATCGTTTTGTAGACGGTTTTGCGCACGTTTTGCAAGATGAATCTCAGGTCCTCCTGAAAGGTCTTGGGATCATCGCCGTGCACCAAGTCATTGGCACCGGTCCAGAGGGTGACAAGATTGGCTTTCGTGCCGACTTGCAGGACAATCCGGACCTGCTCTTTGATGAGATCAATCCGAGCCCCGGGCACTCCAAGATTGATCAAGGCCACGCCCGGCACGCGCTGGTCGAGTTCACGCTTAATGAGGTAGACATAGCCCTCTGTTAACGGGAGGGCGCCCACCCCTGCGGCATCGCTGGCGCCGAGCGCGAGATACACAAACTCGATCTTCTTATCTCTCGGCGCCCTCGCGCAGGCCAGCACGGTGAAACAACTCACCATTATCAGGATGATGCCTATTAGCCGTGGGATTCTCATGGCGTCCTCCTTCATTGGGTGGTAACCAGAGAACAAGAAAACCGTCGACGTTTTACGTATGCAAGAAGGCCATAAATTACTCTAGTCCCTTTGGGGGATTTGTGTCTAGCTCAGTGTGAATGTGTCTGCGAGGCGTACTTCGAGCAGGGTTGACCACGCAGTGATGGAGGCGGGCCACTCCACCTGTCAGTGGTAACTGACAAGCACGGTCACCGTGCCGTTGGTGATAAGGCTGTGCGCGATGAAAAATGGAAAATGTACCGGGAATCTTTTCTTCAGGTGCTCAGACACCGTTTCGATGCTTCCGGGCATTGACCCGCTTGCACTGTTCTCCAGGCGGGGAGTAGGCAGAGAGAAAAGAGCGGTGCCAGCCACCATAATTTCTTTCACGCGAGATGTGCGAGACACGCGGGACGAGCGAGACGAGCCAAACGGGGGCCTGGTGGACTCACAACTGCGCACGTCAATGTCTTCCCAAGCTCGCTGGTTTCGCTCTTCACCGGGTAGCCTGGAAGAACCTCGAGTGCGCGCGACTTTCTCACCCGCCCACCCACTGGCAGAATGTTTTCACCCGCCCTACCCTCCGATTGCTTCGCAATCGATTTCCCGGGACGTGCCATTAGCCCGTGCGAGGACCTTCTGATTGATTTTCCCCAACTTTGCCCTAAAGGGAGCAGCCAGAATGTCCTTTACTGCGCGCATTGAGGGAGCACATTCTGATCGTGCGGCCTCAGCGAGCAAGAAGGATGGTCTGGCTGTTTCCCTCCCATCCTTCTGAGGGCGCGCGTTCCGCGAGCAGGAGGACGACCAGGTTGCCCATCCCTCCAACGCGGGTGTCCTTCCATTCCTTTTCATTACTCACATACCCGTATAATAGTGGTTAGGCGACCGGCTCTTCCAGCGCGTTACCGGTAGATGTTCATGACTTCAAGCGGCTGCTATGGAAATGTGAAAGAATTCTCGTTGCGGCGCTTCTCGGCCGCTAGAAGTCATTGGCCTGCTTGTGTGTAACAGGTACGGCGTGTCGTTCCGTGTGAGGTTCGATGATGGCCACGCGTCAGGCATTCTTCGCTCCGTCCGCCGATTGGAAGCGGCTTCTCAAGAATCGAGACGTCGCCTGGCTGGTGATTGGGCAAGC
The DNA here is from genome assembly GCA_036004925.1 of Nitrospiraceae bacterium. GTDB lineage: Bacteria > Nitrospirota > Nitrospiria > Nitrospirales > Nitrospiraceae > Palsa-1315. The sequence continues at coordinate 97,552 of DASYRC010000063.1, read as the reverse complement.
CATCTCCCAGATCGGGGACGGGCTCTCGAAGTTGGCGTTGTTGTGGTTCGTCTACGATCTCACCGGATCGGCCCTGGAGATGACGATGGTCGGAATATTACAGACGATTCCACCACTGGTCTTCGGTCCGTTCGTCGGCGTGCTGCTGGATCGGGTGGCGAAGCGATCGGCGATGATCGTCATCGACACGGTCAGGGCGGGACTCCTGGCGCTCATCCCGACGATTTATTGGATGGGGCTGTTGACGCTGCCATTGCTGTATGTTCTCGTATTTGTCACGGCGCTGTTTTCAATGGCGTTCGGTCCCGCCATGAAGGCGATGGAGCCTCAGTTGGTCCCGTCCGACCAATTGACGCAGATCAACGCGCTCGATCAAGGCACGATGACGATCGGTCAGTTGTTGGGCCCCGCTATCAGCGGCGTGCTCATCGCGATCATCGGTGCTCAGAACGTGCTCTACGTGAATGCCGGTACGTTTATGATTTCCGTGCTCTGCAAGATTCCGCTGACGGTCAAGGAGAAAGGACCGTCCGGTCCTCGCTCGGGCTCGGCGACGGTTGCCCTGCGGGATCTCCGGGAAGGCATTCAATTCGTGTTCGTCGAACACCGGCTCATGGTGCTTCTGATGGCTGTCGCCTCGTTGGCTACGCTGGGATCCACGGCGTTCATCTATCTCCTACCGGTGCTGGCCAAAGATTATCTCCATGCCGATTCTGTGGAGCTCGGCTGGCTCTGGGCGTCGCTAGGTCTGGGTCTGCTCGTCACAACCTTGTGGATGGCTGCCGTTTCCCAACGTGAATTGTGCCCGCGCCTCGGGCTGATCTCTGGAGCATCTGCCCTCGGCTCGCTCGCCTTGTTCGGCTTGACGATGACGACATCTTTTCCCATCCTTGTCTTACTTATCGCCACAGTCGGTGTCAGTTCCGGCGTGGTTAATCCTTTCGTCTCCGCGTCGATTCAGGAGCGGACCCCGAATCACATGCTGGCCCGTGTGTTCAGCGTCTTCAATACCGGCGTGCTTGTGGCCGCCATGGTGGGGATGACGGGTAGCGGATGGATTGCCGATCGCATGGGACCGTCGGTCAGTCTCGTGGCGACGGCGGGCGTGAGCGTGGCGGCTGCCGTCCTGACGGCCGTTCTGATTCCCTGGTGCCATCGCTTGCGAGCCTGATCTGCAGTAAGAAGGTGCCGTACGAGCTTGGTTGTCATGCGGGATCTGACGGTTGGGATTATGAGTGAAGAAAATGGTGTCAGGAATCGTTCCGATCCACTTACACTGTGGTTTTTGTGCGCGGTGACTGACGGGGTCACGGCGCCCACAGGGAGTTCAAAAAAGTCGACGTTCTCACCCTCCCAACCACGGCGAATATCTCACCTGCCCTCCCTCCGATTGCTTCGCAATCGATTTCCCGAGACGTGCCATTAGCCCAGGCGAGGGCCTTCCGATTTTTCCCCACTTTGCCTTAAAGGGAGCGGTCAGACTGTCCTTCACTGCGCGCATAGTTTCATTGACGCGAGACGTGCGAGACAGGCGGGAAGAGCGAGACGGGTCAAACGGGGGCCTGGTGGATTCACAACTGCGCGCGTTCAAGGAGGATTGAATTCAACTCTTCATCCGCACCCAGCGAGGCGGCTGGTGGGGGCTCTGCGAGCACAGAGACCATACCAGCTGTCTCGCCATCCCCTCTGTTCAGGGGAACAAAGGAGCAGCACGGGTGTCATTCCGTTGTTCCTTTTGGGTTCGAACCATATTGGTTGGCGCCTGGCGTGCCGTTTTGCGCCGTAAAGATAAGAAAGACAATGACGCCGATGAGTGGAATCGCGTTGATAAGGAACCACCAACCGCTGCGGTCCGTGTCATGAAGTCTGCGCACCGACACGGCGATGCCTGGAATCAAGACGGCCAGCGTGTAGATGCCACTCAACAGACCTAAGCCAACTTCGACCTTGAAAGTGCCGGTCGCAATGTCGATGACTGAAAGCACAACGATGATAATAAAGCTGAACAAGTTGAAGTACCAATACTCTTTTAGTTCAGCTCTCCCGTCAAACCGTGCGTACTTCTTTAGAACTTCGAGATAACAGCTCATGTGTGTTCTTCTTTTCGGATTGCCCCTGATAATTGTGCCAGATGTCCGCAAGGCGGCGGCTGCCGCCTAACGCAAAGCTCAGCGGTTGCCGAAGGCAGTCCGCTGGAATGAAGGGTCAGCCGCCGAACAGTTCATGAGGACGGCGTTCCAGACGGTATGTTTCGAGCCCATGCAGCTGTGAACGCGAGCGCCATAGCGTTGCTACGAGAGAGTCACAAGGACTTCCTTCGTGAAGACCTATAGGTGCTTGAACGAAAGATCGACCAGCACTACCAGTTGTGTGGGATTGTCTTCCGCCCTCCCCCGATGGAGCGGCGCTTTTAGTGAACGAAACGGTTCGGCCAGGGAGACGGGAGTTCGTTTATTCAGGGTTGTCGTTCATCTCCTTGCGGACCACTTCCTCGGCCTTCAGCCAGTCTTCCAGGTCGCGCTCCGCCTGTCGCCCCCGTTGCTCGTAGAGTTCGTAGGCTTTCTTCGCGATCCGCTCCCTCACCTCGTTCGAATACTTCTGCATGGACTCAGGCTCAGGCGACCGGTTCCGCTCCTCCACAGGCTGGGCGTCAGGATTTATGCTCTTCATGGGCTTCCCTCCATCGACGACGGAGTCTTATATCCTCATATACCAGTAGGCCTGTCAAGATGCGGGATCGGAGGGAAGCTTTGGAGTCAGGGACTCTGACGCGAGAGGTGCGAGACAGGCGGGAAACGCGAGACGGGGAGGGTCTGTCTGGTTTATCTGGTTTGTTTCGTTTGTATGGTTTAACTCGTTTCTTTCGGCCATCGAACCAATAAACCAAACAAACCAAAGAAACTAAATGAACGAGAAGAACCAGATGAACCAGAGCGACGAGCGGGACTTGCAAGCTTTGGAGATTAGGAGTGCCCGGTCTTGTGGGCGCGGTCGGCGATCTTCTTGCGGAGGCGGGCTTTTTCAAGACTGATTTCGGCTTCTTTGACTTCGGAGGGGAGACCGCCGGCCTTCAACCGCTGTTCGGCCTTCTCGACGGCAGCTTGGGCGCGGCCCACGTCGATGTCATCGGCCTTCTCGGCGATCTCGGCCATGACCGTGACTTTTGTCGGTGTGACTTCTGCGTATCCCCAGAGAATAGCCATGTGGTTGGTCTGCTCTCCGACGCGATAGCGCAGCTCACCGATGCGTAACGTAGAAAGGAAATAACAGTGTCCCGGCAACACGCCGAACTCACCCTCTGAGCCTGGCGCAATGACCTCATCCACCTGCTGGCTCAAGAGCAACTTATCCGGCGTCACAACCTCTAACAATAACTTTCCTGCCATATCTCCTCGTAAGGCGTGAAACGTGAGGCGTCAGGCGAAGGATTCAATCTTGAAACCCCTTACTCCTTACGCTCCTTTAAACTTTCACTCCCATCTTTTCCGCTTTCGCAATCACTTCCTCGATCGGGCCGACCATGTAGAAGGCCTGTTCCGGGAGATGGTCGTACTTGCCATCGAGAATTTCCTTGAAGCTTCGCACCGTGTCTTTGAGCTTCACGTACTTACCGGGCGAGCCGGTAAAGGCTTCGGCAACGTGGAACGGCTGTGAAAGGAACCGTTGAATCTTCCGTGCGCGGGCTACGGCCATTTTGTCGTCTTCCGACAATTCATCCATGCCGAGAATGGCGATAATATCCTGGAGGTCTTTATACCGCTGCAAAACAGACTGGACCCCTCGTGCGACCTTATAATGATCTTCGCCGATAACTTGCGGGTCGAGAATACGCGAGGTGGAGTCGAGCGGGTCGACGGCTGGATAGATACCCAGCTCGGCCAATTGCCGTGACAACACGGTGGTCGCGTCCAAGTGGGCGAAGGCGGTGGCCGGCGCCGGGTCGGTCAGGTCGTCTGCCGGTACGTAGATGGCTTGCACCGAGGTGATCGATCCACGCTTGGTGGAGGTGATGCGTTCCTGGAGTTGCCCCATCTCGGTCGAGAGGGTGGGCTGGTAGCCGACCGCGGACGGCATACGGCCGAGCAATGCGGACACTTCTGAACCGGCCTGGGTAAACCGGAAGATATTGTCCACGAACAGCAGCACGTCCTGGTTCTCTTCGTCGCGGAAATATTCGGCGACTGCCAGTCCAGTCAACGCGACGCGCAGACGCGCGCCAGGTGGCTCGTTCATCTGGCCATAGACCAGCGCGACTTTCGATTTGGTAAAGTCCTTGGGATCGATGACCTTCGACTCCTGCATTTCGTGCCAGAGGTCGTTGCCTTCACGAGTCCGCTCACCGACGCCGGCGAATACCGAGAAACCTCCGTGGTGCAAGGCGATGTTGTTGATGAGTTCCATGATGATGACGGTCTTACCGACTCCAGCACCGCCGAAGAGCCCGACCTTCCCGCCCTTGCTGTAGGGTTCGAGAAGATCGACGACCTTGATGCCGGTTTCGAGGACTTCGGTCTTGGTGTCCTGATCTTCGAGGCGTGGCGCAGGCCGGTGAATGGGATAGGTCTTTGTCGTCTTGATCGGGCCCATCTCGTCGACTGGTTCGCCCAACACGTTGATCAGCCGCCCCAACGTCTCGCGGCCGACCGGCACAGAGATCGGCGCCCCTGTATCATGCACAGCCATCCCTCTTGTGAGGCCGTCGGTCGTGGACATCGCGATGCCGCGGACGCGGTTTTCACCCAGGTGCAGCGCGACTTCAAGGGTGATGCGGACAGCCGGCGTGCCGGCGGTTTTATTCTCTTCCTGAATGACTTTGAGGGCGTTGTAAATGTTGGGCAGTTGTCCGGGAGGAAACTCCACATCTACCACCGGCCCGATGACTTGAATCACTTTACCTATGCTCATCTTTCACCTTTGGTGTAATTTTGAATTCTCAATGTTGAATGTTAAATCGGCTGAAAATGCGCTCATCCTAAATTAAACATTCAAAATTTAGCATTGAACATTGATCTTATTTGAGTGCCTCGGCCCCGCCGACGATGTCCATCAGTTCTTTGGTAATGGCGGTCTGGCGGGTCTTGTTGTAATGCAAGGTCACTTTCATGATGAGTTGTCCCGCGTTCCGCGTCGCACCGTCCATCGCCGACATCCTGGCGCCATGTTCCGCCGCGGCTGATTCCAGCAGAATGCGAAACGTCTGCGTCTGGAAATGTTTCGGAACGAAGACGTTTAAGAGCTCGGCTTCGTCCGGTTCATAGAGATAACTGCCGCCGGTCGTGCCTTCAGCCTGCGCCGCCCCAAACTCGGCTGCGGCATCGACGGGGAACAGCTTCTCCACGATCACACGCTGTTGAATGGCTGACTTGAACTCATTATAGACAATGTAGAGTTCGTCGAACGTGCCCTTGACGAAGTGGTCGGTCAGATCGCCGCCGATATCGATAGCGTGTTCGAACGTGAGCCTGTCGAAGATGCCGGTCCACTCTTGCCTGATCGGCCAGGTGCGGCGACGAAAATAGTCACGGCCTTTGCGTCCCACGATGCTCAAATTGACCTGTAAGCCACGGGCCTCACATTCCCGCACAAACTCCGAGCTCTTCCGCACAATATTGCCATTGAACCCGCCGCACAGCCCGCGATCGCTCGTGACGACGAGCACTTCGACCTTCTTCCCTTCACGCTTCTGCAGCAGAGGATGCGAAGACCGATTCACCCGCCGGCTCAGGTTGCCCAGCACACTCCGCATCTTGAGGGCGTAGGGGCGCGCCGCCAGAATACGGTCCTGCGACCGTTTCAGTTTCGCCGCTGCCACCATCTTCATGGCCTTGGTAATCTTTTGTGTATTCTTAAACGCCGCTATTTTACGGCGTAGACTCTGTAAACTAGGCATGGCATCAGGGGCCTCAGCGCCCCAATTGAGAATTCAAAATTGAAAATTATGAACTATGGTTTTGCGCCGTACCCCATCTTTTGTTTAAAGGTCGCGAGGATCTCTTTCAGTCTGCCGGCGACCTTGTCATCGATCTTTCCGATGCTCGCGATTTCTTTCTTCAGCTCATGATGGTGCTGTTGCACGTAGTGCAGCAGGTCGGCTTCAAACTGTTGCACTGTATCAACCGGGACATCGTCCAGGTATCCGTTGACGCCGGCGTAAATCGACAGCACTTGATCGGCGACCGGCATGGGTCTGTATTGCCCCTGCTTGAGCAACTCGACCATCCGAACGCCGCGCGCAAGCTGCATCTGCGTCGATTTGTCGAGTTCGCTGCCGAATTGGGCGAACGCGGCCATTTCCCGGTACTGCGCGAGGTCGAGCCGAAGGGTACCGGCCACCTGCTTCATGGTCTTGATCTGAGCCGAACCCCCGACGCGGGAGACTGACAGACCCACGTTAATCGCGGGGCGAATACCGGAGTAGAACAGATCACTGCCGAGATAGATCTGCCCGTCGGTGATCGAAATGACGTTGGTTGGAATGTAGGCGGACACGTCGCCGGCTTGCGTTTCAATGATCGGCAGTGCGGTGAGGCTTCCCCCCCCGAGCTGGTCACTGAGCTTGGCTGCACGCTCCAACAACCGGGAGTGCAGATAGAACACGTCGCCCGGATAGGCTTCGCGGCCTGGGGGACGACGGAGCAAGAGAGACAGCTGACGATAGGCCACGGCGTGTTTGGAGAGGTCGTCATAGACGATCAACGCATGTTTGCCGTTATCCCGGAAGTACTCGCCGATGGCTGCACCGGAGAAGGGCGCAAGATACTGCATGGGCGCCGCATCGCTCGCGGTGGCTGCCACCACGATGCTGAAATCCATCGCGTGGTTCTCTTCAAGCGTCTTGACGACACGTGCCACGGTTGAACGTTTCTGGCCGATGGCGACGTAGATACAAAAGACGTCGAGGCCCTTTTGATTGATGATCGTATCGACGGCAATGGCGGTCTTGCCGGTCTGCCGGTCGCCGATGATCAACTCACGCTGTCCGCGGCCGATGGGGATCATGGCATCGATGGCCTTGATGCCCGTTTGCAGAGGTTCACGCACAGACTGACGTGTATTCACCCCAGGGGCCACGACCTCAATACGGGACGAAAGGGTCGACTTAATCGGACCCTTGCCATCGATCGGCTGGCCAATCGCATTCACCACACGGCCGATCAAGGCCTCGCCGACTGGAATTTCCGCAATACGTCCCGTGCGCTTAACCGGATCGCCTTCCTTGACCCCGACGTCATCGCCCATGAGCACGGCGCCGACGTTGTCTTCTTCAAGATTCAGCGCAATCCCATAGAGGCCGCCGGGGAATTCGAGCATTTCGCCGGCCATGGCGCCGTCGAGACCATAGACCTTGGCTATTCCGTCTCCGACTTGGATGACTGAGCCGGTCTGCTTGACGTCGACCTGTTTGTCGAAGCCTTTGATCTTTTCCTTGATGATCGAACTAATTTCTTCTGCCTTGATCTGCATGTCTACTCCTTCGTCAACAAACTCTGCATTGCTTGTAACCGCCCGCGGACGGTGCTATCGATGACCGTGCTGCCGAGATGGATCTGCACGCCGGCGAGATGGCGGGCATCCGTGCGAAAGGTCACCTCGATTTGACGCTTGAGCATTTCGCGCAAGCGAGTGCTGATTCGATCTTGTTCAGTCGGGGGCAAGGCCGTGGCGGAGGCTACGGTGATTTGCTGAATGCCTTTCGACGCATCGGCAAGCTTCGCGAAGGCCTCGGCGATTTCAGGAAGAAAGCCGACGCGATTCTTCTTCACCAACTGTCCGAGAAATGTTTTTCCGACGGGAGGACATCCCAGACGTGAACCGAGTTCTGCGAGGACGGCAATTTTGATTTCGGCGCCAAACACCGGCGAGACCACGACATGGCGCAAGGCGACCGAATCCTTGATCGCTTGACCCAACCCCGTTAAGGCCTCGCGGGTCGGCTCAATGGTGGATGCGTCGAGTAGCTCAAAGAGCGCCTGTGCGTAACGTCGCGCCACTGCTGTCTTAATCACTATACGGGTCCGTTTACTCTTGTTTTTGACAAAGGAATAAGTATTCGTGCACTTGCACGAAAAGCGGCGCGCCAAGTTAGCATTGGCGGATGAGGACTGTCAATACGATGGTGGGAGAATGACGAAGCTAGGGTGATTGGATGATGCCGCCGCCCAGCAGATGATCGTTTCGATAGAACACCGCTGATTGCCCCGGGCTCAATGCGCGTTGTGGCTCATGGAAGAGAATGCGCAGGGTACCCTCTGAAAGAGATTGGAGGGTCGCCGGCGTGGCAGGCGTCGCATACCGGACCTTGACCTCGACCTCTGTTGATCCACTGAGCAGTGAGGAATCGAAGAGATTTAGATCCGTGACATCACATTGCCCGCAACGCAGGGACTCTTCTGTTCCAAGGACGACAGTATTGGTAGCGGGCTGTACGTGCTGAACATAGAGCCTGCGGCCTGTCGCAATACCGAGACCTCGTCGTTGGCCTGGCGTATAAAAGGCGATTCCCTCATGGTCGCCTAAATATCGGCCTTCTTCGTCTACGAAGGCCCCTGGTTTCTTGGCAGCAGGCGTTTCCTTTTCGATAAAGGTTCGATAATCGCCGTGGCTCACGAAGCAGATTTCCTGGCTTTCCTTCAATTCGTCCACGGGAAGGCCCAGAGCCTCTGCTTCCATCCATACGTCCGTCTTCTGCATGCCTCCCACAGGAAAGAGAAGGCGCGCGAGCCATGACTGACGAAGCCGATAAAGGAAGTAGCTTTGATCTTTCTTGAGATCGGCTGCTCGCCGAAGAGTCGGCAGTCCTTCGGATTCGCCAATGCGAACATAATGGCCAGTGGCTACAAAATGGATCCCGCGGGCGTCCGCAAGCTCGATGAGACCCAGCAGTTTGACGCGTTCATTGCAGCGGACACAGGGATTAGGCGTTGTGCCTTCGAGATAGCCGGCAATAAAGTCATCGATCACGCCGGCACGAAAGGTTTCTCTGGTGTCGACCACCTCATGTGGGATCTTCAATGTTTGCGCGACATACCGGGCGATGCCAACCTTGCAGCACCCACGTTCCTCCCAGCGCTTAGAGACCGCGACCGTTTCGTCTTCGTGCTCCCAGACCTGAAGCGTGACGCCATGCACGTCGTAGCCCTGGCGTACCAGAAGCGCTGCGGCGACAGAGCTGTCCACTCCGCCGCTCATGCCAAGGAGAACTGTAGGGCGAGCCATAGGGGCGCTATTGTACTGAGGAGACAGGAAAAGGGCTAGCAGGTTGCGGAAAAATTATTGTGGCACTGTGGAAGTCAATGGTCCCCATGTCTAGGACAACAGGAGAACACCGCGCAGGATGTTCAAAAAGGCCGTCCAGCAAGGCCGCAGTGAGCCAAGAGGCGAAGGCGTACGCTTCGGTACGTTGAGCCTCGGAGCGAAGCGAGAACGCGGCTGGAGGACTTTTTCAGCATCCTGCTAGGGGGCTGCTCTCTGCGGCTAATGAGCGGCTGCAACAAGGCCGGGAGACGTGTCGACCGAGAGGGTGCGTTGGTTACTCCAATGATGAGCTCCCATGTCACACATGCCATGGAAATGAGAGCCTTCTTCGATCGCAATGACAGGGGTCCGGATATCGCCAACAAGAACGCCTGGTTTCAAGATGTGAATCTTTTCAGAGGCAGTAATGGTGCCATTGATCTTGCCGCTATTCATGAGCACTCCGGCTGACACGATGCCCTCGATCATGGCATGCTCTCCGACGATTAATGTTCCGGTTGTATGAATCTCGCCTTCGACGCGCCCATCAACCCGAACGGTGCCATCAAAACTCACCACGCCCTTGAAGTCCACGCCTTTCCCTAGAAGCGTAAAATTCTCGCTGTTCTGTTCGACTTGCTGGCCCCGTTCTTTCGTTGCCCACATGATCGCCTCCTAAGACTCTTCCCACACATGCATGGCCCATGACCACACAAAGAATGCGCAGGATAAATACCTAAATAGTAATATCCCCACTAACCATTGACTCGCTTAATGTTAGGGGGCATGATCATTCCGACGGCATGCAGCTCCCGAGAGACCTCGCGCACGGCGTGAGCCATTTCGAGTGCACCGTTGAAGAGCACGCCATCTTCCATTGAAAGGACTGGCGCCTTGACACTCCCGTTCATTACGGCCGGAGCTCTAAGCTTCACGCACTCCTTCGCCACGACATCCCCGGTGACCTTTCCTTTACACACGATGGTTCCGGCGGTAATTTTTGCCTGGATGACGGCCTCTTCACCGATCAGCAGCACGCCATCAGTATGAATTTCTCCGTCGAGATACCCATCAATTTTAACCGTGCCACTGTAGGTGATAGTGCCTTTGAATTCAACTCCCTTTCCCACAAAGGCACAAATGTCTCCAGCCCCTTCAGGAATTGTTGGGTTAGCAGCAATCATGACAACCTCTCCGCCTTCCTGCTCCCTTGAGCTCGTCTCTATTTTTTTCTCCTGTCCCCACATGAACGCGCCTCCTCGAGCTGGTGACTCCACTGTTCCAGCGCAGTTGTAGTGCTATTTATGGGACATCGTCGATCGTAACTGGCTTGGTCACGAATACGTAGAAGCAACAAGTATGCCTCTACCTCTTATGACTTTTACAGGGCAGGGATACGGTCACTAATTCAGGAGCGTTTCGAGAATCCCGTCGAGTTCAGGTGGAGAGAAGTAGTGAATGATGATTTTTCCGCCACGTCTTCCTTTTTGGATCACGACTTTAGTGCCTAACCGTTTTTGCAATCGCTCTTCAACATCAGACCAGGGGGTTCGCTGTAATTCCTTTGTCCCTCGCTTCTTTGCGACCGGTGAAGAATCTATGAGTTTTTCCGTCTCTCTCACCGATAGGACTTTTGAGACCACAAGCTGGGCGACTCTAAGTTGTTCATTCTGACTAGGAAGACCGAGAATCACTTTGGCATGTCCCATGGAGAGTTGATTCGTTTCGATCAGTTGCTGAATCTCTGAAGGCAGATTGATAAGACGCACGGTATTAGCGATCGATGATCGCTCACAACTGACTCGTTGCGCAATTATGTCCTGAGTCAGTCCAAATTCGTTCATCATCCGATGGTAGGTTCTAGCCATATCCATCGGATTGAGATCCGTTCGTTGAAGATTTTCTACCAGCGCCAGGACGACAGATTCTTCGTCTCCGCAATTGCGAATGACGGCTTGAACCGTTTCGAACCCCGCTTCTTTTGCCGCACGCCAGCGCCGTTCACCGGAAATGAGTTCGTATATTCCGTCGCCCTTGCGGCGCACTAATATCGGTTGGAGCAATCCACTTTGCTTCAATGAAGATGTGAGTTCTGCCAACTCCAGAGGAGAAAACGTTTGTCTCGGCTGATACCGATTCGGTACGATCGCATCGACCCTCAGATGTTGAACCTCCGGCAATTCCGGCATCGATGCGGGCTTGGTGGCGGGCAGCAGTGCGTCGAGTCCTCTACCGAGCGCTTTTTTCTCCATGGCTCACAAACTCCTTGGCTAGGGATAAATAGGCTTGAGATCCTGCCGAAGCGACGTTATATAACATGGCCGGGCGTCCGTAACTGGGAGCCTCGGCGAGTGTCACATTGCGGGGGATCACCGTTTTGTAGACGACCTCTTTGAAATACTCGCGAACCTGCTCAACCACTTGCCGCGCCAACGTATTCCTCGCGTCAAACATTGTCAAGACGATCCCTTCCAACTGAAGCTCCGGGTTAAAGGACTGACGAACTCGATCGATATTTCCAATCAAGCGGCTTAACCCTTCCATGGCATAGTATTCACATTGAACCGGAACTAAGATGCCGTGAGCCGCGACGAGTGCGTTCACCGTCAGAATTCCCAATGTAGGAGGGCAATCGAGAAAGATAACGTCGAATAGCTGCTCAACATCTCGGAGGAAATTCCGAAGTAGTTTTTCCCGCTCCTCAATATTCACCAGTTCTATTTCGGCACCAGACAAGTCAGCATTTGCCGGCAAAAGTGACAAACCGTTCACTTCTGTGACTTGCACGGCTTCATGAAATTTTATATAATTAATCAGGCAGTTATACACAGTAGTCTGTAGAGATCGGGGGTCAACTCCTAGTCCGCTTGTGGCGTTCCCTTGCGGATCCATATCCACCAGTAAGACACGCTTGCCCAGGAGCGCGACACCAGCGGCAAGGTTCACGGCTGTTGTCGTCTTCCCTACGCCACCCTTCTGATTTGCGATCGCTACAATCTTTGCCATATCTAATGTTACGCCGACTACTCCCTTACTCACTCATCGATAATGTTCCACGTGGAACTTATACATAGATGATTGATTATGTTATGAATTATTTCTCTCAATGACTGTGACGACTCTCTTGCCGGATCCTTGCGGGAGCCTAAGAGCTGTTTCGCTCACAAGATGAAACTCTTCTCCCATTTCCTGTTTTTCGATGGCTGATGTTCGGTACAAGACAACTTTCCCTTTTGAAGTCAACAACGCAGAAATGTGTTTCTTTATTTCTTCAAACTTCAATGCCCTTACCACAACCGTATCAATAACTTGGCTGATTGGTCGCTTAGCATATTGCTCGATGGTGCCATCAAACGTAGAAACATCATGAAGCTTTAGCAGGCCGATCACTGAGTTGAGAAATGAACATTTTTTCTGAACTGGCTCTACGAGGTTCAGTCGCAAGTCTGATCTCACGATTTTAAGAGGGATACCAGGAAAACCTCCCCCAGACCCCACATCGAGCACCATGTTATTTTGTGGAAAACTAGTCGCGACAAGCGCAACGAGTGAGTCAACGAAATGCTTGATGATGATTTCCTTTGGATCGATGATCGCCGTGAGATTAATCACTTTATTCCACTCAATGAGATGAGCGAGGTAGCGGATGAACTGCTCCGCTTGGCTTTCCCCGATAGTCAGGCCAAGTTCCCTTCCTGAACTGATCACGAATTCGCGCAATTCTGGTTCATGTTCCACGTGGAACAATTACGTGAATCAGCATATGAGGTCAAGACATTCCGGAATGGATAGGAAAAATCTCTGTGTTCCTCGTCTAGGATGAGACTGGGCGAAGTCTATCTCGACCGGATTCGCCCTTATACTTTTCAAGCGCCACGAGGAGAAGCGAAATTGCTGCTGGCGTGACTCCTGAAATTCTCGATGCCTGGCCGATAGACGCAGGGCGGACTTTTCTCAGCTTTTCGCGGACCTCTCGTGAGAAACCAGGAGTATCATCATAATTGAAGGCTACAGGAATAGGCTTCATTTCAAGATTTTTGAATCGACTTATCTGTTGTAGCTGGCGCTTGATGTAACCGGAATACTTGATTTGAAGCTCTATTTCATCAGCAGTTTCAACATCTTGCACTGCAATAACTTCAAGTGCCTCTAACAAAGGCTTATAGCTCGCCCCTGGGCGCCGCAAAAGTTGAGCTGCGGTGTAGGACCCATAGATTTCCTCAATCTGAACATTCGCTAGGCGTTCACGAACAGCCTCCGTGAGTCTTGGTCGAAGCTCTTCGAGGCGTACGAGCTCAGATTCAATTTCTTGCTGTTTTAACTGGAACCTTGCATAGACTTCGTCACAAATCAAACCAACCTGTCGTCCAGTATCAGTTAACCGAAGATCAGCATTTCCGTGGCGCAACAAGAGTCGGTACTCTGCCCGCGATGTAAACATGCGATAGGGTTCACGTGCGTCTTTTGTAATGAGATCGTCAATTAACACACCAATATAGGCCTGCGACCGATCGAGCACTAATGGTAACTCGTCTCGAAGCCTAAGGACTGCATTGATCCCAGCCATGAGGCCCTGAGCTGCTGCTTCCTCATATCCAGATGTCCCATTGATCTGTCCCGCGTGGTATAGCCCATCCAGAAGCTTGGTCTCCAGAGTCGGATGCAATTGCCTTGGAGGAAAGTAGTCGTACTCGATCGCATACCCAGGCTTGAGCATGGTGGCTTGCTCTAACCCTGGAATCGTTTTCAGTATCGCTGCCTGCACATCAACCGGTAGGCTGGTGGAGATCCCGTTAGGATAAAATTCACGACTATTCAACCCTTCGGGCTCTATAAAGATCTGGTGGTGGTCTTTATCCGCGAAGCGTACGACTTTATCTTCTATCGATGGACAATAGCGCGGCCCTACCGATTCAATGATGCCGCTGTAGAGCGGTGACCGGTCCAGATTACGCTGGATCAATTCGTGCGTCGCGCGATTGGTATGGGTCAAATGACAGGGGAGCTGACGGTTCTCAATCCTGTCGGTCCGATACGAAAACGGTGGCGGCGGATCATCCCCAGGCTGGGGCACCATCACGGAAAAGTCGATGGTCGCCCCATCCAAGCGGGGCGGCGTGCCGGTTTTGAGCCGGCCCACTTCGAACCCCAGGTCGCGCATACAATCAGATAGGTGCTCGGCGGACGCCTCTCCGGCTCGTCCCGCAGGAAAATGATTCAAGCCGATATGGATAAGTCCCTTAAGGAATGTACCTGATGTCAGAATAACGGCCTTCGCCTGGATGTGATCACCGCGATCCGTCACCACGCCTGTAACCGCACCGGCATGCGTCAGCAAGCGATCGACCGTTCCCTCGCCGATCGTCAGCCCTGCCTGCCGGCTCAACGTTTGTTGCATGGCTTCTCGGTACAGTTTCTTGTCGCATTGGACGCGGAGGGCTCGCACCGCCGGGCCTTTACTCGTATTGATGAAGCGGAATTGGATGCCGGCTTGATCAGTGTTACGCGCCATCTCCCCACCCAGCGCATCGATTTCCTTTACCATATGGCCTTTGGCGATTCCCCCGATCGCCGGGTTGCACGACATCTGCGCGATTCGGTCATGATCCATCGTCAGCAGCAAGGTGCGCGCACCCATGCGTGCCGCGGCCAAGGCGGCTTCGCAGCCGGCATGACCTCCACCCACCACAATGACGTCAACTGCCTGTCCCACGTTCAACCTTTTCCTACTTGCCGATACAGAATTCTGAAAAGATCCGACCAAGGATCTCGTCCGTCGTAATGGCGCCGGTAATTTCTCCGAGCGCGTCGGCTGCGGCGCGCACATCGATCGAGACAAGCTCCCCGGCCATCCCACACTGCACGGACTCAAGAGCCTGGCCCAAGGATTCACTAGCCAGGCGCAACGCGTCCCGATGTCGCACGTTCGTCACCGTAACGCTCTCCGCTGCCTCAAAGCCCCCGGACACCAGCTGAGCGCGAAGAGCCAACTTCACCATCTCAACCCCCAAACCTGTTTTGGCCGAAATAAGATACACCAGATGGCCAGCAAGCGCGGCGTCTCTTTCCACAGTAACGGCAAGATCCGCCTTGTTCAGCAGCACCAGATGCTTGCGATCCCTGGTCGCACTCAAGAGCTTCCGATCATCGCTCGTAAGGGGCACACTTCCATCCACCACCACTAACAAGAGGTCGGCCTCGTCCTGTGCGGCACGAGTACGTTTGATCCCTTCCTGCTCGATGATATCGTCCGTTTCCCTCACTCCTGCCGTATCAAGCAAGTGAATCATCACCCCGTCAAGATTGATGGATTCCTCAATCACATCCCTCGTCGTCCCAGGAATGGCAGTCACAATCGCCCGCTCTTCTCTCAGGAGACAGTTCAACAAGCTGGACTTGCCGACATTCGGACAGCCAAGGATGACGACGCGCGCCCCTTCCCGCAAGATCCGCCCTTCCTGCGCCGTTGCTTCCAGTTTCTGAACCACCGCATAGGCCTCTCTCACGATACGCAACAGTTCATCGCGTTGAAGAAAGGAAATATCTTCGTCCACAAAATCGATCCCCGCCTCCACATGGCTCAGCACCGTCAGGAGAGAGGTCCGAGCCTGTTCCACCTCACGAGCGAGATCGCCCCGTAGCTGGCGTTGAGCGATATTCAATCCGACGGATGATGTGGCCCTGATTGTATCGAGTACCGCTTCCGCCTGGGAAAGATCTAACCGCCCGTTGAGAAAAGCTCGTTTCGTAAACTCTCCCGGCTCCGCCATCCGTGCCCCGGACTCTATACAGACCTTGCAAACCATCCCAAGCACCAACGCCCCGCCATGAGACTGGATCTCCACCACGTCCTCTGCTGTATACGACCGCGGAGCCTTCATATAGACCACGAGCGCCTCATCGAGAAGGCCCGATACAGGCGGGCGGTGATGAAGGACTCTTCCATCTTTCCGCTTATCGGATGTGGGAATCACAAGGTCGGCTAGATGCAGCGTATGAGAGGGAACCGATGAGAGGGGATCACCAGACCGCAATCGAACAACTTCGGAAGCGACGAGAAGCGCGTGAGGGCCACTCAGACGAACGATTCCAATACCACCTTCCCCTATGGGGGTGGCAATGGCGCAGATCGTGTCTTCGAGTCCTCCATGCATGACGACTCTCTCACTGGCAGGATGCTGAAAAGGCCTCTGTTCTCACCCACCAAACTCGGCGGCTACTTCACCCGCCCGCCCTGAGTCTGCCAAGACAGCCTCTTCGCCCAGGGACGCACCTTTCACCAGGCTTCGTTCTTGCCTCGCTCTCAAGAACCGTGAAAGGTAAGATGTAAAAGGTGAAACGTAGGACTACCGAGTGCTCTTCTTCCGAAACCTTTCACGTTTCACGTTTGACGTTTCACGTCTCAGGGATTGCTGGACGGCATTTTTGAGCATCCTGCAAGGCGTTTTCCCTTTGTTCCAAACGGGCAGGTCAGTGGAGTACTAGCCTGCGTAGAATCGTCGCGCAAGACTGGCGGGACGAGTTGATAGGGTACATCTGGTTTGTTTGGTTCATCTGGTTGGTCTCGTTCAACCAAACAGACCAAATAGACCAAATAAACAAGTGAGACCAACCGGCTCTCGCCTATCTCGCGCTGTACGCGTCATGGCTCGTGGACGCTGGCCGACTGTTTTACTACTCCTGCTAGGTGGCCAATCGCTGTACCAGCGGGTTTGTATTGTAACGGGAGCGTACCGAGAGGCGCCTATGCGTTCGGGCTGCCGCTCTGCTCGGCCCCTGCCGAGATGAATGCCTTATTGTTGCGAAACACAAAACGATCCGTGAGCAATTGTTGGGAGATGGTCAGGGTATTGTTGGTCAGCCAATACAACACAAGGCCTGCAGGAAAATTAACGAACAGGAATGTCATGCCCACCGGGAGCACCAACATGATCTTCGCCTGGGTCGGATCCATCGTTGTGGGCGTGATCTTCTGTTGGATAAACATCGTCGCCCCCATGATAATCGGCAACACATAGTAGGGATCCTGCACCGACAAATCGGTAATCCAGAGCATGAAAGGGGCTTGGCGCAAATCGATCGTCGTGTAGAGGACATTGAACAGGGCCACAAAGACCGGCATCTGCAGGATCATCGGGAGAAAGCCGCCCAGCGGATTCACTTTCTGATCCTTATACAGCTTCATTAACTCCTTGTTCAGACGGTCGCGGTCACCCTTGTATTTCGCCTGGACTGCAGCAATTTTGGGTTGGATCACCCGCATCATTTTCATTGACTTGTAGCTCTTGTATTGCAACGGCGCAAATAACAGCTTGATCCCCACCGTCAACAGGATGATGGTGACCCCATAGTTATAGGTATACTCATGGATGAATCGCAGCACATAAAAGATCGGCTTGGCGACCGACTTCACAACAGTCCAGCTGCCGAAGATGAAGAATCCGAAATCGATCATCTCTTCCAGGCCCACGTTCAACGAGCGGAGCGAGTCGTGTTCCTTCGGGCCTGCATACAGCTGAAGACCAACCGAGGACGCGACGCCGGACGCGGCCATTCGCACCCCAGCCGACACGATCTTCTCGCCTTCGTTCTTGGCTAGGGCGGCCGTACCCTGTTTCGGCATCAACACCGATAAAAAGTACTTATCGTGCAATGCGACCCACTGAACCGTCCCCTTCCGTTCAAGCTCTTTTTCTGGCGTCTCTTTTTCTATTTTGTCGTCAACCCGCCAGGCAGATCCGATCACACCGATGAACCCACTACCCCATTCCACGATACCGAAGTTAGTCCCCAACCCGACATCATAGGGTTCTGTCACCCCCTCCAAGTCGACCGATACATCCACTACATAACTATCGTGATGAAAGGTCAGCCGTTTCTCTACGCCGAGATGCGTGGCTGAATCGTGGAACTGCATCGTGACATGTCCGACAGGATGAGCAGCATCGAGAATCGTGAAATCTTTCTCAATTCCATAGAGGCCTTCTCGAATCGTCTTGTCGATCTCGGCATTCGCTACCGTAATCGAAAGTGGACCTTTGAACTTTCCCCCTTGATAGACGAGTTGCACCGGCTTCTTTTCGGGGGGTGCCGTGTGGTATCGCTTCAGCTCCCAACTTTGAATCACCCCGCCACGATTCGACAGACCGACCCGAACCAGATCCGTTTCAATCGTCACCGTCTGTTCCGATGCTGGTGGCAAAATATCCGACGAGGGAGCGCCAGACTTTTGACTCGATTTGGCTGGGACATTCAGACTAGTCGAACCGCTGTCCTTGTCTGTCACGGGGGCGGGAGTTGGTTTTCGCTCCGCGGAGGAGGGGGCCGGGACAGCGGCGTCCTGAGCAGGAGGCGGCTCAGGAAGCCACCCCATCTGCTTGATGAGAAAGTCAAATCCCACGATGATCGCTAACGACAGAACAAGAAAAATGACAACGCGTTTGTCCATAAATAAACCGCTACCCCGATGTGACCAATTGTGACCCTACTACTTCATCCTCTGCGAAGAAATGGGTAACATTTCAGCAGACGCAGAACGCAAGCTTGTGTCCACGTGGCATCCCGTACCGGCTGATCGCAGCCCTCGCATATTCAGACCAGGCCGGCTCAGAAGGACAGCTGGCCCAAGGAGCCTGTCCGACATTGACCTTTCTACTACGGCGAACGATCCGCGACCATCTGCGTCGTTCTCGGCCCGAAAAAATCCTCAACGTATTCCAGCGAATACGCCTCCGGTTTTTCCATGCCTGCGGCCTCGCATCTGGCCGCACCTCCTTGGCCTCGTCACGAACGGCAATGTCGGACAGGCTCCTAGGAAAGCCGAAATCCAATATGATAACCGGCAAGCAGGGTCCGACACCAATGGCACACGCTAGTCCTCATGGATGCGAAGCAGTCGTTGGTGCTGGAGCGCCGACAACCACACCTCTTTCAAGACGGCAAAGGGCTGCCCAATCGAATCCCGCTTGGGGAAGACCACAAGGGCGTGTCCAGGGAGCAATTGACCGCGCAGTTGCCGCGTGAGCTCCCGAAAGAGGCGCTTCACCCGATTTCGGCTGACGGCTCCCCCGAATCGCTTCCCCACCACGATACCGACCCGGCTGCCACTCACATCAGTCCGGCAAATCACCAGATTAAATAGGGCGGTCGAGATACGACTGCCGTGCTTCTTAGCATACTCGATGTCGCGGCTGCGTTTCAGGAAGAGATCCCTGTCACCCCCACCCTGCGACATCGCCGTCATAGTAGGAAAGGACCAACTTGCACAGGACTTCCTCTTCGAGGCCAGATCTCTGGACTCGGTCATGACCACACAACGCCATCCTGTGGTGGGAACTTTCTTGTCTGGGGCACATAACGGAGGGCAAAGATTCCTTCGTGCAGCCCTAGCAGCGTCACTTGACCTATACGGTTAAGCGGGCCCGTCCTTTCGCGCGACGACGAGCCAAGACCTTCCGGCCATTCTTCGTACTCATCCTCTTACGGAATCCATGTTCACGTTTCTTCTTGAGATTCGATGGCTGCTGAGATGTAAACGACATGCGATCACTCCTTACCTAGAACACTCATGGATGACAAGGGCATTATAGGGACGGGGTGGTACCCTGTCAAACTACGTGCTATCTATCCAAGACCGGTCACCTTGCTCAATGACATCATGAGGTGCATCATCTCTATCAAGATATTAAAATTCCGCCATCGTAGGTAGACCGTTATTTGGTTTTTCTAGTTTGTTTCGTTAAACAAGACCAACTAGATGAACAAAACAAACCAGATGAACCAGATAGACCAGGGAAACCAGACAGACGTGGTTTGGCTCAGACAGTCGGACCATTGGATTTCAGGCAGGCCGGCATCGTTGTTCCGCATCCTGAAAAAGCTTAGAGAGGCGTCGGTCCTAACCCATTGATAACTCTTTTGTATTGAGGCACTTTTGTCGCCGAGTAGGCTAGATTGCCCCAGGATTTCCTAGGCCTCGGAATCTTTTACACCGATAATTGTTGTAACTGCTCAGTTTCCTCCCAACCACTGCTATGCGATTACTGGCATTACCATTGCGTAGTAGATAGGGTTCTCACTTGTGTGGGAGAGCACCAATGGTTAGGCTAGAGGCGCGGGGCCCGAGGTTAGGGGCAACCAGAAGGAATGTTTTTCCTCTCGCCTGGCTGTTTATGGGACTTCGCGACGAACCATCATGAATAATGCGGGGTAGGCCGTTTCTAGCAAAATGGAGAGAGCCCTTGCCAAGATTGGAAAGAGAAATTCTTCTCTGCCGAAGCAGAAGTAAGGTAGATTTGCAGTATGTTTAGTCATTGTCTACGACTAAAATGGGAGTTCTTGGGGTGGGGGGCCTTGGCGCTAGTCTGCTCCCTCTCTGGCTGCGTGGAGGCCGTGCCTCAAGACGCGGTCACAGCGGTCGAAAACATTGATCGCGACTTGATGGAATTACGGGCGGCTGAATTCTTACCCACCGACTACGCCCAGTTCTCACACCAATGGCTGGCCCTAAAAGCTCGTGTCCAGGCCGACGAGGATTTGATCCGTTGGCTGTGGGAACCCAACGACTTGGAAGTCGCCCTACACCGTCTGCAAGAAGAAGGGGCCCGCACGGTCGCCCGCATTACGAATGAACGTGAGTTGCTCCGCCGCTCAACCGAAGACAAGATCGCCCGGGTTGAGGATCGATTCCGGACCATGAGCTTGCAAGTCAGTGCCATCGGTAGTCGGCTCGGGCAGGGACAGAAAACCGATGAAATCGACCTACTGATGAAGCAGGCCCATGCGTTCTACGAACAGGGTCGCTACGATCGGTCTCTCGATGCGTCTGACCGGGCTGCGCAAAGTCTGGCAATGCAAGCGGCCGTGCTGAGCAGCGAATTGGGCCGGTACGCCGATCGAGATCAAATCAGACGGTGGCAACAGATGGCTAAGGGTACCATCAGCTGGTCACGCATTCACCGAACCTCGGCGATTGTCATTAACAAGGCAGATCGAGTGTTGACCCTCTACAGAAACGGAGAAAAAGTTTTATCGTACCCAGTCCGGCTCGGGTTCAATGGTATTCGAGAGAAGCAATACCAGGAAGACGGCGCCACCCCTGAAGGCCGATATCGGATCAGTAGCAAGGACGGGCAGGGAAAGACTCAATTTTACCGGGCCTTGGTTCTCGACTATCCCAACGAAGATGATCGACGACGCTACCAGCTCGGGAGGAAGTCGGGACAGATTCCGGCATCGAGAGCTATCGGAGGACGAATAGAAATCCACGGGGTTGAGAACGAACTAATGGCCCAAACATTGGGGTGCGTCATGCTCGACAATCCGCAAATGGCCCTTCTCTATGACCGAGTCGCGAAGGGGACGCCGATCACCATCGTCGGCGCGCTATACGAACAAAACTCGGTGGCGTTGACCTTAGCAACACTCGATGATCAGATGGAAGAGACCTGAGCAGGAGTCAAGAAGCGCCTTTTCCTATCGCTCTGATCTGGTCTGCGTGGACTCCTCCTCGTCACCCTCGTGCTGAGCAGCGGCAGACCGGTCTCTGATGCGTCTACCGTTTCGCCTTCCGCCATTAATCCCGTCCTGCTCCCTACGCTCCAAGTCCATTATGAGACCCTCGGCAAACAACTGACCCAGTTGATGCCGACGCTACCCTATTATTCTCGTCGATATGACTCAGGATCATCGCTACATCAAACGAGGCGATCAGGTGATGCTGGACGCCTTGGTCTCCACCGGCAGAGGAACGATCATTGCCCTCTCATATACTGATGGCAATCCCTGGCGATGGCCATCCAACAAGGAGCAAGTGGTGATGCAGGCTCACATCATGGGACATTACCTACTTGACAGGAGGTAAGTCCCATCATCGACTTCCCTGCTTCCACCGTCCCTCGCGATCATGCAGAATTTTTCGCCTGGACATTCACAGGAGGCATGCTCTTTCTCATCTGTCGAACCACATTCCAATAGGTAAGCCTCATGTTTGTATTTCTCTCACTCGATATCTAGAATAGAAGAAAGGTTTGCCATGACACTCGAGACTCCTCGATCATTTCCCTCGGACCTTCAATCCCTGGTTAATGCGGCTGGTGCACGACTCTCCGCATCCCATGCGGTTGAGCGACTGTGGGCCCACGACCATCGACTCTGGAAGCAGGATCCCACCGACATCACCAACCGCCTCGGCTGGCTGACCATCATCGAGTACATGAAAGATCGGACCGAGGAGTTACGGACCTTTGCCACTTCGGCCAAAAAGCGCGGCGTCCGCGACATGGTCCTGCTCGGAATGGGTGGCAGCAGCCTGGGACCGGAAGTGCTGCGCGCGTCATTTGGATCATCCCGCGGGTTCCCACGCTTGTGGGTCCTCGATTCCACCGTTCCAGGCTGGGTTCGGCAGGTCACGCAGGCGATCGACCCGGCTCGAAGCCTGTTCATCCTCGCCAGCAAATCCGGCGGAACCATCGAAGTCATGTCCCTCTTTGCCCACTTTTGGGAACATGTTCACCAGACTCCGGGCCATCAAGGCGGAGAACAATTCATCGCCATTACCGATCCCGGCACCGGATTGGAAAAACTGGCAGCAGAGCATCAGTTCTGGCGCATCTTTACGAGCCCACCCGACATCGGTGGACGGTACTCGGTCCTCTCCTATTTTGGATTAGTTCCTGCCGCCCTAATGGGGATCGATGCCACACAAATGCTCACACGTGCCGCAGCCATGGCCCAGGCTTGTCGAATCCAGTCCCCTATTGGAAAGAACCCCGGTGCCGACCTTGGCGCAACGATGGCCGCGCTGGCGCAAGCAGAACGCAACAAGGTCACACTGATCGCATCACCACAGATCGCCGCATTTGGTCTGTGGGCGGAACAGCTTCTCGCGGAAAGCACAGGCAAGGAAGGAACCGGCCTCATCCCTGTGGCAAATGAGCCGATTGTCTCAGCGACCTCCTATAGCACCGACCGGCTCTTTGTCTATTTGAGGTTGAAAGGAGATCGGAATAGACAGCTCGATCGACAGAGCGCCGGGCTCGCGCGACAGGGCCACCCAGTCCTGACGCTCCCGCTCCAAGACCGTTACGATCTCGCGGCAGAATTTTTCCGGTGGGAAGTCGCCACCGCTCTGGCAGGTCACCTCCTGGGGATTCACCCGTTCGATCAGCCGAACGTCCAAGAAAGCAAAGACAACACCGCCCGCGTACTGGAAACAATCCAGTCCACCGGTCGGTTGCCGATACAGACCACCGCGACCGTGGGACAAGCCTCGACACAACTCAAGCGACAGTGTCGACCCGGTACCTACGTCGCCATCTTGGCCTATACGACACCCTCGTCCAAGATGGAGCAGGCTATTCGCTCGCTGCGAAGAGCGCTCGTCTCCCATCAGCATGTGACCACGACAGCCGGCTATGGTCCGCGATATCTCCATTCGACAGGCCAGCTCCACAAGGGGGGTCCGAAGAGCGGAATATTCTTACAACTCGTCGATCCGATGATTCCCGATCTCGGGATCCCCGGAAAACCGTTCACCTTTCGCACCCTCGCGCTGGCCCAAGCAGCCGGCGACATACAGGCCCTCCAAGCTCATGGGCAACAGGCCATCGTCTTGCCCTTGGGCAAGAACCCGATCGCGACGATTCAGGCGCTGACAAAGTCCCTCGCACCTCGCACACCGGCTCGGCGTCCAACCAAGCGGCACACCAAAGGCGGGCGTACCCGTAAGAAATAAGATGATCCGCCCCCCCGAGATCCGCATCTCTCACGACAGTCAAACATGGGCAGCGGCAGCAGCTACATTCGTACTGGAAACGGGCCAAGAGGCCGTTCGCGCGAACGGCCGATTCTTCGTCGGACTCTCCGGCGGCACGACGCCGGAAACCCTCTACCGATCCCTGACCTCTCCCGCCTTTGCCGACCGCTTCGATTGGTCCCGGACCACCTTTTTCTTCAGCGATGAACGCTGCGTTCCTCCGGATGATCCTCGGAGCAACTACGCCTTGGCCGACAAAACCCTGTTCACCCCTCTGAGAATAACGCCTTCGCAGATCTATCGAATGGCAGGGGAATCCCGTGACCCACAGGCGGCGGCCTCTGAGTATGAACAGCAGCTGCGTCTTGCGACGAAGACCTCACCATCGGCCAAGCCATCCCTTGACCTCATCCTACTAGGGCTAGGCGAAGACGGGCATACGGCTTCCTTGTTTCCCGGGGCACCGGTCCTGCAAGAGCACCAACGCCTGATTGCGGCAACGCAATCTCCGAAAGATCCCCCCAACAGACTGACCATGACCCTAGGTGTGATCAACAGGGCGAGTGTGATACTGTTTCTCGTTGCGGGAGCCAGCAAAGCAGGAGTCGTGAGAGCTATCCTCGATCCGAAGACTGAGGCTGAACGACGGCTCCCGGCATCGTTGGTCGAGCCAGAGGAAGGCCGCCTGATCTGGTTCCTCGACCGAGGTGCGGCAGCCGAGCTTCCGATACATCAACAGCGGACGAGGGCGTGAGAGCGAGATGATTGTTGCCGGAGATATCGGGGGCACGAAAACTCACTTGGCCCTGTTCGACTGGAGGAAGGAGCGCGTCGATCCCGTCCGATTGGAGTCGTTCCACAGTGCCGATTACACCTCGCTCGAGGACATGCTCACTGAATTTCTCATCCCGGCGAAGCCCCCGACACCTATCGACGAACTCACAACCGAAAAGAGCGATGCTGCAGAGCCGGAGGCGGAGCGTCCAGAGGAAAAACCGCCGAAAATCGACGCGGCTTGCTTCGGCATCGCCGGCCCCGTCATTCAGAACCATTCTCAGACGACCAACCTCCCGTGGGTGGTCGATGGCGCAACCCTGGCGAAACATTTCGACATACCGAGAGTGAAGCTGCTCAACGATCTCGAAGCCATGGCACACGGGATTTTGTTGCTCCGATCGGACGAAGTTGAAATCCTCAACACCGGAACTCCTCCACCGCACAATCAGGCGCTCGCACTGATCGCGGCGGGAACCGGACTGGGCGAATCCATCCTCTTCTGGAACGGCTCGCGCTATCAACCTATGCAGTCGGAAGGCGGCCATGCAGACTTCGCACCGAACGATGACAATGAAATTGAATTGCTACGCCATCTACGCAGTAACTACCTGCACGTGAGTTACGAACGTGTGTTGTCAGGCCCCGGTCTGCATGCCATCTATGACTATATTCGCGACAGCAAGAAGAATGAGCCGACGTGGCTCTCGGAGCAAATCAAAACCGGCGACCCTGCTGCTGTGATCGCAGCAGCCGGGCTCAAGGGGCAGGCAGACATCGCCAAGCAGGCGCTCGACCTGTTCGCCTCCATCTATGGAGCCGAAGCCGGCAATCTTGCCCTGAAGGCCATGACGCTTAACGGCGTGTATCTGGGCGGTGGCATTGCACCGAAGCTGCTGGCCAAGCTGAAAGATGGAACATTCATGAAGGCCTTCACCAACAAAGGTCGCTATAAGCGCTTGATGAGTTCGATCCCGGTCAAAGTGGTGATGAATCAGCACACCGCCCTACTCGGTGCCGCGTCTGTCGCCGCGGCTCTCTCCCATACCCCCGCATCATGATGAGCAGCCAGGACCTCGACAGCCTGAAGAAAGCTGCGGCGTTAACAGCCGTCGAATTCGTTCGCGATGGGATGGTCGTTGGTCTCGGGACCGGCTCAACGGCCAAGCATATGGTGATTGCGCTGGGGGAAAAGGTCCGCGCGGGCATGACACTTCGTGGAGTGCCCACGTCGAAGGAAACGGCTACACTCGCCAGGCAACAAGGAATCATCCTCATTGATGCCGATGATGCCTGGGTGATTGATGTCGCGATCGACGGGGCAGATCAGGTCGATCCAGGCTTCAATCTCATCAAGGGCGGAGGCGGCGCGCTCCTGAAGGAAAAGATTGTCGCGGCCTCGGCCAAGCAGTTTATCGTCGTGGTCGACCATACGAAACGAGTCCCCGTTCTGGGGGGATCATTCCCGCTCCCAGTCGAGGTGGTCCCCTTCGGCTGGGGAAGTACGGCACGAGAAATTGGGGCCCTCACGCAGAGTCGTGTGGTGCTCAGGGAACGGAACGGATCGCCATTCAACACGGAAGCAGACCATGTGATTTTGGATGTCCATCTCCCGCGGATCGACAACCCGCGAGAACTCGAGATCGCCTTGAACCTGATTCCCGGAGTTGTCGAGACCGGCCTCTTTGTCGGACGAACAGACCTGCTCATAGTAGGCACACCCAACGGAGTTGAGTCGCACCCTGCGGCGAGAACATGATTGAACCGATCAGCAGGAGACAGACCCTGAAGGCCCTTATTGAGCATGCCCGGTTCCTCCTTACCATTCCCCTTACATCGGTCTTCAGCTCGTGCCTCAACAGTTCCTTCGTGCAAGCAACTCCCAAACGACCGAAAGGCGAGAATATGAACCAAGTCTCTTCTCCAGGCACACTCGATCCATATCGGCTTCCAAGACATGTGATTCCGATTCGCTACGATCTACGATTGGAACCGGACCTGCCTTCATCAAGCTTTTCCGGACAGGAAACCATCACCCTCACGGTCCATCGGCAAACCTCTGACATCGTCCTCAACGCCATTGAACTCGACATCACCGCGGCGCAGGTTGAGGGAGATTCAGGCCCAGCAAGACAGGCCACCATAACGTTGGATCCAGCACTCCAGCGTTGCCAACTCACATTCACCACGCCTCTCTCGCCGGGCACCTGGAAGTTGACGATGGCATTCCAAGGGACGCTCAACGACAAGCTCCGCGGTTTCTATCGTAGTACCTACAAAGACAAACATGGTACGACTCACAGCATGGCCGCTACGCAGTTCGAGGCCACCGATGCCCGCCGGGCTTTTCCCTGCTGGGATGAACCAGACTTCAAAGCCGTCTTTGCCACGACGCTGGTCATCGATCCAACTCTAACCGCAGTCTCCAATACCATGATCGCATCCGAAGCGCTTGCGGGTGGAAAGCAAGTGGTGCACTTCGCCGATACGATTAATATGTCCACCTACCTGGTCGCGTTCGTCGTAGGCAGGATCGAGCCGACCGAACCAGTGATGATCGGCCAGACCCCGCTTCGCCTATGGGCCATCCCTGGGAAAGGGCATCTTGCTCGATTTGGCCAGGACATTGCGGCTGCCTCGCTCTCCTTTTTTGAGGGCTACTATGGAATCCCATACCCCGGTGACAAGCTCGACTTACTCGCCATTCCGGACTTTGCCTCCGGGGCCATGGAAAACCTAGGCGCCATTACATACCGTGAAACAGCCTTGCTGGTCGATCAGAAGAGCGCCACGCACGGCGAACTGGAACGCGTGGCCGATGTGGTCGCGCATGAAAACGCGCACATGTGGTTCGGCGATTTGGTCACAATGTCCTGGTGGAATGGGCTCTGGCTGAACGAAGCCTTCGCCACCTTCATGGAAATGCTGGCCGTCGACGCCTGGAAACCAGAATGGAAACGATGGGATAGTTTCGGCGTCTCGCGCGCCGCGGCCTTTTCCGTAGACGGACTGCACAGTACCAGACCGATCGAATATCCGGTGCAGGCTCCCAAGGAAGCCGACGCGATGTTCGACGTCCTGACCTATGAAAAAGGCGCGTCGGTGCTTCGGATGTTAGAACAGCACATTGGACCGACGGTCTTCCGCGACGGGGTCCGCGACTACTTGCACGCGCATGCCTATGGGAACGCAGATACGAACGATCTCTGGGTTTCGCTGGGGAAGATCGCCAAGCAGCCGGTGCCTGAACTCATGGATGGCTGGATCTTCCAACCAGGGTATCCGTTGGTCACCGCTGAACTGCGGGAAGGGTTAGAACTCGTTTTAACTCAACAGCGCTTCACCTATCTGCCCGACCCAGCACCCAGCACCCAGCACACCTTGACCGGCACATGGCAGATTCCGCTCCAAATGCGAGTCATCGCCGGCGGCAAGACCAACACATCGCGCATGTTGCTGACGGAGAACAACACGACGGTCCCGCTCCCCCACGATTGGGAGTCCATCCTGCTGAACGAGGGAGGCCATGGCTTCTATCGCGTGCGCTATGTGCCAGACCTGCTCGATCGGCTCCTGAACACCGGCATCGATCGACTCGCTGTCAACGAGCGGTTCAACCTCATCAACGATTCCTGGGCCACCACCGTCGCCGGCCACATGACCCTCACGGACTATCTTGACCTGACAGCCCGCTTCACTACGGAGCGGGACAAGAATGTCTGGGCCGTGCTACTCGACTCCTTCTCCTTCCTGAACCGGATCATCGCCGTGGAAGATCGTCCGGCGCTCGAAGCGTTCGTACGAGGTCGGATCGGTCCGACCGTTACAGACTTGGGCTGGGTTCCACGAAGCGGCGAGAGCGAGCTGACGAAACAACTGCGGGGTGAACTGATCGGCGCACAGGGCAAGCTAGGTAATGATCAGGCCATCCAACAACGTGCAGCCGAGCTGTATCAGGATTACTGTACTGACGCGACAGCCGTTGACCCTAATGTCGTGCCCTCACTGGTCGCGATCCTCGCGCATACGGGCGATGCAACCAGGTACGACGAATTTAACGAACGTTTCCTCACTGCCCCCACACCGCAAGACGAACGGCGCTATCTCTTCTCGCTCGCGGCATTCCAGCCTACGGCATTGCTTGAACGCACACTGACCCGCACCATCAACGGAGAAATCCGCACGCAAGATGCGCCGTTTCTCGTGAG
This sequence comes from Nitrospiraceae bacterium, assembly GCA_036004925.1. Classification (GTDB taxonomy): domain Bacteria; phylum Nitrospirota; class Nitrospiria; order Nitrospirales; family Nitrospiraceae; genus Palsa-1315. Next base: position 68,581 of record DASYRC010000063.1, on the reverse strand, counting down.
CGCTGTCCTGGGCAATGTCTATGGCAGAGAATTGGCCTGGGCCTTTATGAAAACGAACTGGGAGAAGATGGACCAAATGTTCCCCAAGCAAGGGCTGCGCCGCATGTGCGGCGGGATTGTCAGTCTCGCCACACCTGAACTCGAACGAGACGTGCGGGACTTTTTTACAATGCGCAAGATCGACCTCGGCGGGAAAACGCTCGATCAATATCTCGAACAATTGCGGATCGCCGTCACGGTCCGGGAGCGAGACAGCCGCGCCTTGCGCGCGTACCTGGATAGATACCGATAGATCGTTATTGGCAAGGAGGGAGCCCATAATCACGAGCATTGTCCTTACCATGTATCCCGTGAGAGAAATCTCCCGCGCGTAAAAGTCTTACGAGCAAGGCCTCGGTCTCACAACGGCATTGTCTTCCCAGATGCCCGGATCGAATACGACATTTTAGGTGGCGTGTTTGCGACCACAACTCTCGCTAATGGCACCACCACCAGTACGAATGCCGAGGCAGCGTCGTCTTTGAAATAGACGATATCGGCCCAATATTCACAGCACTCAACGTAAAAGTGGTTAAGATTACGATCGACCCCTTTTCTACGCCTGTCTGCCGCATGGTTGGCGTGTCTGACCCGGAGAGGAGCACAGTGGCGCTGTATTGAGTTGTGCTGGAGTGGTGAACAGGACAGGCATGACCCGGACAAGCCATACATTTTTTAGATTTTCCCATCGACCTACCCGCACACATGGACGACTTGAGGCGATTCAGCACTCTATAGTAGGCTGAGGGCGCACAGCCTGGCATGACGCGGGGGGCTGATGGTACCGATTCAGCGCCTGTTGATAGCTGGTTTGGTCCTTGTCAGCACAGGATACCTGATTGGGTGCTCCGACAACGGATCCACCCAAGGTTCGCTACCACCGTTACCACAATCCAATAATCTGCGGCTTCAACCGATCAGTACAAGTCTCAGTTTACCGGTCTTCATGACCGCGCCTTCCGGTGACACCGCACGCCTTTTCATCGTCCAGCAGAGAGGGTTGATCAGAATTTTTGATGTCGTTGGTGGGTCACTCCGTACAATCCCTTTCCTCAACATCAGTAGCCTTCTGTCAACAGGCGGAGAACGGGGGCTGCTGGGGATGGCATTCGATCCCCAGTACAATTCCAATCACCAATTCTACGTCTTTTACACGAACATCGCTGGTGACATTGTCATCGCTCGCTACCTTAGAAATGCCACGGACCCAAACCTTGCCGACTCCTCTTCGGCCACTCCGCTTCTGACGGTGGCACACCCAAACTTTTCGAATCACAACGGCGGCATGCTAGCGTTCGGCCCAGATGGATGTCTATATGCTGGGATCGGCGATGGAGGAGATGGCGGCGACCCGAATAACAACGGGCAGAATCTATCTTCGTTGCTTGGGAAACTCCTTCGGCTCGATCCTAGCACAGGAGGGGCCTGCAATAACGTCATCATCAATCCGTTCGTCCTCCTCGGCGGCGCGCAGCAAGTCTGGAGTCTGGGCTTAAGGAATCCGTGGCGTTTCTCATTTGACCGCATAACAGACGACCTCTACATCGGCGATGTGGGACAGAGTGCGAGAGAAGAGATCGATGTCGCCGTCGCCCCCAACGCAGGCCGTCAGGCCAATTACGGCTGGCGGTTGATGGAGGGATTCCTGTGTTTCAATCCGTTAAACAACTGCAATTCAGGCGGGCTCACCTTGCCGGTGCTCGATTACCCCCATCTCAGTGGAGCTTGTTCAGTGACAGGCGGGTATGTGTACCGAGGATCCGTCATGCCGGCACTGCAAGGCACCTACTTCTATGCGGATTTTTGCGCGGGATTTGTGAGGAGTTTCCGCTTTCAGAATGGTCAACCCACTGAGCAGACAGAATGGCCTTTACTCAGCCCGCCGGGCAGTTTTGTGACGAGCTTTGGTGAAGATGATGCAGGCGAGCTTTACGTAATGACCCAAGGAGGCGGCCTGTTCAAGTTCATTCCCAATTGATGTGCCGCGGCCAGACTCTCGGGGGGTGCCGTGTAGCACGAGCCAGCGCATTCCTACGGGATGCAATGTGATGCTGAAATTTTATGCTGCCTAGTACGATGATCCCATCTTGATTGACGGTGCCATTGTGCGCTCCCGTTGTGTCGAAGGGATAGGACTTCGCTTTTCCAGTCTCCTCCGATCAGAGGAACGACGCCTCCGCCGTATCCTCGGCCTGCGCCTTCCTGATCACGCAATCTGATCGTCCATTCGCCCCCTCATTCATGCTGTCTGGTTGCAGCGTTTATTCGTGCCGAAGCACGGCCAGCGGCCGTTGGCCGAGAATCCGGAAGGTGCTCGCAAAACCCACGATCAGCGTCAGCATCATCGTGAGGAGGAGGCCGATACCAAGTACCTGTGGATGTATGCTCCAGGGAAGATCGAACACATAACGCAACACGGCCCATGACAAGACACTCCCGAGGGTCAGTCCGATCAACCCGGCAACGGCGCCCAGCAGGACATACTCAATGGCAAAGGCTCGTGCAATCAGGCTACGGGTGGCGCCGAGCGCCTTCAGAATGACCGATTCGTAGAGACGACGGTAGCGTGTCGCTGCGAGTGCCGCCGCCATGACCAACCCACCGGCAGCAACACAAAATAATGCCACAGCCCGGATCGCCAGCGAGAGACGGTCGAGAACACGCGCGAAACCATCGAGCACGTCGCCGACATGGATTGCGCTGACATTCGGGAATGAGGCGACGATCGCCTGCTGCAACGGCACCTCTTCCTGTGGCGAGACCCGCACCGTTGCCACATAAGTAAATGGCGCCCCTGCAATCGCGCCTGGGGACAAGATCATGTAGAAGTTCGTCGAGAAATTTCCCCACTCGACTTTGCGAATATTGATCACCTCCGCGGACACCGTGGCTCCCTGAATATCGAACTCCACGATCGAGCCGATCGCGAGACCTAAATGCGTGGCAGCCTCTTCTTCGACTGAAACCTGTGGGGTCGAGAAGACTTGCCCAGGCTTCCACCATTCCCCTTTGACCAACTGATTGTCTTTCGGTAGCTGGTCGAGGAAGGTCAGCACATACTCCCGGGTGAGATACCACTGTTTCCCCCGCGCCTCTTTCCCCTCCGTGCGCTTGTCGTCTTTTTCCACTTCATCTTCTGGCGTGACGACATGTCCATCGATCGCACGGAGTCGCGAACGCACCAGCGGCGTGAGCTCCGGACGCGCTCGGCCGGTCTGTCGATCAACCAACGACACGAACTCCTGTGCTTGATCAGGCTGAATGTCGATAAAGAAAAAGGTTGGTGAATCCGCCGGCCGATTCTCCTGTACTTGGCTGAGCAACGCTTGTTCCACGAGCGATACCGTGACAATCACCATCACGCCGATGCCGATGGCAACCATGATCCCGGTCGCCTGGCTCCCCGGCCGCACGACATTGCCCAGGGCATAGCGAAGGCTCAAGAGGCGAGGCATTGGCACCCAGGCCAGCCCTCGCACGAATACCCGCGCACAGACAAAGAGGACCATGATGGCGAGAGACAAGGCACCGAGAAACAGGAAGCCGATCGGCCACGAACCGGCTTGCCATACCGAGAGCGCGCAGAGCCCGAGGATGATCCCTCCGGCCGTGCCGACATTCCATCGATCTGCCAGTCCCCATGCTACCCACCATCGTGATGAAGGAGTCTCTTGCTCGACCGTTGCCTGTTCTGCATCGCGCCGGAAGATCGCGCCTGGGTGAATGTCTCGAATCTTCAACAGGGGCCACAGGGTAAACAGCAGCGTCGACAACAGTCCCAGCGTCGCCCCTTTCATCAAGGGCCAGATCGAGGACCACGACAAATCTGAGGAGACGCCTAATTGTTCGAGAAGGTCAGACACAAACAAAGCAGCCATGAGGGGAGGCAGTCCTCGTTGGAGCGCAATCCCCAACAAGATGCCAGCGAGGCTGCCCACACATCCCAAGAAGATCGCTTGCACCACATACGTCGAGACGACCGTGGCCGAGTCCGCGCCGACCGCTTTTAAGATCGCGATCGTCCGCAACTTGTCACGCAAGAACGCGTGGATCGAAGTCCCGACCCCCAGTCCACCGATGAACAGCGCCGTGAGACCGATCAGCCCGAGATAGCGGGAGAGTTGGTCGAGAAACTGCTTCAACTGTGGCTGGGCCGTGCGATAGCTGGATACGCGCACGGAATCTGCCGCCAGCCGGTCGCGCAACTCAGAGAGGAGCGGTTCCAACGGCATATCGGGTGGCATCTTCACGAGATACCGTTCTCGCACCCGGCTTCCAGGCTTGATCAGCTCCGCCGCCCGTAATCCCTCCTGCGCAATCAATACCCGTGGGCCTAAGGTGAAGGCATTGGCCATTCGATCCGGCTCGGTTCGCACGATACCGGTGATCAGAAACATCGCTTGACCGATCTTCAATTGATCTCCGACCGAGAGCCCCATCCGAATCAGCAGCGACTCCTGCACCACCGCCCCAAAACAGGAATGCCCGCCACAGCGGTGTTCATCCGGGTGGAGCAGAGCATCAAGCGATTGTGCTGGGTCGAGTCGAATCGCCCCGTACAGGGGATACACCGATTCGACCGCTTTGAGTTCGATGATCTGGGTCGATTGGGTCACAGCGGACCCGAAACTTGCGCGCGCGGCCATGGCTACGAGTTCGCTCACATGGGTGAAGGCCATGTCTCGTCCGTTCAGCGAGTCCAGCACCGCCTGTCCAGCGAGACTCAGGGGGTGAGTCAGACGAATTTCGAGATCGCCGCCTAACAATCCCCGCGCTTCTTTCGTGACGGCGCGCTCCACATTCGTGCTGAACAGCGACACCCCGACCAAAGCCCCGACGCCGATCGCGATACAGGCGAAGAAATAGAGAAAGTGCCGCCAGGCTCCCCGGGTTTCACGCCAGGCCATTCGCAAGATGAAGGGATTCACGGGGATGACTCTGCGACCCGATAGTCTGAGTCGGTGAGGGTGTCGGATTCGATGCGGCCATCGCGCAACGCAATCACGCGCTCCATCGAGGAGGCGATGGCTCGCTCATGCGTGACGAGGACCAAAGTGGTGCCGTAATCGCGATGGAGCGAATGGAGCAGATGCATGACGTGCTGTCCCGTGGCCGAATCCAAGTTGCCGGTTGGCTCGTCGGCCAACAGAATCGGAGGGTGACAGGCGAACGCTCTGGCCACTGCCACCCGCTGCTGCTCGCCTCCCGACAGTTGGACGGGATAATGATGCATTCGATCTCCCAGGCCGACGGTCTGCAACAGATCCGTCGCGCGATCCTGTGCCCTACGCATCCCTGCCAACTCCAGCGGCACCAGGACGTTTTCCAGGGCGGTGAGGGTGGGAATGAGATGGAAGGATTGGAAGATGTAGCCGATGTGGTCGCGACGATACCGCGCCAGGGCACTCTCCCGCATCGCAGAGATCTCCACGCCGTTCAACATGATGGAGCCGGACGTCGGGCGATCCAGTCCCGCGATGAGGCCCAGCAAGGTGGACTTCCCGCTTCCGGATGGGCCGACGATGGCCACGCGCTGCTTATCAGGAATCTCAAGTGTGACATCGTCGAGGATCGTGACCTGATGGCCTCCGCCGGCCAAGCGCATCGTCAGGTGTGAGAGGGTGATCATGTTGTCCGTTAGCCCGCATTATTCATGACGGTTCGTCGCGAAATCGCGCAGTCGCATTGCGAGACGGCATGCGGAGCCGCGAGGCCCCGAGGCGTACTTGAACAGTACGTCGAGGGAGCGAGCGACGAGCCTGCCCGCCGAAGGCTCGTCGCAGCAGCGAGTCCGCGATTGTAACAGAAGCGCTCATGAATAATGCGGGCCAGCTCCGACAGTATCGTCCAGGTGACGGGTATATTATACTGGATGACGATGCGCTGCTCATGGCTTCTCACAAAACTATTTTTCTGCCTCTGCCTCTCCTTCATCCTCCTCTGTGGTTATGACCGGGGGAGTGCGCCTGCTTCTCCACCACAATTGTCGAGCCCCCCGCGCGAGGGCACGGGACCACCTCTGGGAACCAATGTGACAACGGAGCCGGACCAACCGAAGGGGCACGTCTCAGCCGAACGCCCCCGCATCGTCGCCTTCGGCAACAGCTTGACGGCCGGCTTAGGTGTGCCGCCGGATCAATCGTATCCCGCGCATCTGCAGAGGACGCTGGACGCAGCAGGCTATACCTATCGAGTCGTGAACGCGGGAGTCAGCGGTGATACGACAGCCGGAGGAATCCGGAGGGTCTCCTGGGTCCTGAACAGCATGCCGGCAATCGTTATTCTGGAACTCGGTGCCAACGATGGGCTCCGCGGCCTCAGCCTGCACGAGACGAAAGCCAACCTGGAACAGATCATTCAACAACTCCAACAGGCTTCGGTCACCGTCGTGTTAGCGGGGATGAAACTCCCCCCGAATTATGGACAGGACTATACCACGGGGTTTGAGGCGCTCTTCCAGGCCTTAGCGAAGCAATATCATCTCACGCGGATTCCGTTTTTTCTCGATGGCGTGGCCGGTTCGTCCTCACTCAACCAGGCAGATGGCATTCATCCGACCGGAGAAGGCTACCGCCTAATTGTCGAGAGAATCTTCCCAACGCTTGAGCCACTGCTAGCCCGCACTGTTCGTGACGGTTCGTCGCGAAATCGCTGAGCCGCGGCGCGAGACCGGCGCGCGGAGCTCAGGGGACTGGCTCCGACGTCTGCGGCGGTGCCTGTCCCGCTACTCATCAGACGGGGACAGGCGCCAAAATGAAGGGCGCCAGTCCCCAACAGTCGGGTAAGGGTCCGAGGGGCGAGCCCGCTGGCCAAAGGCTCGTCGCAGCAGCGGATCGGCCATTGCAGCAGAAGCGCTCATGAGTAATGCGGGGTTGAGCGAATCCAATGTTATCCCTATCAGGCTGTGGCACTGACGGACTGTTTCAGCATCTTGCCAGAAACACTTTCCGTTACTTCATGACCTCGCCTGTGCAATACCAGCTCTCGCCTTTCACGCCGTTGACTGCCGTGGCGAGTTGCTCTGGCTTCACCTTGCCGGATTCGATCGTCACAATCGCATGGCCCTTCATACTCTTGAAATCGACCGCCTTCACGCCAGCCACTTTCGTCAGCGCATCTTGGACATTACCCAAATAAGCATCGCAGTACTTGCCGCCGAGCATGATCATGACGTTCTCATCGGCCGAAAAGGCCGGTGTCGTGATTGCACACAAAAACCCGATCAGAACTCCGAGCTTGATGAATGTTTTCATAGCCTCCCCTCCTGTTGAATGGTCGCCAGCCTCTGCTTACCACAATCCACTCGCGCCGTACAATTCCAGCCTGCAGCGAGCGCTGTCACCGACAAGAAGTCTGCGGCTTTCCTCACGCGCAAGAGTTCTTTATCCATGGTCCTCTCAATGTCGAAATGGTCTTTGTTATGCATGAAGGGGGCAGGGTATTCTGCCCCCTTCGACTCAGACGGCAACAGATACGACGAGCGCTCTACTATTCCGGTATGCCGTGATCGTCGAGCCGTTCTGGCAATTACGATGATGCTGTAGCAGCGCCCGATGTGGGTGACGCTGCCGCTTGGTTGCCAGCTGCGGTGGCACCAGGATAATAGACCATGACGCCACACATATAGGGATGGGGAGATTAGAGGAGCGGCGGCGCGCGCGAAGGAGGCTGAGATCCATAGGAGAAATGGAGTTGGGTAACAGGAGACGCTTGTTCAAGAGCAGTCGAGTATCGGACGGGTGCGACATCGACCACTGTGCCTTCGACGGCGTCTGCCGCGGTGCAGAACCATGAACAGAGTGCGGTGGCATGAGTCGCCGCATTGTGATGCGCATGTTGCGCCATGTGAGCGGTTAGCTGCGGGTACACAATCCCGCTGAGCGCCACAAGCCAGAGCGCTAACCCTCCGACTGCAAATTGTCGAATCTTACAGTTCATAGGCCTTTATCGAAGAGCCGCTGGTTTTACCGGCCCTGTTTCTGAATCCGCGCGACGGTTTCATCGATTTTCTGCTCGGTGAGCAGTCCACCCTTGATGTACTCCTGGACGACGCCTTTCTCATCGATAAACACGCTGACCGGCAATCCGAACACCCCGAACTGATTCGCCACCTTGTTGTCGCGATCCATCAGGACCGGGAATGTATGGCCGTACTGCTTGATGTGCTCGCGCACTTTGGCGTCGTCCTCCAATTCGTTGACGGCGAGGACCACGAAGCCCTTGTCACGCAACTTGTCATAAATCTTTTGCATGGCCGGCATTTCGGTCGTGCAGGGCTTGCACCAGGTGGCCCAGAAGTTCACGAGCACGATCTTGCCGCGATATTGGCTGAGGCTCTGTTGCTTGCCCTCCAGATCGGTCAGGCGAAAATCTTCCGCTTGCATCCCGACCGCTGGAACGCGTGCCCCCATGCTCCAGACATCGGACGGCAAGAACCAGAAGGAAGCGACAAGAATACCGACCATCAGAAAATGTAAATGTTTCATGGCAATTTCCTCATGACAAGGAGTACTGCGCTTACGACGGTTTCAGGACTTGGAACAACTTCGTGATACCGAATACATAACTGACACCTTGAGCCAGGTTCCCATTGAAATCACGGGCGACAGGGATCTGGGAATAGAAATATACCGACGCATTTTCAGTCATAGAGGTCTTGAAGAGTTCACCGAGACTGATTTGGAAACCAGGTGTATACGCAAGGAACGAAGAACCGGTTGTTGGAACCGCTCGGTTCGTGATGTTTGGATCGAGCACAATTGCCTCGCCGGGGAATCCTGGATCGCTAGGAATCTGTGATCGAGCCAGCGACCCGCTAAAAGAATCGTGAACCATGTAGCGGTAGTTGAACTGATTGGCCAATACAAGCCAGGGAACCGTGACGAGATTCGCGCCGAATCCCAAATCGAATTGATCTCCGAATTGATAGCCAAAGTTATTGCGGAACGTGTGCCGGTAACTGGCAGAGGCGAATTGGTTCAACCGATGAGGAATGATTTCATAGGTTTGATAGATCGATCCTTGAAGACCGAGTTGTCCGCGTCCAAGCTGGGCTGTCGGTTCCATCGTCTCAGCGTTCTCGACACCCGCAGTTGTCTGATTATGATCACCCGTGGGAAGATACACGCCGAAACCCGTTACAACCATACTGCTCAGCGTGGGCAACATGTTGTACTTCGCGTTAATGAAGATGTCGCCGATGCCGTTATCTGAGAACCGTGTGAGATCACCGGCACCACCATTGACTTCTCCCAATCCATCTATGTGCTGATGCTTGATCCGCTTATAGGGGATCGCGACTTCGATCCCGAACTGATCGGTGACGCCGTAGTTCAAATCCAGCGTATACATTTGACTAATTGTTCGGATCTCCTGGTGATGGCCAAGAATCAGCTGTCGATTGTCGAGATCGACCGCGGGAATAACCCCGTTCGTGCCACTCAGCAACGTCCCTTGAGGCGTATAGGTATAAAAGGTGTTTACGGTTAGCAGACCCGCCGGCGAGACTTGCTGCGCCGACCCGATCACGACAAAACAGGTGACGGATCCGCACGATGCCTGCGCAATCTGGGCGCCGGGCCACGAGAAGAAGACTATTGGAAGGCCGAGAATGAATCCGAGTATGAACCGTTTCCCTCCGATCATGATGCTGGTCCTTTCTCTCTATAAGAATTGGCCCCATCCGCCTGTCCTACAACCCACTCAGCGGATCGCGTGAGAGACGGAATGCGGCCCTGCTGCGAGCCGATGGGCAGTGGAGACTATAGAGAGAAAGACGGAGGGGCGCGGCTGGAAGAGGTCCGGCACAGCTCGATCGAGGGCTGCGCAGGATTGGGGAATGTGACGAGAGCAATAGGACTGAGTTCGGCCTGAAACGTGACCACAGCAGTATCGAGAACCGCCCCGGCGGCACACATCCAGGAGCAGAGCACGGTGCCATGCGTGGCAGCCTGATGATGGGCATGGTGCCCGGCATGCTCGACCAACTGCGCCTGCGCCAATCCGCCGACGGAAAGGATGCAGAGCACCAGGAGGATCGACGCGAATTTGAGGACGATGCGGTTCATCAGAAGGCGACCCAGTGTGAATTGGAAGAATGCTACTGGACACCGCCGAGGCCTGTCAAGTCGGCTACTAGCGCCAGGCCTCTGCTTATTATAGGATTCATGGAAAAGATGCTGTATACTGCGCAAAATACTTTCGGAGTCATCGGCGTTCGTTCTGAACGACAGTACCATGGTCACGCAACTACTCAACCAAATCTTCGGCAGCAAAAACGATCGTGAAATCAAGGCACTCCGCCCCATTGTGGAGCAGATCAATAGCCTGGAATCAGGCCTGACTCCGCTCCCTGATCACGCCCTCGCGGACAAGACTCAGGAGTTCAAGAAGCGTCTTGGGGCCGGCGAAACGCTGGACGACATCCTGCCTGAGGCCTTCGCGGTCTGCCGTGAAATGTCCCGCCGCAAGCTGAACATGCGCCATTTCGATGTGCAGTTGATCGGCGGCATCATCCTCCATAGAGGCCGCATCGCTGAAATGAAGACCGGCGAAGGGAAAACCCTGGTGGCTACGCTGCCGATATATCTGAATGCGCTCGAAGGGAAAGGCGTTAACCTCGTCACCGTGAACGACTACCTCGCCAAGCGCGATGCACAGTGGATGGGCGTGCTCTACCACGCGCTGGGACTCTCGGTGGGCATCATTCAACATGACGCTTCCTTTTTCTTCGATCCAACCTATGACGCCTCCGATAAGCGGCTCCAGTCTCTCCGCCCCTGCACGAGACCTGAAGCCTATCGTGCCGACATCACCTATGGCACCAACAACGAGTATGGGTTCGATTACCTTCGCGACAACCTGGTCGCTACCGATTTGACCCAGTGCGTGCAGCGCGAGTTGAACTTCGCCATCGTGGACGAAGTCGACAGTATCCTCATCGATGAGGCCCGCACGCCTTTGATTATCTCCGGTCCGACGGATGAAACGACCGATCTCTACTACCGCATCAACGCGATTATCCCGCAGCTGAAACCGGAGCACGACTACACGATCGAGGAAAAAACGAAGACCGCGTCGTTGACCGAAGACGGCAACGTCCGGGTCGAGAAATTGCTCGGCGTGGACAACCTCTACGACCCCGACCATATGGATCTCGTCCACCATGTAGTCAAGGCGCTCCAGGCCTATGCCCTCTACAAACGGGACGTGGACTATGTCGTGAAAGAGGGCGAAGTCATCATCGTGGATGAATTCACCGGGCGACTCATGCCGGGACGCCGCTGGAGCGACGGACTGCACCAGGCTGTTGAAGCCAAAGAAGGCGTGAAGATCGCCAACGAGAATCAAACGTTGGCCTCGGTCACCTTCCAGAACTATTTCCGGATGTACAAGAAGCTTAGCGGCATGACCGGCACGGCGGACACGGAAGCGGCGGAGTTTGCCAAGATCTACAATCTCGACGTCAACGTGGTACCGACCAATCGCAACATGATCCGGCTGGATTACGCGGACGTCGTCTACCGAACCGAGAAAGAAAAGTTCGCCGCGATCGTCGAAGAGATCAAGGAATGCCACGAGCGCGGCCAGCCCGTCTTGGTCGGCACGATTTCCATCGAAAAATCCGAGCGGCTTGCCGGCTTCTTGAGCCGGAACGGCGTGAAACACAACGTCCTCAACGCCAAACAGCATGAGCGAGAAGCCGAGATCATCGCCCAGGCCGGACGGAAGGGCGCCGTCACCATCGCCACGAACATGGCGGGTCGCGGCACCGACATTCTCCTGGGGGGCAATCCCGACTTCATGTTTAAACAGATCCTGTACCGGGAGGAGAACCTGCCGGATGCACGCAAGCTGGAGATCTTCGAAGAGATCCGGGCCGACTGCGAGAAGGACAAACAAGAGGTCATCGCGGCCGGCGGACTCCACATTCTCGGGACCGAGCGCCATGAAAGCCGCCGGATCGACAACCAGCTCCGAGGCCGCGCCGGCCGCCAGGGCGACCCTGGTTCGTCACGTTTCTATCTGTCGTTGGAAGACGACCTGATGCGCATCTTCGCCTCCGAGCGGGTCTCCCAACTGATGCTCAAGCTCGGTATGGAAGAAGGCATCCCGATCGAGCACGGCATGGTCACTCGGGCCATCGCCAACGCCCAGAAAAAGGTCGAGGCCCACCACTTCGACATCCGGAAACAGCTGCTGGAGTACGACGATGTCATGAACAAGCAGCGTGAGGTGATTTATCAACACCGCCGCGCCGTCTTGGGCGGAGCAAATTTGAAAGACGATCTTCGCGGCATGATGGACAGTCTGGTGGACACCGCGCTGAACATCTATTGTCCGGCTGAGCAATACCCCGAGGAGTGGGATATCAAAGGGCTTGCTGAAATCATGCAGAGCCAGTTCGGTCTCGACATCACCCAGGGCAAGAACGACGGCGGCGAGCCATTCCGAGACATGGGACGCGATGCGTTGGTCGAAGATCTCCGCGCGCAGGTGCGCGACGCCTATGACCGGAGAGAACAGGACCTGGGCTCGGACTTGATGCGCTTTCTGGAGAAGACCTTCATGCTCCAGGTCATAGACCACCACTGGAAAGACCACCTCCTCGGGATGGATCACCTGCGCGATGGGATCGGATTGCGCGGTTACGGGCAGAAAGATCCGCTCATTGAGTACAAGCGCGAAGGCTACGATCTCTTTGCCGGCATGATGGAACGGATCAAGTCCGACACGCTTGATCGACTCTTTCATGTGCAAGCTGTGCGGAACGAGGGACAATCCACCGCCCCCCCGCCACCACCCTCACCGATCATCTCACGACCCCTCCCTCCACTCATCCTCAATCGCGGAGAAGAACCAGTCGCACCTCAGACTGTTCAGCGAAGCGACAACAAAGTCGGCCGCAACGACCCCTGCCCCTGCGGCAGCGGAAAAAAATACAAGAAGTGTCACGGAATGTGAAGAGGCTCTGCTGACGAAGGGCGTGGAACTTCGGCATCGCCATGATGCGGATGCGACGGGCCGCCACATGTAACCTATTTTCATTTCTCCGGATACATTCACAGTTGCAACCTGACCTTCCTCTGCACCGGAGGATGGCTCAGGTTGGGGGAGCTCCTCCTGCGCCAGTCGGACGACGCTTGTCCTTCTAAATGATCCTTCCAAGCCTGCTTGCCTCTCTCTTGGAATGGCACCCGTGCCGGTCCCACTGCGGCCGTCGAGCGAGCACATTCTGATTGTGCGCGCTCCGGGAGCAAGGGATCGGCACGGGTGTCATTCCACCCCCTTCATCACGAAACATTTCTCGCGAATATTCCTCCCCCTCGAATTAGGGAGATTTGCCTGAGTTTCCAATACTCTCTGCCTTGACTTAGAAGTAATCCTGAGGCTAATCTACGCCACTTTTGGCTCTCGGTCGGCCCTGCATAAGGGGAGGGTGGGGTGTTCCCTCGGCTGTTGCTGTCACTTTTCGTGTGTTGTCGATGGGATAAGAGGAGTTGCTTGTGATAACCGGGCATCCTGAACTCGTCGTTGCAATTTCGTCCGAAATCGCCAGAAACGGACCAATTCCCTTCGTCCGCTTCATGGAATTGGCGCTTTATCACCCTCAATTTGGCTATTACATGCGCCAACCGGACGGTGCAAACCATGAACGTATCGGCTGGTCCGGCGATTTCTACACCAGCTCCGATGTATACCCGATCTTCGGTCGCGCACTTGCCGAGCAGGCCAGGCAAATGGACGAATTACTGGGCGGCCCCACTCCCTTCACAATCGTCGAAATGGGCGCCGGCAAAGGCATGTTAGCCAGAGATTGCCTGACAGCGATCCATGCGGAACACGATGCCTTCGCATCACGTGCCCGCTATGTCCTGATCGAACGGAGCCCTGCGATGCGGGAACTGCAGCGCCAGAACCTGGCTCCCTGGCTCAGCAAGCCAGGTCTTGTCACTTGGGTAGAAGACCTTGATGGCCTGGCCCCGCAAAGCGTGACCGGTCTGTTCTTCAGCAATGAACTAATCGATGCCTTTCCGGTGCACCGGATTCAAGTCACGGCCGAACGAACCGAAGAACTCTATGTAGACTATCGGGACGGACGCTTTGTGGACTGCCTCAAGCCCCTGTCGACGACCGCGCTTGCTCAATATCTGCAGCGACTCGATACCACGTGGCCGGAAGGCTACCGAACCGAGGTGAATCTACAAGCTATCGACTGGATGGAGCAGGTCGCTCGTCGGATGGATCGTGGATTTGTCTTGACGATAGACTACGGCCATACGGCGCAAGATCTCTATGGGCCTGAGCGGAAGGACGGCACGTTCCTCTGCTATTTCCAGCAGCAGACAAACGAATATCCATTCGTTCGCGTCGGCGAGCAGGATATGACCGCGCACGTAGATTTTTCGAGCCTGGCTGCTGTCGGTGAGAAGCATGGACTCCACGTGACGGGGTTCACGAACCAAATGAGTTTTCTGATGGGGCTCGGCGTTGAAGACATGATCGGGGAATTGGAGCCGGAGAGCCCGGAGTTTCGCGCCGCAATTCATCTCCTGAAGCCGGAGGGCATGGGCAGCACGTTTAAGGTGCTCGTTCAACACAAGGGACTGAGTCATCCGGAACTGGACGGCTTGAAATTCAAACCCTTCTTCGGCTCGGCGCTGGCGGCGCATTCTGCTGCATGACATATTGAGCAACACGATGATCTTCCATCGGTCGGACAACGTTTGGCGTTTCACGTTTCACGTTTCACGGAGCCTGCATGGGTAATACAGCCGTTCCAGAGAACTACATGCCGATTCTCTTGTTTATCGGCATTGCCCTTGCCTTCGGCGCCGTCGCGCTGCTTGCCGGCTCGTTCATCCGGCCGAGTCGTCCGTATCGAGCCAAACTGGCCCCCTATGAGAGCGGAAGCCCGCTATTTTCCGACGCGCGCATCCAGTTTCCGATGCGCTACTATATTATTGCGATGCTGTTCGTCATTTTCGATATCGAGATCATTTTCATGATCCCCTGGGCCGTCAGGTTTCACTCGCTCGGCCTGCTTGGGCTCATCGAAATGCTCGTGTTTATCAGCATCCTGCTGGCCGGATTCTGGTACGCCTGGAAGAAGGGGGCGTTAGAATGGGACTAGAGCGCCTAAGGCGCGCAATTGGCAATTTTGAATTTTCAATGTTGAATCGAGGGCTCCGATCCCTTCATTCAACATTCATCATTTAACATTGAGCGAATTTTATGGGCTTTCTGGAGAGACAGTTTGAGGCAAATATTCTGACGACCAATCTGGACGCGGTCGTAAATTGGTCTCGAAAGTCGGCTTTGTGGCCGATGACGTTCGGTCTCGCCTGCTGCGCCATCGAAATGATTGCGACTGTGGCGTCGCGGTACGACATGGATCGTTTCGGTGCCGGGGTCTTTCGGGCCTCGCCGCGGCAGGCTGATCTCATGATCATCGCCGGCACAGTAGCTCGCAAGATGGCTCCGGTGATCCGCCGCATCTACGACCAGATGCCGGAACCACGGTATGTCATTTCTATGGGTTCCTGCGCCACCTCAGGCAACCACTACAATAGTTACGCGGTGGTCCAAGGCGTCGACCAGATCATTCCGGTCGATGTCTATGTGCCAGGCTGTCCGCCCCGCCCAGAAGCGTTGCTGGATGGACTGCTGAAGTTACAGGAAAAGATTCAGCGGGAAAAAGTCTTTGTGAGATAAACCGCGAGACGAGTGAGAGAAGCGGGAGATGCGCGACTGGAAAATCGCGCATGTCTCGCGAGTCGGGCCCGTTTCGCAAACAAGAACTATGCAAGCCCTGCTCGACAACCTGAAGACGAAATTCCCGGACGCGATCCTCGCGACCCGCGTCGACGTCGCACGCGCCGAGACCGCTGTTTCCGTGGCCGCCGCGCGTCTGCTGGATATTGCGCGCTATTTGCACGATGCGCCTGAGGCAACCTTTGACCATCTCACCGATATCTGCTCGGTCGACTATCCCGAAGATCAGCTGCGGTTCGAAGTCGTCTACCACTTGCATTCGCTCCCTCTTCAGCAGCGCCTTCGCCTCAAGGCGCGCATCACGGAGGACGATCCGACGATCGCCTCGGTCACCGGCATCTGGAAGGGAGCCAATTTTCTGGAACGCGAAGTCTACGACATGATGGGCATTCACTTTTCCGGCCACCCCGATCTCCGGCGCATTTTGTTGCCGGAAGATTATACCGAGGGATACCCGTTGAGAAAGGACTTCCCGACCGAAGGGCGTGGCTGGCGCAGCCAGTTCGACTTCATCCCGAGATTGGACGAGCCCCCGCTCGACGTCACTGAAAGCGAAATCACCGAGGAGCAGAAAAACACCTTTCGCGCCGAGCCTGACGTACCCGGTTCCCAACGGAAAGAGGAATTGCTGCTGAACATGGGGCCACAGCATCCGAGCACCCACGGCGTGTTGCGTGTCGTGCTCGTGCTGGACGGCGAACGGATTGTGAAGGCCACACCGGACCTCGGCTATCTCCATCGAGGCGTCGAAAAATTGTCCGAGGGTCTGGCCTACATGCAGATCATCCCACACACGGACCGGCTCGACTATGTTTGCGCCATGTCCAACAACTACGCGTATGTGCGTGCCGTAGAAAAACTCCTCGAGATCACCGTGCCGGTCCGAGCCGAATACATCCGGACCATCGTGGCCGAGATGCAACGCATCATCGGGCACCTTTTTTGGCTCGGCACGCAGGCTCTCGATATCGGCGCCATGACCGTGTTTTTCTGGACCTTCCGGGAGCGCGAAATACTGTTGGACATGTTCGAAAAGCTCTGCGGGGCCCGGCTGACGCTGAACTACTATCGCATCGGCGGGGTCGATAGCGATTTCACCCCTGAGTTGGTCCAACGGATGATCGCGTTCCTCGATATCTTTCCCGAGAAGGTCAAGGAATACGATTCGCTCATCGCGTCGAATCGCATCTGGCTCGGCCGCACGAAGAACGTGGCCGTGCTCTCGGCTGAGGACGCGATCAACTTCGGCTGCACCGGGCCGGTATTGCGAGGGTCGGGCGTCGCCTACGATGTCCGCAAGGCCGAGCCCTACGGCGTGTACGACAAAGTCGATTGGGAAGTGCCGATCGGCAAGAACGGCGACACCTACGACCGGTACTGGATCCGCATGGAAGAGATGAGGCAGAGCGCCAGGATCATCGCACAATGTCTCGATCAGCTGCCGCCTGGGCCGATCATGGCCGAGGCGCCGCAATATATTCCGCCGCCCAAGGAGCTGGTCATGCGGGACATGGAAAGCTTGATCCATCATTTCATCATTTACACCCAGGGCATCAAGCCACCGAAGGCCGAGACCTACTGTGCGACCGAGGCCCCAAAAGGCGAATTGGGATTTTTCATCGTCAGCGACGGCAGCGCCCGTCCCTACCGACTGAAGATTCGCTCGCCTTCATTTGTACACATGGGCGCTTTCGACCACATGGCGCGAGGCTACCTGATTTCCGACATCATCACGATCTTCGGGACCTACGACGTCGTGATGGGAGAATGTGATAGGTGAGGGCTCGGGGGATGGGGCCCTTGCTCGTGCAACGCGCACGATGAAACGCGTGCTCGTTGGACACGCGCAGTCGGCCCCATCACCCCGTCGCCTCACCGTTGGGGAAGTGGAATGTTGAAAGAAAAGTATCAGAAAGAAATTGACGACATCGTGAGCCGGTATCCGGTGAAACGCTCGGCGTTGATTCCCCTGCTGTACCTGGCACAACAGGAAGAGGGCTTCGTGTCGGAAGCTGCGATGAAGGAGATCGCGGGGCTATTGCGTCTGACCCCGCCCCAAGTCTATGAGACAGCCACGTTCTATACGATGATCAATCTCAAGCGCGTGGGGAAATTTCATCTCCAAGTCTGCAAGTCTCTGATGTGCGCGCTGGCCGGGTCGGATACAGTCATCGCGTGGGTCAAGACGAAACTCGGAATCGGACCAGGTGAAACGACAGCCGACGGACTCTTTACCCTCAGCACGGTCGAATGTCTCGCCGCCTGTGGCACCGCGCCCATGATGCAGGCCAACGAGGACTATTACGAACGGCTCACAGAAGAAACATTCGACCGAATCTTGGCCGATCTCAAAAAAGACGGGACCTGTTCGCTCAAGACCGGCCCGTTTATGTGGCCGGAACCGGCGAGCGTGAGGAGTAAGGGGTGAGGCGTGAGGGGTTGAACGGCCTGACTTCCGGGGCATCGACTCACGCCTTACGCCTAACGTTTCACGGGAAGAAAAACTATGTCAAAGCACGAACCAGTCCTCCTGAAGAACATGTTGCAGCCTGGGTACACCGGTTCGCTCCAAGACTATGAGCGAACGGGCGGCTACCAGGCGCTCCGCAAGGTCGTGGGGAAAGTGCCGCCATCCGAGGTCACCGCCACAGTGTTGAAGTCGGGGCTCCGGGGGCGCGGCGGCGCAGGCTTCCCGACCGGTGTGAAATGGGGATTTCTGCCCAAGGGCTACCAGGGCCCGCGCTATCTCTGTTGCAACGCGGACGAGAGCGAACCAGGCACGTTCAAGGACCGCCAGCTCATCGAACGCGATCCTCACCAAATGCTGGAAGGCATCGTGCTCGCCTGCTACGCGATTGGAGCAGAATCCGCCTACATTTATATACGAGGCGAATTCGTCCTCGGGGCCAGGATCTTGGAACAGGCGATCGCCGAAGCGCGGACCGCCGGCTATATCGGAACAAACATCCTGGGCGCAGGAATCACCGCCAATGTGTGGGTGCACCGAGGTGCCGGCGCCTATATCTGCGGAGAAGAAACGGCATTGCTGGAGTCGCTCGAAGGCAAGCGCGGCTTGCCGCGCGTCAAGCCTCCCTTCCCTGCGACACACGGTCTCTACAACAAACCGACTGTGGTGAACAACGTCGAGACCCTGGCAAATCTCCCTCACATCATCAGCCGGGGCCCCGAATGGTTCGCATCGATCGGCTCCCCACCGAAGAGCACCGGCACCAGAGTCTTCTGCGTCAGCGGCCATGTGAAACGGCCGGGGAACTACGAAGTGCCGATGGGGGTTACCTTCCGCGAATTGATCTACGAGGAAGCCGGAGGCATGCGCTCCGACAAACCGCTCAAGGCCTTCATCCCGGGAGGGGCGTCAGCACCATTCCTCACTCCGAACCACATCGACGTCAAACTCGATTTTGAGTCCGTTGCCGCCGCCGGCTCCATGCTCGGCTCCGGCGGGGTGACCGTCATGGAAGAGGGTACGGACATGGTGTGGGCCGCGCTCCGCCTCATGGAGTTTTTCTATCATGAGTCCTGCGGCAAGTGCAGCCCCTGCCGCGAGGGAAGCGCCTGGCTGGTGCAAACCATGCGCCGGATCGTCGCGAAGCGAGGACGGATGGAGGACCTTGAAACCTTGGTCGATCTATGCAAGAACATCGAGGGCCGAACGGTCTGCGCGTTCGGCGATGCGGAAGTGGCGCCGATTATGAGTACGCTCAAACATTGGCGGCCTGAGTACGTCACGCTGATTCACGAAGCGGAGGCAGCGAATCTTATTCGTCCCGAACAGGTTGGGGGAAGACACTAATCCTGGATTGACGATTGCACCATGGAACCAGTGACTCATTGCCCCGATCAGACAATGAAACAATCGTCAATGACTCAATGATTCAATTTTAACCATGCCTAGCACCACAACAGAAACCGTTCGCTTGACGATCGACGGCATTCCCATCTCGGTGCCGAAAGGCACACTGGTGATCGAAGCCGCTCGCCTGGTCGGCGTGATGGTCCCGCACTTCTGCTACCATCCGAAACTCAAGCCGGATGCGAACTGTCGCATGTGCCTGGTCGAAGTCGAAAAGATGCCGAAACTCCAGACTTCCTGCAGCACCGTGGCAACCGAGGGCATGGCTGTTCGGACCGCCACGACGGTCGTTCACAACGCCCACAAGTCGGTGCTCGAATTCATCCTGGCCAATCATCCGTTGGATTGCCCGGTCTGTGATCAAGGCGGGAAGTGCGATCTCCAGGATTTTTCCCATGAATACACCGCGACTGCCAGTCGATTTGTCGAAACCAAGCGCATTTTCCAGAAGGAATATTTCAGCCCTCTTATCGAAACGCAGATGAACCGTTGCGTGCAATGTTTGCGTTGCGTCCGCTACTGCGACGAGGTGATGGACGTGAAGGCCCTCGCCCCGAGCGGGCGAGGCACCATGACCGAGATTAAGCACTTCGGCGCCCATCCCTTGGACTGTGAGTTCTGCGGCGGCTGCGTGCAGATTTGCCCGGTCGGTGCCATCACCAGCCGGCTCTCGATGTACGAATACCGTCCCTGGATGCTCAAACGCGCCGATACAGTCTGCACCTTTTGCGGCGACGGCTGCCAGATCACGGTCCAAACCAAGGACCAGGAGTTGATCGAGGTGAACAGCGCCCAGGGTGCCGGTCGGAACAACGGCGATCTGTGCGCGCGTGGGTTTTTTGGATTTCACGCGACGAGCCATCCCAGCCGAGTGACTCATCCGTTGATCAGACGGAACGGCGCGCTGGTCGAAGCCACGTGGGAAGAGGTATTGGAGTTTGTGGCCGAACAGACCAAACGACTCAAGTTAGCGCATGGCCCGCAAGCCTTCGGCGGACTGATTTCCGGCCGCTGTACCAACGAAGAACTCTATCTGTTCCAGAAGTTCATGCGTCTCACGATCGGGACCAATAACCTCGATAGCAGCGCGCGATACGGCCATGTCAATGGGGTGCAGGCCATGCGACAGGTACAAGGAACGCATCGCTGGACCGTGAAGTTTGAGGACATCACGCAAGCGGACGTGCTCCTCCTGGTCGGCACCAACATCACCGAAGCCAATCCGATTACCGGCCTCAAGGTCAAAGAGGCCGTCAAGAAACATGAAGCGACATTGTTGACGATCGAGGCAATCCAGCCTGCGATCGGCACGATCAGCAATATTAGCAACCTGTCGCAGCAACATCTCTGTGTGGCACCGTCCCAGTTCGGCGCAGCCGTCCTGGGCCTATTGAAAGCGGTGGTTGAGGGAAACCATATCGACAGTACGCTCCGCCAACAGGCATCACACTATGTCTCGGCCGTTTCTCAAGCGCTCCAGCAACTGGCCTGGAACGATCTGGCCCTGAGCACAGGGATATCGCGTGAATCGTTCGCTCACATGGCTGCCTCCGTGGCTGGAGGACGCCGTGTCGTGGCGCTGGCCGGCCAGACCCTATTACGTAGCCAAGGTGGCTATGGCACCTGTCTCAATCTCCTGGATCTGCTTCTCTTGTCCGGAAAGTTAACCGCACAGGGCTGCGGCTTTGCTCCCTTGGCGGAAGAGAATAACGATCAAGGGGCGGTTGAAATGGGAGCGGTCGCGGAACTGCTGCCGGGCGCGCTCGACCTCACCGATCAGGAAGCGCGCGCCCAGATGACTCATGCCTGGAAAGAGGAACTTCCTCTGGCAGCAGGAGCTACACTCATCGAGATGATCGACTGTGCGCAAGCCGGGACCATCAAGAGCCTCTTCATCATCGGAGAAAATCCTGTCGGGAGCCTTCCACCCCAGACCGGAGTCAAAGAGGCGCTGGGCAAACTCGATCTCCTTGTGTGCCAGGAACTATTTCTCACGGAAACGGCTGCGCTCGCCCATGTGGTGCTCCCGGCAGCCTCCGCCATGGAAAAAGCCGGAACCTTTACCAATACCGAGGGCTATGTCCAGGTCGTTCGGCCCGCGATCGATCCGGTGGGGGACAGCCGCCCCGACTGGGAAATCCTATCGGCCCTCTCGGTCTTCCTCGGCGCGCCGTTGGAATACAACGAGGCCAAGGAAATCCTCAAAGAGATCCGGGCGGTGATTCCCGGTTACGGATCTCTCGGCCCATCGCCGATCCCTCCCGTAGTGGATCCTGCCGCTGTCGACCGATACGTGAACGAGGGATATCGTCACAACTTTGCAACTCGTTATACTCTACCCGCGCGAGACGTGCGTCCTGATGGAACGGTCCAGCTTGGGCTGGTTCAGAGCCTGTTCCATTCAGGGAAGCTGTCGACCCATTCGAAGGGACTGCTGCAGATCGAACCGAGCGGGCTCCTACAGATGAATCCCGTGGATGCCACTCGATTCGCCCTCGACACTGGGGATCGAGCACGTCTCTCGAACAGCCGGGGAGAGTTCACGACCACGGTGAAAGTGCTCGATCGCGTGCCCGAGGGATTGGCCTGGCTCCCCGATCACTTTGCGCAAGAGGCCCTGCACCTCTTTGACTGTGTCATCGATCCGGACACGAAAGTCCCATCCTGTCGGACAACGTCAGTGTCGGTGGCGAAAGCACCGTGAGCAGTCGAGAACCAATGGGTTTTTCATTTGTCATCCTGGAGTGTTGTCGTGACTGAACTAAGCTTGCGACTTGCAGCTTCGCTCGCCCAGATACTGGCGGAGATGAGCATCGTGATGGTAACGGTCGCGACCATGACCTATTTCGAGCGGAAGGTGCTCGGCTGGATGCAGGATCGCATGGGCCCGATGGAAGTCGGTCCCTATGGAATCCTCCAACCGGTCGCCGACGGCATCAAATTGTTCTTCAAAGAGGACATCACGCCGGCTGGGGCGAACAAGGCCATGTTCGCCTTGGCGCCGATGTTGACCATGGTCGTCTCCATGATCGGATTCGCCGTCATCCCGTTTGGTCCGAACATCACCATGGACATCTTCGGGATCACAATCAAACCGTTCGTCGTCGCCGACATCAATATCGGAATTTTGTATATCCTGGCGATTGCCTCGATCGGCGCCTACGGCATCATCCTGGGAGGCTGGGCATCCAATAGCAAGTATTCACTGCTGGGGGGCTTGCGCGCCGCGGCCCAGGTCATCAGCTACGAGTTGAACGTCGGGCTGGCCATCGTCGGCGTGCTGCTATTGTCAGGATCTCTGAGCCTCGTGGAGATCACAGAAGCCCAGGCAGGCGGATTCTGGCATTGGTTCATCTGGGGAGCACGCCCCGACGGATTCTTTCCGATACATACCCAAATCTTTGCCTTTGTCGTCTTCATCATTTCTGCCGTGGCCGAGACCAATCGTATCCCGTTCGATCTGCCGGAGGCAGAAAGCGAACTCGTGGCTGGATTCTTTACGGAATATAGCGGAATGCGGTTTGCTTTCTTCGTCAGCGCTGAATATGCCAGCATGACCCTCGTGTCCTGCGTCGCCGCCTCGTTGTTCTTGGGTGGCTGGAACGCCCCCTATCCTGGCACGATCTTCGAGTATGTCGGCTTCGAACAGCTGGCCTGGGTGGAACACATCGCCTGGTTTGCGGCTAAAGTCTATTTTTTCCTCTTCCTGTTCATCTGGATACGCGCCACGTTGCCCCGACTGCGCTATGATCAATTGATGCGGTTCGGTTGGAAGGTCATGTTGCCGATCGCGCTGGCCAACATCGTCGTTACGGCTATCGCCGTGTATTTATTTCCGAGAGGCTGAAACAGGTTATCTGGTTTGGTTGGTGTGCTTCACTGCATTGGCCAGAGGGCACAGACATCGAAATCAACTAAACAAAACAGAACCACCAAATAAACCAGACGAACAAGTAGACCAGAGCAACATGACATTCAAACATTGGATCAAGACCATCACCTTCTACGAAATCCTCGTCGGGATGAAAGCCACGATGTCGCACCTGTTGCACTATCGGCCAAGCACCCTGCAATACCCGCATGAAAAGCGGACGCTGCCGGACAACTATCGCGGGATGCTGGCCCTGTTGCGGTACGACGACGGGACGGAAAAATGTGTCGGCTGCGACCTGTGCGAAGCCGCCTGCCCGTCTCGGGTGATTCGCGTGGTCAGCGCGGAAGTGCCGGGCGAGCCGACGAAGCGCTACTCGAAAGAATATTACATGGACATGACCCGCTGCCTATTTTGCGGGATGTGCGTCGATGCCTGTCCGGTGGATGCCCTCGGCATGACCCGCGAATACGAGTGGTCGGTGTACGATAAGCGGCAACTGCACCTCAACAAGGAACAATTGCTCGCCATCGGCGACCGGTCGTTCCCCGTTCGCGAGAAGCAGTTGGAGCTCCAACACCCGAATGTGGCGTTCTTCAACGTCGCATTCAAGCACCTGCCGCAAAAACCCGACTGAATCGCCTGCGCATGACGCGCCACGGTCTGTGGGGCCGGCAGACTGTGCCGGAATCCTGCTAGTGGCACAGAGGAAGACGTGTGATGGAACAGGTGTTTTTTTTCTATTTTGCATGTGTGATCGCCGTCGCATCGGTGCTCGTCGTCGCGGCGCGCAATCCTATCTACAGTGCGCTGGCGCTGCTGATCATGTTTTTTCACGTAGCGGGGCTCTTCGTCACGCTCCACGCGGAGTTCCTCGCAGCCGTTCAAATCATCGTCTACGCCGGCGCCATCCTGGTCCTCTATCTCTTCGTCGTGATGTTGCTGAACCTGCGACATGATGATCGTTACCATCGGCAATGGCCCATGGCTGCCGCGGTGGGACTGACGATAGTCATCGAGGCCGTCATCCTTACGGCGATGAAGGGCTGGACAACCCCTGTCGTGGCAACCGGCACAGAGACTACCGTCGAGGGAACCAGCAATGCCGGGACGATCGGTGACGTGCTCTATTCCACCTATTTGTTTCCCTTCGAGGTGGCGTCCTTGATTCTGCTCGTGGCGATGATCGGCGCGATCATCCTGGCCAAGAAAGACCTGGGGGAGCCTACGGAGTCATGACGGTCCCATTGTCCTACTATCTCGTGCTGAGCGGCATCGTGTTCCTGACCGGAGTCATCGGAGTTCTCCTTCGTCGGAACATCATCATCATCTTGCTGTCGGTCGAATTGATGTTGAATGCGACGAATATCAACTTCGTCGCCTTTTCGCAGTACCTTCACAATGTCGCAGGGCAAGTCTTCGTCTTCTTTGCCCTCACGGTCGCCGCGGCAGAGGTCGCGGTCGGGTTGGCCATCATCATTGCCTTGTATCGAGCCAAGTCCACGATCAACATCGACGAATTTCAGTTGCTGAAATGGTGAGCAAACCGTGTTTCGCGAAACGTGAAGCGTCGTTCGCGACTGACGGAGTACGTGTATTGGGATACGGCTCATCACTGGGGATTCACGAGCGACGAACGACGAGAAGCGATTTCTGATGACCTACGAATTCATTCCGCTCCTTCCGTTGGTGTCGTTCCTGATTCTCGGGATCTTCGGACATTGGATCAAGGACAAGGCCCATCTCGTCGCCGTACCAGCGGTAGTCGTGTCGTTGCTGCTCTCGCTCTTGGTCTTCTTCGACGTGGCAGGCGGCCACCAGACGAGCTTCACTCTCTACACCTGGCTAACCTCGGGCATGCTCAATATTCACATCGGCTTTTCTATCGACCGGCTGACCGCTGTGATGTTGCTCCTGGTCACAACCGTCAGTTCGCTCGTCCACATCTATACTATCGGATACATGCGCGGAGATCCTGGCTATGCCCGCTTTTTCAGCTACATCGCCCTCTTTACCTTCTCGATGCTGATGTTGGTCATGGCGGACAACCTGCTTCAACTCTTCATCTTCTGGGAAGCAGTCGGTCTCTGCTCCTATTTGCTCATCGGCCACTGGTACGAGCGGCCGGCTGCCTGCTCCGCCGCCACCAAGGCCTTCATCGTCAACCGCGTCGGCGACTTCGGCTTCATGCTCGGCCTCCTGTTGGTCTGGTCCAGCTTTGGATCACTTGACTATTATGAAATGTTTGCCCGCGCGCACGAGTCCGCAGGCGACGTCATGAATGTCCTCGGTCCGTTTGGAGGAACCTGGCACGTTTCCGTGCTCACACTCATCTGCGTCTTATTGTTCACCGGTGCAGTGGGCAAATCGGCCCAAGTGCCGCTCCATGTCTGGCTGCCGGATGCGATGGAAGGCCCCACCCCCATCTCGGCGCTCATTCATGCTGCGACGATGGTCACGGCGGGCGTGTTCATGGTCGCGCGATTGGCTCCGCTGTATAACCTGTCTCCCGTCGCCATGGCGGTCGTGGCGATCACCGGCGGAGTGACGATGGTCGTTGGGGCGACCATCGCCTTAACCCAGACCGACATCAAGCGAGTCGTAGCCTATTCGACAGTCAGCCAGCTCGGCTACATGATAATGGCTTGTGGTCTCGGCGCCTATGCCGCAGGCATGTATCATCTCCTGACCCACGGCGCGTTCAAAGCCCTCCTGTTTCTCGGTTGCGGGTCCGTCATCATCGCCCTGCATCACGAGCAGGATATGCGGCGCATGGGCGGGTTGAAAGGCAAATTGCCGGTCACCTATTGGACGTTCGTGGTGGGCTCCCTCGCGCTCGCAGGATTCCCCCTGACGTCAGGATTCTTTAGCAAGGACAACCTGCTTGTCTCAGCTTGGTCGGCTGGCCCGCTCGGTCAATGCTTGACGATTCTGGGACTCGTGACTGCGTTAATGACGGCGTTCTACAGCTTCCGGCTGGTCTTCGTCACGTTTTGGGGCCCCTCGCATGTCGACCCTCATTATGCAGCCCACATACATGAACCTTCGAAAACCATGACCCTGCCGCTGATAGTCCTGGCAGCGCTCAGCATCGTCACAGGCTATCTGGGCATTCCGGAGTTTCTTGGACCGATGTTCGAGACAGACGCAGGCGGCGCGGCTCATGAGGGAGGAGCCGCCATAGGCATCATGGTGGTGGCCACGGGCTTGGGATTACTTGGGATCGCCGGCGCCTATTATGCCTATGTACTCAACCCGGCGCTGCCGGATCAATTCGCTCGACGGTGGCAGTCGTTGTATCAGGCCTCACTGAACAAATGGTATGTCGACGAGGCCTACGACCGAACGATCGTCCGCCCCACCTTTTCTGCCGCAACCGAACTATGGAAGCGCGTGGATGTGAACGTGATCGATGGCGCGGTGAACGGCGTGGCCCGTGCGATCGCCTGGGGAGGGTGGCTCTTGAGGGTCATGCAAAGCGGACAGACGCAACATTATGCGCTTGGTATGGCACTGGGGGCTGTGGTCCTTTTTACGATGTTCTTATTCTTTTAAGGAGTGTCAATGGTGAACGGTCACTGGTCAATGGGAACAACGAACACCTGTCCTCTTGCCAATGCCGATTGCCTATTGACCAATAGCCGATGACCAGTTCATTTCCCTGGCTCTCACTCCTCCTCGTGCTTCCCCTTGCGGGAGCCATCGCGATGTATTTCGCGACGGAATCGAGCGCTCGATGGATTGCGCTAGTCGCGACACTGGCCGACCTGTTTGTAGCCCTCCCGCTCTGGTGGCTCTTTGATCCACAGGCCATTCAGATGCAGTTCACCGAACATGTCGCCTGGGTCACGACCCCTCCCATTTACTACAGCCTGGGTCTCGATGGGATCAGCCTACCGCTGGTCTTGATGACCGTCGGGATCATGCCCCTCTGTGTCTTGGTATCCTGGAATGCGATCACCACAAGAGTCCGGGGCTTCATGGCCATGGTGCTGGTCATGGAAGCGGCCATGGTGGGGGTATTCATCGCGTTGGACTTCGTGCTGTTCTATGTGTTTTGGGAGGCGATGTTGATTCCGATGTACCTCCTCATCGGCGTTTGGGGAGGGTCCAACCGGCTCTATGCGGCCATCAAGTTCTTTCTGTACACCCTCGCAGGGAGCTTGCTCCTGCTCGTTGCCATCCTTGTCCTGTACTTTTATGGAGGACACACGTTCGACATCCTCGCCTTAAGCCAGGGTTCGTACCCTGCTTCGTTGCAAATGTGGCTCTTCCTGGCGTTCTTCGCCGCCTTCGCCGTGAAAGTCCCCATGTTTCCGTTTCACACCTGGCTCCCAGACGCCCACGTCGAGGCCCCAACTGCCGGCAGCGTCATCCTCGCCAGCATCCTCCTGAAAATGGGCACCTATGGATTCCTGCGATTCAGTTTACCGATGCTGCCGGACGCCAGCCGCGCTTTCACGCCCATGATGGTCGCTCTCTCGATCATCGCGATCATCTACGGCGCCTATATGGCGCTGGCCCAAGTCGATCTTAAGAAACTGATTGCCTATTCGAGCGTGAGCCACATGGGCTTCGTCACCCTGGGCCTGTTTGTCTTGAACCAACAGGGCATCGAAGGAGCCGTCCTCCAAATGGTCAACCATGGGATTACGACCGGCGGGCTGTTCCTCTGCGTCGGTATGATCTATGAGCGCACTCATAGCCGGTTGATCGCCGACAATGTTGGATTGGCCGCGCCGATGCCTCAGTATGCCACCCTGTTGGTGATTTTCGCCTTGTCCTCCCTCGGCCTCCCTGGCACCAATAGTTTTGTCGGAGAATTCCTCGTGCTCGTCGGCACCTTCCTATGGAGCAAGGCCGCGACCGCCTTTGCGTCGTTGGGCATCATTCTCGCCGCCACGTATCTCCTATGGATGATCCAGCGAGTGGTCTTCGGGGTCCCATCCCCACACCACCTCCCGAAGCTCAGGGACCTCAACCAACGGGAACTCGCCACGCTGATACCGCTGGCCCTGCTGATATTTTTGATCGGGCTCTTTCCGAATCCGCTCGTGAGTCGGATGCACCAGAGCGTGACCAATACGATTGCCTCCATGTCCCGCGCGAAGGTTGCGCCGACCGCCCACCCCTCTGCCGGAGGGACAGCGCCACTGCTGGCTGACAGTGTAGAGCAGCTGAATCCCCAAGGCCCATCGCGATGAGTCTGTACGGCACTGACCTCATGGCCCTGCTTCCCGAGCTCATTATCGTCGTCACGGCCTGTCTCATCATCGCATTGGACCCCATCACCCCAGCCTCACGACGAGATCTCCTGGCCTGGCTGAGTGTGGGTGCCCTCGCCCTCTGTCTTGGGCTCACCGGCGGGCAGATCAACGTACAGAATGTCCGGGTGTCTGCGTTCAGTGACCTGGTGGTGATCGATGCCTATGCCAGATTCTGGAAAATCCTCCTCTATGGCGTGACCGGCCTGACCATTTTGATGTCGCTGCCCTATTTGAAAGCGGAGCGCGTGCACCTCGGCGAATACTATGGGTTCATCCTCCTCGCCCTCTCCGGCATGATGGTCATGGTCTCCGGTGCCGACTTGCTCACGATTTATCTCGGCACCGAGCTCATGTCCCTCTCGCTCTATGTAATGACCGGGCTCAACCGGTCTAAGCCTCGCTCATTGGAGGCCGCAGCCAAATACTTCGTCCTGGGCGCCTTCTCCTCGGGGATTCTGTTGTACGGCATCTCGTTGCTCTACGGCCTGGCCGGCAGCACCAAGCTGGCATCGATCGCAGGCGCCATCGGGACTCGCGGGGCGGCTGATCCCCTCGTACTGATCGCCACGATTCTGATTTCAGTCGGCTTCGGCTTTAAACTCGCGGCGGTGCCGTTCCATATGTGGACGCCCGATGTCTATCAGGGCGCCCCGACATCCGTCACGGCCTTCATGGCGGTGGCCTCAAAGGCTGCGAGCTTTGCCGCCTTCATGCGTGTCTTCGTCGAAGGACTCGGCGGACTTAAGGCAGATTGGTCGTTTCTGTTCCTGCTCATCTCCGTTGCCACCCTGGTGCTCGGCAATGTCGTCGCCATCGTGCAGACCAACATCAAACGGATGCTGGCCTACTCCAGCATTGCGCACGCCGGTTACGCGTTGATCGGCTTTGTAGCGGCTGGCCGTGGGGTCGGTGCGTCCGGGGGAACGCCCGGTCTTGCGAGTATCATGATTTATCTCGCCCTCTATTCATTCATGACACTCGGCGCCTTCGCCGTCATTGGCATGCTCAGGAAAGGCGGGGTCGAGGGAGAAGAGATTGAGGATTTCACAGGACTCGCAAAACGCCAGCCGCTCGCGGCCTTTCTCATGCTGGTCTTCATGGGCTCCCTCGCGGGTATTCCGCCGACCGCGGGCTTCATTGGGAAATTCTATGTATTCATGGCGGCAGTCGAAGCAGGATTGGCCTGGCTCGCTGCCATCGCCCTGATCTTTGCCGCCGTATCGGCCTACTACTACATGCGGGTGGTGATGGTCATGTATATGCGCGATCCGAATCCCTCTTCCGTCGCGCAGCCACGCTTCGTGACCTCGCCAGCGTTATCCTTCGTGTTGGCCTGTGCCGTCGCGGGCGTGATTTTGTTCGGCCTCTTTCCCAACCCTCTCGTCAGCTTCGCTCTCCAATCAGTCCTGACTCTCAAATGAAGCTCCTCGCGGCAAGGTATGGGGCAGTCGGCGAAGGAGCAGAATCCTCTCACCGGACGACACCCTGAACAGGTGCACGAGAGGGCGACTCGTGTTACGGTGGTGACAAGCTCTTCACCCATCGCGACTTATGCAGCCCATACGTCTTCTCCGAGACCTCGCACGATCATTTCTGCGCCATGGGTGCACCAGTCTGGCGGCCTCTCTTGCATTTTTCTCCGTGCTCTCCCTCTTCCCGCTCGTCTTCCTCTTGCTGTACGGCCTGAGTTTCGTCGTGAGTCATGACGTGATGGGGGAACAGGTCCTCCTCAGTTTCCTCAAGGGTTTCCTCCCCTCGCTGGGAGAACATGTCGTAAAGGAATTGCATCGGGTGAGCGCCTTAGAAACCGTCCGATGGGCCGTGTTTCTGACCTTCGTCTGGTTCGGCACGTTGGTCTTCTATGAACTCGACTATGCGATGAACGTCGTGTTCGAGAGCACCTGGCGCCGCCATCCCCTCATCTCAACCGGCATCGCCGTCGCCTTGCTCGCTGTGACCGAACTTGTGCTGCTGCTTTCCTATGGCGCGACCCAAATCATCAACTTCTTAACGGCGTATGCGCCAAGACTCTGGGGGCTCGATTTCCTGGCCCTCGCAGCCCATGATCTGTTTCTCACCTATACGCTCCCCTTTGCGCTCGCCTTCCTTGCGGTCACAGGATTATATCGGCTCGTGCCTCGGCGGCAGCCGCAATGGCGTGAGGCGATGATCGGGGCGCTTACGTTTAGTCTGCTTTGGGTCGCAGCCAAACTCTTATTCGTGACCTATAGCACCTATGCGACCGTGTACGCTCACCTCTATGGATCCTTTTTAGAAGTCATTCTGCTGCTCTTATGGGTCTACTACTCCGCTGCCCTCTTGCTGATAGGCGCCGAGGTCGCCCACCACCTTCAACAACAGGCGCAGGCACGGTCAGCCGCAGCCACGAGAACCGCTCAATCAGATCCAGCCTTGCCCAATGGCCCGGCGGCATAAGAAGACCCTCACAGGATACTGAAAAAATCCGTAGGCTTCGTTCTCGCTCTGCGCAGAGCACAACGGTACCGAAGCGCACGCCTCGCCTCTTCGATCGCTGCGGCCTTGCCAGGGACAAGGCGCGTCTTGGCGCGCCAGGGTTGGGCGGGTGAGAAGGTCGCCGTTTTGAGCATCCTGCATGGCGTACTCCTGTTGTCCAAGACATGCGGCCCAATGAAGTTTCGGCGTGCAAAATAGTTTTCTCGCATCCTCCTAAAGCGGGAGGACCGGCTGGTTGATCTGGTCTGTCTCGTTTATTTGGTTGAACAAGACCAACAAGATGAATCATACAAACCAGACAAACCAAATCAGCCTGTCGGCTTCTGGACTTTTGCTGGCGGGGATATCTCTTCGTGGCTAGAATAACAACCGGTACTATAAGGGAACTGCCTCATGCCCGAAGACTTCGGCAAAGACATGCTCATGCTCGGTGGCACCGTGATTGGCTTCATCGCGGCGTTGTTGACTCTCATGGAGAAGCTGCTGGATGTTAAGAACCGGCTGACATCGAAGAAGGAACGCAAATCGCCCTCCACAACCGAACGCCCGACCTCTGACTCGTTTCCCACGATCGATTTCTTTTCGTCGAAGCCCTTCCGTGGTGTCTCTTATCTTCTCTTGTACGAAACCAGCGTGATCGTCGCAGCAGGCCTGCTGCTCAACTATGTTGGGCTCACATTAAGTCGTCATATGGAGAGCATCCTGTTCCTCGACATGACTGGAACAGCGATGGTCGCCTTCCTCTTGGGCCCCTGGTGGGGAGCCATCGTGGCCCTCCTCTCGAATTCTGTCGTGAACTGGCTCTTGTACCCGGAAACCGGCGGGGATGTGGTGATTTTCCCCTGGTCGCTCGTGAGTATGACCGGCGCCTGTTATTGGGGTTGGATGGCCAGACAAGCCGGCTTTCAAAAGTATCTCCGCACAGGACGCAGTTCCGCCCTGTCCCATGCCTGGTTCCTCTATATCTTCGGGGTCGGAGGCGCAATCGTCATGAGCCTGCCGGGAACCTTTGTCCAGGCTGCACTGCATGAGCAAACGACCTTTGCCTTGAACCCCGACGTCGCCGAGTCAATGAGCCTGCGTGTACTTCAATGGGAACACACTGCGCATCTTTACCTCGAATCTCTCTTCGGGTTCACCTGGGGCGAAAGTCTGAGTTGGTGGATTGTGAATTGGTTCCAGAACTGGATCCGATATATTCCTGATAAAACCATGAGCGCCGCCATCGCGCTCGTGGTCCTCAAGTACGGCTACCCCCTATTTGAACGGGAGCTGATTCATGGCGGACCGGAGGGCGAACGTCCCAATGATGAGCGCATCCTGCCGCTGGTGTTGGGATTGCTCTATGCCCCCTCCTTCGCTGCCTTGCTCAGCAGCGAGACCTACGGAGGAGAGATTTACTGGCCCTTGTGGGCATTGCCGTGGCTGCTGATTCTAGGTGGCTATGGCTACTTGCGCTATTGGGGCATCGGCGAGGCGGCTCTACACGCGGCCAGACTTCAACGAGCCGAGCGCTATGCCCGCGCGCTAAAACAGGTCGGCCGGGAAGCCCCTCAGGAGTTCTGTAGGCGGTTGACCTTCATGACGCTGATCGCAAGCCTGCTCTTTGCCCTCTGTCTCCCCATCCTCTTGACAGACTTTTACCGCGCCACCTTCAAATTCTTCTGCGTCGTCTACGGATTCCTGCTCGTGGTCCACCTCGTGCGTATTGCCATTGCGCAAAACATTTCCATCGCCCGGTCGGATGGCTAGTAGGCCGCCAAGGACTACTAGCGAGACAGCAGTAATGCTTGGACGCGTTATCGATTGGTGGCGAGAATCTCGACAATGGCGGCACGATCACCTGAGTACATTTGCCTCAATGGGGGAAATAGAGGGAAATGGCTTAACGACATATCAGAACCAGTGCCTCAACGATGTGAGCACCTCACTTGCCAGCCTCCTCCTTTGAACGAATCACCTGTAAGGACAACACGGTACATCTGAAAGCACCATTTAGGGAATATAGGGGCACAACTCTTGATCTATGAAACTGAAGCAGGCCTGCACGGCCCTTCCCAAGACAGGTGTTTCGAACAGTGGGACTTTAGAAGGCCGACTGATCTGATTGCGGCGGTAACCGCGACGCTGAAGGCACTGCTGCCATCACTCTAAAAAAAATACAATGCTGAATGGTCATTGTCAGCGCTGCCCCTTATCCCTCACCTTTCGCACCTTACGTCTCACGCTTTGTGCAACTGTAAGAAATGAGCAATGCCCGATCGAGTGATGAGCCCTACGATCTCTTCGTTCTCCATCACCACGAGACGATCCCACTCGCCCTGGACCATACGTTCCATCGCCTGCATGACAGACCAGTCCGGAGGGATACAGAAGGCCGGCGACGCCGGGCGCATGATCTCGCGAACGCGACGCCACGGCCAGAGTGCCGTGGGAAGCGCTTGCACGTCTCGCACTGTGACCACCCCGAGAACCTGCCCCTCTTCGCACACGGGAAATCCACCAAATCCATGCGCGACAAAGTATTGATCGACCGCGTCCTGCACACTCATATCCGGTAGCAGGGTCACGACGCGGTGGACCATGACCTGGCGAACCGTCACTGACGCCAACGAAATCCGCGGGGCTGCCTGCCGTCTGCTTGCCAGGGCCGCCGAAAAGAGGAATACACCGATAAAGATGAGCCAGCCCCCGTTCGTCGCGATGGAACGTCCCAGAGCGCCGGACCAGGCTCCCACCATCAAGCCCGCGCCGATCAGCCCAAGCGCAACACCGAATCCTATTCCCACCAACGCGGCCTGGCTGGTCGCTCGATTGAAATCCTTGTTCCAGGCCCATAGTCCAGCCCGTAAGACACGTCCGCCATCTAACGGGAACCCCGGGATCAGGTTAAATAGTCCAAGCTGTACATTCACCATGCCGAGCAAGCTTCCAAGGACGATGAGCCCTCGAAGCCCGGATCGCGCGAACAATGATTCCATCGCCATGGCTCCGCCGAGACAACCGGCTCCCAGAATCAAACTCACGAGCGGTCCTGCGATCGCGATCAAAAACTCGGCCCGCGGACTGGGTGGTTCCTTTCCCATGTGCGCCACTCCCCCGAAGATGAACAACGTAATCTGCCTGATAGGGATCTGGTAGCGCAACGCCACATAGGAATGTCCCAATTCATGGAGAAGGACTGAGAGGAACAACAGGAGGGCGGCAATGCCACCCATCCCCCAATAGCGTGGAGCCGCCAGACCAGGCAACGTCTCCGGCAAATAGCCCGTCGCCAATGACCAGCTCACAAAGAAGAACACCACAAACCAGGAGGCATGCACGTGAATCGGGATGCCGAGCGCACGGCCGATTCTCCAATTGGGCAAAGACATACGTCCACCGTAACAGTGCGGGAATTCGAGCGTCAACTCGGCTTCGCCTCCTGGATCGGGTATACTCATCACCATGCGACCGCGCTACTCCTCAGGGATACTGTGCCTGGCCCTCACGATGCTGCTTGGCCCAGCGATACCCCCCTTCACGCAAGCCCAAGTGATTAAATCAGGGGCGTCTTCTTGTCCCGGAGTCGCGTTGACGTTCGACCTCTGCCCGGTGCGGAATGGAGCGGGCTACGATCAGGCACTGATCGACTATTTGATTGAGCAAAAGATCCCCGCCACCTTTTTCATGTCCGGAAATTGGATGACGAGACACGATGAACAAGTAAAAGCCCTCCTCCAGATCCCGTTCTTTGAAGTCGGCACCCATGGGAAGGTCCACGCCCATCTGCCGCTCCATTCAGCTGACGAGCAGAAACAAGAAATTCTCGGACCAGTTCGTCTGCTCAAAACCAAGTACGGTCATGACGCGACGTTGTTTCGCCCTCCCTATGGGGAGTTCAACGACGACACCGTCAACGTGGCCCGCGCCCTCGGCCTCCAGTTCATTCTCTGGAATGTCGAGTCCGGCGATCCCGACCCAGCGCTGACGGCGAAGCGCATCGAAGACCGATTGAAGCAGTTAGTCCGGAAGGGTAGCGTCATCGTGATGCATGCCAACGGGAAAGGCAGACATACGCACGAGGTGGTGCAGGACCTCCATCAACATCTCTTGCCGGAGCGAAACCTTACCCCCATGACCATGAGTGATCTCCTAATCTGTAATGGCCAGGCAACCCCATGACCGACCAAGTCGTTCGTCTCATGACGGCGGAGGATCGGGCAGCCGTCATTGAGTTGCTCGCCGACTCCGACCCGTGGAAACGGCTGGGCTACCAAGCCAATGACTGGGACAACTATTTCACACCGCTCCCGCAGGGACGTGACAGCTACGTCGTGGACCAGAACGGCAAAGTGGCCGGCATCGCGGTCGTTCGTCAGAAGTTCTTGCTCGGCGACTATCTAGAACTGCTTGGAGTAGCGGACTGGGCGAAAGGCAAGGGGCTAGGGAGACGGTTGCTCGCCCACGTCGAAGCGGCTGTTTTCGCTAGGGCGAAGAACCTGTTCGCCTGCGTATCGGATTTCAACGACCAAGCCCGGCACTTTTACAAGAAGCAGGGCTACCGAGAGATCGGTCCCATGCCGAACTTTCTGATCCCAGGCAGTGCCGAGATTCTGCTGCGCAAGACGGCGGGGCCAGCAAGGGGTCAGTAGAATATAGAAAGGTAAAAGTAAAAAGTGGCGATTCCTTGTATCCCGCTTTTGGCTTTTCCTTTTTAACTTTTTCCTTAGAAGGAACCTATGCGAGTCAAGAAGCTCCTCCACACCCGCATGAGGGTCAGCGACATCGACCAGACGATCACCTTCTACACCAATGTCCTCGGGCTGGAGGTCCTGGAGCGAAAGGTCTCGCCTCGCGGCTCTCATCTGGCTTTTCTCAAGGTGCCCAACAACGAGGAACTGATCGAACTCTGCAGCTTCCCGTCAAGTGGCCCGGTGACGGTGCAGGAAGACCTCGTCCACCTGGCCTTCCAAGTTGAGAACCTTGACGACACGATTGAACAACTCGGCGCCAAACAGATTCGAATTACGGACGGGCCGACCACAACCTCATCCGGTAGCCGCTTCATTTTCATCGATGCCCCGGACGGTTACGAAGTCGAACTCATCGAACGTCCGCGGGGGACGGCACTTGTGTAGCCTGCCCTCACAATTCCTACACCCCCTTTCCCTTCTCTGTGCCCCCATGTTAGGAAGAGGGTGACCAAGGACCCTCTGCCCTGCTTGACCGTTGACCTTTGACGATGGACGAAGCCGGAGATTTCGAGAATGAAAAACGGGTTCTTCCGCGGGCATGGGCTGGGCAACGACTATGTGGTGATGGATCCAAAAGACCTGTCGTTCTCGCTCACCCCAGCAAAAATCAAAACCATCTGTGATCGCAACTGGGGCCTCGGCAGTGATGGAATCCTTGCGCTGGTCCCGTCAAAGAAAGCGGACTTCGGCCTGCGCATCTTCAACCCTGACGGCAGCGAAGCAGAAAAATCCGGCAACGGATTGCGCATCTTTGCCCGCTATCTTCACGCGACCGGCAAGACGAAAAGGAAACATTTCACCGTCGAGACCAGAGGCGGGCTGGTAACGATTGCGCTGCATGTGGACCGGCATGGGGATGCGAGCGCCGTCACCGTCGAAATGGGCCGGGCCACGTTTCTGCCGGCCGCACTCCCCTGTACCCTCATGACTCGCGAGCTTGTTGAACAGCCCATCGCCGTCGCCGGCCAGTCGCTCACTTTCACCGGGGTAAGCGTGGGCAATCCTCATTGTGTCATCTTCAAACCGGCCGGACAATCCTGGTCGCGCGAGGATCTCCTGAAATTGGGACCGGCAGTAGAGAACCATTCCCTGTTTCCGAAGCGAACGAACGTTCAACTCGCCGTGCCGACCGGCCCACAAGAACTCTCCATCCTGATCTGGGAGCGCGGGGCCGGCGAAACCAAGGCCTCCGGGTCCTCCTCCTGCGCCGCTGCGAGCGCGGCAGTCCGGCTCGGGCTCGTGGAAAGCCCTGTCACGGTGAAAATGCCTGGAGGCCAGCTCAACATCGAGGTCGCCGCGGACTTCAGTCTCACCATGAAGGGTCCGGTCGCGGAAGTCGCGCGGGGAAGCCTTAGTCCCTCCTTCGTGCGTAGCTTGCGCTGAGCGAGCAATCAGCCGTCAGCGATCAGCTTTCAGCCTCAATCCCCCGACCGAGTTGCCCCAGGGGGTTTCGGGCCTTAGCAGGCTGCTGAAAAAGTCGCTCTTCTCACCCACCCGAGCCCGGCGCGCCGAGACGCGCCTTTTCCCATGCGGCGTTCCCGCATCGTTCAGACCTTCAACGTCCCCCAGAGGGTACTCCTCGGCCCTTCACTCGCTGCGGCCTTGCTGGACGAACTTTTTGAGCAGCCTGCGGGAGTGTTCTCCTGTTGTACTACACGTGAGGACCTTCGAAGTTCTCGCGTGTTAAAATAGTTTCTTCGCAGCCTGATAGAATGGTGCCACACAAGCACTCTTCCCTTGCTGACCACTGAAGGCTGATCGCTGATGGCTACTTCTGCCGAATTCCAATCTAAACTCGACCACCTACCTGACCTGCCCGGCGTCTATCTGTTCAGGGACGAGCGGGGCGATTTGCTCTACATCGGGAAGGCCGCAGTCCTGTCCAACCGGGTGCGGTCCTACTTTCAAAAAGGGACCGACCACTCCCCGAAAAACACTGTCCTGGTCAGCCACATCGCAGACCTCGAAACGATCGTCACCCGTTCAGAACTCGAAGCGCTCATCCTTGAAAGCAATCTGATCAAACAGCATCGGCCCCGGTTCAATGTGGTCTTACGGGACGACAAGCAATACCCCTACCTTCGCCTGCCGATCAAAGAGGACTTCCCGCGCCTCTCCATCGTCCGGCGTGTGCAACAAGACGGCGCTCTCTACTATGGTCCCTACACGCCGGCAGGCGCCTTGCGGGAGACGTTGAAAGTCATCAAGAAAGCTTTCCCCTTGGCCACCTGCACGATCGAGATCGACGGCAAAGCGGAGCGAGCCTGTATTGAATTCGAAATCAAACGGTGCATGGCACCCTGCACCGGCAATCAATCGAAAGAGGACTACCACCACATCGTTGGGCAGGTCCGCCAGTTTCTCGAAGGACGCGACCATGAATTGCTGGATGACTTGCGCACCCAGATGGAAGAGGCGGCGGAGCGTGAGAAATTCGAGGAGGCGGCGCGCTTGCGCGATCGGCTCTTCAACCTCGAACGCACACTTGAAAAACAACGCATCACCCAAACGACGACAACCGACCAAGACGTGATCGGTTTGGCACGGCAAGGTTCAGCGGCTGATCTCCAAATCCTCTTCGTGCGCGGCGGCCTCCTGATCGGACGTAAAGACTTTTTTTGGCCCCATTCAGCAGACTCCGGCGACGAGGAACTCGTCCGATCCGCCATTGAACAGTTTTACAACAAGGACGGTCAGCCGCCCAAGGAGCTGCTCATCCCCACCGACCTCG
Organism: Nitrospiraceae bacterium; assembly: GCA_036004925.1. Lineage (GTDB taxonomy): Bacteria > Nitrospirota > Nitrospiria > Nitrospirales > Nitrospiraceae > Palsa-1315. Next base: position 29,814 of record DASYRC010000063.1, on the reverse strand, counting down.
ACGACGTCACGGTGATCGAAGAGTGGCTCTCAGGCAAGCGCGGAAACGCCGTCCGCGTCGTGGCGCCCGAGCGGGGCGTAAAACACCAATTGCTCCTCTTGGCGGAAGAGAACGCCGGTGCTGCCGTCGCCAATCACTTGCGAGACGAAGAAATCGGACGGCAAGCCATTGAAGAACTGAAGCGGCTTGTACGCCTCGACATCGCGCCTAGACGCATCGAAGGATTCGACATTTCGAACACCATGGGCAACCAGTCTGTTGCGTCCATGGTGGTATGGGAAGACGGCCAGATGAAGAAGGCCGACTACCGCCGGTTCAAAATCCAAACCGTGACAGGCGCCAACGATTTCGCCAGCATGCAGGAAGTTGTCATGCGCCGCTATGGAGACAGCGAGAATCTCGCGCGCCCGGATCTCATCCTCATCGATGGAGGATTAGGCCAACTCGCCGCAGCCATGGAAGGGCTGAAACAGGTTGGCCATCAGGACCTGGCAATTATAGGATTGGCCAAGGCACGCGGCGAGAAGGATGAGCGGATTTTCCTGCCCGGTCGAAAAAACCCCATAGTGCTTCGCGCGAACTCCCCGGCCACCCATCTCGTACAACGCATTCGTGACGAGGCCCATCGATTTGCGATCACCTTCCATCGCAAGCTGCGCGGCAAAGCCCTTATGGCCTCGTAACTGGATCAGGTAATCGGCATCGGCGAGATCACACGGGCCCGCCTGCTCAAACAATATGGCAGCCTGGCGAACATCGCTGCCACCACGGACAACGAATTGACGGCAGCCGGCCTCGATGCCAAGACCGTCGCGAAGATGCGGAAAGCCCTCGCGAAGACTACTCCGTCGCACAGTTGAACGCGGTCGTCTTGCTCATACAAGCCCCCGCACACTAACAGGGCACTGCGTAGATTCACATCGAGCGCCAGATTGTCTGGATCGGCGAGCGATGACCTAGGGGCCTGGCTCTCTTTTTAAAACATGAATTTGGCACTGACGGTCCCCAAATGGACATAAGCATGGTATGTCCCATCGACGGTGGGGTTGAGATTACCGGCAACCGTCCGCGGTTCATAGAACCATTCCTGGAACGCCACATCGAGTCCGATCGCTTTTGTCCAGAGCGCATCTGTTCCTCCGCAAGGCACCATTCCCAGAAACCGGCCCTGGCCTTTGCACAAGAATCCAGCTCCAATGGACAGCGCGTTGGAAGATAAAGAAATGATCCCGGGGTTGAACGTCGTATCAGGAACGGGATCCTCGGTCCGGGTGTACCCTGATCGCAACGCCACATCCCAATGAGGCAACCACTCGGGATTGAGCCATTTGTATTCAGTGCCGAACGCCACGAGCGGCACCGTCTTCCATTGTTGTGGTTGCGGGATGATCCCGCCTGAGGAGAGATGGACGTCGAGGTTCCGCATCGATTTCCACCCGACATATTCCACGTCGAGTTCCAACTTCCATTCCCGCTCACTGGTACGAACCGGCCAGATCGCGATGGCCCCGGTATATATCTGGGGGAGCACGAGGTTAGTGGACGCATCGGCAACCTTCGCCCCGTTGACCAAAAATGTTCCAGTCAACGGCACCACAGCCTGGGTGCGATAGACCAGCCCGATGGAGGCGAGCGGCTTGCCGTCGTCAGTGAATTCGACGGAAGCTCCGGGTGACGGCCGCATTGAAGGGACTATCGACCGTATCGGGTGTTCGACCTGAACCGGGAGATCAGACCAAGAGCGATCCACATAGGACAGCCTTCCCAGCGGAGAGATCCTAGGCTCGGTGAAGGGAATGCAATACTTCCTTCGAAGTCCTTCAATTGTCTATCCCGATTTGGCTCTTGACCTTGATGGACCCCCACAAGCAAGGGATGTCCCCATAACTACTTGGATTCCATTCACTTGGCTCAGTCCAGTTTGTAGTGAATGGCCGAGGCATTATCGGCCTGGGCAACAAAGACATTCCTCTGTCCTACAGCAGTTGCCCCTGTTGGGGATGATATCAATAGGTCCAAATAGGCCTAGCTGATATCTAGGCCTGGTCACCCTTGTGAAGAATTTCCTCAGAGCTACAACCGTATAAGTGTTGATTTCACATACGACCTCGATTAGACTCCCTCTGCCAGTACCTTTCGTGGCAAATTCAAAGCGGGTTAATGAGGACCAGAGAGCATAATGCGTTCGCCTCCTCAGCAACAAGAAACCGTTTCAGACGATACCCTAGGTGGGGAGTTTCCTTTTATTCAAAGAGGAAGTCACGATACTCCTTCACTTTCTGCACAGCGAAATCTTGGCCATGGCTACCCGCAGACCTCCCACCAGCAAGGCCTTAACAACTCTCCCCGCCGTTACCCTTCTGAGATTTTTGAAGACCTGACAAAAAGAGAGATCCAAAACGTCGTTGAGATTCTTCATTACTCGGTAGAGGCATCGACAGGAGATGATGTGTACCACATCTTGCAGCTTATTCAGCGGGCTGTTGCCTGCCCAAAAGTGATCGGTGGTGTCGCGCAGCTCACTGCCACTGGCGCCTTTAAGGAATTCGTCAGCATGCTCAATGTGAGCTATTCGAACGACTGGTTGTATACCTATTGCAAGAACGAGTACGCAACCGTAGACCCGATATTGCAATCTCTCTTCTCTACATTCAAAACGCAAACCTGGAAGCAGACATACTCAACGGTCAGCTCTCGGAAAAAACTCGAATTCATCGAAGAAGCTCGCTCGTTTGGACTGACCAACGGAATAACCACTGGAGCTTTTGATCGAAACAAGGGCTTAGGAACATTTTTTTCGTTTGCCGGTGGCGACGCAAACGGCACCGTCCGTTACAGAGAGCTATTAGAATACCTCATCCCCTACCTGCATCGCGTTCTGATCGCGAATACCCGCGCGCCATTGTTTACCCAAGTCCGGGGCCTTTCGCCTAGAGAAATGACGGTTTTGGGGTGGATGAAGGAAGGGAAAACCAACTGGGAAATCGCTCAAATTGTGGGAGTGAGCGAACGAACTGTGCGCTTTCACGTCGAAGGCATTTTCATGAAGCTTGATGCCTGTTCCCGTACTCAAGCCGTGGCAGTTGCCATGGAGCATAGACTGCTTCCGACCAAGTAGGCTACCCGCCATAGTTAAATGAGAACCTTCTTCCATCAGGCTGCCGCCAGTCTTCTCCCTATCTCGCCTAGCAGCAGCTGATCTTGCCGCTTGGCCTGGAATACACCAGGCTCCACGAACTGTTCCTTGGAATCCATTGCAAGGAATCCGCTTTTCTCATACGAAGTCGAACCATCTACCGCATTCATCCACTGGAAGAAAGACGGTTTTTTTAGGGGGCAGGTGTCGGTAAAGTGGTTCCAGTCAAAAACTGCAGCAATTGACAGCGCCCCAGCCGGAGGAAGCGACACGGCCGGGCTAATGGCCTCGCACGAAAGTCCTATACCCCGAAGCACACGGAGAAACCGCTTCTCGACCACCATATACATATAGGGGACATCATTCTCTTTTGACCATTGATAAATCCCTTTGAGTAGAGTCAGTAGCAGACGGCTAGAAAGTCCTTTCTCCGTCAATGTCGGGTCTAATGCAAACCTTGTTATTTCCGCAGTATCGTGCTCCTTCCGAATTTCGCAGTTTGCGTATAAGCAAGGGCGGAATTCCTTCTCGATCATGAATGGGTAAGGCGATCTCACCATCCGAAAGACGCCTCTCAACTTTCCTTCGTCGTCAAACAGCCCAACCGACGTGGCAAATGCATCGTATGCATCAACTTCAAGCCCGTCGTCGCTTTTTGCAACCCATTGAAGCCGGTCGGCAAACACCTGGTGGCGCAGATAATACGACGCGGTGAGATCTTGCTCATCTGACAATGTTTTTACGAGTAATCTGTCTTCCCGAAACTCGATCGGTCGGCTCTCCTCTAATACCAGCATAAGCACCTCCTTATTTCCTTCTGTGGACCACTCGCTCTCTATGCAGAAGAAATGCATCATCTAATGGCATTCCGTCACCTGGCGGGTTCGCCAGGTGACGGAATACATGGCAGGCGCGTACTCCTAGTGGTCAGTTGAACTGAGGAGTCCGTGCGATGGAAGGACTCCGTTGTCGTTCCGTGTCATTTTCTAGAAAGGATGTTCCAACTGATAATAGATCGGCGGGGCTTCCAGATTATCAATGGGTTTCGGCAATCCCCTGGCAAGGCGGCGAACCAGCGTGCGTCTCTCGCTCAAGGGATTCCCCAGGACACAGCTGAGTCTGTTTCTTACCTGCTGCAGAAACAGGCCGGAAGCAGCCTCGCTTCCGCCCTCAAGGCATCCGAAGAACGATTGAGCGCCCTGCTTCACGATCGGAGCCGCATCGGACGGGAATTGCATGACACTGTGCTGCAAGCGCTCTATGCGATCGGGTTGAGCCTTGCGCAATCCCATGAATTGCGCGGGGGGGCGCCACAAGCTGGGTTGCGCGCTTGCAATCAGGCAGCTGACCAGCTCCACACGCTCATCCAAGACATCCGGCGCATGATTCTAAGTGTGGAATCCGACCGCGTGGATCCGTTTAGGCTGGTCTCCGAGTTACAGGCCCTTGCCCAGACCGTTGAGGGGGTGAGTGAGGTAGGGATTCGTGTGAGGGTTGACCCGGCGGCAGAGGAGATTCTGACCGGTGAAGAAGCACGTGAACTCGTCACGATCACCAGGGAGGCCTTGAGCAATTGCGTCCGTCATGCCTGCGCAACACGAATCATAATCTCCCTTCGGCACATCGGCCCACGAGTACAACTGAGCATTTGCGACAACGGATCGGGATTCGACGTCGAGCATGGAGCGACCAAGGGCATTGGGTTCGCGCATATGGAAGATCGGGTTCGAAAAATCGGTGGCCGTTTGAACATCCAATCCACTGTGGGGCGAGGCACATGTATCATCACTGATGTCTACCTTGAACCGATACTCACCACGGTATGAAACATCCAAGCGCTCATCTTGTCACAGCCGCATCGTCTCCCGCTCGGAGTCGAGGCGTGAGCAAGAATCCCAGCGGTCCAGACCATCACACATTGTCTGAGCGAGAATTCGAAGTCCTTGTATTGTTATCCCAGGGCCAGTCCGTCAAGAACATTGCACAGTCCCTCACTCTCAGCATCAAGACCGTCAGTACCTATCGAGCTCGTCTCCTGGACAAGCTACAACTCACGAATACTGCCGAACTAATCCGCTATGCCCTCGACCATCATTTGGTTGAATAGCCACCATGATGACTAACCAGTCCATAAATAGTCTCAGGAGTGCTGGGAATATAGGCGGCGGCTTGATCTACTCGCACCTGCGTGACGATGAATGCGGCGTCAGACTCATCCTACATTGCGTACGCGTTCCGCTGATTGTTTTTTTCTTTATTCGACTCTAAAGACTATGCATTACTCGATAGACTGCTTCCCTGATTGAGCCATCGCATGACCATCGTCCTAGCCGACGCTGATGCCCACTTTCGCGACAGACTCAAGAAGCGTCTTGAGAAAATCTCCGGCGCGCACGTGGTGGGAGAATCTTCGGACTCTGAAGAAACCACCGCGATGATTCTGAATCGGAAACCGGATATCGCGATCCTGAATTCCTCACTCCGAGATGGCCGCGGCATCGAAGTCCTCCGGCACATCAAGCGATTGATGGTCCCGCCGACCATCATCGTCGTCACGGACGACCCCTCGCGCGACAATAAGACCTCCTGCTCGCTCGCCGGGGCCGATTTCATATTTGAGAAGGCCACGGAGGATCACAAGATGATCAACACCGTTCGCCTTCTTTGTATACCCCAAAACCAGACTCAAGCATTGGACTCCCCCATTGCCACGCTCGATGAGTGATCAACGGTCCTCTGCGATCTCCATGTCACCACCAGGCTATATGCAGCGGAAGACGGCGCGATTTGGATTCTTTGCGCAATATGGATTTATGCGCAATCGATTGGAGAAGGGTGTCTTCGAATGAAATACAATCTGAGATCAGACACCCTGCGGTAACGCTAAAGGAATGGCTAACCGCTCAGAGCAGAACCGGGACAGTTCCCCCGCCTAAGACCAGGCGGTCGTCAATGCACCCTTGCCTCCTTGCCAATGCGGGGTCCAGGCGAGGGCGACAAGTTTCACGGCGATGTTGGCTTTGGTGGGTTTGAGAGAGACGGTTTCGAGTTTCTCGTTGAGGGGATCGGCCGCGGCGGCGAGCGCATAGGTTTCCGTCTTAAACTGCGTTTCGAGGTCGGCCAATTGTTGCTGCACCGCCGCCACATTCTCCTCGGCCTGACCGACGTCCTTCGATTCCTTGATCGCACGGCCTGCTCCGCGAATCGCCGTTGTCGCCCGCCCGATGTTTGTCGCGCTGATCGTCTTCCTCCCAAGGAACGCACCTAAGATGGTTGCGCCGACCGAAATTGCCGCCTGGATTTGACTCGAGCGAGACTCCGCTTGCTGCCGTTCGACCATTTGTCCTGCACGCCTGATCCGATCTTGCAAGGCGGCAATCTTCGGTGCGTACTTTTGACGGAGACTGTCCGATTGTTTGTCCCGTGCCTCACGACCGGATTGTTGCAGTCGGACGCGGAAATTCCGCTCGGACTCACCGGGTTTCGAGACTTCTTTCGTGCTGGGACTCTTGAACAGATCGACTTTCTGAGTTCGGAACAACCAATCAGAAAAGTTCTTGTTCCAAGTCTCATAGCTTTTCGCTTTGCTTGCCGCGCTGGGAACTGCGCTGAACTGCGCACAGTCTGCAGGTGAAGACTCCAAGTCGGCCAAGGCCAGCCCGGATTCCGCCGCACGATCCCAGTCGACCGGCACCGCACCGTCCGAGATCGGCACAAGCAGGGTCACATCCTGAGTCACATCGACACCGGCTTTGCTGTCCGACACACGCACTTGCGACGCGCCAAGTAACATCGGCTGATAGACCAATGTGCTGCCGCTCGGTTGGTTTCCTCGGACAGGGATAAAATACTGCGGCACATCGGGGGAGAGCATCGGGCGTGAGTCGTTAGGGGTGGGGCGTGAAACGTGAGACATAGCGTCCGAAGATTCGGGCTGCGCGCCCTTCCCCGTTACGTCTAACATTTCAAGTTTCACGGGATCCATGAGCGTCTTGATTTGAGTCCGCGTCAGTGGACCACGCAGATACGAAAGCGTCCACCTTGCCTGAAAGACCTCCGGCGCATCTTCGTGGACATTGTTCAAGAGGAAGAGGCGATTGCCCAGGCCGGCCAGAGTCTGTTCCATCCCCTGTTTATCGAACTTCTTTCCGCTACTCGCGGCGGCACCTTCTAATCCTTCCAAGACACGCGCTTTGTCACGCTCCGTTTGGAGCCGTCCGATAAACCAGGTGCCGGTGTTGGCCAGCCCTTTGTAGTCCAAATCGACGGGGTTCTGCGTTGCCAGGACGACTCCGAGGCCATAGGCCCGGGCCTGCTTGAGGAGGGTCAACAGGGGCGCTTTTGATGGAGGATTCGCCACCGGAGGGAAGTAGCCGAAGATCTCATCCATATAGAGGATGGCGCGGAGGCTGGTCGTACCGGACTGTGCCCGTACCCAGCCAAGCGTTTGACTGAGCAGCAAAGTGACAAAAAACATGCGTTCCGCGTCGTTGAGATGCGCGATCGAGAAAATGGCGAGCCGCGGCTTGCCCCCTGGCGAATGAAGCATCTGGCCGACATCGAGCGCTTCGCCTTCCAACCAGACAGAAAATCCCGGCGCAGCCAGCAGGTTGTTTAACCGCATTGCGAGTGTAAAGCGTTCCTTCGAGGGATAGAACGAATCTAGATCCAACACACCAATCTTGGCAACAGGCGGCGTCTGGATTTGCTGAATCATTGTAGCTAGATCCAGATCCTGTCCCGTCTTCCATGTGTAGTCGAGAATCGTCGACGAGAGGATGTGCTCGCGACTCTTTATTGGATCGGCCTCGACGCCGATGAGGCCCAACAGACTCGTCACCGTTGTGCTGATCCGCTCGCGCAACATCTCGGCATCGACCAAGATCTCCTGCGACGGCGCAGCAAAGGACTTGAGGATAGAGACGGGAATGCCTGCGTTGCTGCCAGGTGTATAGACAACTACATCGGCCGCATCACGGAGCTTCTGAACCCGCTCGCCGCTTTGGCCCCAATCGCCTAAGCCTTTCTTCCAGAGTTCGGCCTGTTGCGTCGCATAGTCCGCCGGCGAGAGCCCCTTCTTGCGGGCATCGTCCTCATTGATCCATGGTGCGAAGTCTTCCCCACAGAGGTGCGGAAAGGTCAGCATCAGATTGGCAAGATCCCCCTTGGGATCGATGATCAACGCAGAGATTCCGTCGATCGCCGCTTCTTCGAGGAGTCCGATACAGAGGCCGGTCTTCCCGCTGCCAGTCATGCCGACGCAGACAGCATGGGTGACCAGATCTTTCGAGTCATACAACAGCCAGCCCGGCTTCGATTGTTTCGCCCCCAGCTCGTACGGCCGGCCCAGATAAAACACGCCCAGCTTTTCAAAATCTCCCGCAGAGCCTGCATCAATTGATGCAGTTGCAGTCTTTGCCGGTTCCTTTGCCCTAGCTGACTCTTTTTTCTTTGTGGCCATAGGTCACCATTCTTCAAAGATGAGGAACACGGTTTGCACCTCTGGTAATCACTTCGTGCATAATTCTAAATTGGGCATCGGTAAATGCACGGCTGAGGGTCATTGGCGTCATCAGCCGCTCTCCCCCTTTCCCTCTTTGCAGGGTGGAAGGGATGGATATGGAGGGAGTCGCCATAGCATTCCTTCCTCCACGGCGGGATGGCTGAATTATCCTTCACTGCACCCGTCGGACGAGCACAGTTTTATCGTGCGCGTTCTGCGAGCAAGCAAGGCACCTGGCCGCTCCCTGCTCATCCTTCTGAGGCCGCGCGTTGCGCGAGCACGAAGGATACCCAGCCGTCTCGCCTATACCCCTGCTTCCTTCAGCACCTGTCCCGTATACGATCGCTTCGACTTGGCTATTTCCTTCGGCGGGCCTTCGGCCACGATCTCACCACCTCGATCGCCACCCTCTGGTCCGAGGTCAACAACCCAATCCGCATTCTTGATCACATCGAGATTATGTTCGATCACAACCACGGTGTTGCCGGCTTCGACAAGTCGATCCAACACATCCAACAACCGTTGCACATCGGCGAAGTGAAGCCCGGTCGTCGGCTCATCCAAAATGTACATCGTGCGTCCGGTCGGACGTTTCGACAGTTCGCGCGAAAGTTTGACTCGTTGCGCTTCTCCCCCGGACAGTGTCGTAGCAGATTGGCCAAGTTTTACGTAGTGCAACCCGACATCATGTAAGGTGTCGAGTTTCCGCTTGATGAACGGGATATGCTCGAAGAACTCCACGGCATCGTCCACCGTCATATTCAACACGTCGGCGATACTCTTCCCCTTATGGTGAATTTCCATCGTCTCGCGGTTGTACCGTTGGCCTTTGCAGACCTCACAGGTCACGTAGACATCCGGCAGGAAATGCATCTCGATCTTGATTAACCCATCGCCTTGGCAGGCCTCACAGCGACCGCCCTTCACGTTGAAACTGTACCGGCCAGGCTTGTAACCCCGAACGCGGGACTCGGGCAGGTTGGAGTAGAGATCCCGGATAAAACTGAATAGACCTGTATAGGTCGCCGGATTCGAGCGCGGAGTCCGGCCGATCGGAGATTGGTCGATGTCGATCACTTTATCCAGGGCGTCGGCACCCAGCAGCTCCTTGCAGCCATCGATCTTCGGTTTCTTGTGATAGAGCAACTGGGAGAGGGAGTGGAACAGCACTTCGAGAACCAGCGTGCTCTTTCCAGACCCAGACACGCCGGTCACACAGGTGAGCAGACCGAGCGGAATCTTGGCGGTCATCCCCTTGAGATTGTGTTTCGTGGCCCCCACGATGGACAATAGCCCCTTGGCCTTACGCTGGCGGCAAGGAAGGCTGACCATTTGCGTGCCGCGGAGATATTGGCCCGTCAGCGAGTCGGGATTCCCTATGATGTCATTCGGCGTGCCTTGGGCAATAACCCGCCCCCCCTGCGTTCCGGCGCCCGGACCCATATCCAGTAGATGGTCTGCTGCCATCATGGTTTCTGCATCGTGCTCGACCACCACCACCGTGTTGCCCAGGTCGCGCAGGCGAAGCAAGGTCTGGAGCAAGCGCCGATTGTCGCGTTGATGGAGACCGATCGACGGCTCGTCGAGGATGTAGAGGACGCCGACGAGGCCGGACCCGATTTGCGTGGCGAGCCTGATGCGCTGGCCTTCTCCACCGGACAACGTGGCGGCTGCCCGATCCAATGTCAGATAGTCCAGACCGACGTTGACGAGGAACCCGAGCCGCTCGCGAATTTCTTTCAAGATGCGATGGGCGATCACCAGTTCGCGCTCTGTAAATTTCAGCGAACTGAAGAAGTCGGCAGCAGCCCGCACGGAGAGATGCGTCACCTCCGCGATCGACTGTGTGGCCACCTTTACGGACAGGCTTTCAGGCCGCAGCCTCGCGCCCTTGCAGACCTCGCAGGGCTCAAGCAACGTGAAGTCTTCATCGTCAGGACAGTCAGGCGCCATGGCGTAGCCAATGCCGTCGCAAGCCTGGCAGGCTCCGTGCGGGCTATTAAATGAAAAGACGCGCGGCGTAATTTCCGGATAACTGACGCCGCAACGGATGCAGGCGAGCTTCTCGCTATAGAGTGCTACCTTCCCATTGTCCGTCAGCACACCGACCAGTCCACCAGCGAGTTTTAGCGAAGTTTCCACCGAATCGGCCAATCGCCGCGTCAACGCCTCGCCCGGTTTCATCACCAGCCGATCGACCACGATTTCGATTGTGTGTTTCTTCTGTTTATCGAGCGTGATATCTTCGCCCAACTCAATCAAATGACCATCGACCCTAGCCCGGACATAGCCGGCCCGGCGCATGTCGAGCAACTCTTTCCGGTATTCCCCTTTCCTGCCGCGGACGATCGGAGCCAGCACCTGAAATTTGCTCCCCTCCGGCAGCAGGCCAATGGCATCCACCATCTGCTGCACGGTCTGCGCCGTGATTTCCTCACCGCACTGAAAGCAGGAGGGGCGTCCGACCCGGGCAAAGAGAAGACGGAGATAGTCGTAAATTTCCGTCACGGTCCCGACCGTGGACCGAGGATTGTGGCTGGAGCTCTTTTGCTCGATGGAAATGGCGGGCGAAAGCCCTTCGATCGAATCGACGTCGGGCTTGCCCATCTGTTCGAGGAACTGACGGGCATAGGCCGAGAGCGACTCGACGTACCGCCGCTGCCCCTCGGCATAGATCGTGTCGAAGGCCAGGGAAGACTTGCCCGACCCGCTCAGCCCCGTGATCACGACGAGTTGGTCGCGTGGGATCATCACATCGATGTTCTTGAGATTGTGTTCCCGGGCCCCTTTAATGATGATCGAGTTATGCATCAGGAGCGGGATTATAGCATGCAAGCCTGGTCGCCTTGACAAACCCGGAAGGCAGGTGCTACCACGCTCATATGGTGCATGTGGCTACACCGCCCGTTCAGAAGGGAACAGACTCCCCAGCGGCTCCACTTGCCGTCTCGACCTGGTCGGGCCAAGCCCGTGAGCAAGCCGTGCAGCGGATGTTCACCTCGATCGCCCGCACCTATGATCTCAACAACACGCTCCTGAGTTTTGGGCTGCACCACCGGTGGAAGAAAATCACTGCCTCCTATGTCCCCGTCACCACAGAAGGCCGGGCACTCGACGTCGGAGCGGGCACAGCCGATCTCGCACTCTTGATCGAACCCCGCATGGGAACTAACGGCCGCGTCATTGCATCAGACCTGAACCACGCCATGCTCGTCGAGGGGCTGAAGAAAGTCACCGGGCGAGGCCTGGGACAGAAGATCACCTGTCTCGAAGCCAACGCCGAACATCTGGGATTCCCCGATGGGACCTTCCATGCCGTGACTACAGGGTTTTGCATGAGGAACGTCGGCAATCTTCGGCAAGCGGTCACGGAAATTCACCGTATTTTGCAACCAGGCGGGCGGTTTGTGTGCCTGGAGTTTTCCCGACCCGTCTTAGGTTGGCTGCGGGCACTGTACGATTTGTACTCGTTCCGGCTTATTCCCTGGATCGGCACGAAAGTGGCGCATGACACGACCGGCGTCTATGAATATCTCCCTGCCTCCATTCGGAACTTCCCGGACCAGGAACGATTGAAACAGGTGCTCCTCGACGCAGGCTTTCGCCAGGTCGCGTATCGCAACCTGACCGGCGGGATCGTGGCGATACATGTAGGAACAAAATAGCCAGTGCTGAGTTCTGAGTCTTGAGCCCTAAGTTGTTCAGAACTCAAAACTCAGAACTTCTAACTCAGAACACTATGGATTCTATTCTTTATATTTTCCTCCCTTGCAAGAAGGTCTATCCCATTGGTGTGACCTATCTCGCTGATTTTATTCATCGGCGAAAGCCGGAAGTGCAGCAGCGCATCCTCGATCTGTCCCTCTTTCCAGTCGCTCAACGGAGCCGCGCAGTCCGCGATGCCGCAACCGAGTTCAAGCCGGACCTCGTCTGTTTCTCCTGGCGCGACATTCAGATCTTTTCCCCGCATGAGGGAGACTCCTCGCTGGAACATGCATTTAATTTCTACTTTGCGAGCAATCCACTCAAGCGGATCATCGCCTCGTTTGCGGGGCTGCAACAGCTCTACCGCTACTACAGTCATATCCGGGCGGCACTCTCCTACCCCTGGTTGATCGCGAAGGAGTTCCCGAAGGCGCAAATCATGATCGGCGGAGGAGCCTTTACCGCCTTTGCCGACCAGCTCATCCAGAAACTTCCTGAAGGCACCATCGGAATTCTTGGGGAAGGTGAAGACGCCATCCTCAAGGTCATTGAAGGCCAGTCGCTGGAGAACGAACGCTACATCCTCCGGGAGGGAAAGACAATTCGAAAGGGCCAGCAGGGCGCGCCCGCTCTGCTTGATGCACTCACCGTCGACTTGCCCTACCTGACTTCGATCTTCCCGCAGCATCGGGAATATCTTGGTGAATCCATCGGGGTCCAGTCGAAGCGAGGCTGCCCCTACGATTGCGCTTTCTGCCTCTACCCGTACATTGAAGGGAAGCGGGTCCGCTACCGGCCACCCTCCATGGTCGTCAAGGATATTTCTCAGCACTACCATCAATGGGGCGCCAGGCGTTTCTGGTTCACGGATGCCCAATTCATAACAGGGAAAGAAGCCTATCCCCAATGCACCGAAATCCTTGAACGGATTCTCACCGAGAAGTTGGAGATCGAGTGGTCCGGCTATATTCGGACTTCGCTCATCACCCCGGAGTTGGCAAAACTCATGGTCCGGTCCGGGGTCGGCGATCTCGAGGTCGCTATTACGTCGGGCTCCCAAGTCGTGCTGAACAACCTCCACATGGGATTCAAGCTTGAGCGGCTGTACGATGGCTGTCGCTATTTGGCCGAAGCGGGATTCAAGGGGAAGGTCATTCTCAACTACTCTTTGAACTCCCCGAAAGAGACGGAGGAGTCGCTACTCCAAAGTGTGGAGTCCTACAAGGTGGTCGCCTCGATCTTGGGTGAGGAGCGCGTCTTCCCCCTCATGTTCTTTCTGGGTATTCAGCCGAACACCGATTTGGAACAACGGTTGTTAGAAGAGGGGTATCTCTCGGCCGGCTATAACCCTCTGATGCTGACTCCGACGAGTATCAGAAAGCTTCTCTATAACCCGGCGCCGCTGAACTCGTTCATCGCCAAGGCCTGCCTCCGGGCCTGGGAACGGAGAGAAGGGAGCCGGGACCCACGGAAGTGGACGGGATCCCTATCCCAAGCCCCAAAAGAATCAGGCTCCTATGCCGACAAGAATTTGATCCGAGGGATCGAAGGGAACTCTGGACGCGATGCCCTTCTGTCCCTGGAAGAGATCCTCCGCTCCCGACAATCGATTCGCTCCGCTAAGGATTCGGGCGAAAGATCCGTCGTAACCCCGGCATCCTAGCGTTGTCCCGATAACCCACGTCGACGCCTTGCATTCGAATTCAGACCGGTGCTAGCATACACGGTCTTTGAGGCTGGGGAAGTACGTCAACCGTTTGGAAATTTTGACAATTACTCTCGTTCGCCCTGGCCTGGAGGGCATCTTGAGGAGACATCTCGATGTATAAGACGATCTATGTTCCGGTCGATAACTCCGACCATTCCAACACTGCCGTCGACGTCGGTGTTCACTTCGCCAAAGCCTTCGGCTCGAAGATCGTGGGCAGCCACGTCTATGCGGCCAAAATGCATGACAAACGCTTCAAACAGATGGAAGCGGGCTTGCCCGAAGAGTACCACGATGAAAAAGAGCTCGATAGACAGCGCCAAATCCACGATTCGCTAATTACCCGCGGGCTCCAGATCATCACCGACTCCTACCTCGACTACGTCGATAAGAAATGCGCGGAAAACAACCTGCCGATTGAGCGTCGCTCGCTCGAAGGCCGGAATTGGAAGGTATTGGCCGAAGACATCAATACCAATGCCTACGACCTGGTAATCATGGGTGCCCTGGGCGTCGGTGCGGTGAAGGACAGCGTGATCGGCAGCAACACCGAGCGCGTGCTTCGTCGCGTGCGCAATTCGGACATGCTGATCATCAAGCAAACCCAGCCCATGACCGGCGGGAGGATCGTAGTCGCCGTGGACGGAAGTCCCTATTCCTTCGGCGGACTCATGACCGGCCTGACGCTGGGCAAGGCCTTCAACATGCCGGTCGAAGCCATCTCGGCCTTCGATCCCTATTTCCACTATGCCGCCTTTCACAGCATCTCCGGTGTCCTCAACGAGGAAGCCGGCAAGGTATTCCGCTTCAAAGAGCAGGAAAAACTACACGAGGAAATCATCGACAGCGGCCTTGCGAAGATCTACCAGTCGCACCTGGACATCTGCCGCGAGATCGCTCAGACCGAACAAACCGACGTCAAGACGACCCTGCTGGACGGCAAGGCCTTCGAGAAGATCATTCAATACGTGCGCAAGGATATTCCGGCATTACTGATCGTCGGACGGATCGGTGTGCATAGCGATGAGGATATGGACATCGGCAGCAACACGGAAAATCTCTTGCGGTCCGCGCCCTGCAATATTCTGGTGTCGAACCGGAAATACGTGCCGCCGATCGATACACTGGCGGAATACACTATCGCCTGGACTGAAGAAGCCCTCCGCCGGATGGAAAAGATCCCGATATTCGCTAGAGGCGTGGCCAAGACGGCCATCCACCGCTATGCCATCGAGAAGGGCCACACCATCATCAGCAACACGGTGGTCGATACGGCCATAGGGCACATCCTTCCCAAGGGCGCGATGGATGCCATGCGCGCACTGGGTGGCAGCTTGGATGCCGCGGGCATCGACCGCGACAAGATGCAGGCTGACGAGTCCGTGGTGAAGGATCTCATGGGCTCGACGCTCAGCGGCATAATGACCGAGATCGTGGAAGAAAAGCCGAAAGTCAGTGCAGGTACTCAAGCCTACTTGGACCGGATGACCCAGGATTACTTCGTCTGCGACGGTTGCGGCTACATCGGCAAGGGCGAGACGCCCGTGAAGTGTCCTGTCTGCGCCGCCGGAGGCAACCGCTTCAAACTGGTCGACAAGAAGATTTTCGAAGCGGCGGCGCACGCTGAAGGAGCTCTCGAAACCGACCTGGCCTACGATGACGTTCCTATGCAATGGACAAAGGACGCCAAAGAAGGAATCCGTGCAGTCCCAGCCGGATTCCAACGTCGACGCGCCAAGGCCAGAATCGAAAAGACCGCCCGCAAACTCGGCATGACCACGATCACCCTGGAGTATGCCGCATCCATGATTCAGGAAGCGGCCTCAGAAGACTACACCCCAATCTTCGCGAATAAGGGAACCGGCGCCTCGACTGAAGCACAGGCTACCGTGGCCGCTGCAACGAACGGCACCAATGACGCGACCGTCTCCCACGAGAACGGCCACGCAGCGGAACCTGCCCCTGCCTCTCCCTATACCTGGACGCAGGAAGCTCAGTTACGGCTCGAACGGGCCCCTGAGGGGTTCATGCGCGAGTGTACGCGTGCCCTCATCGAAAAACATGCCGATAAGATCGGTGTCATGGTCATCACGGCCGAAGTGGCTCATGAGGGCATCGAACAAGCCAAGGACTACATGGCGGAAGCCATGAAGACCGGCAACCTGAAGGATATGATTGCGAACCTGACTGGCTCGTCGAAGTCCGGGGCCGGCCACTGATGGGAAGGTCTCTGCCGGTCCTCAATTTCCCGTTGCTGGCGGGAACGCTCGGCTCCATCCAGCATCAGGTATCGCAGTTCTTTACTCCGCCATCCACGGCTCCTGCGCCGCACGATGGCCGGACCGTCGACGACTTCAAGCCCTATCTCATCGCGCTGAACCTCACAAAGCGCTGCAATCTCAAATGCGACCATTGCTATCTCGACGCGACGACGAAATCCGCCGGCGGGGACGACGAACTCTCGACCGAAGAATGCTACAAACTCATCGATCAGATTGCCCAGGTCAACAAGGGCTGCCTCCTTGTAATCACGGGCGGCGAACCTCTCGTCCGTCCTGACATCCTCGACATCGCGCGCCACGCCGTGAAGCTCGGGTTCATGGTGGTGTTCGGGACCAACGGCATGTTGATCAACGACCGGATGGCGAAGGACCTGGTCGAGATCGGCGTAATGGGCATGGGCATCAGTATCGATTCGCTCGATCCCAAGAAACACAATCGTTTCCGTGGCGTGCCCGGTGCGTGGGAAGCCGCACTCGCCGGCATCGAGGCCTGCAAGCGAAACGGGTTGGCATTCCAAGTGCACTTCAGCGCGCAGCCCATGAATTACCAGGAACTGCCCTTGGTGATCGATTGGGCGCACCAGCTTGGCGCCAAGGTACTCAATGTCTTCTTCATGGTCTGCACCGGCCGCGGCGAAGAGCTCACCGACATCACCCCGACCCAGTACGAAGAGGTGCTTGGCTACCTGGTCAACTGTCAGGATAATTACAAGGGCATGCTCGTCCGGGCCCGCTGTGCGCCGCATTTCAAACGGCTCGCGTACGAGAAAGATCCGAACTCCCCTATTACCAAAGCGACGGGTTATATGGGGGGCGGCTGCCTCGCCGGCACCAACTATGCCCGTGTGACCCCTAATGGCGAATTGACCCCTTGCCCCTACATGCCGCTGTCTGCCGGAAATATCCGTGAAACAAGCTTCGTCGATCTGTGGGAAAAGTCCGATGTCTTCAATTCCTTCCGCTATCCACAACTTAAAGGTAAATGCGGTGATTGTGAATACACGGATATCTGCGGCGGCTGCCGTGCACGCCCCTATGTGGATCACGGGGACTGGCTGGACGAAGATCAGTGGTGTCTCTACACCCCGAAGGGCGGCGAGAAGATCAAAGTTGCGTTTAATACGCCGGAAGAAATCTACGTGGCGTGGGATAAGGACTCAGAAACACGACTCAACCGGATTCCCTATTTCTTGCGCGCCATGGTGAAAAAAGGCGTGGAAAAGCACGCACGCGAGAATAACATTCCCCTGATTACCATTGAGTTGATGGAAGAACTCCGCAAGAAACGATTCGGCAACGAAACGCCGGTCTTTAAGTTTTGACGTGAGGGGTAAGGCGTGAGGGGTAAGGCGTGGTAAGAAGTACTTTCTCGGAGCACGATCGAGACGCATCACACCTCACGTTTCACGCCTAACGGTTATCGGAATGGACGCGTTTCAAAGCCTCGTCATCGACCTTAACACACTGATCCCAATCATCAATCATTGGATCCACTTGGTGTCGGCAGTCATCTGGATCGGCGGACTCGCGTTCCTCGTCATGGCTGTGACCCCAGGGCTAAAAAAGGCGGTCGCGAAGGAGCAGGTCAAGCCGATCACCGATGCATTTTATCAGCATTACAAGAAAGTCGCGGGCATTCTGCTCGTCGTCCTGCTGTTTACCGGTGGCATCAATTTTCATTATGTCAATCAGGTCATCACCTCGCAAACGGGAAGCGGGATCCAGCACCATGCGAAATACCTGACCGTCTTCTTTATCAAGCTGTTTCTCGTCCTCTGTCTTCTCACGCTCTTCCTCTACACGGTGATCTTCAAGTCGGATGACGCAGAAGAAAGCGAAGAAGAATCCTACGAAGCGATTCCCTTCCAACGAGCCGCCCTCTGGATCGGCTTCTTCATCCTCCTTTGTGCCGCCGCGATGAAACATCTCCACCAATAGATCGTCCCCAGCTCTGGCTCTCCAGAGCTTTCACCTAGCGCATTCCCCTTGTCCCTGTATCTCCAGGGATAAAGAGCGTACAGAATCAGATACGCCTTTATCCTCTAGCCTCATTTTCCCCGCTTACTCACCAAGCCAAATTTACTCAATGACTTACAGCGTAGACCAAGGAATATTTTCACTGGGAAAACTCTGGTACAGGGGTTGCTGTACTGCTGTAATCCTCTCATCACCAGACATAAGGGGTACAAGGGCGATGATTACAAGCTGGAAGATACTTGGCGAAGCGGAACGCCGGTGGGTCCCCACCCAAGAGGTTAATGCCTCTCACGCAGGTGGGACTACCTCTGGATTGTGCCCATCCGGGGCCCTCCCCACCGCCATACGCTTCCGCCATGGGGGCCGCGTCCTGCTTCCAGCAGCGACGCGGCCCTGCAATCTGAGAGGAGCCAGCTAAGGTATGAGAAAGGTATGAGATCAGACCATAGTCCGAAGGACCGTTTCAATTCAGACCAACTTGGAGAGGTATACAATGTCGCTGACCGACCAAGCCAGATCGAATCACTCGACCAAGAATGAGCGCCGCGGGGCCACTAGTCCGTATTCCAGACCCAGCGAGGACGGACGACAACAGCCTCGAACGGTCCGGCTCACGGTCAGCCTCCCCAGTGATCTTGTCGATCGTCTGCGCGATGCGGTATATTGGACTCCTAGTCTGACGCTCGCTTGGCTGATCGCTCGGTCCCTACGGACTTCCCTGACAGAGATGGAATCCTTGCGGCAGGGTCCCTTCCCAAAACGAACGAAAGCGCTCCGCGCGGGGCGACCTCGATTAGTCGGTCAGACAATGAACGTGCCCGCTCATGCCGGGCCCATCGGCAATGGGATAGTCCGCACGACCCAGGGGATCACACAGGCCATCCTTGTCTCACAACCGTCCGTCAAGTGAAGGCACACGAGCGGATAGTTTTTTCGTTGACCAAGACATGCTCCTCAAAATCTCTTGAGTTTCCGGCTCCAAGTGGCATTGCCTGCTTATTTGATGAAGAGCTGCCGATGAGGCTCGAAACTGCTCATGCGGTCGTCTTGAATCGTCGACAACGACCCCGACATCCTGACTTTCCTACACGATCACATTGAATATGATGCTTTGGTGTGACCGAAATCTCGACCTGTCGTATTGCACTGGCGCAGGTGAGAACCTGAGGTGGCCTCACAATAATCAGATGGACCCTCACCCTGTGGCTCAGTTGCTAGATCGTAGGACACACCGCCGCAGGAGAACACCTGCCACCGGGGGACCCCTGTACAAATCCTTTTCATGGGTCAATCCTTCCTAGGATCAATTAGGCAAAACGAGAGCGCATCAAACCGAAGTTACCAGACCCGACGCAATGACTTTTGAAATAAGAATAAGAATGGAGCCTGGGAGGAGAAACTGAGTGAGATGGGCTAGGAGATGGTAGAGGACTTGGCAAGCGCTTTCAACGCCGTCGAGGTTTCCTTGAAAGAATGAGCGAGCTTGTCGAGTTGTGATCCCTTTGACATCATCTCACTTGCGATAGACTTGAGTTGGCTGTCATAGCTCCCGACCTCAGAGGCAACCTCGGAAACCTTCGCCATTATCTCTTTACAGGCAGTCAGTTCCTGCTGCAGTTGCTGAGAACTGGCTTGGGCGGCCTTGATCTCCTCCATGGAAGCTTGCACCTGCTGCGTCAATCGACCGACATAGGCTTCTCGGTCTCGCATCTCGGATTCCAAGTTGATCCGAATTTCTTCGCTCTCTCGGCGGCGCTCCTCCAGATTTCGAATGGCCTGAATCCAGTTAGCGAGATCCCCACCGAGCTTTGGCAAATCAGGCAACGATTGCCCACGCTCCAACGCCTTTATCGCAGGTTGCAGCCATTCGACAAATGCCATCACCTCGCCCAGTTTGAGGTCGGTCGTCGACGCGGGACTTGGCGGAGGCGTGCTGTCGCGATTCGGAGAGGTCTGTGCCGGCTGTGGGGATGCGGAGGGTTTTGCCTTCTTCTGCTGGCCATACCTCGGCTGTGCCCAGCGATGATATTCCAACAGGACCGCAATACAATGACGGCACATCGGCTCTTCCGGCAGTGCGCAGCTGCACTTTGAGATGAGGTGCCCCTCTTTAAGACGGATCGTCTGTTCGTAGAGGCCGGAATTCCCGATGACAGCGGATGAAATCTGGGCATCGTCAGCCTCGACGATCCGAACGCGATTTTCAGAGAGGTACTGATTGCCGATATGAAAGGCATTGCGATCAACCACCGCCTGGATCATCGGAGGATCCAGGAGACTTAACCGCTCAGCTGAACAGGGGATCTTGTTTCGCATGCGCTGCGTTCCCAATCGCTAACAACTCCAACTGATGTTGCGGCGTAGTCTGAAACAGACAGAGAAAACTGTCAAGGGTTCACCGGTTTTCAGCCAGCGGTTGCATCACCGCTGGCCCCTTCCATCGATGCCAAGCGGCGCATACCCTCTTATTGTAATTGCACAGTGCCAGTTTCAATGGATCGTAGACACAGACCCGCAGAGCCAACGATTCGCTCGCACTCACTGTGTGGATTCGCTGCCAGCATCGGCTTAAAAAGGGGTGAGGCGTCCAGCGATCACCAGAACGTTTTCTATACCCCCTCACGGCTTTCTCAACATCGGCGAGGCGGCCCCTGCGCACTGACCGGTGTCAGCCACAGATAGTCCGCAATACCCTCACGGATCATGTCTTGTAATTCCTCGATGCGCCCAACCTCGAAAGTCGTCATATATACGCTGACCTGGCGAACTTGATCAGTCAGGCGGCGGGCAACTCGCTTCGGAACCGGAAGGTTGTACTGTATGTGCCCGCCCCCTGTATAGCTCACCAGCGGCCCAGCCATCGGATCGCTCCTTGAGCGAATCTGGTTGAGGCGATGGACCAATGTCTTGGCCATCCCTTCATCGCGAACCATGGAGGCTTCGAACATGGTCTGATAGAAGCTGTCAGCCCCCCCACCATGACAGGCCTGGAGCTGCTGAAGAATGCGCTTCCGATAGATCGGATCGTCGACAATGGCTTCGTCCTTCATGCCCCACTGTGCCATCATTGGGTCAGACTCCGCCTGAGCCAAGCCGTTCTTAGCGACGATCCTCACCAACGGCTTCGGGGGATTCATGGCATCCACAGCCCAATGTTGTTCTTTTGCCAACCGAACCAGCGGTTCATAATCTTCGTACGAACCACCCCAGTTCTGATGCCACCGGACGGCTTCAAGGAATTCCTGGCGGCTCACTTCTGGACCGAAAACATACTGATCCAGTGCCGCCTGGCCGTCCCAGCCGAACATTTCCATGGCCAAGGTCGGCGTACGCCCCTCCGCCTTCAGCCTCTGCAGCACCGTCATCGCCGCATCGATATGAAACCGATTATGATGTTCCTCGCCGAGATAAATGATGTCCTGCTGGAGCAGCAACGCCGTCAACTGGTCGAGAGAGACCAGCTGCCCCGTCGCCGTATCAATGACCTGCCATTCCTTGAATGGCGCATGACGCCCGTCCTGTGAGGCGGCAGAAGATCTGGTGTCCCCTCCGGTCGTACAGGCCACGGTGAACCACAATGCCCCGAGGACCAACGCCACCTTGAATGTGACGAAGATTGCTCGTGTAGCGAGCAGCACCGGTGTCTTGCACATAGCCTCTACCTAACACAGGTCTCTCGGGATGGGCAAGGTGGCAACCTTGACGCTCATGGACCAGGTCGTTATGCTGCCACATTCACCGGCTGAGATCGACAGATCTTCAATTTATACTATCACGCGACCCGCACCGACCGACTCATGAATTCTATCGCACAGGCCCTTGCAGACTTTCGTTCGCAGGTCACCCGGCTCTTGCAGGAACGCGATAAGGAGTGGGAGGCCTCACGCAAACTTGTTGAGCCAAGGCAGCTCACTGCGACGTTGAAACGGTTGATCGAAGAAGCCCACCGCGTCGACATTCCGGTCATGATCCGAGATGCGGTCACCCTGGCGTTAGGAAACTCAGAAGCCGCACGAATTCAGGAACTCCCCGGCCCCCGACTCAAAGAACTCACAGGGCTCCCCCCGACAAAAGCCGTGCGGGCCCTCTGTGTGTGGTTCGGTGTCGTAGAGGGCCCGATCTCCCAGTGGCCACTGACCTCCCTGCGAAGCGAAGAGATTGAGGCTTTTGTCCACTCCCACTTTAATCCCTTTGACCTGCTGCTCGATGTGGACGTGACCTCACTGCTCGATCTGGGGGCCGGCGACCTCTCATTTGCCACGGAACTGGTCGAGCAATACGTGGCCCCCCTTCAACAGCAACAACGCGAGTTGATTCTCCATAGCCTAGATCGGCTTCAGCCAGGCTCAAAGCTGGGTGGTCCACTCCATCCGGAACGGGAGCGACTCAACGGCCTGCGATCTCGGACTGGGCTCTCGTTTCAATTCTACGGAAACCAGGACATGTTCGACCTGGGCAACCTCTACCAGGCTGGGAAGCTCGCTCCCCGCTATACGATCACGACCTGCTGGGCTCCCGCGACACCCACGTTTGCCTACGAACCGACTCGCTTGTCCGACGAGATCATCACTCAAGAGCTTCATCGAACCAAAGGCAGGTTTCGACAAACCCTCTTTTCCGGCGAAGGGGCCTTGGAGGTCCTGCATGGAGACCGCGCACTCCTCTTTCCGCCATGGAAGTTCGAGATTCGAGGTCCCCTTGCCCTGCTTGACCTGCTGGCGCGCCGTGGCCTCCTCTGTGTCCTCGGAGCGGTCGATACCCAGGTCTTCTGGGAAATCCTGGCCCAACTACTCGACGACGCCCGCTATCGGCCGGACAATCAGCCCTTCACATCAGACAATCTCCCGAAGATTTTCGGCGAGATATTTGAGCGGCTCTCGCGCCTTGCGCTCGGCGAGACCTTGAACCTGTCAGATTGCGGCCAGTTACGAAGACAAATTCCCAGAATCCTTCCCATTCACCCAGCACAGGACACCTCCTATCGTTTCCGTTCCGTTCAGATTCGCCGTGGAGCCGACTTCCCAGGAATTCCCGCCAGCAGTACCGCCCGACGGTTTTCTGACATGGGCGAAGAAAACCCTCCTTGGATGCTAATCCTCGTACCAGAATAAACCCGAACTGGAACATCCAGCTGGCGCAAAGCCCTACGAGTCGCCCTATCCAGACCGGTCGATGCAGGAACTCATGTGAAAATTGACCATCTACGGACCCTTTGTTAGACTTCGATCGTGTCAGATCACCATGCACTCCTGAACTACCAGGACCGCTAATCCCAACATGAATACAGCTCACACCATCCGGTCGCTCCAGGACAATATTGCGCTGGTCATCAAGGGGAAGACCCACGTTATCGAGATGGCGGTGGTCTGCCTTCTGGCCCGTGGCCATCTTCTGCTCGAAGATGTTCCTGGTGTCGGCAAGACTACGCTGGCACACAGCTTGGCCCGATCGATTGACTGTTCTTTCAAACGTATTCAATTCACCAGCGATCTTTTACCTTCCGATATCGTCGGCGTCTCCATGTTTAACCGGCAAAAACAGGGATTTGAGTTCATACCAGGTCCGATTTTTGCCAACGTCGTGCTGGCCGACGAGATCAATCGCACTACGCCGAAGACCCAGAGCAGTCTCCTGGAAGCGATGAGCGAAGCGCAGATTTCCGTCGATAATCAGACACATCCGCTTGAGCAGCCCTTTATGGTCATCGCAACGCAGAACCCTGCTGAATATCACGGGACGTTCCCTCTTCCGGAATCCCAACTCGACCGGTTTTTGATGCGCCTCTGTATTGGATATCCCGCACTCGAGGAAGAGAGGAAGGTGCTCAACCGTCCGCATTCGTTGCATCCCGCTGAAACACTGGAAGCGGTGCTGTTAGCCCACGAAGTGTTGGCATTGCAGACCCGCGTGGATCAAGTCCATATGGAGGAGAGCTTAACGGACTATCTGCTCGCGATTGTACAAGCAACCCGTCAGAGCGAGCTCTTATCCCTGGGAGTCAGCACACGCGGAGCGATGGGGCTGAGCAAAGCGGCCAAGGCATTAGCGGTCGTCCGCGGACGCGACTATTGCCTCCCCGACGACGTCAAAGAATTGGCACCGATCGTGCTCTCCCACCGCGTCATGCTGAACCGGACCCATGGCATGCGGATACAGAGCTTCGAACAGGCGGAACGTATGGTGCTTGACATCGTCGAAACCGTTCCCGTCCCTGTCTAGCAGAATGTGGCAGAACAGCAGAACCATCACGCAGGATGCTCAAAAGGTCCGTTCAGTAAGGCCGCAGCGAGTGAAGGCCGGAGGCATACCCTTGGGGTGCGTTGAGAGTCTGAACGATGCGAGAACGAAGCTGGCGGACTTTTTCAGCATCCTACCAACTGGCCAACTGAATGAGCGACCCGCGTGAAGTCCTCACTCCTCAACTTCCGTGCCTCCCCAGCCTTCTTCTTCGTCCGGGGCCTATCCCGATGGCGGTCGATTCGTCTTACGTCTGAAGGGACCAGGTTTCTTCTCTTCACATTCGGGATTGGGCTCGCCGCTGTCAACACCGGCAACAATCTGTTCTACTTACTTCTCGCGATGATGCTCAGCCTCATCGTGATCTCCGGATTGCTCTCGGAGCATTGTCTTCGGCGATTGGAATTTCGTCGTCATGTGCCAGACATCATCATGGCCAACGAGCCGACCACCCTCACACTCTCGGTCACCAACCGGAACCGGCACCTGCCCAGTTTTTCCCTGCGTCTACTTGATGTCGTCGAAGGGCAAGATGTCGACCGAGGTCTCGCCATCCACTTCCTACCCCCGCAGAGCTCTGTACTCCTGTCCTATCCCCTGCTTGCCACAAAACGTGGCTGGATCCGGTTGGAAGGCATTCGGGCGCAGACTCTATTTCCCTTTGGCCTGTTCCTCAAGAAAGGGCTCTACGCCACGGAAGCGCATCTGCTCGTCAGTCCTCCCATCAAGCCGCTCACCTTGCGATTCGTAGATGAATTGGTCAGCGAAGGGCAAGGAGAGCCACTCCCACGACGAGGAGATGGGACCCAACTGTACAACCTCCGCCTGTATCAACCAGGTGATGACTCGCGAGCCATCCATTGGATGACGACCGCCCGCACTTCTCAGCTGATCGTGCGGGAAACCGAAGCGGAGGATCAACGACGCATCACGGTTGTCCTCTCAATCGTGGCCCCCGAAGAACGCGAACCTCTATTCGAACGAAGCGTGACGTTCGTGGCATCACTTCTCTGGCAATTGACAGAGCGGGCGTACCCCGTGCGGCTAATCGTAGGGACTGAAGACTCAGGACTCGGGTCGGGATCCGCTCATCTCTTGGCGATGCTACGCCTATTGGCGTTGTGCGAACGGCAGCTACCTGAAATCGGTGGAATCGGTCATCACGGCGAGCACCCCCCGCTCACCCACCAGGGCGAGGGGGGTTACACGGTGGCGGTCGTACCTTGGTCGGACCAGGCGGCACCCACAAACTTGGTGCAAGCCGATCGGGTACTCCATGCCATGCAACTCGAAGAATTGACACATGCCTTTTGATCAAGCCTTTGTCCTCAGCTCCGTCCTCCTCGCAACCACAGCGTTTAGTGGACTCGTGCTTGCGCAAAGCGTCCCGCTCTGGCTCGCCCTCCCCACAGCGCTCATCCTCATCATCTCGCTGCTTCACGCAGGAGGGGTTCTCTTCGTTCGACGGGCGATGGCACAGGTCACCATCTCGCCAACCTTGTGGAATGTTCTGTTGATCGGCGCCTTTGTCATATTGCTGATCGATCTCACAGTGGTATCACGAGACCTTCTCCCGGCGGGCATCCACTTTTTGATCGTGCTGCTGGGCATCAAGTTACTCACCCTTCAACAGCGGCGTGATTATCGGCATCTCTACGCGATTAGTCTCATGGCCATCCTGGCTTCCGCGGCACTAACGACCGATGCATGGTATGTCCCAATTTTTCTGTTGTATCTGCTCGCGTCTGTCTGGACACTCTTGCTGTATCACTTGACCCAAGAAACCGGTGAAATCCCCCCCGTCGTCACACCCTCAAGCACGGCACCGTGTCACACGACGTTACTGAACCGCATCACTCACCGCCTCTTTTGGTTGACAAACGGAACCGCCATCCTGACGGTTGCCCTGACCCTCACGATTTTTTTTCTCACCCCTCGCATCGGTGCGGGCGTACTGCAGAAGACGAGCGGAGAGGCATTGCGGACGACGGGCTTTTCCGATCGAGTTGACCTGGGGACAATCGGGTCAGTCAAGCAAGATCCTCAGATCGTCATGCGGGTTGAGTTACCGGACCAACCCGCTGTTGAGAAAGACCGCCTCTACCTGAGGGGCCTTGCCTACGATCAGTACGATGGACGATCATGGATCCACAGCGGAACCCGTCGGCGCTCGCTAAGTCTCATGGCTGATGGAACATTCTTCGCTCACCCAATCAGCAGCCGTCCTTCAGACAGCCTGTCAGGAACGATCCGCCAAGACATACTGCTGGAAACGCTCGATACCGCAGTCCTGTTTGCGGCGCCATTCGCTGAATTCGTGAGCGGCGAGTTTCTCACCTTACAGGCCGATGCCATGGGCGGGCTCCACTTACCATTTCCTCCTTCTTCCCGCATCCGATACTCCGTCACCTCTCAAGTTCCAATGCTCGCCGCAGACGAACGAACCGCGTCGATCCTGACCTACCCCGATTCAATCCGTTCCCACTATCTTCAGGTTCCCGTGGGATCACAGCAGGTCGCAGACTTGGCGCATCGTGTCAGTCAACAGGGTATGACCCCATTCGGGCAAACGCTGGCGATCCAGCAATATCTCTTGGAAAATTACCGCTACAGCCTTGAAGCTGACACGGCCACGCTCAGTCATCCGCTCGAGGAATTTCTTTTTACGCGAAAAACAGGGTACTGTGAACATTACGCGACCGCCATGGTCGTAATGCTGCGAACCGTAGGTATTCCTGCTCGACTCGTAACAGGATTCCTGGCCACGGAATGGAACGAATACGGGGGCTATTTCACCGTGCGCCAACGGGATGCCCATGCCTGGGTCGAGGTCTACTTTCCTCACTCAGGCTGGATCATTATGGATCCCACCCCCACCGTCAACGTAGCAGTCGCCACCTCTAGCTGGGAGCCCCTCAGCCGACTTGGAGATTCCGTTCGGCTACAGTGGGATCGCCTGTTCATCCGTTATAGCGCGAAAGATCAACTGGCAGTCGTTCATGGAGTACGAGAAGGCAGTGATGCGCTGCGCGACAGAGTCAGTCGCTGGTCTTCGTTGCTGAGTGCCCCGATAAGCCGGACCCTCAGCCGCCTGACACATGTGATCCGAACGTTTCAGCCTGGTATGCTGGGACTTGCCACGGGAGTGATCGTGGTCGGCCTGGCCCTGCTCCTTCTCATGCTTCGGGATAGGATAGGCCTATGGGCCACCGCACATATTCCGACATTGCACCCACAGCTTGCGATCGTCCAGCTCTATACTCGCATGCTTCGCACAGTGGAAAGACACGGCGTGATCAAACCTCCAGCTGCCACAGCCAATGAATTTGTTAGACTGGTTGAACAGGAATGGAAGGCAGCAGGTCCCATGGTGGCAAGTGTAACCGCCCTCTACCATCAGGGACGATTTAGTCGGACCCCGCTCACCTCGGGCGAACTCTCTCGTGCAGCTGAACAGGTGGGGTGGCTACAATCCCTCACGCGCGTGGCTCGATAACCACTCTATCGCCTATCGCTGCATAGTCCCGATCCCGTCCAGACGTGGCCAGGACCGCAACCACGCCAACCCGCTTGCTGACGAGCTGATGTTCTTGTCTGAGCAGCGGAACCAACGCCACCGCACTTGCGGGTTCGACACAAGCTTGAGTTGTGCATAGGCGAATTGCATTGCCAGTAGAATTTCTCCTCTGTAACCGCAAAGAACCCGGTCACGCGCCCACAGACAATCGGGAGGGTCAGCGTCCCAAGACTCGTTCGAAGGCCAACGGCAAGCATATTCTGTTAGGCATGGGAACGATATGGTCCTGCTTGACCGAGTTCATCGCATCCAAGGCGCCGGCCGGCTCACAGGCAAAGATGGCCAGTGGGTACGAGTACCTGTGCCGCGAGTGAGACAGGAATACAAGCTTCCACTGGCGACTGACGCCACCACGTTGTCGAGATCGGCAACTTGATCGACACGACCATCACCGTCCCTTGACCGGCTATCACGAACAGATGGTATAAGGTTGAACCACGACCGGCTGATAGCTATCCACGAGTTCGCGTACCCTTTCATCAGTACAGTTCCGATTTTGGAACACGTGCACCTGCGCCCCATAGCCAAGAACCGCACGATGCTTCAAGGCAGAGAACGGTTTGGGCATCGCGACATGGACGGTGACTCCCTGAAGACGACAGGCCTGCGCAAATCCTTGCCCATGATTCCCTGACGAGACCGTCGCAAACATGCGAGACGGCTGCGAAGACCTTAACCGGCCAATCGCATGGTAGGGCCCGCGAAATTTGAAGGCGCCGACGTGCTGGAAGTCTTCACACTTGAGGAAAACCCGCTCGCCTGAAAGCGCATCAAGCTGACAACTGGCCAGTATCGGAGTGTAGTGCGCAGTGCCATGCAGAGTATGAACGGCCTTTTGGACGGACCGATGCTAATTACGTCATTCACGTCTGTGGTCTGCACGAACTATGGAGGAAAGCAGTCCGACCGGAAAGTAGCGTAGCAGTCCCCATCGTGATGCATGGGAAGAGGAAGGCCTTGAGAAGCAGACTGAATAAATAAATATTGGAGCGGGAAACGGGATTTGAACCCGCGACCCTCGCCTTGGCAAGGCGATGCTCTACCACTGAGCTATTCCCGCTCGATCGCAGCAGTTTAGAGGGGTGAAATTCTACTGATGAAGGAATGAAGCTGTCAAGCAATCCAGCAAGCCATACTCCTCATAGTTATAGTTATCTTCCCACGTTCGTTACAACCGGACAAGAACGCTACCAAAAGGTAACCAGCGGATAGTGCAATCAAGTTATTGATTTATTGAGTGCTTATTTCTTGAAATCGGTTGAGTGTTCACCGAGTGATACAGCAAGTACTCACCGACACATATCTGGATCCTCTTCAACGATCTTCTTCAATGCATTTTTAAACTTACTATTCAATCACTTATTACACTTCACCTAAAGACATTAGATCTATCGAGTTTGGTGCGCATATTGCGCCTGTACCAGCCCCATAATGACTGCCAAAAATACATACAATCTGATGGTCTGGTCAAGATTCATTAGCCGATGACATGTTTGATTCTTCTTGTTTTTCGACAGATTTTTTCAGCAGCTTTCTGAAGTACGACTAGGGGGCTACATGTCCACGGGGCGTCCGGGACGTCGCGTGGGCGTGAGGGACACACTCAACGTGAGGAGGGGGGACCCATGTTTTTGTCACGACGGCAGTTTTTAAAAGTCTCAGCCGGGACGGTCGCGGCCGTGGCGGTGG
>DASYRC010000062.1:0-14878 GCA_036004925.1 Nitrospiraceae bacterium | reverse complement strand
ACTGTTTGCTGCGAAGGAAGTTCTGAAGGGCCGCACGTTCATTTCGCCGGTGGTCGCGCAGGGGCTGGTCAATCAGGCGTTGGACTCGTCGACGGACCCTCCGAGGCGACCGAACCCCACCCCGACCGTGACGCTAAGTTTCCGACAGCGGGAAGTCTTGCAACTGGTGGCCGAAGGCAAATCAAACAAGGAAATCGCGTCCACGATCAACGTGACAGTGAAAACGTTCGAGTTTCACAAGGCCAGAATCTCGAAGGAACTCGGTGTCCATACCACGGCCGAACTGACGAAACACGCCATCATCCTCGGGCTCATTGCCCCCCTGAGACGCCTCAGGCCCCACACTAATCGAGTTCCCAGCTGAATGTGAACGCTCGCGATTACGATCGAGACTTGATCTCTCTTTCAAAGCCGGGAAGAATCGCCTTGAAGAAAGCGTTTTTCACCAGGTTGATGACGGTCCGCCATGTGCTGGTCTGGGGATTCTCCAGGGCACCTGATACCTCCGTCCGGGTTGCGACTTCCTCCCGTGGTGTGTTTTCCAGTAGCTTGGCCACCCCCCCCACCAGACCTTCGTAGAGCTTGTGAAACAGGCTTTTCTCTTGGTCCTGCCGCGCATCGTACACCTTCATGTCTCTGAAGAGCGGTTTGATGTAGCCCTCCACTCGGCCACGCTTGACGCTCAGCTCGGAATACAGCGAGAACAGGCCGGCGGTCACGTCAAAGTTGCCATAGGCCCGCAGCAGGTCGTTCATCGCACGCATCTGCGTCCGTTCGATTTTAATGTTTAGATCGAAATCTGGAGATTCAGTCTCAGGGCGAAACGTCCCGCTAATTATGGTGTTGCCGGTGCCCATGAATTTGCCCGTAAGGGTGACGGTGCCACTCCCTTCGCTGATATGATTACTGATGTTCTCAAGCTGGAGCGCGCCGTTGCTTACAAACACGCGGTGTGGTGGCTTGGCCGCTTCGTTGACAAAGCCGAACTCGCTGTTTCTGATCTCTCCATGATCGATCCGGATCAGTGTATTCGGCTTGTTCTGGAGCTGCTTGGCGGTCTTCACTGCGGCTTGCCCCACTTGCGTTTCTTTGGCCGTCGTTTCGGGGGTATGGACATAATCCACCCGGGCATGCTCAATCATCAGCGTCTTCAAGGTCGCCTCTGTCTCGCCCACGGCGGTGTATTCCAGATGCCCGTCGGCCGAGAGTACCCCTTCACGTACCTGAACGTTGTAGCGTCCTGTGACGGGAAGCAACGGCTCGAGCGCGACGTGCTGCAGGGCAAGATCGGCATCGATTCCGGCGTGTGGCTCGGCAAGGAAATTTGCATGGCCCTGCATCTGAATCCGGCCCGAGCCAAAGATATTGCCGTCAAGGTGGAGATCGGACGGGTACGCGTCATTGGGGGACCGGATATTACGAATGTTCCCGGCGAGAAGGTTGAGATGAGTGAAATGGAGCGGTTTGGACGCATCCTGATCCACATAGATGACATCGGCATCTTCGATTTTAAACTCGTTGATCTTGATGGGATAAAATGAATAGACGGCATCCCGCCATCCTTTCTCGTGAATCGGCACGTGCTCTTGTAGTTCCTGTTTCGCCTGCGGCAGGGTGACGTGGAGGGTCGGACGGTTGATCACATAGTCGCTGACCAGCACGCCGGAGAAAATCTGGCTCCATTGAATGCTGAGCCGCCATCGGGGAATCTCAGCGACCGGAGGGTCGGGATATTCGAGCTGAATCATGGTCAACTGTCGGATCTCAAGCGACAGATTCGGAGAGAGGGTCGCGTGACCCACTGTAAACCGGTAGCCTTCTACGTGCGCGTTGAGTTGACGCTCGATAAAGGCGGGCAATTCCCGGTTGACAATGAACAGACCGCCGACGGCCAGCAGGATCAGGACAACAACGGTCAGTGCCCACCATTTCAGGAACGGTGTCATGCTGCCGAAGATTGGGACGACTGGTCTCGCAACCAAGGCGGGCCGTCGAATCGAACCTGTCCAATAGGACGTACGTTTGTCGTCTGGAGTTTCCCCAACTGCCATAGGCGTTACCTTCGCTTCTCACTGTGCCGGTGGAGTATCGCTGTGGTTCACAAGAGCAGTCCTCTTGGAGAGATGAAACGTTCCGCCCTTTTGCGTGAGTGCATAATCGGTTCCGATGCGGCTGTGCCAGCAGCGTCCCTCCCCTCCTTAAAAATCTGGCGAGAACTCGACCGTAAATCCAGCATCTCGGTCATTCTCTTTCTGAAATCACATGCCGTGCCAGGTATGACCGTTGAGCGTGTGTGTATCGAATCGTCCGTCTTTCCAATCATAGTGATCGTTGCCCTGCTCGTCGAGGGTCAGCCGGATAGCGGCGCTGTCCCTCGGTACATCGGTCCCTCCAACGACGGGCTCATCTATGGTTCGATGTCACGCCGATTCGATGGCTTCTGACTCTTGTCTCGCAGCCGATCCAGCACCTCAGCGACAATCGTTCTCATATTGTCAGGGGCCAGGTCCCGGATGGCATCTTTGTACAGGCCGCAGCTCTCTTTGGCCTTCACTGGATTATCTTCGTTCTTCTGAAGGCATATTCGATAGAGCTTAACCATTTCTGCCACTTCTCGGTATATCGCGGTCTCTGCAACGTTCTTGGAAGCCTTCGTGTCGGAGTCGCCGCCGCCCCCAAAACTGAGGCATCCGGGAAGTCCGGCGAGCACCACGACCCCAAGCAATAGGCTCATGGCTCTCACGAATTTTCCGCATGCTCCCACCCTTGCCGAATTACTTGTGCCCTCAAAATTGGAAATTATAGTCCTCATCGCTCCTCCTCGATCCCGTGGTGTCTGCACACGAGACCCCCTGTTTGCGCATCCACGATTCAGGCCGGCTGAGCCTTCAACTCTCGCGCCCAATGGCGATGCTGGGCCATTGCTTTGATGAACTTGGATACAACCCCGCGGCTATCACCCTCATGACCGATGATAAGACCCTCATCCTCTGTGTTCTGCTCCCCTTCATGATCGGACCCGTCCATCTGATCTCGTTCGAGGCAGGCAGCGCGCAAGAACCGGGCCCCTGCGCCGGTGGCAGCGATTGTCTTGCAATGTTTGTAGCCCTCTTGAACAAATTCGACGGCGTCGACTTCTGTTTGAAGCGCGTGAACGCTTTTGTCCCCACCGGGAATGTACATGGCATCAAAGAGGACTGAACTGGAGGTCAGAAAACTGAAATCAATGCGAACCTGCGCTCCCTTGGCGCTTTCTAACATTCCGAGACGAGGGGCCACGATCTTGGCCTGGGCGCCAGCTTCGAGTAACGCCTTCTTCATCTCGCTAAGGTCCACGTCATCGACTCCATCGCCGGCGAGGATCGCGACCTTGCGCGTCTTGATCCCGTCCTTCATGGTATTGGTCATCGTCAAAGCGGACGAGCGGCCCGTTGCTCTCTTGCTGGGCTCAGGCTGATATTGTGCGGCATTTCCATCCGCCGGCACGCTCTGGTTCAACAGCGTGGGGGGCTTGTCGGGCACGCCCAGTCCAAGGCCCTGCGCCACGCGTTTGGCCAGGGAGAGATCGACTCGCGTAAGCATGCCGATCATTCGCTCTCTAATGGCGGGGACTTCCAACTTGCCGAGCTCAAACCGGAAGGCGTTCACAATATGAGCTTGCTCCGGCTCGGATTGGCTGTGCCAGAACAGGGCCGCCTGGCTGAAATGATCAAAGAAACTCCGACTTCGCTGTCTTACTTTTGCCCCGCCCATCTTTTCAGCATAGCTGACAAACCCACCGAGGTCGGCTGTTGCCTGCATGGGGCAGCCTCCGCCAAGGGAGTTCGGCTGATAGCTGGCCCGTCCATCGTTGATGTCCTGACGCATATGTCCGTCGCGTTGGTTGTTGTGAACAGGCGCGACCGGGCGATTGATCGGAATCTCGTGAAAGTTTGGACCCCCCAACCGGATCAGTTGCGTATCGGTGTACGAAAAGAGCCTACCCTGCAGGAGCGGATCATTGGAGAAATCAATTCCGGACACGAGATGGCCCGGGTGAAACGCGACCTGTTCCGTTTCCGCGAAAAAGTTGTCAGGGTTCCGGTTGAGGGTCATCTTGCCGACGCGCTTGACGGGGACCAATTCTTCGGGGATGAGCTTCGTGGGATCCAGCAGATCGAAGTCGAACTTATGCTCGTCCTTTTCCTCGACGATTTGTATCCCGAATTCCCATTCGGGATACGCGCCATTTTCGATCGCCTCCCACAGGTCCCGACGGTGAAAGTCCGGGTCTTTCCCCGAGATCTTCTGTGCCTCATCCCACACGACCGAGTGGAGGCCGAGCAAAGGCTTCCAATGAAACTTCACGAAGCGGGCTATCCCTTTGTCATTCACCAAGCGGAAGGTGTGGACGCCGAAGCCTTCCATCATCCGGTAGCTCCGCGGGATCGCGCGATCCGACATCACCCACATGACCATATGCATGGATTCGGGCATCAGGGAAATGAAGTCCCAGAAGGTATCGTGTGCTGCAGCTGCCTGGGGCATGTCATGATGCGGCTCGGGCTTCACCGCGTGTACGAGATCAGGAAATTTGAGCGCATCTTGGATAAAGAACACCGGCATATTGTTGCCAACTAGATCATAGTTCCCTTCTTGCGTGTAAAACTTTACCGCGAACCCGCGGGCGTCGCGGGCAAGATCGGATGAGCCACGCGAGCCCACGACAGTCGAAAACCGCACAAAGACGGACGTCTTGACCGACGGATCCTGGAGAAATGCGGCCTTTGTCAGGGGCGCCAACGATTTGTACACTTGGAAATACCCATGGGCTGCGGCGCCTCGCGCATGCACGACGCGCTCAGGAATCCGTTCATGATCGAAGTGGGTGATCTTCTCGCGTAGATGGAAATCTTCCAGCAGCGACGGCCCTCGGTCACCTGCCTTAAGAGTGTTCTGATCGTCGTTGATCCGTAGACCCTGATTCGTCGTCAGGTATTGCCGATCGCCGTTCTCACGAAAAGCGCTCAGGGCTGCGGTCTTGGCACTCTGTTCCTTCTTCTTTTTAGTCATTGACCCACTCCTTCTTAATGGGTGCGATTGTCATTCGATTGGCTGATGACGCTAGGCATACACCGTATCTATGAACTGGACGGAGGCGCAGCAGAATCCTGCTCGCGAGTCTTCCACTCGTGGACCTGTCCTCCAAATCGGGGCAACGTATGCCGTCGCAGGCTCTCCTCAAACAGATCCCGATTGATGGCCTGGGCCGCGGCTACCCCCTGACCCGCTGCGATAATCATTTGACAATTGGCGGGGGTCACACAGCCCGCGGCATAGAGACCGGGCACGGTGGTTCTCAGCCGGTCATCCACGATGATCTGCCCTTCAGTATCCACGCAGGCTCCGGCTCCTAAGGCCAAGGCACTATGGGGAACGTCACCGCGCGTCGTAAAGATGGCGTCAACCTGTGCCGGTTCACCACAGGCGAACGTCAGGGTTGGCAGCCGCCCAGCTTCATGCTCGAGGGCAAGAATCCCATCCTGACGCATGGGAATCTGATACTCCTTCAGCCATCCGGCGTGGTCTTTATCCCACTGTGCTTCTCGACCGTTGGTTGCCAGCGCGACGCTTGGAGTAAACAGCAGCATACCCAGCGCATAGTCCACGGCTTCATTGTTTCTACCGATGACGACAAGACGTTGGCCTTGCACGCTATAGGCATCACAGTCCTTGCAGAAAAACAGGCTTTTCCCCAGACACTCTCTTACGCCTGGAATCTCCGGCGGAAGATGAGTCAAACCGGTCGCGATCATCACTCGTTTAGCGTCATAGGAACCCTGACGCCCTTCAATCTGAAACGTCTCACCGTTCGTCATCACCGATGTGACTTCGTCCTCCGCTACTTCGACTTCGAACCTGACTGCCTGCTCCATCCCCCGATCAAGAAGATCAGTTCCGGCGATACCGTCCGATAATCCGAGATAGTTCTCCACCCCGGCTTCCCACTTGGCCATAGACCGGCCCGAGTGGATCAGCAGCGTGTCCCGCCTGCTCCGACCCAGATACAGGGCCGCAGACAACCCCGCCAATCCTCCGCCGATGATGATGACTTCTCGTAAGCCCATGCTGGAACATCCGATCTTTGTCTTGACCTAAATATGGAAGGAACGTCAATTCGTGGCGCCTGCCAGTTTCACCAAAGGCTTCGTTCGGTCAGGTGGCGATAAAGCCAACCGGGAACCACGAGAATGCGCATACACAGCTGTGAACTCGGCTCCGAACAAAAATATCTGCGAGGCGTAGTAGACCCAAATCAAAATGACCACGAGGGACCCAGCGGCCCCATAGGCGATGCCGACATCGCTCTTGCCCAGATATAAGCCGATTAAGAACTTTCCGATCGTGAAAAGAAGCGAAGTCATCACAGCGCCGATCCATACATCGCCCCATTGAATAGATATGTCAGGTAGCAGTTTGTAGATCATGGCAAATAAGAGCGTCACGATCGTAGATGAAACGAAGAAATTGATTAGTTGCAGCAGAAATTCCGGGATCGTAAGAAAATGTCCCAAGGTCGCGCCTACCGCCGATAACCCAGCGCTGATGACCAAGGAAATCAAGAGTAGAAAGCCGGTCCCGAGAACCGCCATGAGTGAAATGAAACGATCTTTGAGAAGCTTCCAAATGCCCTGCTCCGGCTTTTTCTCCACTCTCCAAATCGTATTCAGAGCTTCCTGAAGTTGAGCAAATACGCCGGTTGCGCCGAGAAGCAGCATGACAATGGCCAGAACCGTGGCAATGATGCCGGCGGCGGGCTTCCGGGCTTCTTCGATCATGTTTTGAATCGCTGTCGCACTGTCTTCGCCGACGAGGCCCTGGATCTGCCCGATAATCTGACCTTGCGCTGCTTCCTGCCCGAACACTAACCCCGCAATGGCGATCACGATAAGGAGCAGGGGCGCCAGAGAAAAGACTGCATAAAATGCCAAGGCGGCCCCTAGGCCTTGGGCATGATCCTCAGTCCATTTTGCATAGGTTGCGCTCAGGAGTGTCCACATAACCGTCATGTTTACATACCCCTCCAGACTCGGAAAACCAAACTGTATGGGAAGCCGAGAGCAGTTCTATCCCTCGGCTTCCCCATTAGTATGCAAGTATCGGCCATCCGCCTTACTTCTTCTTGGAGGACTTCTCTGGACTGGTTTTGGAGGTCGGGCTGGTTTTTGCTATTAGCTGCTCCTTCCGCTTCACGACTTGGGAACAGAGTGCTGCCCAATCGAACTCGCAGTCTTCAGCCTTCGGAAACATTTCCGACTCTTCCTCCTTGATGTGATGCCGAACGTTCTCTGCCAGAACGGTAAACTTGGCATCGTAGCGTTCGTCGCTGGGCTTCATCTTTTTCATTTCCCCGAGCAGCCCATGCGCGACATGATGCTCTTCGAGCGCCTCATCCATGAGATCATCGTCATTGATTTCAGTCCGAATCGCCGGATAGATGAGTTCTTCCTCCAACTTGGCATGCACTTCCAGCTCCATCAATGCCGTCTCGACAATCCGTTGCTTGTTTGTGGCATCGTCGGCCTGCTCGAATTCCTCGAAGAGACCCTTCACTTTCTTGTGGTCTTCCCTAAGCATGTCAGTCACCGATGACGCGCTAGCTGCCTGAGATTTGGTGAACATGGCCATTCCTCCTATAATGTAATGAATACGTGAAATCTGGTTCGCGACGAATACGAACGGAAACGATTGCACGGTCCATCCCGCGTGATGCGCCACCACATCTTTCCGCCAGCGTCTTCGTCGTTATTGACACTCTCACCCTGCTGATTATGTCGTAGCCGCGGATGATATAAGACTGGGTTGTTCCCTAGTGCACTGTGAAGGCGTCCCCAAACCTCGACTCGGCAGTACCCTCATGGGAAGCATGGCCGCAGTTCAGGAACAGGCCGACCAGGATGGTGGTCGTTTATCCCGTGAATCGCGATATGGACGCGGGGTGTTCTCTCCGCTCACTCATCTCCGTGCGCGCGATCCTGAAGCGACGTCGGTGATCTATCCGTCGGATCACGTCGTTCACCTAGAAGTGAAATTTATCGAAGCGCTGCGCCATGCGGCCTGGACCGCTGAGCGCTATGAGGGCTGGAGGTGCTTGGCGCCCCACCGGATCGCTGAAAATTGGATTGGTTGGATCCAACCGGGCTCAGAACTCGGTACGGTCGGAGGGTGTCAGATACGAGGGACATTGTCGTCATAAGGCCTTTCCAGCTATCTCTGACGAAAGGCGCCTACCGACCCTACCGTGACCTCATCGTTCATCGATCGAACCGGAAGATATTGGCGTCCGGATTAGGTCGCCCCAGATGAAGGTCGGTGATGATCTTCGCCGCAATGACGCTAAAGGTGATGCCATTGCCGCCGTAGCCGAGCGCAAAATAGGCATGCGGAAATTCTGGAGTCTGGCCGATGTACGCCAGGCCGTCTTTGGTCTCGCCGAAAGTGCCCGCCCATGTATACGATACCTCTAGGTCAAGTCGTGGAAACATGTCAGTAAAGCGATCCTGTAGCTTTTGGGCCTTTCTGGCAATCAGCTGATCACTCTTGTGAGCAGTGGCATAGGGCACATCTTCGCCACCTATGATCGCTCGGTCATCCGATGTGGTACGGAGATAAAAATAGGGTCGCGCCGTTTCCCAGATCAGCGCGCGGTCCGGCCATCCCTCAAAGCTGTCACACGGCTCACTCACCAAAGCGAACGTGCTCTTGAGGGCGCCGACATTCTGTTTCAGGAATTGCTGGGATTCGTAGCCGGTCGCAAATACGACTCGCTGTCCGCTGATTCGAAAGCCGGGTCCCGTGTGCAGGACGACACCGTCGTCGGAAGGCTCCACCTTGGACACCTCGCAGCGGTCGTAGACACGTAGTCCTTGTGTCTTCGCGGCTCGAATCAGCTGATGCGTCAATCGAAAGGGGTCAACCTGGGCGTCCCCATAGGACAAAATTGCCCCTGGGGCAGCAAATGACGCGCGTGACTCGAGATCCTTCACTTCCAAATACTCCACGTGAAAACCAAAGGCCCTGCGCGTGTCATATTCCTTCCGAAGTTTAGACACATCCGATTTCTTGCTGGCGAGATAAAGGCTGGTTTTCCGTTCAAACCTGCAATTGTCCGTCATCTCACCACAGAGATGCTCCACCATATCAATGGCTTCCAGGCCAAGCCTATAGCTGCGTATCGCGTGGGCCTCTCCCACCGAGCCGATTAATTCATGGAGCTCTGTGTCAATTTCATATTGCAGCAGTGCTGTGCTGGCGGCAGTGCTGCCGGCGCCAATGTCTCGTTCGTCTACCAGGACTGTCTCCACCCCTTCGTGCGCCAAATGGTACGCCACCAGAGCCCCCGTGATCCCGCCGCCGATGATGGCTACCTCACAGGATTCATCGTGTTTGAGCGAGGGATAGTCGGCAAGAAGGCCGTTTTTCAAGAACCAGAAAGGATGTCCAGATCGTAAATCCATACTGGGTGTTTCCTTCCAGGGCAAGGCGCTCAGCGACGATCACGTGTCGTGCGGCCGAAGCCCTCAGCTGCGCTGTGGGCACACTCCAGGCCTCGGAGGCCCTTGTAAGGCGAGCTGAGCGGGAACCGTCCGTGACAGCCTGCCCCTAAGTTTTCCGAGTCCTGAATCGTTTTTTAACCCCCTACTAGTTGGTTTTCATGGGAGGGGGGGCGGTGATGTGTGAACCACAGACATTCTCACTGCTCGTCGGATGAGCCTTGGTCACAATGCGGTCGATGGCCTGTCTGAGCGAGCGCCCCTTCATTTCATCGGGACGATTCTGCAGTGCCGCATTAAACGACGGAAGCAGCCCGAGAATGTCTAGGATGGTGGGAGTCACGTCCACCAGAGACGCCTTGCAAATCGTAGCCAGCGCGTCCTGCCCTTCCTGTCCCCCTCTCGCAAAAATGATTGGCACCAGCGAATCTGAGGCATTCAGATGCCCATGATCAGAGTGAAAGTGTCGATGCTTGGCCAGGTCGAGTCCCTCCAGAACCCGCCCATCCTGCTTATTGAAATATGTCAATTTCTTAGACCGGTCGGCCAGCAGAATAATGTCCGGGGCGCTCTGAGGATCTGTGGGTAATCGTGACGCGAGCCCGTTCAGCCTTTGTTCCGCCATGGGGTATGCGGCAGTGTTCAAGGGGCTTTGGTCGAGCTGCACCGCCGGCAGTAATTGGATGGTGGCCCCATCATAGTGATACGGAACAAAGTCGTAGCGGCTGCCGTGTTTATAGAGCACGGCTTCCGGCCCTTGCTCATTCTTGTGGAGCGTGAGGAGCACGTGTTCCAACATCGGCGCGATGTCTGCTTGATAGTCGGGATGATCCGTCCACTGCCCCTGTGCAGGCTTCACATGAAACCCGAGCGCGCCACCATTGACGGTGGCCACGATAGTAGAATCCGCGGAAATGGTCCCATCGGAGAAGAATCCAAACAGGGCACGGACTCCAGACAGAAAGCTATCGTCGTACAAGGCCGGAGTTTCGAGATGATAGGCCTTCCCGCTTATGCCGGTCAGTTCGGTGAACACCACCTTGAGATCGTCAATGCCCAGGGCGTTATTCCAGTCGATTGGGGTATGGCCATGGTCCGACACCAGCACAAAGAGGGTCCGCTGCAGGACGGGTTCATCGCGCAATCCCCGCCACGGAATCGGGTCAACGGGTGTGACGTCGGATACCGGTGTGGCATGGTGCTGTCTCACGATGGCGCGATCGCCCGCAATGAATTTCGCGATAAGGTCATCAAGATGCTTGAGATATTCTAGGCGTGCCTGCTCCGGATTCTCGGGGGAGAGATGCTCGGCATGATCGAGGCCGGCAAAATAGATCGTCATCAGGCTCGGAAGCTGCAGTTCCGCTCCTCTCTTCGCTCCACCATTGAAATCCTGGAGCGATTTCACCGCTTCCCACAGCGCGTTGTCGTCCACGGCTTGACTTCGATTCTGCTGGTAACACAGCAGGCTGTCGAAGTCAGGCGAAATCGCTCCCCGCCCACTCCCGCGCGTGAGCATATGGTGCACGACAAGGCTCTGCCCACCACTCTGTCCGATATACTCGTAAATCGTCTTCACCTGATCGTTTATATCGTCGGAGAGGAAGTCCTTCGCCAGCTGTACCTTCACCGCGTCCATATGATACTCGGTGTAATAGCGCGCGACTTGGCGCTCCCTGAAAAACAGGCTATTCCCTGCAATGCCGTGGGCGCCGGGGAACACGCCGGTGAACATCGACGTCCAGGCGGGGTAGGTATAGGACGGGAACACCGTCGTCGGGTGTTGGACGGCAATGCCCTTGGTCAACACCAGACCACTGGCATCGACGCGCACACCGAGCAGATCGTGTAGGCCTCCTGGTTTTCGTGGAGGATTCTGCATGAGATATTTGATCAGGGTGTCTTGCTCGAGACCATCAATGGCAAAGATCACCACGTGGTCAACAGGGTGACCACTGAGCGCGCCATGTAACACCTTGTCGGTAGAGTATTGAATAGGAAAGAAACGGTAACAGCCGTTCAGCCCTATCAGCAGGAATACAAGGATCAACGCAGACACGTGTTTACTGAGATGTCTCATGCGCAGAGGAGAGGGGCATTTGTCGATCATCATTGGCACTGTCGAGAGGTACAGATGGCACCATGACCTAACGGGCGGTTTGTGCGTCGCTTGAATTCGCAAAGAGGCACCACTTCACCGTACCCCATCCTTTTTCTTATAATGCTGACGGCTGTGAGGCCACCCATATACTGAATCATAGGTGACCCCGCATGCCAGCAGAGCGTAGTCATCGGGACTAGTTACTATTTAATTTCGTGCACCTTGCCGGTCATCGCGTCCACATAAACTTTATGGGTGTTCTTCCCATCCACGATCTCAATCTTGTAGACGACGCGGCCGTCATCTTTCCCCATATTCACTTCTACAGTTTTGCCAGGCTTTGCCTGTTCCGCGGTTTTAATCGCGTCGACCATGCTGACGGTTGCTTTTTCACTGAGCGCTCTATCGGATTCGAACAGTGCCCAGGCCGGGGCGACCGTCGCACCGAGCACGAACGTCAATCCAGCCGCGATGATTTCCTTCTTCATAGAGTTCCTCCTTTGTTCGAATGTGTGAGATAGCTGAACTAGAGACGACTGAACACGCATTCGCCATTATGGGTACTGGTCATTTCCTCGATCAGATGGGAAAAATCCCATACCTGTACGTGTACGCTCTCCG
The DNA here is from genome assembly GCA_036004925.1 of Nitrospiraceae bacterium. GTDB lineage: Bacteria > Nitrospirota > Nitrospiria > Nitrospirales > Nitrospiraceae > Palsa-1315. The sequence goes on along the minus strand of DASYRC010000062.1, from coordinate 2,623 downwards.
GAGAGTTAGCGGAGCTAGGAGGGCTCCTAGTTTTTGGCGTCTCACTCCAGCGCACTCTATCCCTATCTCCACTGATCGCCCTCGAACCCAGCGAATAAGTTCGCGTAAGGCGCGGAAGCTAGCTGAATGTGGTGTACTCCCTCTTCGTACAATGGAGCCTCCCAGGACCTTCTGACGGCGCATATGACGACCTTGTCGACCGGTGAGCGGGATGTCAATGGAGCGGGTATGTGCGGGGTCTTGGCCTCGGTCACGGTCCGGCGCCCTGATTCATCGCACTCGCCGGGTTCCTCGGGATGCTTAAGAGTATTTCCAGCGGGCCGTGGCGGCTGTTCTGGCTATCTCGGTTCTTCTCTTAGCCGAGAGCTTTTTCAATCTGGCCTTCCCGCCCTTGAGCCCTCCCAAGCGCCCCAGGGCCACAGCCGCAGGCTTCTTCTCTGGCTGGGCTCTCTTCTTGGCGGATTCTTGCCCATTAGGGGAAGCGTGGCAGGGTAGCTCACCTGTTACAGCCTGAAGGATCTCAAAGGCCGTGACGTTAACATCGGTAGATTTCTTCTTTTTTGCCATGCGTCCATCATACCGCGTGTTCTCAAACATATTCACTCTACTGGACCCCCGGAACCGTGAGGAAGAACCACAGGAGGGTCTACGCCGGGCTGTCCAGGGCTCATTTCGTCACACGGTTGGCTGAAAAATCTCTCCGTGAGTCGCTGAACACAGATTTTGAGAATGTCCAGCTCGTCCTTAGTCAACGCGTCGCGCGTGATGGGGTCGTTCAGTAGTCGATCACACGCGAGCGTGAATTCTGTGATAGGCGTGATAGTAAGCGTGGGAAGTTTGGGGATCATACATGACCTGCTTTCTGGCTCGACCGCGGAAACATGCTGTGCTGGCAAGATAAAGGCTCGGGTCCTTTCGGACCCGAGCCTTTTACCTCAGATTCCGCAATGGTGCACTGCGGGTTCACAGGGCTGGGGTGGGCGTGCAGTGTTTCCATCGCGGTTTCTAAAGCATCGCTTCACTTCTACGGCACCCCCGGAACAGTGACTACTAGGAAGAACCCTAGTAGTCAGTTCCGGCGGAGCCCTGGCAATAGTCGTCCCTCTCTAACCCTTCCCGCACTGTATCTGCCGGCGCATGCTTCCGAGACCACTAGCACCAACCTTTTTTGACCAGTGTGTAGTTGGCAGTCCAGGCTTCGAGCATAGCCAACCAAGATTGTGAATGTTCGCGAGGTGGCGCTTTTACGTCTTCTCGTTGTTTGCGATGTGCCAGCTGGGGTCAACCACGCCAAATACTAGGAGCCCTCCTAGCTCCGCTGACTCTCCGGGGAAGATATAGATAAGCGGTAGGTTGTTCATCGAAATCCGAAGAGATTCTCATGGTATCCATTCCTAAAGTTGTCAGTGTTCTGTCGTCTGGGTTGTTACTGGGCCTGGGTCTGTCCCTGCATGGCATCCACACAATTAAGGGCGAAGTGTTGCGCGTTGAACCCAGTTCCTATTTCGTCAAGCAATATGACGGTTATGAAGTGCGTTTGCACATCGATGAGACCACCCAGATGACCGGACGCATTGCCCAAGGAGAGCATATTGAGGCGAAAGTGAACGATGAGCATCACGCGCTGTCGATTCGCCAGGCTAAATGAACCTAATGCCAGTCAAGGGAATGAAGCCGGTGGCGGTTTTCTAGCTCCGAAAATTCTGCGAGGAACGTACGGGCACATGTAGACGTGTGTGTACATCTAACCAAGGAGGCTCCCATGGTATCTATTTCTAAAATCGTCGGTGTCCTGTCGTGTGGTTTCGTGCTGTGCCTGGGTCTGTCGAATGTCGCGTCGTCTGCAGACAAGCTCAACACTGGCCAATCAGACAAGAAGATGTTTACCGTGTCGGATAAAGACCGCTTTGAACCCGGCAAGGAGGTCAAAGGCGAAGTGGTGCGCGTCGAAGGTGAGAAGTATTTCGTCAGAGAGGACAGTGGAAATGTGGTGCAAATGCATGTTGACGGCACAACTGAGACGAGATCAGCTGTAAAGCCTAAACCGGGAGATCATGTTATTGCGAAAGTGAACGCTCAGGGTCACGCAATTTCGTTTCTAGCGGACCAACCTATAGCCCACTGACGCTCCTCTCGAATCAGGCAGAAGGGAAAGGGGGTGGTAACATGCATCTATCGATATATTTTCCACCGCAAACTCTTGCCCTCTCGACACGGCTGCAGGGAACTATTGTTCACATCAGGATCAGCGCGTCGCGGGTGATCTCAGGGGATGAACGACGAAAGAAAGAGGTGACGTATGGCTGTTGAAACTCTAGCCGCTCAGCCAGCTCGTGAGATGGCGGAGGCGAAGGATCAAAATGAAATGGACAACCCGCTCAGGGAATTTGGGACATGCGCCGTGGCCTTGCGCAACGTGCTGTATCAGGACAGGGCACTAAATGAGGTAGAATTCCTCTTCATTGAAAACCATTTCCGCGTGATAGATTCCCCCGCCTTGACAGGCGGGGTCCTTTCAGAATTCAAGCTTCGCTTGTCCCGCGTCTTCCTGACCCTGCTTGGCTACATATCGGCGAATGATCTCTTCTGTGATACCCACCGTGGACACAAAGTAACCCTTTGA
>DASYRC010000061.1:0-142768 GCA_036004925.1 Nitrospiraceae bacterium | reverse complement strand
CCTGGTCGCCTCCTCTTCCGCCATGACCACCACCGCGGCCGCCCCGTCGTTACAGGAAGGAGAATTGCCCACGGTCAAGACCCCGTCTGCCTGAAACACCGGCTTCAGCTCGCGCAGCTTGCGCAAATCGACTCGATTCGGCTCCTCATCATCCACCACAGCGAGGAGTGGCCCCTTCTTCTGCGGCACGTCAACCGGCACAATTTCCCGTTTGAAGGCCCCGGTCGCAATGGCTTCTTGGGCGCGCCGGTAGCTTTCCAAGGCGAAATCGTCGAGCTCCCTTCTGGTGAGCCGGTACTCGGCGGCACAGAGTTCCCCGCCGTGCCCCATGTGGAAATTGTTATAGACGTCCCAGAGGCCGTCTTTGACCAGGCTATCCACCAGCTCCGCATGTCCGAGCCGATACCCCTGCCGCGCGTTCTCCAACAGATAGGGTGCGCGGGTCATGTTTTCCATGCCGCCGGCCACAATGATTCTGGCCTCGCCGAGGGCAATGGCCTGCGCAGCCATGATCAGGGTCTTGAGGCTGGACCCGCAGACCTTGTTGACCGTCGTGGCGCCAACCGAATGGGGGATTCCAGCTCCGATCGAGGCTTGTCGGGCCGGCGCCTGGCCAAGGCCGGCACTGAGGACACAGCCCATATACACGTCTTCCACACACTCTTTCGGAACGTGAATGCGATTCAGTGCTTCCACTATGGTGAGGCTGCCGAGCTTGGTGGCGGGCACGGAACCGAACACCCCGTTGAAGCTGCCCATCGGTGTGCGTACTGCGCTAACGATGACCGCTTGTTGTTTCTTATTCACAGGATTTGTCTCGGTGAGTCCGTTCGAGTTAACCCTTGATGTTCACCATTCGCCTGCGCCGCGCTCACGACATCACTTCTGAGCTTACGTGACTCAGTTGTCAGACGTTGGCGTGAGGCATATGGCACCGCCTCCCGAGGAGTTACGGGAACTCATGCTACGCGCCAGTCCGTCATTTCTCAAGTAACGGCACAATCCCTTCCTCTAACCAGGCGTACTCGCCGCTCATGATTGCCTTCGACAGGTGGTAGACGATGGTGTCTTTCTTGTGTCGGCGGATACTTTTCACCGAAGAGGATGGAGGATCCAGACGATCCGCCATTTCCTGACAGAAATAGGTGGCAAGTTCAAGGATGCCTGGCTTCGTTCGCATCTCTGATTGTGACGCATACCAGAGCGTCGCGGCCATAGGAAAGAGCCAGAGGCTATCATTCACCAAATCTTGCAACAGGAGTTGCTTATTGTGCAGACCCTGCCTGTGGCGGACCGTCGCGACGAGGGTCGATCGTGTCAGGCTCCGAGAGGACGACTCGATGAAGCGAACCCACCGGGCGTAGTCCTTTCCGAACATCGCAGAAACGCTCAGAGGCTTCGGAAAATGGAGACAAGAGCGAAGCGCTATGCGCGCGTAATACAGCGGCACTGCGATCTTGTCTGACGGTGATCCTTGGAGAAAAGCGATGCCCTGTTCGATATAGGGCGAGAGAGCCTCGCGCGCCATCCAAATGCGCAGAATCTCACTGGTCCCCTCCCATACCAGATTAATGCGGGCATCGCGAAGCATGCGCATGACCGGAATGACGAGTTCGCCGCTCTTACGCTGCGACTCAACGGTCATGAATCCCCGTCCCCCTCGCACTTGGAACAGGTCGTTGACCACTTCCCAGTACCACTCGCTGCCGATGATTTTGGCTGCGGCCGACTCCAGCCGGAGGTCGCCCTTCTTGTTGGCCCAGGCTCCGCAGAAGGCCATCACGGCGTCGAGCGCCAGCGTATAGGCCGCAGCACGGCAGATTTTCTCTCCGATGAGAGTGTGTTCGCCGATCGGTTTGTTCCACTGGACGCGTGTGCGACCCCACCAGCGCATCACGGACAGGCACTGTTTGAGGCCCCCGGAACTGGCTGCGGGAAGCGTCAAGCGGCCGACGGTGAGCGTGGCGAGTGCGATCCTCAGGCCGTCTTCTTCGTTGCCCAGGCGGTTTTCAATCGGGACGTAAACGTTGTTGAATGTCGGTATGCCGTTGTATATCCCTCTCACACCCTCGAAACGCAGACGGGTAACGGAGCAACCTGGCCAGTGGGTTTCAACGATGAAGGCCCCATATCGCTTCTCTGCCTTGGGGTCTTGGAGTTCCTCTGGCCGATCAACAATTCGTGCAATGACGACCAGCATTGAAGACAAAAACTCGCCGTCCTGCTTAACGGAATTTGTAATGAAGAACTTTTCTCCTGTGAGGCGATACGCGACGGTCTTCCCGTTTTCTATGACGCGGACAGCGTACGTTTCTACCTTTGAAATGTCGCAACCGACATTTCGTTCTGTGAGTGCAAACCCTGAAATTTCTCCTCGAGCGAGCCGAGGAAGATACTTGGCCTTCTGTTCTTCTGTTCCGAAGAGGCGCAGTGGTTCTGGAACCCCGATCGATTGCGCTGCCGACAACAAGACGGTGAGCGATGCATCAAAACTTGCGCACAGGGTGGCGACTCTCTGATACTCAGATTGGGTCAACTCCAGCCCGCCGAAGCGTCTGGGAATCTTGATGCCGAAGGCTCCAATCTCAGCAAGAGTTTTCAGGACCGGCTCAGGCAGCTCCCCCTCACTGTCAACTCGTTCAGGATTCAGGGGTATAAGGGCGATCTTGAATCGTTCCAGGAAATCCAGGGCGGCCGGACTCGTCTGTGGAATGCCTATTGAGGTAAAGAGGTCCCATCGGACGTCGGTTTCAAACAGCCCCGCAAGAAACCCGGAATAGGAAGCCTTGTCACGAGCGGTCTCAGCCACCGCCACAGACCCTTGAAACACATCCGGTTTTGCCATGCGCGGCACCTCCCCAATGACAGACAAATTAGGGTGCTGTCGCTCGTCTCGTTGGTTAACCTTACCACTATTTACGCCAGGTTTGCTCCGGAATTGGTCCGGCCAGACCCCCTCTTATGTAGCACTCACACTCCGGTGACGAGGCGAGTCCTAGGCGCCGTGGCGTGGTAGGATGTGGAGTAGATCAGGCGTGTCTGTGAACATCGACGTGGGACGATTCTTCACTCCGGATTTCGGACGGAGAATATACCATGCGTAATGTCGTCGTCGTAGACGGATTTCGTACTCCACTATGCAAGGAAGGAACAGACTTTCGCGAGACGGATGCGGACGTGCTTGGCGCCTGGGTCGTCCGCGAAATGATCACAAGGTGTCACCGCTGGAATCTCCCGCTGGAAACGATCGATTGCGTCTTGGGAAGCAATGTGGCAACGCCCACGCACGCGGTGAATCCGACTCGGGTTGCAGCCGTCACCGGTGGCCTCCCCGCGACGATCCCCGCCGATACGGTGGCGGGGAAAAATTGCGGCTCAGGAGTGACGGCCCTCTACTATGCGAGCTTGCGTATACGGAGCGGTGACGCCGATACGGTGCTCGTCATCGGCATGGAGGCGATGAGCCGTATCCCGGTCGTCTACCATCACACGGTTGCTGACCTCCTCCTACAATACGGTAAAGCCAGAAGCTTTCGGGAACGTGCCGCCGGCGCTCTTGCCCTCATTCCCTCGCTCCTTAACCTCAAGAAATATCCGCCGCGTGTCGGTTTGGTGATGGGTCTCACAGATCCTATGTGCGACCTCATTATGGGGCAGACGGCAGAGAATATTGCGAAGGATCCTTCGCTGGGTATCACCCGGCAGGATCAGGACGCGTTTTCCATTCGATCGCACAGGCTCGCGGCACAAGCGTGGAAGGACGGACTCTTTGCGGACGAGGTCGTACCTATGTATGTCTCTGAGCGAAGTACCTGCGTCGAACGAGACAATGGAATTCGTGAGGATGCCGGTCAGGAGACATTTCGTGGAGTGAAACCTGTATTCGACAGGCGCCACGGTTCAGTGACGCCGGCCAACTCCTCGCAGATAACCGATGCAGCCGCAGCGTTGCTGCTCATGGAGGAGGACAAGGCCAAGTCCCTCGGCTTGCCGATCCTCGGCTACGTGAAAGACTACGCCGATTTTGGCTATGAACCGGCCTGTATGGGCCTGGCCCCAGTCGGGGCCATCGCCAAAGTGTTGGACAAGGCCCGCCTGACCCTCAAGGACTTCGCCGTATGGGAGATTAACGAAGCTTTTGCATCAGTCGTGTTGGGGATCAACCGCATTCTTGACTCGTCATCTCTCATGGAGCGCAAGTTTGGCCATTACGGATGGACCGAACGTCTCGGCGAAATCCCGCCCGACGATCTCAACCCGCACGGCGGTGCGATCGCGCTCGGTCATCCAGTTGGCGTCTCCGGTCTGCGCCTGGCCATGACCTCTTTGTTCGAACTTAAACGACGGAATGCCGAGCGGGCGCTGATCAGCGCCTGCGTCGGAGGTGGACAGGGCGTGGCGATGATCTTGGAGAGGAAATAGCCATGTCAAAAGGCCCCACCGTCTCTTCTCCCGGCGAGTTCAAACACTTTAAGACCCTCGTCCTAAACGAGGGGATCTTGCTGGCAGGATTTGATTACTCCGGAAAATCAGTCAATGTACTCAACGTAGAGAGCATGACGGAGTGGCAGAAGATCGTGCAGTTTGCCGGCCAATCCGCCGCCATCAGAGGCGTCGTACTGGTGAGCGTGAAGGAAGGAAACTTCTGCGCAGGAGCAGATCTGGAGCAGATGCACCGTGCGCAACGGCAAGGTTCCTTCAAGGAGATGGAACAACTTGTGATCGCCGCTCATAGGCTCTTTGACGAGATGGAGCGATCGCCGAAACCGTTTGTCGCCGCAGTGGAAGGTGCCTGTCTGGGCGGTGGACTCGAACTAGCGATGGCCTGTCACATGCGCATGGCCAGTACTCACCCGAAGACCTGTTTTGCCCTGCCAGAAATCAAACTGGGCATTCTTCCCGGGTTCGGCGGCACGCAGCGTCTCCCACGGCTGATCGGTTTACCGGCTGCATTGGCCATGATCACGACGGGGAAAACCGTCTTTCCAAGGCAAGCTCTGCGGATGGGCCTTGTGGAAGGAATGGTGACCTCTATCCCTTCCGGTGTCAGGACGCTGGAGAGAGTACAGCAAGAAACTCTCGTTCAGACTGCCATTGCACAAGCCCGCGTTCTCTGTTCGACTCCTGTCCGACGGCCGCCCCTCCGAGCAAGCCTGAGATTCTTAAGCGGTCCAGGGATTCGCACGCTCGTGTGTCGCTATGCACGACATCAAGTAATCAAGCGCGTCCGACATTTCTACCCGGCTCCGCTCCGTGCCATCGAGGCAGTGGGAAGAGGAGTAGGTATGAGTATTCTGGAGGGATCGCTCACGGTCGAAAAGCCTCTCCTTCTGGAGCTCATGGCCAGCCCGATTTCCTCACACCTCGTTGGTTTGTTCCTGGCCGGCGAGGAGGTGAAACGGAATATTGCCACCGTTCCAGCCGCGGCTGCGCGCGTTGGCGTGCTCGGAGCTGGATTGATGGGTTCACAGATCGCCGAGCAGCTTGCCGAAAAAGGGTATGCGGTGGTATTGCGAGACGTTTCTTCAGACATTCTCGCGAAAGCGATCGGACGCATCCATAAAGCCCAAACTGCCCAGGTGCGTAAGCGGATTATCCTTCCTTCCGACATGCGCTATCGCATGATGCGCGTTGCTCCAACTATCCGTATCAAGGATGTGAGCCTTGCTTCCCTTGTCATCGAGGCTGTGTCGGAGAAGCTGAATGTGAAACAAGCGGTGTTGGCGGAGTTTGAATCGGAGGCACATCCCGATGCGATTTTTGCCACGAATACATCTTCGTACACCCTAGCCGACATCGCCGCAAGAGCCGTCCATCCTGAACGGTGCGTGGGACTCCATTTCTTTAATCCTGTTGCCAAAATGCAGTTGGTCGAAGTGGTGCGCGCATCCTTTACATCCGACATGGCCCTTGCACAGGCCTGTAGTCTTGCCAAGCGGTTGGGCAAGTTTCCCCTTGTGGTCAATGACGGACCTGGATTCCTCGTGAACAGGATTCTATCGCGCTATCTGGCGGAGGCCGTGATCATGGTGGGGGAAGGCATCTCCGTTCGGCGCATCGACGCCGTCGCCAAAAACTTTGGGATGGCAGTGGATAGCGGACATCCTATGGGTCCTCTGGAGCTTCTCGATCTAATCGGACTTCCTGTCGCCCTGCACGTACTGACCTCGCTCGCCGTGCTGGGATCTCGAATTGAATCGCGTGATGCGCTGTTGCGAAACTTCCTTCCGGAAGGGAAGCCGCCGCTGACATTTTGGAAGTCGGAAAAAGAGAATCCGCAGGCTCTCGACGCAGTCGCGAACTATCGTCGCGACAATCCCTCAGATGCTGGCTCCATCTCCGACGACATCCTTCATCAACGCCTGTTTTTCCCAATGGTCGACGAAGCGGTGCGCTGTCTGAATGACAAGATCGTGGAGCATGCCTGGCAGGTTGATTTCGCATTGACGTATGGAATCGGGTTCCCCGCGTTCCGTGGTGGCCTTCTCACATGGGCGCGGCAAACCATGACGCAAGGACAGGTAGCCCGGGAACTGGAGTCGCTGGCGATCAAGTATGGCAAACGCTTCGAGCCCTGTCCGGCTCTCTCGGACGGAGGATGGTAGTGCCGGGAATTTCTTGAGCCAACCTAAACGGAGGGCCTCATGCCTGAACAACCGTGGTTCTTACATTATCCCGAGGGAGTTCCCCACGAGCTTTCTCTTTCTCCCGAGACGCTCTTGGCGATGTTCTCTCGGAGCGCACAGCGGTATTCACGCCGGCCGGCCCTCTATTTCTTCGGCAAGAACCTGTCGTACCAGGAATGCCATGCTCTCGTTGAGCGATTTGCCTGCGGCCTCGCAGCGTTGGGAATTCGCAAAGGCGATCGCGTGGCCCTCTGTCTCCCGAATTCTCCACAGGCAGTCATCGCCTACTTCGGCATTTTGCGGGCTGGGGGGATCGTCGTGGCCTGCAACCCGACCTACACGGAATACGAACTGTCCCACCAGCTTCGAGACGCGGGGGCGCGAGCAATCGTGGTGCTCGACATGATGTATCAGAAGATCCAGCATCTCGATATGGAAACAATCATCGTCACGCGTATCACCGATTTCATGACGACGATCGTGAAGTATATCTATCAACATCGAAACGGCCGACCGCCAGTTGAGATTCCAGCCAGGGATACGACGCTGTTTTTCCACGATGTTCTGGACTGCGTTAACCCCGTCGCGCCGGAGGAGCTTCCGATGGTGACCCCTGACGATATCGCGGTCCTCCAGTACACAGGGGGCACCACCGGGGTGTCGAAAGGCGCGGAGCTGCGTCATCGCAATCTGACGGCCAACATTCGGCAACTCATCAGCTGGTTTTCTCCTGTCGAACGCACAGAGAGTTTTCTGGCAGCTCTTCCGCTCTTTCATGTGCTCGGGATGACGGTCACACAGAATATCTGCCTGGCCGTCGGCGGATGTATGGTGCTCGTGCCAGATCCCCGCAATATGCAGATGCTGCTCTCTCTCATTCATAAGAAACGACCGACCGTGGTCGCAATGGTCCCTCTGCTCGTGCGGAAACTCTTGGATACCTCTGCTGAGAAGGACCTCGCAACGGCGAAGTTCTGCATTTGCGGTGGGGCCGCACTCCCGTACGAACTTCTCAAGAAATTCAAGGAACGAACCGGCCAGCTTATTATAGAGGGATACGGTCTTTCGGAGGCTTCTCCTGTGACGCACTGCAACATCCCCCGCGGTCTTTCGGTGAAGCATTCCATTGGATTGCCCATTGCGAACACCGAGGCAAAAATCGTTGATGAGACAGGCCAGGAGGTTCCGGTTGGAGGAATCGGTGAACTTTGGGTGCGAGGTCCGCAAGTGATGGAGGGGTACTGGAACAACCCTGTGGAAACGTTACATGTGCTGAAGGCCGAGGGGTGGCTCGCAACCGGCGACATGGCACGCATGGACGAAGACGGCTTTTTTTACATCGTGGATCGGAAGAAGGACATGATCCTTTCCACTTCAGGCTTCAATGTCTATCCATCCGAAATCGAAAAGGTGTTACTGCTCCACCCGGAGGTACGAGAAGCCGCGGTCATTGGCGTGTTGTCGGGGGACGGGAGTGAATCAGTCAAGGCGGTTGTCGTTCCATCCGCGAATGAAATTTCAGAGCACGACCTCGTAAAGCACTGTCGGCGATACTTGGCCTCATATAAGGTTCCAAAACACATTGAATTTCGCAGCGAGCTACCACGCACGCTTCTTGGCAAGACACTCTATCGAGTCTTGCGCGAGGAAGAACAAGGAAGAAGAGGAGAGGCTGCACCCTCAACACATTCGGGTGTCGTGAGATGAGGGAGAGCAACCCCTGGACGGATTGAACCGCTTCTGAACATAGAGCAGTTCGGCTACATGTTTAGCGATCGCTAAGGCCGCGGATAGCCCCGGCGACTCTATTCCTACCAGATTGATGAGTGGCGGGTTCTTGCTGTCTAAGGCGATGATGAAGTCGCTCTTGCGCCCGTTGCCGGTAATGACACAGGGCCGGATTCCGGAGTAGGCCCACTCCAGATCGCCTTCTTCGAGCGTCGGGAGGAATTTCTGCAAGGCCTCGACGAACACGCTCGGTGGCGTCTTGCGCGACGTGTAGTCCGTCTTGTCTTGGATTGCCACCTCATTCGGTCCCACGAACAACCGTCCGTTCGGGCGGGGGCTGAAATGAATTCCCTTGCCGGTCGCGTCAGGAGGTAAAGCGGGATACACCAGGCGTCCGATGAGGCTTTTCTTCTCCGTGGTGACCAGTTCGTAATACTCACCCCGCACCGGGTAGATGGTATACTTTTTATAGCATAAGGCGAGGGCAGCGACATCGTCGGCGTGGAGTCCTGCGGCATTAATCAGGCACGCTGCACGGATCCTCTGACGATCGGTGGTGACGATGTATGTGGTGGCGTCTTCATCGATGCCAATCACCCGGTTGTTGAACGCAAATTCGGCACCGGTCGCTTCCGAGTCGGTCTTAAGAGACTGTGCAAAGGCTAGAGGGTCTATGACTGAGACGCTTGGAATGACAATACCGAAACAGGCACGGAGATTCGGCTCCCACGCACGCAACCCCGACGGCGTTACGAACGATACCCTGATGTTCGTCCTCCAGGCGTTGACGAACAGCCGCCGTAGCGTGGACACCTCACGCCAGAGGCCTCGACGGAGATCATTCCACGAAATGGCGATGACCATTCCCGTTCTCAGCAGCGGGAGGCCATGCTCTAATGCGTACGAGACCGCCAGCGCGCTCCCCTCTCGAGCAAGCTGTCCCTTCAGCGAACGGGGATGTTCGTGGATTCCGCTATGGAGTACGCCGCTGTTGCGCCCGCTGGTCTCCTCCGCCACGCCATCGTGTTGCTCGAGAACAACGACGCGAAGGGGCGTGCCCCAGCGCCGGTGCATCAACTCTCTGGCGATGGCGCACCCTACGACCCCTGCTCCCACAATGCAGACGTCATACGTGTTCATCAGGCCGGGTCCCTCGCATCCTGACGCAGGTCGAGCGGGCGGTGCTCCGCGTGCCCTAGCACATCCACATCCACGGCTTGGGCAGCGCAGCAGGGAGGTGTCTGCACCACAGATGTGTTCTACGCACGCAGGGCCGGAGAATTCGCATGTCTGATCATCAATCGAATAAGTACGGGAACATCCTGTTTGTTTTTTGCGGGGGCGGGTGTAAAGCCGTTATCCAAGCGGTTGCGGCCGCGGAAGTGATCCATGCCGGCTTCTGTCCAACCCATATTGTGAGTTCCTCCGCCGGAACCTGCAATGCTCTCGGGTTTGTCGAGAATCCCGGTGTTGTCGGGGCCGAGAAAACTCTCCGCATCTGGGAAGACTATATCACCTCCCCGGAAGCGATCTATGAGGTTCATCCATTCGTCCAGGAAAAATTAGCGAGTCTCTTAGGGGTTGTTCCACAAGTAAGTCAAGGTTGGGGGCCGAGCGGATCATTTTTCCATGATCTCAGGAGGGCCATCAAGTTCCTGCCTTTGGTCATCTCCTTTTGTATGCGCATGCCGTTTCGCGTAGCAGGCCGCACCGTGAGCTTCATCTTTCGCCTCATGGATGCGTTTGCGTCCCAACACAAGTCTTTTCGGCGGCTCGTGCAGGCGCCTGAGATCTGGGAAACGTTCGACGAGATGGATAAGTATTTTGAATTCAAGAGGATGAAAGCTTTCCTCGATCCGCTCCCTCTTCTGGCCCGACTGGGCGAGCAGATTGATCTGCAGAAGGTGCTCGCAAGCCCCATCGTTTGGCACATCATTACTGAACGGTATGAAGACGGAGCGACCGTGGTCTTTTCCAATAAAGATCCCGATCTTGCGATGGACGGGAGCGAGGACACGCGAAGCCAGAAGGCCAAACACGACCTCTTCTTTAAACGGATTCGCGCGTCCATGGCCCTATACCCCTTGTTTGAGATGGTTGAAATGAACAGCTACCGGTACCTTGATGCCGATCTCGCCAATCCCTTTCCAGTCGAGGAAGCCTTCAGCTTGGGATGCGATACGATATTCATCTTCCTCAATGTTCCAAGGGACCGTATTCGTATCGAGCCATACCCCCTACGAGACCTTCTGGAGTTGAACAACTTCTTACGGTTGAACCAGCGGTACATCCACCACCGAGTCAAGGAAGCACAGGCGAAAGCCAAGGAGCAGGGCGTGAACCTATTTGTCATCTGCCCAGACGAGATTCCCTCTGGACTCGGGTTGCTGGAAATTGATCGCAAGGTGATCGACTTTGTGAAAAACCATGAGCAAAAACGCATGAAGGAATATCTTGCAAATCTGGATTCCCACAATCTTCGATTTGCGCCACCGATCCAGTAGCCCCAGCTTGGTTTACTTCTTCGGCCAAGGTTCCAAGGAGACTTCATGCGTCGGGTGTTGAGAATCGGCCATCGTGGGGCCGCGGGCCATGCTCCAGAAAATACGTTGGCCGCGATTCAGAAAGGGATCGCCCTCGGAGTCGATTTCGTGGAGATTGACGTGCGTCGCACGGCGGACGGCGTACTCGTAGTCCTCCATGATGAGACAGTGAATCGTACGACCAATGGGAAGGGACGGGTTAATCGCTTGTCACTACAGGAGGTCAAGAAGTTCAATGCAGGGAACGGCGAACACATTCCAACGCTTGAGGAAGTGCTCAAGGTGGCCGCGGGAGAAGCAGGGGTGATGTTAGAACTTAAGGTCAAAGGAGTGGCACAGCAGACTGTTGGATTGGTGCATGAAGCTGGGTTCAGAGACCCTGTCATCTATGCTTCCTTCTTGCACGACGAATTGAAACATGTTCGGACGGCCCATTCAGAGGCCTCTCTTATGGTGCTCTTCAGCGGCCTGTCCCGTGCCTCCGTCGCCCGTGCAGTTAAGTACGGACCTTCCTACGTCGGTCTTCGCCACGACAAGGCCACGCGCCCTCTCGTGGACGCATTCCACCGTGCTGATTTGCTTGTGTTCGTCTACACGGCAGACGCTCCAAGCGATATCCAGCGCGCACTCTCTTTTGACGTCGATGGGGTTATATCGAACTTTCCTGAGCGCATCACTAGTCAGTAGTTCCTAGAATCTTGATTAAACATAAGCCATGAGCGAAGGCGGCAGTAAACAACAGGAACCTTCTTTTCCCCAAAGTCCGCGGGGCCTTAATTTTTTCGATACAGACGTCAACCTGCACCTGTTCCTTGAGCGGGCGGCACGGGGGCTTTTGCAACGCAGAGGCGCAGTTCTGGAACGGCTCGGGGCCTTCGCCGGGGACAGGCTGGACCGCCAGGCCGAACAGAGTGACCAGGATTTCCCGCCTGTCCTGAAGGATTTGCCCGATCATCGAACAGCCCCAACCGGGCGGCGCAACGAAATCCGCCTGAACCGGGAATATGAGGAATGCCAGCAGGAACTATATAAAAGCGGCATCGTGGCTGCGTGTTTTGATAAGCCTGCCCCTGAGTCCCATATCCTGCCTTTCGTCGCAATGTATATGGTTGCACAATCCGACATCGCCACCGGCTGTCCGTTCGCCATGACGCATCCGACCGCATATGTTCTTGACCGGCTGGCACCGCAGGCCGTGAAAGACAAGTACCTGCCGGAAATCCTGCGTACGGACGGCGCGACCGCCATTTGCGGTACATGGGCCACGGAACGCCACAGCGGCAGCGATATCGGCAGCACGGTTACAACAGCCTTCAGGCAGGACGACGGAAGCTATCGCCTGCAGGGTCACAACTGGTTCACCAGCGCGTTCGGCTTTAAAAAATTCATGGGCATCAAGACGGCGCGCGCCGCCGGAGCGCCGGCTGGCGGCAAAGGGCTGGGGCTTTACCTTGTACCCAGCCATATCGACGACGACTGGGCTGTCGGCAATAACTTAGCTATCAAGCACCTGAAGCGCAAGCTGGGAACCCGTGGTCTGCCTACCGTTGAAGTCGAGCTGCAGGCTGCGCTGGCCTACGAAATCGTTCCAGCCGGGCAGGGTCTAAAAGCGATGATGACGGCGCTGGGCTGCTCACGGGCTCATAACGCCGTGGGAGCTGCTGGCGTGATGCGCCGTGCTTATATGGAGTCGCTGTGTTGGGCGGGCAACCGGGAAACGTTTGGCAAAAAGCTGATCGAACGCCCGATGGTGCAAAAACGCATACTGGATATCGCCGTGCAGTGGATGGCGGGATCGGCGCTAGCGTTCGAAGCGGCGCGCAGCTTTGACGACGCCGCGAAGGATCCCGTGAAAGAGCCGTGGATGCGGATCGTCACTGCGCTGGCTAAATTCCGCACGGCGGAACAGGCCGTGTGGTGTGCGCAAAAGGCGCTGGAACTTGTCGGCGGCAACGGCTATACGGAAGATTACGCCACCGCCCGCCAGTTTCGCGACGCCATGGTCCTGCCGGTCTGGGAGGGGCCGGAGCAGATCCAGGCACTTGAGCTAATGCGCATGATCGCCGGGGCCGAACCAGGTGACAGGCTTTTCCTTGAAAAAATTGCGTCGGTCCGCGATGTATTGCCCGCCGCGTTGAACGGCGAAAAAATCAATTTGTCGACCCTGGCAGGCACAATGGAAGGTTCATTTAAAAAACTGCGGGCAGAGCCTCAAAAATCCGAGCTTGTCGCGGACGAGTTCCTGGGCAAAATGTCAGATATCCTGACCTATGCTCTGTTGTGCGAAGAAGCGGCGTGGGAATATGCGAACAAAAACGATGGCGCGAAACTGCTGGTTTGTCGTGCCTACCACGCCCGCGTCTGGCCCGGAGAATTTGCCGCGCCGTCTTTTTCTCCCGGTGCGTTGCTGCGTCATTTTAACCAGATTGTGCAGGCAGAGCCTATTCCCCCTGGACCTGGTAGCAATTAGGAGCTGCACCCGTAAGGGGCATCTCCTTGACGGAGAAGCGGCTGCCGTTGCTCTTGAGCGTGCATCAAAAATCTTGGGACTGCTCTACATAGAGTCATTTGAATTAAGAACCGGCCTTTTAAGGCGAAGACTGAGCTCTCTGCTCAAGTGCCTGTACTGCCCGCTTAATTTCTGGACAGCCTGTTTTTCCTTGTTCACCATCCATTCTGTAGAGAACTCTGGCGTCTTCGAGGATTCGTGCCCGAGGGGGAAATCTGAGTAGCACCAGCTTGATCCTTTACTCGAAGGCCTCCTGCTCTCCCATCATGATCGTTTCGAACAGATATCACTGAGTTTCCCACAATCCCCTCGGCTTTCGTCCCCGTCCAAGCTTTAAGTGGGCACAACAATCGGCAAACAATTTATTCAGACCGACCGAACTGATCGCAGCCAAGCTCCCCCTCCCGCAAGACTTCAGTGCGGGATCTTCGCTGCGAGCACGTCGACGTGCTCGATCTGTGGCGCTTCGGCAAGCAACTCGGGCGCCATGGTCATCAACGCCCCGCGATCTGCCCAGGTCAGTATCCTCCGCCCAGAGTCTATCGCGTGCGACCTGTTTGGGAGGCGGGTCGCGGTCTGATTGTTTTGTCCGACCTCGACTGGCTTCACGGTCTGTGTTTAGCCAACAACCTCACGAGCTCGTCGGCGAGGGGACTCTGGGGAGTCGGGAGCAGTTAACGCCTGATACGCTTGGCTCACCGAACCGACCGGCACCACCTGGATGAGTGCCGATGTCTTCCCCCATGCTGGGAGTCTTGGCCGACACGAGGAACATCTCCACACCGGCCTGATGCGCTGCAGCCACCTTCAACGCCACGACACCAACTGGTCCGATCCGGCCGTCCACGGTGACGGTGCCCGTGATGATGCGATGACGAGAAATCGATGCGCCCTTCGCCATCGCTCCTACATGAGTGGCCGCCAGCTTGCGCGCCTGCTCCACGGTGAGCGGCCCATAGGGTCCGATCGTGAGGCGGCGCATCCGCCCCCGAATGCGCTTTTCCAAGATGAACGACTTGCGCCCTTGGGTGACCCGCAGTGCAAAGCCCGGCAGAGCTCCGCATCGCGCACAAACACCTGGCCCGCTGAGGGAAAGGGGGTCTCGTCAATGACCGGTTTCGTCACTCGCCGCATGTGATGCGTCGTTCGTCAAACGCCGGGTCGGCAGCACACGGATTTGTCGGCAGGCGTTGATCCACATCAGCCGGCAATATCAGTGGCTAATCAGCAGCCCGCACTCTAGGCACAGTGTGGGCAGGAGCTGGCCAATTCGAGCGAAATGGGGAGGACCGCCCGGAAGGGAAATATCCAGAAGGGCCCGGAATGTCAAGAGACTGAAGAGCCCAACGAACCTCAGAGGACAGGCGGAAACTGACTCTTAATCAGCGGAATTCCGTTTTTTACCGTGGGCTTCATGGAACATATTCCCCCTGAGGGATTCTCTTGTTGGGCTTGGCTTTCCGGTCATTAATAGGCGCTTAAAGATGCGGTAATTCATCCGCAGCCCGTTCCATTCCAAATGCGGCTCAAAAGCCCCACACAACAGAAAAGTTTCTCCACAGGGACGACCGAATGCTTCATAACCGGCCGAGTTCATTATCAAAGATGACATGTGGACCGAGACGGATGTTTTCGGTACGCCTCTTGCGGACCATTCAATCACACATCTCAATCACACATCGCTATCTAGAATGAGCTCACAAGAAAGGAGACGCATCTTGCGACGTAAAATTCTTCAGATATTCTCTTTTTGCTTCCTCATGCTTTTTCTCAATACCGAGGCGATGGCTATAACGATCCCAATTGACCCGCTCCAAACTTATCTGTTCACAAATAATGATCCTTGGTCTGGGAATGGTTCGGTTCCGGGCACCACACCAATTGTGCTGAGTGAGTTCGGCATCAGCGGAGGAGACCTCATACAACTTGAGCGGCTGGGCGATTGGTATGATGGGCATGCAGGGTATGATGGTGACGTGTCAGCCATGGACGTTGTTAAGGAAATGATCGGAGTGTTCAGCAATAGCACTACGCTCCTGGCACCAAATATATTCAGCCGGGTCCCGGGCGCTCTTGATGCGGGGGTCGACATAACTACCTGGAATACCTTGTTTGGTAGCATGGGGACTGATATTGCTGAGGATTTTGGCATTGAGAACACGTTTCTTCAGGTTCCTGTTGGCGCGACTCATCTCTTCGTCGCCGCTCATGATATCTACTACAGTGACAACTCCGACCCAGATCGAGATTTCGCAGTGCGAATAACGCCGATAGCCTCTGTCCCTGAACCATCAACCCTATTGCTACTCGCTTTAGGATTCATAAGCCTAACATTGTATTTGCACAGACTTGCCACTGATTAGCTGTTGGAGCTATCGGGTGCAGATTTATACATAGGCGGCTACGGCAGCATACGACCGAAAGCAATTCGGTCGTGCTCCTTTTCCTCACTGCCTATGGGACTTGGTGCCATGTGGTGCCAAAACAGCATGGCACCAGATGATCCATGCTCACTGACTACTTTGGTGAGGACCGGCGACCCCAACGATGGAACCACAGAACTGCCAGGCAGGGGCTCTCTAGTTGGATGCTGAAAAATCTGCCAATCTCTCAAGCCCGCGACGAGCACGACTCGCAAGCCCTGATTCTGACTGTCTCGCCAGTACCTTTAGTCTCGCGCGACTATCCTGCGGGGTCGTGTTCCGTTCCCCTAGACGTGCAGGCGAGTGAAATTCCGACGTGCCCACAGATTTTTTCCGCAGCCTGTTGAACCCTTAAGACGATTGGCTCATCCGCCTGATTTAGGGATTGCTTCCCTCCCTTTCCATCTGCGACATTATAAAGGTCCCGCAAGGAGACTGTGATGGCTCGTGCCAACAAGCCTCCCTCGAAACCGCCAGATCCGGCTGCTATCAACCCGGCTGTAAAATCAACGGTTGAGTGTGAAATCAAACTGGCGGTCGATGACCATTTCCGCCTGCCCTCTCTTCCCGGCGTTCCCCTGCCGCGACGCCTGCTGACCTCGACCTACTACGACACCGCCCAGTACGATCTGGCCCACGCGGGGATCACCCTCCGTCATCGAGTCGAGCGCGGGAAACAGGCTTGGCAGCTGAAACTCCCTCTGATGAAGGACCGGCAGGAAATTGAGCTGATCGATCGTTGGTCTATTCCCCCGACAACGTTCCGCGATCTGCTCTTTCTCCATCTCGGACAGAGGCAGCTCATGCCTGTGGCAACCTTGCGGGTCTGGCGGGCGGGTATCCGTGTGCGTATAGACAATGTTCCGGTCGCAGACGTCACGATCGACCGCGTGTCCGCCATGAAGGACGGAGCGGTGCTTCAGCGCTTTCGAGAACTCGAAATCGAACAGGTGAACGGGAAGGACGTCGCGCTACCAGACCTCGAACGGCAGCTCCGTCGAGCGGGAGCAGAAGATCATGACGGACGGCCAAAGTTGTTTCGCGCACTCTCCTTGCTGGCTCCCAGTCCTGAGCCACAGCCGGCCTCGGATGCGCCGGTGGTGGATCATGTGAAGTGGGCCCTCGCACGTCATGTCCGATGGCTGCTTGCGCATGACCCAGGCACCAGGCTCGGAAGGGAACCTGAAAGCCTGCACCAAATGCGCGTGGCCACGAGACAATTGCGCGCCGTCCTGCGGGCCTCAAGGCCTCTGCTGATTCCTGAATGGGCAAACTCGTTGCGGGATGAGTTGAGCTGGCTCGGCCAACTGCTGGGACCGGCCCGCGACCTCGACGTACAACTCGCCTATTTCCGCGAGGAATCCGTCGCGCTGGATGCACGAGACCGCCGGCCTCTGACACAATTCATCGCTCATCTGGAAGCCCAGCGGGCCAATGTTCAGGAGATTCTGCTGAACGAGCTGACGAGCGAACGGTATCTTGACCTCATCAGGCGGCTTCAGCAAGCGGCGCACGATCCAACTGTCGTCGAATCCACCGTGACCTTGCGCGACCTCGCCAAGCAGGAGTTCACAAAGTTGCGAAACGCGATTCGCCAGGCTGGTCACGCACCCAACAATGCCAAAATTCACGAGACCAGGATCAAAACCAAACGGGCCCGCTATGCCGCCGAACTCGCGGAACCAACGGTCGGCAAGCCGGCCACACGTTTCATTAACAAAGCCCGCGCCGTGCAGGATGTCTTAGGCATGCACCAAGACGCCATTCAAGCCGAAGCGCATGTGCGAGCGTTCCTCAAGCGATCGTCGAGCGTGCGGGCAGCCTTCGTCGCCGGACGCATGGTCGAACGCCAGCGAGAGCGTCGAGAGAGGGCCAGAACAAATATGCAGCGGCTCTTGCGTGGGCTCGTAAAGCGAGGCGAGAAAGCGTGGGGATAAAATTTCTTTGTCGCTGGAGAGGTCCACTAAAGGGATACGGAGGGAAAAGGTGTCAGGTTCGATTGACGGTCGATTTCATCAAACTGTCTGCCTGGGGAGGCGAGAACCCCTGATACCCGCGGTGGCGCTCGGTGAGTTCAAGTACGGAGAAAGGCTGGCCATCCACCATTTCTGGCGCTGTGAAGATTTGCCGTAACTGGCCACCGTGGGCTCCGACGATCTGACCCGCAAAGACTACCCCTTGTGTCTTCAACCGTTCAATTGCCTGCTCGATGTCTTCCACGCGCACCGCTACATGATGAAACACCTGATCGCCGAAGGTCTTGACCCAACCGGGGATGATGCTGGTGCGGCCCCGATTATCGGGATAGGCTTGATCTACGAAGAGCGCGGGGTACCCAACCTTCCGATAGACCTTCGCGTACCAGTCTTCATACTCGATCGTTTCGCTGTACCCATACCCGAGCCTCGTGAATTCCTCCGCACGCCGGTCGATGTTCAGCGTCCGCAGCGTTAGATGGTCTGCGACCGGATAGAAGCCGACTCCCGCCTCGTCAAGGGAGTCCCGCAGCACCTTCGCCGCCCGATTGCGAGACACATAGTCCTCAATCATTCTGGCGATCAGTGCATCCAACTCAACGCCTGGTTCCATAATCCACACTCGTGTTGCTCAGGCACTGACATTATGATGAGCCGAACTGAATGCCCTGAGCCAACGGCAAATCGTTACCCCAGTTGGTTGTGTTCGTCTGCCGCCGCATATAAGTTTTCCAGGCGTCTGAACCGGCCTCTCGCCCTCCACCGGTTTCTTTTTCGCCTCCAAAGGCGCCGCCGATTTCCGCCCCCGACGTACCGATGTTCACATTGGCGATCCCGCAATCGCTGCCTGCAGCGGATGTGAACCGCTCGCTACTCCGCAGGTCGGACGTAAAAATCGCAGAAGACAGGCCTTGATGTACGGCATTCTGTAATGCAATGGCATCGTCAAGCACCGTGAAGGGCATGACATAGAGAATCGGCGCAAAGGTTTCACGCTGGACGATGGGCCAATGGTTTTCCGCTTTCACGATGGCCGGTTCCACGAAGTAACCTGGCTGACCCAGTACCTGTCCCCCGTAGAGGACTTTCCCTCCCACCTGCTTCACCTCTTCGATAGCCCTCCGATAGGTTTCGACCGCAGCTCGATCGATCAACGGACCCATGAGCACGTCTGGCTCCAATGGATTGCCGATGCGTATCTGCCTGTACGCCGAGATAAGCTTCGTGACCACTTCATCGTAACGAGACGCATGGACGAACAGCCGTCTCGTCGTTGTGCAACGTTGGCCGGCGGTGCCTATCGCACCGAACACGATTGCGCGAATCGCCAAGGAGAGGTCCGCCGTTTGATCCACGATGATCGCGTTGTTCCCGCTCAGTTCCAAAAGCGTCCGCCCCAGCCGTTGCGCGACGGCCGAGGCTACAGCTCGACCGACCGGCACGGACCCTGTGAACGAGATCAACGGCACTCGACAGTCCTGGACCAACGTCTCCGCGATGGTCTTCTCGGCCGTCACGATCAGTGAGAAGATCCCTCGGTAGCCCTGGTGCTCCATCGCTCGGTTGCAGAGGTGTTGTACCGCAATCGCGCAGAGCGGCGCTTTTGGCGAAGGCTTCCACACAACCGTATCTCCGGCAATCGCAGCCAGAAAGGCGTTCCAGGCCCAGACTGCTACGGGAAAATTGAAGGCTGTGATCACGCCGACCGGCCCGAGCGGATGCCATTGCTCCGACATCCGATGCTGAGCCCGCTCGGAATGCATCGTCGTTCCATACAACATGCGCGACTGGCCCACGGCAAAGTCTGCCATATCGATCATTTCCTGAACTTCGCCGTCCCCCTCCGCTTTGATCTTCCCGACTTCGAGAGACACCAGCGAGCCAAGCAGGTCCTTGTGCTCCCGCAACTCGCCGCCGATTAACCGGACGAGTTCCCCCCGCTTGGGAGCCGGGACAAGCCGCCATTGCTGAAATGCCGCAATGGATTCCTGCAGGAAGTGCTCATAGTCATCGGCTGAACAGGCACGAATTTGCGCAATCATCTCACCGGTCGCCGGATTCACGGATTCCAGTAGCGATGTGTTTTCGCCAGAGGCCCACCATTGGGTCCCGGTGCTGCCACCGGCGTTGATGGCGCTCAAGCCCAATCCCTTCAGGATCTCCGCGATCGACATCATCGGTAGCAGGCTCCAAACCGATTCTTGAGCACGTCTTGTAACGGAAACGATTCCTGGGTCACGAACCCCCTATACTGTTTAGGCGCCGCAAGCACGATATCCACTACGGCACAGAGACTCGAGGCGGTGGTCACTTGAATGGCGGACCACAGTTTCCCCTTAATACATTGGGGATAAATCTTCTTCACGTAGTTTTCCTCGAACAAGGCGCCTTCCCTCGTTCCCATTACTGAGGCATAGATCAGCACGACATCTTGCAGTGTCTGGGGAATCGCCTGTTCGAGGATTCGTTTGAGCGTCTCACGATCCTCATTCAGTTTGAGATCTTTCATCAAGAGGTGGATTTTCTCGCAATGGCCTGGATACCGCAGCGTCTTGTAGTTCATGGTCCGGACTTTCCCTGCATAGGTATCGGCCAACGTTCCCAATCCTCCGGAGGTGTTGAACGCTTCGTACAGAAGTCCATCCACCTCGATCGTCTCATACCCTTCGAGGGGCAGGAGGGGCACCTTCTCCCCTCCTTCAATTCCATAACAAATGTTGCCGTACTCGTTGATCAGCCCATCGGTGGACCACGTCAACGAATACTTCAGAGCGTTACTGGGATGAACCGGCAAGGCTCCGACCCGCATTTTGATCGTATCCACCTTGTCGAAATGGGTGATCAAATCGTGCGCCGCAATGCTGATGAAACCTGGGGCCAGACCACATTGTGGCACAAAGGCTTGCGGTGAGTCGGTGCTCAGGACTTTGACCTGATTTGTGACCTCGACGTCTTCCGTCAGATCAAAATAGTGAAGACGATGTTCCCGAGCCAATCCGGCTACAATGGGGTTGCAGAAATACGGGAGGCTCGAAAGGACCGCATCGAATCGATGCGCCGTCAAGTAGGCGCTGATGCCGTCGGGATGTCGAACGTCGAGGAGCAGGGGCGTCACTCGCGAGAGACCGAGGTCTTCGACGAACCGTTTGGAGGCATCGAGGCTGATGTCACCGAGACAGACCTCATAGTCCCCGCTTTCTGACAAGAGGCAGGCAACCAGGGATCCGATCTTTCCAGCACCCAGGACGAGCACGCTATGCATAACGAGCCTCGCTTACGATCAGTATACCCCCGCCCTAGCAGGCTCAGGAAAACTTTTTTGCATGTGAAAATTTTGATGGTTTGCACATGTAAGAAGAAGATCAGGACACCCCTGCAGGATAACCAAGCCTGACTAACGGGACGATCGAGACGCGAGGGTTCGAGGTTTTCGGAACGTTGAACCCCGAACTTTGAACTTCGGATCTCGCGCGCCGACAGTCGGCGAAGGTCATCCCCGCACTATGAAATAACAACATCGAAGAGAGGGATCAAGACCTGCTCTACCGGAAATAGTTTGAACACTATGACAAGGGTAGACCAGTGAGGCCACCAGATTCTTGGGTGAAAAACGATCTAAGGTGTTGATTTCGCTACACATAACGCGCGTGAAGCAGACAAGGAGTTTGTGGTACGCTAACCGACTATCAGGAGCAGCGGTTATGTTGCGTATGCCTTCTCGAGTTGTGTTTCCCTTCGGCTATCGGATCTCCGTGCGCCAACTTTCCGATGCCGACATGAACCGTCGGGACGCGAATGCCGACGGTATCTGGGACGACGCCACGAAGACCATCTATCTTCGCAAGCGACTGCCTGTGACCAGACGGCGCTACATTCTTGCCCACGAACTCGGCCATGCCTGGCTCGACTGGCAGCATCGGCATCTGGATAACGGCAAGGCCAAAACCTAGCAGAGAGCGTGACGCGCGAGACTGGTGAGAAAAGCGCGATGTGGACAGATCGGTTTCGCACCTCGTCTCACCAGTCCAGCCAGTTTCGCGGTACCATCCCGTCTGGTAATTTCCCATTGCCTCAGACCTGAAAACCATTCAATCATCTCACTTGCACTAGTTGTTCCGCTAGTTGATCTTGGCCCCGGCAAGCTTGAGTACCACAGCCCATTCCGCTTCCGTCACCGGCTGCACAGACAGACGGGAACCTTTTTGCAACAAGACCATGCTCTTCAGCTTAGGTTCCTGCCTCAGCCGGTCGAGCGGCAGACTGGTCTTGAACGTCTGACGATACCTGATATCCACCATATCCCATCGTGGAGCAGAGGGAACACTGGCTGGGTCATAGTGGTGGCTGGTCTTGTCGAACTGTGTCTGGTCCGGATAGGCTGTCCGCACGACCTCCGCAACCCCCACCACAGCCGGCGGCTCGGCACTACTATGGTAAAAAAGCACTTGGTCGCCAAGGACCATTTCGCGCATGAAGTTGCGCGCCTGGTAGTTCCGCACTCCGTCCCAACAGGTGGTCTGTCTTGGAGATTGTGCAAGATCCTCGATTGAAAAGGCGCGTGGTTCTGATTTCAGCAGCCAATAACGGCGCCCTTGTGTCATCGCATCACCTCCTCCTGCTTGGTCATTTGGCTCACTCACTTATGCTGTCGGCGCTGCCTCGTGTTCGATTGAAGTCTGCCGATCGAACTGACTCCATTCTTCATTGGTCTGTATAAGTTCGTCAAGCACGGCCTCTATCCACTGACATGGGTGGTGCTGCTCCTCAGCGCGGCGACGAGGCCCTCTTCCCTTTCTCGCCAAGATGCTTGCGGTGGGTGCGCCTGCTCGTTACGTCCTCCCTCCTCCTCGTGACGCTATCCAGTCCGTTGGTCGCCACCCCCTCTGATCGACTCGCTGGAATCCTGATACCACCCTCCACAGTTGACACCGTCCGATCGCTTTGATGCGATCGTCGTATTGGGAGAGACATCGACGAGAATGGTTCGCTTCGACTAATCACCGAGCCATCTTCCTATTCCAGAAATCGAACCACCTGCGGCGTGGACCTCCACCGGCAGGGCTACGCCTCCACGTTGGTACTGACGGAGGGAGATGCAGAGTCTTCGGCACGGGCCACAAAGAAGCGATCGAAATGAAACGATGGGCGGCCCGCCTCGGCGTTCCGGAGTCCGCTACAATGATCGATACAGAAGCCCGAAACACTTATGAGAACGCGACGGGGACCAAACGGCTGCTCAGGCCCGTCTCGAATCTCCTCGTGAGTTCAGCCAGTCATCTGCCACGTGCCGTCCCGGTTTTCACTAGGCAGAGCTTCCGCGTCACTCCGGTCCCCTGCGATTATGTCTCACAGGACCTGCCGCGAGAGAGCTGGGATAACATTGACATGTTTGATATCTTGCCGAACGAGAACGCGTTACAACAGACCAGGGAAGCAGTGGCGGAAGTGGCGAGTGTGGTGATCTATTGGCTGGCAGGGAATCTCTAGCAGGATGCTGAAAACTTCGCATTTTGAAGATTATAGTGGGATACTCTCACGCATGGTGGTGGCACCAGAGTAGTCTGCAGATGCTCAAAAAGGCTGTCCTGCAAGGCGCAGCATACGCATCGGTACGTTGAACCTCTGAGCGATATGAGAACGCCTCTGGCGGACTTTTTCAGCATCCTACTAGCCTGAGGTTTCGAGAACTGCCAGCAGCGCGCGATAGGTCAACTCTCGAACCCTGGCCTTCGACGGCGGCTGGTCGCTGGTGTTCATATCCAACCAGACGCGTTCCGTCACCTGGGCGCTTGCGTCGTTGCAGAGCCCCCACATTTGGTGAAGAAACCCGTCCGGCAATCCAACTTGCACCCCTTCGGATTCGATGCGATCGTCCAGTATGGCCAACAAATCTGATAGCGCCTGATCCGACCGATAGGGTGTAGCGGAAAAGCCAAATGAGGCATGGGCTGCCGTTTCCTGCTTCGCCTGCTCGACCAGATCCCGCATGTACTCTTTGAGCAAGCCCACCACATGACCGGACAACGCCATGCCGTTCTCCTTTGCCCACATTATGCGTCTATATCAGAGTGGGAACAAGAATCGACGTGTGTGCGGGACAGGCGAGGGTTCGAGGTCCGAAGTTCGAGGTTATCTGAACGTCGAACCCTGAACTTCGAACTTCGGATTTCGCCGTTCTCGCTTGTCTCGCGTGTCCCGCCTGTCTCGCGCGGCTTTCTGCCTAGGCCGTGCGGTTGACCGGCCGTTAAACGGTTCTCTATGATGCCGACAGGTAAATGGCACGAGGCTAAGTGTACGAGGCGAAGGGTTGTGATGGTTGAACGATTTGAGGTGACGCTGAATACCCCAGCTGGACGGCTGACCACAGCCATCGATGTGCCGACGGGATTCATCCCCATCACCGCGATTGTCCCGGTCTCGCGCCGACTGGGAGAGGAAGCTGCACGGCTGGAAATTCAGCAGGCCATGGAAGCAGGCCAAACCATTTCCTGCCAGATAGGCTGCGCCGCCTGTTGCCGTATGATGGTTCCGCTCTCCGCGCCGGAAGCATTCGCGCTGCGAGAGTACGTGGGGCAGCTGCCGATGGATCGACGAACCCATCTGCTGAACCGCCTCAACGACACGAAGGATCGCGTAAAGCGAGCGGGTCTGTGGGATCGGCTTAACGAAGTAGCAGAAGCCTCCAGGCCGGTGCCGGACGAAGAACTCGACCCAATCAACCGGGCCTACTATGCCCTGAGAATCCCTTGTCCATTTTTAGAGAATGAGATGTGTTCGATTTACGAGGCACGACCGGCCGCCTGCCGAGAACTCCTCGTCACCTCGCCGCCGGAACTATGTCAGGATCTGGTGCAGAATCCGGTCACGCCCCTGCCGGTCTCGATGCGAATTGGTTCCATCCTGGGACAGGTCTGGGGAAGATTGACCAACTTTCCCCCTCGATTCATCCCTCTCCCGATGGCCTTAGAGTGGGCCGAGCAGCACGAAAAGGAATCCCGACGGACCTGGCCCGGCTCATCCCTCTTGGACAAAGTCCTCGACAGCATGTGGCGGTTTCTAAGCCAGGAGTTTACGAACAGGCACGGGGAGAGCGACAAGGAACCATAGGATCAATGTGCTTTCCTTAGGAGAACAGTTCCGCGCATACTCAAAATGACCGGTCCAGCAAGGTAGCAGTGAGTGAAAGGCCGAAGCGTACCCTCGGGGGTACGTTGAGCATCTGAACGATGCGAGAACCCTGCTGGCGGATTTTTCAACATCCTGCTAGCCTCGCCTCATGCCAATCTTCTAGCTGAGAAGGAGAAGACATGAAGAGTCCCGTCATCGTCTGTTTAGACTTGGAAGGAGTGTTGGTGCCGGAGATCTGGATCAACGTTGCACTCAAGACCGGCATCGGCGAACTATCAATTACTACCCGCGAGATGCCGGATTACGATGCCTTGATGAAACAGCGCCTGGCAATTCTAGATGAGCACAAGCTCACGATTCACGATATCCAGGGTGTCATCGACAAGATGGGCCCGCTGGAAGGAGCCGCCGACTTTGTCGCCTGGCTCCGCGAGCGATGCCAAGTGATCATCTTGTCTGATACGTTCTATCAGTTCGCCCAACCGCTGATGCGTCAGCTGGGATTCCCGACGCTCTTTTGCAACCAGCTGGAGATCGATCAAACCGGCCGCGTCGTCAATTACCACCTGCGAATGCAAAATCAAAAGAAACACTCGGTGGCCGCGCTCAAATCGCTTAACTTTCACGTCCTGGCTGCCGGCGATGCCTACAACGACACCGCCATGTTGGGAGAAGCCCACGCGGGGTTCTTTTTCTGTCCTCCGGATCACCTTCCCAAGGAGTTCCCGCAGTTTCCGGTGACAAAGACCTACGGGGAACTGCAAGCGCGCTTCGCACATGCAGGAAATTTCAGATAGTTTTCAGCTGATGGCTGATAGCTTTACCGTTTCATTCACCACTTCCAGCACTCTCCGTCCATAACGTTCTGCCTTCAGAGCGCCGATGCCTGGAATTTCCATTAGAGCAGCGGGCGTCACGGGCTTGTAGCCGGCAATGGCCTTCAACGTCCTGTTGTGAAAAATCACAAAGGCTGCAACGCCCTCTTCCTCGGCAAGTTCCGCGCGTAGTTGCCGGAGCCGTTCAAAGAGCTTAGGGTCTGCCGGTGATGTTCGCGGGGCAACCACAGACGCAGCCCTCTCGCGGGACGGCTTCTTCACCGATGAATCAGGATGAGGCTCCTCTGCCCGCTCTAATAGCACTGTACTGATCCCTTGCAAGACCTCTTGTCCTTTGCGCGTCACATCAAGAGTGGGATACTCAGTGCCTTCGACGTGAAGATACGCTGAGTCGATCAGATCCTTCACCAAACCAGTCATAGCCAACTTTGAACGCGCACGACACGTTCCGTATGTCGGGCAGTCTTCCGCGCCATAGGCCAGCATCGCTTTCGAACGGCTCCCACGAAGAATCTCGACAATTCGACTCAGGCCGAACCGACCCATGCACCAGGACACGGTCTCCAAGATGGCCTTCGCGGAAGCCACGTCATCGTGGAGCACCTCCCTGCGCTGCGGCACCGGCGCGACACAGCGATCGCAAAGGCCGCAGGGGCCCAAGGCCCGCTCGTCCTCATCGCTGAAGTAATCAAGAATTGCGAGCTGCCGGCAGGTCGATACCGAGACGTATCCCAGCATTTCATGAAGTAGCGTTTTCATCCGCTCGGCGCGATCTGCGCCTTCGGGATCTTTTGACGCCTGCTGAACGAAATATTCCTGCGTGGCCAGGTCCCGCTCTTGGAACAGCAACACGCAGGCAGCGGGTCTCCCGTCGCGACCGGCCCGCCCGACCTCTTGATAATAGGCCTCCAAACTTCCCGGAATGTCGAAATGGACGACCAGGCGGACATCCGACTTATCGATACCCATGCCGAAGGCATTCGTCGCAGCCAGAATTCTCACAGCCCCCCGGCGAAAGTCGTCATGCATGAGTTGCCGCTCCACATCCGAGAGACCGGCATGGTAGTAGCCGACCGACTGGTGAGACTGCCCCAGCCATTCCGCGACCTCCTCCACCGCCCGCCGCGTGGCGCAATAGACCAGGATCGTCCCCCTCTCCGTCTCGCGAACCAGACGCTCCAACATTGCCAGTTTCTCCTGGCGGGACTGGCAGAGACGAACCGACAGGGCGAGATTGGCCCGACGGAAGCCAGCGACCAACCGGAACGGATCGCGGAGCGACAACCGGTTGCACAGATCCGTTTGAACCCGAGCCGTGGCCGTGGCAGTCAGAGCCAGGCAAGGGGGATTCGTGAGTTCCTGGCGAAGGCGGCCAATTTTGAGATAATCAGGCCTGAAATCGTGGCCCCACTGGGAAATGCAGTGCGCTTCGTCGACCACCAGCAACGAGACCCAGAGAGAGCGTAAAAGTTGGAGAAACCCCTCATGCTGCATCCGTTCCGGCGCCAGATAGAGCAACTGAATGCGCCGCTGGCTGAGATCCTGAATCACGCGGATCTTTTCAAACCCGGTGAGGCCGGAGTGAAACGCCGCCGCCGCGATCGTTCGTCGCTTCAAGCCGGCCACCTGATCTTGCATGAGTGCGATGAGGGGAGAAATGACCAGGGTCAACCCGGGCAAGAGGGTCGCAGGCAATTGATAGCAGAGCGACTTGCCCTGCCCGGTCGGCATGACCGTCATCGCATCGCGCCCAGCCAATACGGCACGAATGACCTCCTCCTGGCCAGGCCGAAATTTCGCAAACCCGAACTGTTCACTGAGCTGTCGAGTCAGATCATCCACGGTGAGGTTAATCAGAAAGAAGGTCGGTGGTGAAGCGCGAAAGTCAGCAGAGTATAGACGACTGAGTCGCCCTGGGCAACCAGGCTGGCGCGGCCTGTTGCCATGAGCTGTCAGCGTTCAGATTCTGGTACCAGCGATCTCGAAAATTGAGAGCTGAATGCTGTGGACTGACAGCCATGAACTTTTCTTTGAAGTTCATCCGGAACTGAATATACACTTCGAGAAAGAACAATTCACCTGGACAAGCGACACTATCTTCTTGAAGCCAGTTGACAACGAAGCAAAAAAAAGCCCCGCTGGGGAGCTTCCCAGCGGGGCTTCCTTCTTCGCAGGGCCGAGAGATCCTCTCGCCCTTTGCCTATCCCTCTTGCCATCTCCCTAGAAGTTCATCCAGAGCTGGACATAGGCCCAGTCTTGACCCACGGCTTTACCACCCAAATTTTGGGCAATATAACCGCCTGCCCACAGGTGGCCATAGCTGGTCTGGAAGACCAGCTTTCCATCGGCGAACATGTGTGTCCAGGCTACATCGAGTTCGTCGCCGATGTGGGTCTTCGTATTACCCACTTGCGAATATACGTACACACCCTGTCCAGCTCGGTACCAGTTATCTTTCGAACTGGCCAGGTTCAGGTTGGTGTACCAGAACTCGACGTGATCATCCTTGCTTGGACGGAATTGAAAGTTAACCGATGGGCTTAACATGTTCTTCCAGGCTTGCACGTCCATATAACCCATGTGGATGTGGTTAGTCGGAAAGAAGTTTTCAAAGGAATTTGCACTCTTACAACCTGTGCCGGCGCCAGCTGCCGATGTACAGTTTGCTCGCCCGTCACCGGAAGCGTAATCGAGGTTGAAGGCCAACCGAGGCTTCCAGGCTGACTGGTAGTGCGTGTAGCCGATCCAGCTTCTGGTCGCCCAAGCATTGATATGGAGGTTTTTTTCATTACCGGTTCCCACATTTGCCCCTCCGTTATCACCCATCGCGCCGAACTGGTAGGAAATCTCGTTTTGCGCGTCGAAGTTGCCCTCCCGCATCTCGAACCGGTTGCCGATCATGTGGCGAGTCTGGTTCGGATGTTTCGGGGTACCGAGGCCCTGATTGTTAGCAGCAGAGAAATCCGCTGTTTGCCCCCCCAATCCGTTCTTGTAGTAGACGTAGTAGGGTTCGATCAGGAAGCCTGGTACCGGCTTAATCTGGTTATAGAAAATGAACATGTTGCCATCAGCATTCCCATTGCCCGTCTGAGAGCCGGTAACATTGTTGCCTCCACTCCCAACCGCTGCTGCCTGCGCGAGATCTGTTTCTGCGGTGCGGATCCAGCCGAAGTGCAAGTCAAAGGCCTTGGTGGAGTACTGGAACATCACACCGTCATGGGAGAAGCCTGTGTTGGACCAATCGAAGTGGCCGAATAAGCTCTGACTCCCGAAGACTATGTATTGACGGCCCGCCTTCAGGCTGAGGCCCTGGACACTGGCCAGATTTCTGACCAGCACATAGGCAGCCCGCACGCCGAGCGTAGAGCTAAAGCCGCCGGCACCGGTGGTGCCGCCGCTCTGATTTATGGCATCGACGTTCCCCCCATTTCCGATTCCCGTTGCACCATTGCCTCCCCAATTGCGGGAGTCGATGAGTTCCATGTAGAAATTGATATCCAGAGAGAGGTCGTAGCCAATACCCAAGCGGACCATCTGTTGGACGAAGAAGTCATTGTTCTTTCCTTTCGTCCCTGTGTTTGCAGCACTATCGTTACAACTGCCAGCAGAGGTAGTCGAGAACGTGTTTCCAAAGCAGGCGTTGTTCCGCATTTCCGGTCGCACGCGAAGATCGGCCCGCATCCAGAAGTTCTTGAGATCGAAATTCTTTCCGATCTTCGGATCGTAGAGTTCGTACTCTTCCTTCTGCGGAATCCCGCGAGCAATGACTGAGACGTTGGTGATTCTTTCACCCTCCGGCAATTCAAACCCGGCTTGCGCCTGGGACGTCACGAATGACATCCCCGCTGCCATCACGGCCGCACTACAGAAGGTGGCTAGACCAGCCCACGCTGTCTGTCTGATGATTCTCACAAGGTTCCTCCTGTGAATTGGAGAGGGCGCCGGTGGTGAGTCATGAGGT
The DNA here is from genome assembly GCA_036004925.1 of Nitrospiraceae bacterium. GTDB lineage: Bacteria > Nitrospirota > Nitrospiria > Nitrospirales > Nitrospiraceae > Palsa-1315. The sequence goes on along the minus strand of DASYRC010000061.1, from coordinate 113,038 downwards.
GGTGGTGCAACTAATCGGGGCGACAAGAACAAGGGCAGGGCTGACGGTCAAGGCCAAACTGGACAACAGGTAATATCCGACCAACGTGAAGATGACGACTGAAGAGATGGTCTCTGTGAACCTCGCACTGAGTGCGTTTCATGGGGAAGGGAACTACACCGTCAGCAGACCGAGCCATCAGAACATGAAAAAGTAAACGTTGTACCTATTATTGCTTAACAGACCTTAGGGTGGCTCTGCCAGGTCTCATTCTTCCCCAATCATGCCTTTCCCGAAATGTTTTTTCTGATATCTGCCGGACAGGCCAGCGACTCAGGGTTTACTCGTCTCGCCTTTTCCGCTTTTCTCGCCGACCTTCACGCCTGATTGGCTGAGCTCTTAGAATCAGCCGGTTTCTCTTCCGGCGTGGTCGCGGCAGTGATCTGCTCTTCCGCGTCTTTGATTGAGGCCTGAAAATCCTGCTCGACCGTCTTCACTTCCTGCTGAATCATGTTGAGTTCAGGTTCCACCGACTTCCGCAAATCTTCCGCCGTTTCCTTGAACCCCTTGACCGCTTTCCCGACCTGGCGAACGACTTCAGGCAGCTGCTTGGGGCCGAACAGCAAGAATGCAATTACCAAAATAATGAGAATTTCGCCGGCGCCCAATCCGAACATGGTTCACGACCAGTGATACGTGATCGGTGATGCGTGATTGGTTCGGGCTGCGTTGGCTTCTCACTCGTCACCCATCACCCATCACTGCACTTTCAACCTTGCTTGACCTGCTTCCCTGATTGAACCGGGGCCGAGGGCGTGGGAGCAGCCTGCGCTTGGGAAACCTGCGACGGCGGCGCTTCAGGCGCATCGGACGGAGGAGGCGTCACGTCGATGGCATCCGCCTCGTTGACGCTCTTCTTGAATCCTTTAATGGCCTTCCCAAGCCCTTCACCCAACTGCGGAATCTTGCCGGCGCCGAAAATGATCAAGACAATGATCAGAATCAGCACCAATTCCATCCATCCGAACGATCCAAACATTAATCTCTCGCTTTCTCTTCTTGTCCCACCCAAGCCCACAGGCTCTGCGGCGTTGAACCAGTCGCAAGGTGGGGCCCTTCCTCATGCGAGGGGAAGACTATAAAGGCTATAGAAGAACAAGAACCGAGTCAAGCGAAAATTCAGCAAATCGGGATGTTGGGGGTGACAGGCTGTGGGAAAACACTGTGGGGCAGGCCGGGGTTTCCCTGGTTTACACGTCTGAGACAACAGGAATACACCACGCAGGATGGCCGAGCGAGACTGCCGGGACAGGCGAGACGATGCGGAAAGCCAATCAGTCTCCACGTCGCGCCTTTCGCACGTATCTCGCGTTTCACGCGCCACGCTCTGTGGCTGCTGGTGGACTTCTTCAACATCCTGCAGGAGAATCAGCGAGGTGGGACGTAGGCGTGAAAGTAATCCACAGGGCTCGGTGGTGCGGTCAATGCAATCATGAACGACTGAGGATCGTAGCCGATGTCTTCGAGGTCCTTAGAGGCCAAGGTCAGCTCTTCCTCTGTGAGATAGGCAACGGTGTCAGGAATGCCTGTCGGCGTGAGCGAGTGCACAAGGGCCTGGAGCGCTTCACGCTCCTCCAGCGGCATCTCCAACGGAATGGGGAAGTCCAGATGGCGCGCATAGGGGCTCCGATAAGTCTCGTTCAACGCGCGGAGGGTCTTGAGCATCAAGCGGTCCTGCTCCCACGGCGCCATGCTCGTACCGGCGGAAGGATGGGTGGCGATGAGATCCATGAGAGTCAAGACGTTGGTCCCCAAGCTGCGCCCCACAAACTCACGCTGGCTTTCTATCGTCATCGTGCCGGCCTCCAACTGTTTCGAGACCGCTTCGGCTAACGCAAAGTTGACCATGAAACTCTGTTGCCCGCCAAATTGGCCATAGCAAGGCTTCTCTGGATCGTTCAGCACGTTCATATCCGCTGTACCTGCGTCGAAACTGCTGAACCCGATCGCCTTCGAAGCCAACAGGCGCTTGGCTTCCTTGATCGTGGCATAGGCCCCCAGATTGACGGGAACCAGCACTTGCTCATCGATGCGTTTGAGGAAATCCGTGGTCGTCTTCCGGTAGGGGACCTCTTTCCATTCGACCGTCCGATATTCCCGCTCCCACACCAGATCGTCAAGGAAGGGAGGGAAGCTCTTGAGCGCCTCCATATCCATGGCGTCGAATGCCCGGACAAAGGCAGCCCAGTCAGGAATCTTCGCATGCAAGGCTTCACTCAAATTCGGCCGAATGAACTCTTCTTCAATGTCGTTCGCCTTGCGCGACATCAATTTTGTCGGGAGATCGTTCCACAGTTCGTTACAGATGATGCGATCCACGCTGCCATCCGCAACACCGTCGAGCCGGTCCACGGTCCCCCGATGTGTCTCGACCCGATTGCGATGAGACGCGAGTTCTGGATGAGCCAGGGCTGCATCGAGCACTGCTTGTTCCCAATCGACCAGCACATATCGAATGCGGGGATAAATCACTCCGTCTTTATCGAGGACCTGGAGATGGCTCAAGAAACAGGCAGCGAGGTTGCCGTTGCCTGGGCCCCATTCCATAACCGTGAGGGGTGAGGCGTGAGGGGTGAGGCGTGCATCCGACGCATTTTCTCCTGGCGCCCGCCGCCTGGCGTCTGACGCTTTCTCCCGCTTCACGACTTTTTCGAAATAGTCTGCCGCGAGCGCATGGGCGAGCCGATGATCGACTGAGGCAAACGTTTGGTAGAAGCTGCGGATCTGATCGCCCCGGAAGCGGTAGAAGAGCATATTGATGTGGACTTGCCACTGATCGACCGGCTTATAGTCGCCGATGAGCTGGGGTAAGGCGTCTGCATCCTGCAACATCACATAATCCCGGTCAGGGTCAACGAGCGAGCCGCGCGAGAGAGGCGCGATCGGAAGTTCGGACGTCGGACGTCGGACCTCGAATCCTCGCCCGTCCCGCCGGTCTCGCTTCCAGCTTCACAGAGCGCGGATTCTAGCAGATGGCGGAAAACAGCCGCAACCGGCTCTTCGGCACCTCTCGCCCCTTGCCTCTAGCCTCTGACATTGAGTTCGTTACCTTGACAGCCCCTGCCGGTCGGTGTACCAAGACGCTATGGCGAGAGGTGCGAGACGAGCGAGGCGAAGGGCGATCGCAGCGGTCATTGTCATCGCTCTGTCGGCGCTGCCGGCAGTCCTGGCAGCGGAGCTGCCGATCACCAAGAATTCTCCCATCCCTGATTTTCAGAACCGCCCTCAAGACGTCACCCCCTATGACTTCGACGCTCCGCCGCAAGGCCTATTCCGTACCATTACGACAGCGGAAGGATTCGACGAGGAACTGGGCTTTCATCGTACGCACGAGATCGTGCCGGTCAAACCGACCGACCGGTTCCGTTCCGATATCCCCGCAGTCTTCATTGTGTTCCACCTCCACCAGCATTATCAGGGATTCCAGGTGTTCGGACGCTGTTTCCCGGAAGCAGTAGCCGGCCTCGATCCCACCGTGGTGATCGGCCAAGATGCCATGCACATTGCGCTCGAAGACGAAAGCGGCTATCTCACACTCTCCCCACCGCAGGACGCATGGAAACCCGGCCGATACAAAGTGGAAATCCATGTGGGAGAGCAGGTCAACGAGATGAGTCTGATGGGTACGATGCGCTTCACTATCGTGGCGGCATCAGGAGAGTAGCGAGAATCGCGTGACTGCAAGCCGAGCGAAGGTTCGATGTCCGAAGTTCGAGGTTTTCTGAATTTCGAACACCGAATTTTGGATCCCGTCCATCTTGATGTTCCCGCTTTTCTTGCCCGTCGCGCAGACTGCGCCGCATGGTTTGACGCTCCCTCCGGCATTCTGTAGAATGCCCGCGTGAGCGTGTGGTTCCCCTTCTGCCTCAGGAATATCTACCCCGCATGACCGTGCCATCCCATCCATGGGCTTCCGTCATCGTCCCCATCAAGGACGAGCGAGACAATCTCATTCCACTGATTGAGGGGCTGCTGACCGTCATGAATTCACATGCGGCCTCGCAGACTCGGCCGTTCGAAATCATTTTCGTGGACGATGGCAGCAGCGACGGCAGCAGTGAAGCACTGGATCGCCTGGCGGCGCAGCACCGACAGGTGCGGGTCTTCCACTTCGACCGAAACTACGGCAAGACCTGCGCGCTCGAAGCGGGCTTCAGCCAGTCCTCCGGAGAGATCATCGTCCAAATCGATGGCGACCTTCAGCAGGACAGCAAAGACATCTTAAAACTCCTCCCTTATACTGATACCCACGATCTCGTGTGCGGATGGAGACAGGAGCGGCAGGATGGCCTGGTGAAGAAAATGTCGTCCCGAATCGCCAACCGTGTACGGGACTTCTTTACCCACGACGGCGTCCACGACACAGGATGCCCGCTCAAGATATTCCGGCGGCCCGTGCTGGAACGTATCCGCCTCTTCGAGGGTATGCACCGATTCTTCCCTGCGCTCGCACTCATGCACGGCTTCACTGTCACGGAGGTGCCGGTCCGGCATTACCCGCGCATTCACGGCGTCTCCAAGTACGGCATGGGCAACCGATTATTCAAATCTCTCTATGATTTGATTGCCGTGCGGTGGATGCAAACTAGAGTACTGCGATATACATTCCGCGACAAGTGACGACGAGTGAGCAGTGATGGGTGATGAGTGACTGAAGAGCCTGTGGCCACGCACAAGAACTTAGAGGTCTGGAAGAAAGCCATGGATTTGGCTGCACAAATTTATTCACTTACTCTGCAATTCCCCAAAGAAGAACTCTACGGGTTAACTTCGCAGGTGAGGCGCTCGACTGTTTCGATACCAAGTACTAGAGTGGAAGGTGCAGCAAGACATTCCAGAAATGAATTCATCCAGCTTTTTCTCATCGCTTCGGGTTCGGTCGCTGAATTAGAGGTGCAGGTTCTTTTGGCCATACAAATGTGACTCATTTCAGGTGACCAACTTATCTCCTGTGTCGAGGAAGTGAGAAAACTGCTTCTTGGCCTACTCCGCTCCATGAAGATGAAACCCATTACTCTTCACTCATTACTCATCACGACGCCATTATGAGCATCGAAACCATCTGGCTCGGCATCGGATTTCTCGGCCAAGGGCTGTTTTTCGGCCGATGGGTGGTCCAATGGATTGCCTCTGAAAAAAAGGCGGAGAGTCAGGTCCCGATCTCGTTTTGGTACATGAGCTTGATAGGCGGGCTCATCACGCTCGCCTATGCGATCTATCGGGAAGATCCGGTCTTCATCGCAGGACAGAGCATCGGAGCTATCGTCTATATCCGCAACTTGATGCTGATCTCTCGCACGAGCCAGGCGAACCGGCCAGTCGGTCCCTCCAATCCAGAAACATAATTCTTTGAGATCCAAGACGTTCAACGTATGCAGTCATCACACGATCCGAACGATTCTATGACCACGACCGACCGTTCTCGCCACGCACTGCTCCTCCTGGCCCTCCTCGTCCTGTCGGGACTGTTGTTCTTCTTGGGGCTCGGCGACATGGGGTTGACCGACCGTGATGAGGGACGGAACGCTGAAGCCGGGCGCGAAATGTTCGAGTCGGGGGATCGTCTGACGCCGACGTTCAACGGTGAGCTGCGCGTCGCGAAACCGGTCTTTCTCTATTGGTTGATGGACCAGTCGTATCGCCTGTTCGGTGTCAACGAGTTCGCCGCACGGTTCCCCTCCGCCCTCTTCGGGGTGGGCTTGATCCTCATCCACTACCTGTTTCTCGTGCACCAGCGCGATCAAACCGTCGCGCTCTTCGGCGGCTTGATGCTCTTGCTCAATCTGGAAATCCTTGGACTCGGACGCATGGCGCTGACCGATAGCGTCTTGATTTTTTTCACCACGGCATCGCTGTACGGATTCTGGCTGGGACTGCATGGAGCAGGCGGCGTACGCCGATGGATCTGGGCGTTCTATATCGGGATGGCTCTCGCCACGCTGACGAAGGGACCGGTCGGGTTCGCCGTGCCCCTCATCGCAGCGGCACTCTACCTCACCTGGGCGCGCCGGTGGCGGGACTATTGGCAGAAGGGGGTTCCCCTTGCGGGCATGCTGCTGTTCATTCTGCTCGCCGCTCCCTGGTATGCGGCCATGTTCCTCGTGCATGGCGATGCCTATGCCACAGGCGCGAAGGCCCATACGATCGGCCGATTCTTAAGTCCTATGGAAGGACACCAGGGCACCATCTTCTTCTATCTCCCAGTCCTGCTCTTAGGCTTCTTTCCTTGGAGCGCGCTCCTTCCTGTGCCGCTCTATCACGCGTTCAAAAACTGGCGGAGTAGCGGAGGAATAACCCGTTATCCCTCTGCCCCGCTACTCCACTCTGATCTCCCCTATCCCTCTTCCGTGGGTCGAGAACTCGACCTCTTCGCGGCGCTATGGGTTGTGGGCATCTTCGTATTCTTCACGGCCTCTGCGACCCGCCTGCCCCACTATATCGGCCCATTGTTTCCCGCCGCCGCCCTCTTGACAGCCTCGTACTGGTCCCGGTGCCTGCAGGATCCGACCACGAGAGGGATTCGTGGCTCCATTCACCTTCTGATGGGACTGGGGTATCTCTTGGCGATCGGCTTTGCCTGCCTCCCCACGGTCTACACAGCCTACGCCTCCAAGATGGTGCGGGAGTTCCCCTTGGCCGGACAGGTGGATCTCGGTAGCGGTCCCTATCTGGCTGCGACCCTGTTATTATTCGGGATGACGTTGGTGGGATATCTTGGATTGAACGACGAACGGCGCGGAGGTGCGTTCTGGGCGGCGGGGGCGACCTTGGCCAGTCTGGTTCTGATCGTCATCGTGATCATGACCCCACACATCAACCGATATGTGGTCGCGCCCCCGCAGGAACTCGCCTATGCCGCGGGACTGAACCTGGGTCGTCAGGATCAATTCATTGCGTATGGTACCACGAGGCCGTCGTCCGTATTTTACGCAAAACGCAAGACACTCTTCGTGCCTTTCGGAGAAGAGGACAAGATACGGTCGGCCCTGAAAGAGCCAACGAGAGTGATGATCCTATTGCCGGAGAGCGCACAATCAAAGTTGCCGGCGGAAGCAAACAGGCTGATCCCCATTCTCAAACGCTACGGCTACGTGCTGCTGGCCAACCAGCCGATGGTGACGATGCCAGAAGGTGCAACCCCGCCACCTCCACCCAGCATTCTCGGTCATTGAGCGGATAGCCGCGCGAGACGGACGGGAATGACGGGACGAGGGGAAAGCTAATCTGTTCACGTCGCGCTTTTCTCCCAAGTCTCGCGCATCACGCTCCGCAGCTCTGGTAGACTTTTGCATTATCCTGCTACATCGGCACGATGCCTTTCAGGGCATAGCTCGCCACCAACACTAACAGCATGGCCGCGACGAACAGACCCTCCACCATGGCCGCCCGTAATCCCACGTGACCCTCCGCCAGGGGCTCGATCTGACCAGAATGACCATTCCACCAATGTGCAACACAGACGAGCAGCACGATGGTCGTGACATACAGAGAGCCAGTCGTCATCCCTAACCCCAGTCCCACGAGACCGCGAACCAGCGATCCGGACAGCCAGGCCGGGCACCATGACGACTGCACTGTCCACAAGACATGGCCCACGAGTCCCGCCAGGGTGAGTAACAGGCCACCCCACAAGAGCTGTTGAAACGGCCAAGCTTCCGACGGAAGATGCACGATCGTCCAGACCAGTGCGAGCGTCGCCACAAAAAATGGCGTCATCCGGCAGACAGCCATTCCAGCTGATGAACGCCATTCGCGCCAGGGATGGGTTACAATCACTCCCATAACACAGCCAAGAGCCGCTCCTCCGGCGACGTCGGTCATATAATGAGACCCGCGGAGAATCCGACTGGCGGCGATGGCCACTGCCGCAGCGAGAATGGGCCATCTCGCTCGCGGGAACTTTGTGGCCAGCACGGTTGCAACCGTGATCGCCGCCGCCGCATGCCCCGACGGAAACGAGTCCCATCCGCTCCCGCCGGCTGGAGAAAACTCGAGGTTGCCGGCATGCATGAACTTGGGGCGGGGGCGGCCGATGAGATGTTTCAAAATATTGGCGCTCAACGCGGTAAGACCGTGAGCGATGAGACTCTGCCTGCCTGCGTCTTTCCACAGCGGATATTTCAATCCATACCCGACCGCCAGCAGCACGAGGCTGAGGATCACCAGAGAACCCCCCTTGCCCAGGCGGTCACCGATATCGCTGAGCTGAGCCAGCCAGGGATTGGCGAGGTGGTCCATGTGAAGATCGTTGAGAGAACGAATGAACCGGGTCAACGGCACATCCCACTCCCACAACCCCACGAACGCAAGGATGAGCGCTCCGAGGGAGAAGAGGACGGCTGCAACACGCGTAAATCGTGAATCGTGAATCGTGAATCGCGAGAGAGCCATGAGAATCGGTCTACACGTTCAACGATTAACAACGTGAGCAGGATGCTCAAAAAGGCCGTCCGGCAAGGCCGCAGCAAGCGAAGGGGCGAAGCGTACGCTTCGGTACGTTGAGCCTCTGAGCGCGGCGAGAACGCTGCTGGCGGACTTTTTCAGCATCCTGCTAGGGAACCCAGTCGGCGAGAAAAACATTGAACTCTCCAGGCGTCTTGGCCTGACGATCCGATACCCAGACCAGGCTGGAACCATCCGGCGAGAACATAGGGAAACTGTTGAATTGTCCATCGAACGTGAGTCGCTCGAGGCCTTGACCGTCCTCACCAATCACGTAGAGATGAAAACTTGGTCGGCCTCCTTCGCCTTTCGTTTCGATATTCGATGAGAAAATGATCCTCTGGCCGTCGGGAAAATAGAAGGGCGAAAAGTTTGAGGCGCCGTTCGACGTGACCTGTCGCTTGCCGCTTCCATCTGCATCCATCACGAAAATTTCAAGTTGCCCGGGCTCCACCAGCCCCTGGTTGAGCAAGTCCTTGTACTTGTCAATCTCGGCCTGATCCGTCGGATGGGACGCCCGATAGACGATATGCCTACTGTCCGGTGAGAAGAAGGCCCCGCCATCGTAGCCGACCTCGTTCGTCAGCCGCCGGGGCTTCGAGCCATCAAGATTCATGGCATAGAGATCCAAGTCCCCATCTTTGACGGACGTCCAGACGATCGTCTTGCCATCCGGCGACACGGTCGCCTCCGCATCGTAGCCCGGCGTGGAGGTCAGCCGCTGCATCTCCTGACCATCGATGCGTACGGCATAGAGATCGTAGTCGTCCAAGGCCCAGCGATAGGCCCCGTCCCGCTTCGGCTTCGGCGGACAGTTCGGCCCAGACGCATGGGTCGACGAATAGAGCACACGGCGATCACCCGGGAAAAAATATCCGCACGTCGTGGCACCCGTACCGGTGCTTACCAATCGAACGGTATCGCTGTCCAGATCCATCACGTACATCTGATAACAACCCAGCCCGAAGTCAGCCGGTTTGAGCGTGGCCGCATATGTATCCTTCATCCAATTGTTCGTGGATTGGAAAATCAATTTGTTCCCGCTGAAAGAAAAGTAGGCTTCGGCATTCTGCCGGCCCATCGTCAGCTGGCGAATATTCTTCAGATGCCGCTCAGCCTGGTGAGCGGGAATCGCACGAGCCTTCGACGCAGGGCCCTCTGCCTGTCCCGTCTGTTCACACAGCAACAGAAAAACAAGGCCGATCATGCACCACTTACCGAAGGGGATTGCTTGCATCGAGACGCACCTCCGTACCTTCGCTCGCGCGTGGCCACTCCCCGCGGGTAACCACCTCTCCATCCTTGAACAACACAAAACTATTCCACCCGTAAAAAAAGAGCAGCCGCGCCACCTTCACCACCGCCTGCGGCGTGGCCGCATACAGCACCGTCACGACGCTGCCTGGACGATCGACCCGGTGGCAACTGACCAGCAGGGCCAGCCCCGGTCCTTCGTGCGCCGCCCCCATCACCGTGACACCGCTGTCGCTCAGGGTCGCTCGTTCACCGCAGTGATTGGCCAGGATCGCTTGAATCCCCGAACGGGACTCGGGGGTGCCTAATACTAACACCGAACCTTCCCGAGGCAACAGCCCATCCTGAGCCATCGAGGCGATCACCGTTCGCTCGCCGACCGGTCTTTGCTGTTCCTGGGATTCGATGCGCGTGACCACGTCCCGAAACGGCGAGGGATGGCCTGGCTCATCCGTATACGCCGTCAGCACCGATCGCCGCCGATCGGTGACATAGTGATTGAGCACCGGCGATAACGATTGCCGGGCGATCCGCCGGAAGGTCATGAACTCGGGATCGAGATCAATCGCGATCGGTCGAGCAGGTAAGGTAACGGAGAACCTCTCGCTCAGCGAGCGCAGCGGCAGAGTCAGAAGGTGCTCATGGTCACCCTCCATGTGAATCAGCAACTGAAGGGGAAGACGAAAGGGCCTGTTCGATTGGACAATCGTGGCCTCCAGCTGAAAGGTCTGCGCCGGCTTCCCCGCCACCGGACGGGCGACGGCCTCCGACAACGACAGCACCGGCGCTCCATCCTGTTCCACCCATTGCGCGAAAAACCATCGGAGATCCTGACGGCTCTCATCTGCAAAGACTCGCTCGAGATCGTGCCATTCCGCATGCCTGCCACGATATTGCGCCACCAGATTCATGAGGGCACGCCAGAACGTCTCCTCTCCCACCTCCTGACGCAGGAGGTGGAACAGCATGGCGGCCTTTTGATAGCCAATGGCATTGTCATGCTCATCCTGTTTCTGCGTGAATTGCGCGACCGGATAGTCCCGCTCCGGGGGCACGTGGAGATTGTAGCCCTGCACCATCAGACGGCGTTGGTCCCGCGCCTGCGCGCGATCTCCCATCAGTTCGTGCCAGTAATAATTGGCTAGGTATGTCGTCAGACCTTCCACCCAATTGCCGCGTTCGGCGCGATTGAAGACCCCATTGCCGATCCACGAATGCACGATCTCGTGGCCGAGCGCGTAGGGTTGCACATAATGCCGCTTGATGACGCTGCTGCCCAGCAGGGTGAACGAAGGCATGCCAAGCCCGCTCGCGAAGAAATTCTCCACCACGGCGAACTTCTCGAACGGATAGGGGCCGAGCAGAGGGATATAGACGTCCAGGTACCGCGCGGTGGCATCGAGGTATTCCTCAGCCAGATGCGCATCGTCTTGAAAGAGATAGGTCGAAAGCTGAATCCTCTGGCCGGTCTTAGTCGTCCAATCGCGGAACGATGTAACAAATGTATTCGCCACGAGCGTGAGGGCTTCGCTCGGCTGCATCACGGCCCATTCCGTCGTCACCATCTCATCGTTGCGACAGAGCCCGGCGGGACAGACGCGCGGTTCGCCGGCCTTCCCTTGGGTCACGACGGTCCACCCCGTTGGCACGGCGACCAGCAGCGCATAGGTGCTGAGCGATTCCGGGATATCGGGATACCAGTGGCTCTCGCTGCTCACATAGACGCCTTCCGGCCCGATATATCCGGCGGTCTCGCTGGGCGTCACAAATCGAAGATGGCGCGGATCTCGTGGAGGATCGTTGATGATGCCATGATAGTGAACATCCAGCGTCACCAGTCCGGCGGTCACGACCTGCGAGGGAACACTGACCTCCTGGGCCGACTCCGGCGTGGAACCATGCTCGAGTTTAAACGGCACGTCATGAATCAGGGATTCCGTCCCGGCCGATTCTTGCACGAGTGCAATGTGGTCGATCTGGAGCGTGGGGGCAAGGGAGAAATGAATCGGGACCTGCGGCTGCGGCACCTCAAGAGTCAGCCTGTCCTTTGCGATGAGCGCATGTTGATCGGGGACGATCTGGACGAATAACTGGTGATGTCGAATCACGACTCGCGGCAGGACTGGGTCGGCTGCGAAGGCGACACCGAGAGCCCCGGGGCTGAGGAGCGCGACGAGAAACAGACAGAGAAAAGAAACAATCCTGCTTCCGATTGGCATCGGAAGACTTTTAGCATTCACGACAGACGAGCACAAGCTGGATGGACGTCAGCAATTGCTCCAAGTCGATCGGCTTCCCAATGACCTCTTGCGGCCCCACGGCCCAAGCTTCATCGAGACTCTCTTCGTCGTGACTCCCTGTGATGATGATCACCCCACCGGTGTATTCGCGTTGGCGGAGTTGCCGGAGCACTTCGACACCGTCCATGCCGGGCATGAACAGGTCGAGAAGGATCAAGTCGGGAGGCGCTTGTTCCACCATCGAGAGGGCCTCGGGGCCGTCTTTCACGCCGAGTACCCGATAGCCGCGGAGACTGAGAAACTGTACGAGCAAGTCGCGGACCAACGGCTCATCATCAACGACGAGGATCGTTTCTCCCGTATCAGCCGCGGCTACGCTGCCCGCCACCGGCAGAGCGGGAACGGATTTAGCCGGAAGCTGCACTACCCGGTTGACGCATTCGACCAGCACATCAAGCGACAGGCCTTTTCTGATAAAATCGGTAACGCGTAATCCCCGCGCTTGATTTTCTTGCTCCTCGGTCGCTCCGCCGCCCAGGATAATCACCGGCGCATGGGGATCGTATGCACGGATTTCTTTGAGGACGGTCAACCCATCCATTTCAGGCATGCGAAGATCAAGAATGGTGACACGCGGGGCCTGCCGGCGGAAAAGAGTCAGGCCTTCGATCCCGCTCGTCGCCGACAGCACCTGATAGCCATGCCGGGTGAAGACGGACTGGATCAGCTCACAGTTCATGCGATCGTCGTCGATAACCAGAATTTTGACCATATCTCAACCTCACGGACAGGAACGCGTGGCGTGTCGCGTCTAGACATTCCGCAAATTCAGCCTAACACAGGCGATCCTGCCTGAGAAGAAAATGACGGGATCTCACTGGGAGTTACGCAGGATCATCAAAGAGGCCGGCCTCTTCGTTCTTCGTTCGTGAAACGTCGTTCGTCTTTCATTGTAGAACCAGCTACTGCACGTTTACGAGTTAGGCTTCACGGGTGTCGAGTACACTGTTGGCAGACTTCTCAGCATCCTTCTAGGCGGAGGACGGCGTCGATGTCCCAAGGAGCGCATCCACGAAAGCGTCGCTCTGAAAATCCTGCAGATCCTCAACCGACTCCCCGACTCCTATCAGCCGCACGGGCAACTTCAGTTCCTCGGCAATCGCGACGACGATCCCCCCGCGAGCGGTGCCGTCGAGCTTCGTCAGGACCAAGCCTGTGACGCCGACCGCTTGATGGAATTGACGGGCTTGGGACAGGGCGTTCTGCCCGACCGTGGCGTCCAGCACGAGGAGAACTTCGTGCGGTGCACCGGGACATTCCCCCGCGATGACGCGGGTGATCTTGCGGAGTTCGTCCATGAGATTCGATTTCGTGTGCAGCCGGCCGGCCGTATCGATCAACACCACGTTCACTTGCCGTGCTTTCGCGGCGGCCATCCCATCGAACGCAACGGCGGCTGGATCGGCTCCATGGCGGTGACGGATCACGTCGACGCCGATTCGGTCGGCCCAGACTTGCAGCTGATCGATCGCCGCCGCGCGAAAGGTATCGGCAGCCACCAGCAACGGCTCTTTCCCTGCCTGCACGAGCCGTTGCGCGATCTTGGCAATTGTGGTTGTCTTACCCACCCCATTCACCCCCACCGCCAGGATGACGAAGGGCTTGGGACCTTTCTCGATCAAGGACTCCAACGAGAGTCCTTGCACTGGCGTCAGCACCTCGAGCAGGGTATCCCGCAATACCCTACGCACCTGACCGGGTTCTGAAGCATCGGTCCCTTGAAGCTGTTTCTTGAGGCGCTCCAGCACGCGATCCACGACGCGGGCGCCGAGATCGGAGGCAATGAGGGCTGCTTCGAATTCCTCCAAGAGGGCAGGATCCGCCGCACGGCCAAGCAGCCGATCCAAAGACCCACGAACAACGTCGCGCGTTTTGGTGAGCCCGTCACTCAGTCGCTGCAACCATCCCATAGATAGATCTACTATTGATGCATGCTGTGCGACACGTGGCACATTCGATTTACTCGTATCGACAACCGCGAGATCGACCGCAGAATCATCCGTTCACGACGATGCATCCGGCGCGCTTCTTTTTCACTCCGCTCATGATCGTAGCCGCAAAGATGCAGAATGCCGTGGACCAACAGCACCGTCAACTCTTCGTCCAGCGACCGGTGGCCCTGTTTGGCTTGGCGGACTGCGGTCGGCACAGCAATCACCACGTCACCAAGCAGGTGTGAGGAGGAATGGGGAACCCCCCGCATGGCAAAGGCCAGCACGTCGGTCGTGCGATCCTTGCCCCGATACCGACGATTGAGACCCCGCATCCGCTGATCGCCCACGAACAGGACGCCCAGTTCCGCCGACGCTTCGCCGACATCGGAAAGAATCGCCCGTGCCAATCGATCCAGGCACGCCTGGTCAAACGTCACACATCGAACGTGACTCTGCATATGGACCGGCATTAGTAGGTTGCGGGAAAACTATTGTGCCATGAGGAAGACCCCATGTCCCACAGTTTATGGACAACAGATGAATATTCCTCGGGATAACCGCGCGAAACGGGCCAAGCGAGGTGGGAACCCAATCTGACTACGTCGCGCTCTTCTCGCATATCTCGCGCTTCACGCGTCACGGTCCATACAGGCTGGCGGACTGTTTTAGCATGCTGTTAATGCGACTGGCCCCAAGGGTCCGTGAACGGTGAGGAAGAGGTGGCGGGCTTCGGTTGCTTATCATGCGATATCGATGACGGTCGACGTCCCATCGCGCCGGATGAGGGGACGGAAGACTGAATGGGATTCTGATGCTGATCGTAGGCTTTGATAATGTCCTGCACCAACTTGTGACGGACCACGTCCCGCTCGTCGAAATAGACGAATTCGATGCCCTCGACGTCACGTAGAATCTCCCGCACCTCGATCAGGCCGGAGACCCGTTCGGGCGGCAGATCCACCTGGGTAATATCACCGGTGACGACCGCTTTGGAATGGAAGCCGAGTCGCGTGAGAAACATTTTCATTTGCTCAGCCGTGGCATTCTGCGCCTCGTCGAGAATGACGAACGAATCGTTCAACGTGCGGCCTCGCATAAACCCGAGTGGCGCAATTTCGATGTCACCCCGTTCAATCGCGCGCGTAGCCCGTTCCATATCCATCATGTCGAACAGCGCATCGTACAAAGGGCGGAGATAGGGATTCACTTTGGCATACAGATCGCCCGGCAAGAACCCGAGCTTCTCGCCCGCTTCAACAGCCGGCCGCGCGAGAATGATCCGGCTCACTTCTTTCTTCATCAAGGCACTCACCGCCATCGCCATCGCCAGATAGGTCTTACCTGTTCCGGCCGGGCCGATGCCGATCACGATATCGTGCGTCTCGATGGCTTCGATATAGGCTTTTTGCGTCGGCGTTTTTGGCGCGACGAATCGTTTCTTGGTGACGATGGTCGCAGCGTTGGAGAGGAGTTCTTTGATCGGAGACTCGGGACTCTGCCGGAGTGCGATCAAGGCGTGGGTAATGTCGTCCGGCTGGAGGGCCATCCCGTCGTTGGCGAGGGAGGCGAGTTCCGTGAGGACACGTTCCGCGTGGCGAGTGGCGTCTGCCGTGCCGTCGAGTGTGAGTTCTTCGCCGCGCGCCGAGAGGCGCACACCGAGGTCTTCTTCGATCAGCTTGAGGTGCCGGTCGTGGTGACCGAACAGAACGGCGGTATTTGTGCCTTCTCGAAGTTTAAGCTTACGCACAGACGCGGTGTGTTCTCCCTCCTACCCAACGATGTGTGTTGATTCTAGCAGACAAGAAAAAGAGAAGACAAGTGGAAGTGCGAGATTGAATGAGTGTCGTCACAAGCCCGCCGGCTTGGCAGGGAAGGCGGATGTGAGGTTGAGCTCGAACTCCTGAAACGCGATGGCCCCCTGGCTGTCTTTGGCCAGAATCCGCACCCTGTGGATACCGATCTGGTCCGGGGAAACCTGCCAGGACACGGAGCCATTGTGCTCATCGATCGTCATGCCCGGCGGAGCCGTTTCAAGCGAAAACGTGATGGCGTCCGATTCTGCGTCCATCGCCTCGACTTGATAGTCATATCGGTTGTTGACGATCGATTTGGCCGGAGCAGACAGGATTCTCGGCGGAATATTCCCCACGAGAATCGGAACCGACCGAACCGCCTTGCCTTTCTGCACTCCATCGAAAGGCACTGCCTCGACGGACAAGGTATCCCCGCGAGAGAATCCGGCCGTATCCATTTCCTCCTCATCCCCCTCCTGGACAAGCAAGTCGTTCTTCCACCAGCGGTAGGACACGCGAATCAAGTCCCCGTCCACATCTGATGTGTTCGCGCGCGCCTGCACGCGGATTCCGGGAGAGACCAACTCAGGCTCGATGGCGAGGTGGGCGACCATCGGCGGTGAATTGCTCACCACAACAGGCTCCGTCGTAAACAGGGTGCCTTCCACCATCCCATCGTGCGGCCAGATTTCAACCGACACCGCATCGCCACGCTTCAGCAACTCTGGCGGCAACTGCTCGCCGTTCTGGTTGCGAACCGGCTGGCCGTTGACGATCCACCGGTAGCGAAAGCTCAGCGGATTCCGATCGATATCCTGCGCATCCACGTGGACGACGATCGGGCCGGTTAAAACAAGTGGAGTAGGGTGGAAGGTCGCAGCGCGAATGACCGGGGGATGGTTCCCGGTTGTCAGCTTCGTGTTCGGATTGTCCACACCGACTTCTCCCCGCTGACACCCCAGGAGAATCAGGCTCAGCGGCGCCAGCAGAACGGCCCGCCATACATGCCGTTGGGCACGAGGCCTGAGGCCTCGTGCCAGCTGTTCGTCGTTGCCCTCCTCAATCACGACGACTGACCCAAGAGACATACTCGCTCCACGCAGACAGCGGCGTCTTGGGTGTGATCTTGCCGATAGTGGCGCCGCTGGTCTGATAGAACCCGGCAACGCCCGTGGGAGCTGCGCCAATTTGTATCGCGACTGAGGAGGCGAGGCCTTGACCAAGACTCGTGCTCCGCTGTGAGTGGCCGGCGGCATCCACGCCGATAATTGGTTCAGAATACGCGCCCCCGGTTTTATAGAAGAGCGCGTAGAGATTGCTGTCTCCCAATGCCAAGCAGATGTCGTTATTGGGAATGAAGGTCGGGAACAGCACTGCTCCGGCAATAATGGTCGGAGGCACAATGGACCGCTCGCGCGCAGTCGGCAAGTTGGTCACCCATCCATCCATGCTCTTGACCAACGAGATCAACGCTGGGTACGTCGTCGTACCGGGGACGCCGTTCACCTGATCGGAGCCAGCCGCACAGGTGACACAGATCTGCACGTTTGAAACATCCAGGAGATTATCCTCCCAACAGCTCGTTGTACTGGTCTGCGGGCAGCCGCCCGCTCGGAGGACTGAGTCTTTGACTCCTAGAAGATACTGGGTTGATGTATCTGATTTGTCGGCTGTACTCAGAAATCTTCCTGTGCCAAAAAATACCCACACTTCTCCCGCATCATCTAAAGTTACCGTTGGACTCGATGTCAGAGGGCCGAGATAAGCCCAGCCGGCGCCTATATCGAACCAGTCCAGCATTTCTGTGGGAACACGGCTCCCTCCCGAATTTATGCCCCAGGTCGAGGTCGAGCAGGGGGCGGCACTGCAGGCACCCATCGTGAGCCGATACATCTTGCCCGTCCAATACCCGATCCCACTCCCCCCGGACACGACCGGGCCCGGATCGATCGTCCGTCCCACATAGATTGCGTCGGATCGGAAATCGAGATCTTTATCCAGCGTGATCGGATCGGCCATGAACGAATTCCACGTGGAGCCAGCCTGCATCTTCGTAACAGCAGGGGCCGTTCCCAGAGGAACTCCGAGCTCGACGGCGAATATTTTGGCCACCGCGGCAGCTCGACCATCGTACCCATGCACCCCTGAACCGAAGACCATATACCATTTGGAATTGGTGTGGGTCGTGTTCCCGTCGGAGGACAAGTTCATGCGGGCCACCGTGGGATAACTGGTGGTCAACCCGAGATCGGACGACGAGTAGACACCGAGCACGGTCGGTGTCGCATCAGGGTCCGTAATGTCCAGGACGGCGTAGGCACTGTAAAACGTGCGGGTATCGTTCACATCGATCATGTCACCATCACTGTTGAAATCTGCCACCACTGTTAAGGTCGGACCGCCTGCGTTGCCTCCGGACACTGCAGCGCACGATCCGCAACTACCGCCGAACCGAAGCCCGACGATTAAGATCGTGCCCCACCCGTCCGGATGGATGCAGCCGGTTGCTGTCGGCGTCGTGCCGCCCCCACAGGCTCCTTCCGGCGTGAAAAGGTGGGCGTCTGTCACTTTCGGCTTGAGGTCCACATACGACACATGGGTGTAATCCGACTGCGTATACCATCTGAGCTGGGGCAGGAGATGGTAGGGGACGAATCCCCACACCTCTTCGCCCAGCCCGATCCCGCCCGAATTATCGGTCGGGTTGGTGGTATACCAGCCGTGCTCCACGACGCCGCTTGACGAAGAATCGTCCCCGCGGTGATAGTAGCCAACGTTAAACGCATGCATCAGTCCGTCGTTCGCGCCGACGTAGGCCATCTGGCGGCGGTTGGCCCAGCGCTTGACGAAGTTGCGATAGCCTGAATCGCCGTACAGAATGTCGTACCGCTCCTTCGGTGCGCCCACGATCGTCGGAGTGGAGTTCACCACGTCGCCGAGTCTCCATACACGATTTATTCCGTCGACGGGCACCACCCGGTTGCGCATATCTAATACTTGTGTGCCCTGGATGAAGTTGATGATGTTCGTGGCCGTAAAGGTCCCGCTGCTGGTGGCACGGAGATAGGGGCTCAGTGTGCTTGCATTGGCCGCACTGAAAGCCATCTGCTCTCCCGAATCCACCACCCCGTCGTTGTCCAGATCGACCCAGGTAATGAGATTGCGCGGACTCGCAGAAATATCGCGGAGGGCCAGTTTTTTCCCCGCTTCCCACAACCCCTGCATGTCACGCAAGGTCACCGTTTCGTACGGTGTCGTGCTGTCGGCCACCCCATCCCCGCCCGATGGGAGCACGTCGGCATAGCGATCGACAAGGACATCGCCATCGGAATTGGTCCTCGTTACAACGATATTGTCCTCGTCGTACACGAGTTTCCCATCGGCGGGGCCGCCGCCGGCGCTTCGATCCTCGCGCAGATTCCCAAAGGGATCTACGAAGAGACCCTGCACGAACCCGGTCCACTTGATTTCCTTGTCCCCGTCGTACGTCGAAGGATAGAAGAAGGCTTGAAAGAGCGCGCCCTCTCCTGTGGACGAGGAGGCCAACACGGAAATGGAGGTCCCGGACGAGGCTTGCGCCAAGATATCCGCAATGGCCGCATTGATCTGTGCCTCTAGACTGGTACCACTCGATGCATCAAAGAAGGTATCGGGGACACAATCAGGATTAGGCAAACCCCCTGGCCCCTTCTTATCCCACTCCGGATTGCTGTAGTAGGGTCCCCCTGTTCCAGGATCGAGGTTCGATCCCGCCGGATAGACGCAGGTCTGTGAGCCGGTCAGATCGACGGCATTATCGTTGTTCCGATCCTCGAATCCGCCATACTTCGCCGCGGAGGCCAGCAAGGCCGCTCCCGTTGGACCACCCATGGCATTAACCGCATAAAACCTGACATTTTGCGTTCCCGTGAGGTCGCTTCGTAGATCATTGGTTCGTCCGTAATAGGCCACATCGTCCAACCGATCACCGGCGGCCCCGCCTGTCGCCACCCCGATGTTCGCCCCGGTAAAGAGATTCCCGAAGGGCGACTGTAAATCCGGCGCATTGCCGTCATTCACGCCAATTCCCGGGCTGATCATCAACACGAAGCACTTGGCACAGCGGACCATCTGGTTACTGCTCTTAGAAAAGAAGGGGTCGCCGATCGCCCCAATCCCGCCCGAGCTGTACCCGGTCGGCCAGGTCCCGCTGTTGCTGTAGCAGGGCCCCTGGCTCTTGCGGAACAGGCACAGGCCTTCATAGAGTGCTTCTGCGAGAGGGGAATTTGCTTTGAGTTGCTCGTTCCGGATCCCAGTCACATCGGACGAGTTGAAGGCTTCATCATAAGAAAATTGCAAACTTCCGCCCTGGCCGGTTTCGGCATTCACGAACATGACACCGACATGCATGTTATCCGTTCTCATCTTTTGGAACAGACCGAGGGACCGCTCTTGCTTGTAGCAGACGAGGTGTCCCGCAAAGTTGGGATTGTTGTTAAGGTTGTTGGGGTCACCAAACTCGCAGACCGTTTGCGTGCCGATTCCAGCCGGGGAATTGGGCTCCGTTGTCAGGTCGACCTCCAGGGAATATTTGATCCCAGGACCGGTGGTATCGAATGGACTCACCGTCGCATCGTTGTTGACATACAAGAGGCCATCACCGACCCCGAAGAAAATGCCGGCAGGATCCACGGGCACGCCCCCGCCGAGATTGACGAGCGGCACAGGCAGGGAGGAGGTCGGCGCCCGGCCTACCAAATCCAAGCTCTTAACGAATTTTACATATCTCCAGCAGGATTTCGTAGGGCTGCCGCAGCTCTCGGTGCTCCCATTTTCACCCGTCTTATTCTCACCATTGAGATGGTCGGCCGAGCCGTCACCGTTCGCTTGCGCCGGAATCGGCTTTCCTCCGACGAGTACTTGGTAAATCATCTCTTTTTTGCGTTGCGTCAGCCAATTGAGGAAATTTCCATCCCAGTGAGTCCCTCCGCACCCTGCCGACAGAGAGACCTTCACCGATCCATAGTTGAAACTGTTGGAGTCAGTCGTATAACAACGTAAGGGGTCGAACATTCCGTAGTACGACTTGCTCGAATCGAAGGTATCCGCCGGATAGGTAACGGACGCCTCTAGAGCAGTATACGTACTGACCCCGTCGGCCTTTACAGCCACGAGATTGTCTTGAGGTGCTCCAGTGTTGATCGTCACGTTCGCAGCATAGCGCGACGGGTCCGTGACACCTTTGAAGGAAATCGGATATTGGTGGTTGGGGCCGCTGTAGGCTGCTTGCAGAGTGTAATTCCCCATGTCGACGAGAAACAAAATGTTCGGCGGCACGGTCTTACTGAGGAAGATCGGATCGTTGCTGTAGTTTGCCATGAGTTGGGCGGACACTCCCGCCGGGGCGTTCGACAGTGCGACCGCACCGATTGCCGTGGCCAGCCACAACCCCCATCCTCCTGTCATCCGGTCGTGCTTCTTCATACAATCCTCCCGGTGTTGCTCGAAGGGCCGCGGCCGCGCCGCTCCTTCATGGGAGCAGGTACAACATTGTCACGCATCACGATCACAGCTTTCTCGTGCAGCCTTCGTTGTAGAGACAGGAATAGACGGCGGCGATGCGGCTGCTCATGCCAGTGGCTGTATTCGTAGCCACGCAGTCCACGCTGTAGAACAGATCCATACCGCCCGCGCCGACCCCCACGGCCGTTCCATCGTAGGCGGCGCCGAACTGCTGGCCCGACCCAGCCCGCGGCTTGCGGTAGAGAAAGTCGATGTCTCCCACTACGGAATAGGCCCCGACCGTTTGGACCAAATTAGGCACAGCGGCGGCGATGCCGGGGGGGAACGGCGGTCCGATCGGCGCGTCGGCGGGGGTCGGATCTCCGTTGATTTCATCTTCCAGCTGGGCCTTATTGGTTGCTGGTACCGGCCCAGGTGGAACTTGATTATCCAACAGTGTCGTGGGCACTGACATGCTGTTGGACACATCCTGCACTTGCTGAATGACTTTCACCCCCGTCGCGATACAGGCGTCCGCCGCTGCGGAGGATGCCTCCATTGAACTGGCGAAACCGGCTACGCGGTTTTCAATCCCCGTGATGGTCATAGCGCCAATTCCAAGGACGGTCAGTATCAGCAGCAGCATCAGGATGCTGAGCATCGCAATGCCCTGTTGGTTCTCCCTGAAACCAGACCTGTGAATCGATAGGCTGTAGTGCGTCACGCTCCTGCTCCTTAGTGTCTCAGATTGCGAAGTTCGATCGTCCTGGTCAGCAAGCGCCGACGGGTCGACGTATAGGGAGGCGTCAACGCGGCAAAGTCCCCCGCCACAAACACACCATCCGAATGGAGATGGTCGCTCACCAGCAGCGCCGTCCCCTGCGCCGTTTGCTGATTACTCTCCCCAAATCCCTGATCCGCTCTCCGTTGCCGCCCGACGATCGTCACCTGAGCCAGCTGAATTTTGTCGGCTGTCATCAACCCTGTGCCCCAGGCGATATCCTTCACAAAGTCCGCCTGGTCGAACCCCGCTACGCCGCCCTGGTTGTCGATGATGCCGTCGGGAGTGCCGCCGTTGAACGCCGTGCATCCATCGCACCCGTATTCAAACTGAATGTCCTCGATTTCGTCGGCAATGGACGTGCACCGGCTTCCTACCGTCGTGCAATCCAAGACACCCGCCGTCATCCCTCCAGCCACTCCGCGAACCAGGCAGGGTGACCGCCCGGCGCAGAGGCCAGCCGGATCGGGAGGCGGAATAATTTGATAGGTGATGCATTGCAGCAGGTAGATCGGCGTATTCACTTTGAATGCGACCGGGGCTGGAACCGCTGTCACCGTCAGATTGCCGCCGCCTGCGGCCGTCACCGTCGTGGTGATCGCCCCGCCGACGGAGATGACTGCAGGCGGTACCGTGAGGCTTCCGCCTGCTTCGCTCGCCATATTGGTGACCGCGATGGCCGAGGGAAGAGCAAGCAGGTTAAATCCCATGGTCGTACCGCTGTTGAGTATCCAAGGCGGGTCCGTGGCGGTTCCCACCGGATTTCCGACCGGCACCACCAGGCTGATCCGATCCGATCCGCGATCCGGGCCGGCCGTGTTGTTATCGGCGGGGACGACGGCGGTGGGACAGTTCCCGACCGGGCCATTCATCCCGAAGCCCGCCTGCCGGATATCTCGGAACAGAAATTCCATCGCCACGCGGACATTCTGTTGCGTCTCAACCGTCTGTTCGTTCGTGGTCAGCGCTTTGCTGGAGGACGTCAGCACTGCGTACCCTGCGGCGATGATGATCGCGGCCACTACGGCGCCGATCATAAGCTCGACCAGCGTCACCCCCTGCTGGCCGCCCCGAATATTCCCCTGCGTGACCATGAATGCGTCCTCTCCTCTGCCCCTCATTCCGGAGAAACCGTCGTCGTCAACACGACTTGCTTGGCCCGAGCCACTTTGGTGACGCCCGCCGCGCCGGTCCAGGATACAGTCACCGTGACCGGATATTGATTCAGGAGCGTCGCCAATGCCCCCACCAGCGTCGCGGGCACGGTAATCACTCCGCGCACGCCCACCAGCCCTGACGCCTGTGGATTGTTGAGCAAGGCCACCCACTGGTCGCAGTCGCCTTTCGCCATCGTCTGAGTGACTGCGTTCTGGGGACAGGGAATGGCATTGGACGTATCGATCGCATATTGCGCAATGTTTTTGCGGTTGTACTGTATCCGTTCGATCATCTCCGCAGCCAGGTTGGTCGCGCGGGTCAACTCAGTCGAATCGACGTTGCGAGTCAAGGCAATCCCCTGCATGCCGGCAACCGCCAAGAGGCCCACCGACAGGATCGCCCCCGCTATCATGCTTTCTACCAACGTGAAGCCTGACTGATGATTGATCCTGGGCAATTGCATTTGAATGTGCGCCCCCGATGCCATGGCCTCGACTACGAGCAGACACTGTCCTGACACCAATTGACGACGCCTCGCGGAGTCACCTTCATCGCAAATTGGACACCCTTGTCATTGACCATCGCGAGTTCCTGGTTCAACGTCGGCCCGGGGCCGCCGGAGCGCATGCCCATCGAGTTAAACGATACGTTTGCCGTCACGGCTGATGTCCACGAGGCGGACGGACCCACTTTCAGGTCCACGACGTGAGGCAGCCGGACGCTGACGGAGGCCAGCACCAGTGCCCCTGTCGCTGCATTCGTCGTCGTCGTCAGCACAGCGCCGTTGGTGACGCTGATGGCCACCGTCACAGGAGCATTTCGGCTTAAGGCTGCCATGCGAGCCAGGAGCAGCTGGTTTTGCACCTCAGTGATCGCCTGTCTTAACTCAGAACGAGAGTGCCACAGCAAATAGTTTGGGAGTGCAATGAGCGCGGCAATGCCTATAATAGCCACGACAATCAGCATCTCGATGAGCGTGAAGCCTTGCTCAGAGCTTGCCAGCCTTGTTTTGTGACGCTTAATCTTCTTTATGATGGGATAGACATACATAGCGCGCCTTCAAGATGAGCAAGTGACATGCCGTCTGAGCCTCACCATTCCCTTCATCTAACCTCTTGATTTGACAGCTCAGTCTCCCAGTGGGTAAGGATTGATTCGGCCATTTTCCGCGAGATTGAACGACAATTTTCGGCGCAGGGCCTGTACAGTTTCTGTCCACCATCCATAAGGGGGCAACATCCTGATGAAATGTGGCTTGCGGTCCGGGACACAATCTGCTTTGCCGTTAAGCACTTGCACCCTTCACAGGCAGTCAATGATCCAGCTCACCTAGACCGTTCTGGCATGAGAAAGCTGTCGCGCCGCTCTCCATAAAAATAGGAACGGCGCAGACCGTGAAGAGAGATTGCTGGACGTCTGACGGTCGGGAAAGACCTGAGGTGAAGAAACTAGAAGGAGCGACTACAACGGAGCCGGCGTTTCAATGCGCCCAACCACTCTCATCCGTGTATGCCGGTGTGGCGTGCGTGGAGGGAGTTCGCAGCGAACCATCGCCCAGAAAGAGATCGCTGCCTGATTTCATTTACCCACCTATTTGACAAGAGCTGGATCCCCGTTGTCGGGAATCCAGCTGATGCCTTGATACGGTGATTTATTTTATTGCCCCGGTAACGGTTTTGCTCCTTGAAGCGGCGCGTAGGAATTCGAATTTGCCGCCGTGTTGCCGAAGCCGCCATACACGGTTGAACGAAGACCACTTGCCGTATTTCCGTTCCCACCGAGCACGCTTGCAGTCACCCCGCTCGCGGTATTGGTATCGCCGCTGGCGATGGCTGCATATTGCCCGCTAAGCGTGTTCCGAAGACCAAACACCATGCCTCCAACTGAGTTGAAGGAATTCAAGCTGCCTCCAACCAAGTTGTGCGAGCCGGTTCGTGGGCCAGTGGAGGTTTCGTTATACCCGACAATGAGGTTCCCAAGGCCGGTGGGGGTTCCGCCGCCAGAAATGTTATCATCGGTGAACCCTGAGCCGCTACGGACATGGACGTTGGCTCCGGTAATCAGGATATGGGGTCCGGTCACACCATTGATCAGGTTGGTATCGATCTTCACGTATTGATCAAGATTCGGAATGCCGGCCGGCTTCGTTTCAAGCGCCTTGACACTCACCTGCAACGCAGAAATGTTGGCCTGCGCGGTTCTCAACGCAGCTAGTAACGATGTGTTGGTTCCAGTTACCTGACTGTTGGTTACTGTCAGCTGGCTGACTTGGACCTTGAGGGCATCAATCTCTGCTTGCAATGTCGTGAGGAGACTTCTGACACTGTATGGATACTGAACCAGACTGTGCCTACCCTCGTCACCCCTTCCATCACCATCCCTTCCAAGAGCGAATGTGGTGGAGGGAAGGGCCGTTAGGAAGGTACTTATCAGCCCCCCGCGACAGTTGAATGTTTGATGGTAGTTACGTTAAGTCTTTTTCTCCGTGGGCGGAGGTAAAGATGAAGTGGTTACAGACTGTCGCGCAGTGAGTCAAGTTCTCTCCCGAGTCACACGGCTATTCTGTGAGTCGAGATAGGATAGAACAGCAAAAGACGGCCAGTTTCCTGGCCGCCTTCGTTGGCACATGGTCTGCGATTGGCAAAGTGTACAGCCAGGCAACCCTCAAAAACCTGTTGGAGGAGGTGGCTCAGTCGTCGGAGGCGGGACAGGCG
This sequence comes from Nitrospiraceae bacterium, assembly GCA_036004925.1. Classification (GTDB taxonomy): domain Bacteria; phylum Nitrospirota; class Nitrospiria; order Nitrospirales; family Nitrospiraceae; genus Palsa-1315. The sequence continues at coordinate 87,142 of DASYRC010000061.1, read as the reverse complement.
GTGGCTCAGTCGTCGGAGGCGGAAGGTCAGGCGGTGGATCTGTGGTCGGAGGCGGAGGCGGCAGCGGGTCGTAAACACAACCGTTCAACGTAATGTCCAGGTGTGACGCCGCGTTGCACCGTCCCTGCATCCCATGTGTGCCGGCAGCCTCCTGTGCATTTCTCAGTCCGTGGCCCCTGGCACTATCATCATCCGCCACGCTCACTCCTGAGAGGATGAGAGCAGTGGCAAGAACAGCACTCGTGATAATGAGCGTCTGTTTCAACATAGATACCTCCTTGTACCCGATTGTGGCCCATGGCTACGGTCCATAACACGGGGCACTGCCCACCTGGTAACGCACTCGTCATGCCAGTCGAAAGACTATGAAAATAAAGAAAGAATTAATCAGAAGTGCATTGCCCTAAACACCAAATTGTTGGCAAGTGACAAATATCGTACGCAGCCACCATGAAGCTTGCTGGAGTTGAGAAAAGACTGGATCTTTTACTTAGCAACGTCTTGGGGCTCTGCCCCTAGCGCTCTGCAAGTGCTAGCCGGGGAATTACGCCGTCAACGCAATCGTCACCGAGGGGTTAAATCGTGACCGAATCGAGCCCACCATTACAGCCCCACGCAACATGGTGATCCCTTTGGCTGCTCGCCGGGAATGAGTGTGATTATTCGTCGCGTCCATCTCAATCCTCCGTTCGTTGCTCCCACTTCGCAGAAGCCTGGCGTAGATCCAGTTGCGAATGAGGGGAGATATTCCAGTACCTGCCTCTCGGTGAGCAAGGCACATACCGTCTTAATCTTCCAAACACTTAGCCTGGTCCAGTTCATGCTCATGCAGTGGCCATTCGACGGGAACGCGACGAAAAATTCGTCGGGAACGTGACGAAAAATGCGACCTACTTACTTAGAAGCGGATGGAGATCGGGATGATTTTGCCAAGGGAGAGCTGCGTGGTGGCCGAATGGCGCGAACGATGGGCGATCTAATGGAAATCCTACGAAGACATACTTCTGGACGTGTTTAGCTGTGGCAAAACTATTTCGTGATCATCGAATTGCCCCCCGGATGGCTGAGACATCCTCCTATCAACGTATACGTTCGGCGTAGGTACCAAGAAACCGCCCTACGCATGGAAGCCCCCTCATCGTCGGTCTCCTTCCCGCACCCTGTGGAGCGAAACGACCAGCGCACTTACTTCATCGTTACAGAGCGGACCTGCCGATATGTTGTCCCGCCCTGGAGCACCTTCCGAATGCCGTCCTGACCCAAGGTGCTCATGCCCTCCTGCACAGCCACGCTCAGCAACTCGGCGGTGCGGGCTTTGGACTGAATACGGCTCTTCACCTCTTCCGAGCCAATCAAGAGTTCGTGGAGAGGAACACGGCCTTTGAATCCGGTCCTGTTGCAGGCCTCGCAGCCGCGTCCACGGTACAGCGTCATCGACATGGCATCCGAGACGCCCCATTGCTCCCACTCGCGCAGCCCATACCCCTGAACCAGTTCGTCGTACTCCTGTGGACTCGGATGATAGGCCTCTTTACACTGGATGCAGATCCGTTTGCACAGGCGCTGGGCGAGCACTCCCAACATGGCGTCGGCAAAGTTGAAGGCGTCGCAGCCGAGATCCAACAAACGGATCACCGTTTCAACCGCACTGTTCGTATGGAGGGTGCTGAGCACCAAATGGCCGGTGAGCGAGGCCTCAATGGCGATATCGGCCGTTTCTTTGTCCCGCATCTCGCCGATCATGATGACATCGGGGTCGGCACGCAGAAACGCCCGCATCGCAGTCGCAAAGGTGAGACCGATCTTCGAATGGACCTGCACCTGGCGGAGACCGTCCTGGCTTATCTCAATGGGATCTTCGGCCGTCCAAATCTTTCGCTCGTCGGTATTGATGTACTTGAGAATCGCATGCAGGGTTGTCGTTTTGCCTGACCCTGTCGGTCCGACACACAAGATGATCCCGTGCGGTTTCTCTGCAATGGCTTGAATGGCCTGCAAAATGGCGGGGGCAAATTCCATCGCGTCGAGCGGCATCGGTTGCTTGGCAGTAAGGAGACGCAGCACGACATCTTCATCCTGTCCCGAGGTAGGCAGGGTCGCGACACGCAATTCCACCTCTCGGTCGTTTACCAACCGGTATCGGATCTTGCCGTCTTGTGGTTTGCGTCGTTCGGCGATGTCAAGATTGGCCATCACCTTGATGCGTGACACGACAGCACGCCGATAGGCCGCGGGAATCTTCATGTAGGTGAAGCAGGTACCGTCGATGCGCAGGCGCACAGCCATGTCTTTACGATCCGCGTATGGTTCGATGTGAATGTCCGACGCGCCGAGGCGGTCGGCTTCGGCGATCACTTGATTGGTCAGCCGCACAATGGCTGAGTCGTTCTCGTCGATTCCGCCGGATATGGGGTCAATGGCAGGCTCAAGATGGATTTCATTGATCAACTCACCGAGAATCGACCCGATGGACCCGCTGGTTCCCTGGCCCTTGGCCAGATGGAGAAATTGCTCGATGTCCCGGCGCAGACCTACGGCATAGCGAATGGTCATCCCAGCAAATGTGCGCCGCACGTCCCAGCCCTTGTCGAGATCGTGTGGATCGCTGGTAAGCACGTCGATTAGTGAGCCTCGACGGGCAATCGGCAGCCAGAGGTTCTTCCTGAGATAGTCGAGGTTGAGCGTTTTCAACAAGTCGGCATCGATCACCGTTCGTTCGTCATAGGGTAGGTAGGGACATTGATAAAAATCGCTCAGGGCGGACCCTAAGGCGTCCTTCGGAACACGATAGCGGTCTAGGAGCACCGTTTCGAGATCGAGGGTGCCATTCTTTGAATCGTCTACCGCCGCCAGCACATCGGCCTGGCTGATGATTCCGCGATAGACCAGCGTATCCAGCACGTTCTGCTCGATCGTGCGAGACGATTTCGCCCCACGGTTCCCCTTCTTGGAAGTCCCATCACTTCCCTCCGTCTTGTCCGCCCTTCCTCCACTCAGGATGTCGGTCTCGACGGTCATAACCGGTGCCCCATCCCGTCATCCTAGTATTTCGCGAGCCAGGTCCCCGGCGCGCGATATACAACTGGAAGCCCCCGAAAGAGTCCCTGCGCGAGATCAACGTTGTACCAAACCTCAGCCACTGTTCCTGCTCCGGCTGTCGTCACTATGTTCCCCGCGATGAGAGCGCCGAATATGTGGGTAGACCGTTCGAGCATGATTGTGCCGGCCGCACATAGCACTCCATTCACGTGAATACCTGAGAGTTGCACAGGCACTCTTGCACCCAATGAGTTGGTCCCCTCCGGTGAAGGACTCAAGGCCGGGACGGATTTCCCAGTTGCACGGGGTCTGAGCACCACATGACCTTGCACGACCAGAAGCCCTTCAAAATAGTCCGTATCCAGCACCAGTGTCCCCATATTATCGACACGCGGCAGTTGCCCATCGACTGTGTCGATGAAGACCAAACCACGATGGTCTCCGATCACCTGAGACTCCAACGCATCCGCAGGCGTGATTCCCTGATCTGATTCCGAGGCCACCTGCGGATGGAGCTGCCCCACACGATCGAGTCGATAATAGGTCCCCCAGCGCAGCGCGATCTTCTTGAGCGTATCGTAGTCCCACCGGTCAAGCCTCACCCCAGGTATCGGATATTGGTGCAAGTGCACGTTTTCAGGAAGCGGAGGATTTGCACCTTGGCCTGGTGGAGGAGAAATGACCGAGACGGCCCCTCCAATCCAATATTCCGTCCAGCGATCCTGCGCATACAACATCTGGTCATACGATTGACCGGTGATTGGGGCCACAGTGGTCTTGAGGACCAGATCTTCGACTCGCTGCACCGCGAGATCGCCCAATACCCGTTGATCGCCCCAATGGACCATGACGGGAGATTCGCCGCCTGGCTGCAGGGCTCCGAGAGTCTGTCCAACTTGCACCGCCGCGCGAACCGCTGGAATCGACACAGCACCAAGCTGAAGCTGAACCGTACGTGTAACTGGCCGGCGATCGACCGTCGCGGCCGTTACCTCAACCGTGCTCAGCAAGCCTGGCTGCAGAGGACCATACACTTTCAACTTTAGAATGCGGCCAAGTCCTCCCAGGGCATTGTGGAATCCGTTGGACCAATCGTTTAGCGTCTGATTATCCGCCTGGTTCGCCGCATCAAGGAGGATGTCTGGACGGTCAGCGGTCCCGACAAACTGCGAACGTCCGGCTACGTCGAAGAACGACGGCCCGCTCGCAAGGTCCCCTTGACGCTTGTCGAGCAGCCCAGCGATCATGATCGGTGTCGTACTTGGATCGTGAAACCAACTCATGACAACATCCGCCGCACCGTCGGCGAACTGTTGCGCGACGTTGTCCTCTCTCATGGCGCTGACGCCCGGTCCATCCTGATCTGCGAGATACAGAGACGTCATGCCGGCGATTCCAAGCAGAAAAATCAGCATGAGCGCCGCGAGAAGCACGTGACCCTTGTCGCACAGAGTCATGAATTCTGATGCACGCCGTTCTTCCATACCCATATCCTCACTCCCATGCTTATTGGAGATGTCACTGTTGTTATGTCCTGAGGCTAATTTCTCGAACCGCGCGTAGTCCTTGATCAGACATCATCACCTCAACGACGACCAGCTTGACGAGCGCGGGTTGTGTCACAGCCTGGCCATTTTCATCCCAGTAGGAGAAACGGGCCTCCCTGATATCTCCGACCAGGACACTCGCGCCGCCATCGACCTGTCGCAGCAACCTCAGAACCCCCTGATCATCGCGACGGCTGTAGTAGTGGACATGATTCAGGAGGGAGACAGAGGCTCCGGATGGAATCGCCCCTGTCAACGGCTGCGTCACCGTAAGCAGACGCCGTTGTCCATCACGAGCCAGGGTAAGCGTCTCGCAGTGTTCGCCCCAACAGGCCACAATGATTTTCCGATCTTCCCACCCTCGCCCGTCTTCAACCGACAGAGCCGTTTCGCCAATCGCTGCCGCTGCCGTGATCGTCGTCGAAAGGCCTTGCAGATTCGCCGAAAACTCCACTGAGTCCGTGGCCGCCGTAGTGAGAGAACCGGACTCCGCGAGCCGCAATTCCTGCTCAAGAACTTCTAACCCAAGACGAAGATCTTGCTGTTGCGCCACCTCAAATTGTTGCCTCAGAAACTGTTGCTGGAAATAGGATAGGGTTTGGAGCGTGGCACTCAAGACGACCAGCCCAGCCGCCATGGCAAACATCAGCTCGGGTAGGCTGGTCCCTGCCTCCGTCCGTATTCCGTGGTAGGTGCCTCTTGTATGCCGTCCTGTCCCCATCCTGTCTACTCCGGGTGACGACACGTTACTGACTCCCAACGAACACCGGATTGGCCCGCAGGGTGCCAACTCGTACTTCACGCTGGCCCTCACCGGCTGCGTAAACTGCGCGAGCCTCAATTAGGACATGCCCTGAGGCCGACAGCGAACGAGAACGGCTCGGCGTTACCGTCCAGACCAGTTGGACGCCATCCTGGTCCCAACTACCGGAGTACACCCCATCACCGGCCAGCACATCGCCGCCTGCTCCATCGTCATGCATGACAAGTTCCGGGACACCATCGTGATTTAAATCATCCAGCAGGAGACGATCCCATCGCGCAGATCGTTTCGCTTCGATTCGCGATTCCGCCATCGCCAGGGCACGTGTCGCCAATATCCCCGTTCGAAGACTCAGTTCTGCTGCCTGAAATGCCCCAATCGCACCGGCCAACCCGATCAACGTCAGTGCCATAGCCACAAGCACTTCGGCAAAACTGGCTCCGCCTTCTGCATGAAATAATCGATCTCGCGTCATGAGACGGACACTCTTCCCGTGATGCTCACAGTGAACATGGTTTCCCTGCCTTGACTGTCTCGCACACGAATGGTTGTAGGGGTCGCCGACCGACCGCTAGGATGAAACAGAAGTTCAGGTCCAGCGGTTGGTTCCTCCACGACCACTCCCTTGTCCGCATACTGATAGACGTGCATGATGCCCTCGGCATCCGCACGTCGAAGCGTGATCGTACGGCCCTCTCGATTGAATATGACCCGAAGGCGCTCTCGCCTGGCCATCGCCAGTTGTCTGGCCAGCCGGAGCTCCGAGGCAATCTCTGAAGTGGCGCTACGAGCCTGGGCTCTTGCGGTCAATGTCTGATAACTTGGTCCGGCTAATACAGCCATGATGCCTATGATCGCCAGTACGATGAGGAGCTCGGTCAGACTCCAGCCTTGTTCCTGTATCAGTGATCCTCTCGGCATGCCCCACTCTCGCAGAGAAGTTTTCCTTACAAGGACGAATATGGTCTCCAAGACCCGTGCCCACGCTTGTCCATACCCAGATGATTGAATGTTTTGTGAGGAGCGGGAGCGGAATACCTCGTAAGTTCTCGCGGTTTCGCGCTGTCACGAGGAAACATGGAGGCGGAGCAGGCCGTATACTGGCCAAGAAAGAAGAAGGAAACCAGAGAAACACAACTCTGTTTAGATACAGGGATTCGCCCGAAGAGATACAGGGAGAATCTTAATGGGCAGGGCCAAGAAGACCTTGATACCAATCAAGGAGCGGCTGGGCGAAAAACAGGGAGAGAAGGGCTCCCAATACAAGGAAAGGGCCAAATGGAATGTAGTCATCACGCTTGATGATGCGCAAGGCGATCAAGCTGATGCCGATGATAGAACCAGTGAGCGAGCCGATCATGATGGTGAGGAGCGCCGGCTTCCAGCCAAGAAACGCACCGATCATCGCCAGCAGCTTGATATCGCCACCTCCCATTCCCTCCTTGCCGAAGAGATAGGGGCTCAGCCAGGCCAGGAGCCAAAGGATGCCGCCTCCCACGGTGAGACCGAGCACAGAATTGATCACACCTACTGGCAAAACGGTCACTGCGCCCAGAAGTCCGACCACCATTCCCGGCAGGGTAATAACATTGGGGATCATCTTATGAGTGAGATCCGTTCCCGTTACCACGACCAACGCTGAAAACAACAGGGCATACAGTGCGGCCGTCCAGCTTGGACCGAAGTACCAAAAGATTGCGAGATAGCCGAGGGCATTGGTAGCTTCGACGAGGGGATACCGTATCGAAATTGGCGCGCGGCAAGCCCGGCAGCGTCCAAGAAGCCACACGTAGCTCAACAGAGGAATATTGTCGTAGAATTCTATAGGGTGAGCGCACGAGGGGCAATAGGACCCGGGCCAGACGATCGATTCACCTCGGGGCAGTCTGAAGATGCAGACGTTGAGAAAACTGCCGATCAGCGCGCCCAGGGTCCCGACCACAAGATAGAGAGACCATTCTTGCATAATCGACTCAGGAACAGACTCCGGCTTGGAACATCCTAGTCACTTCGCATGCCAAATGAAATGAATTAGGTAGCTTCACCGGAGCCAATCTCCAACAGTTTACTTATGGCGAGAGAGTTCTTATAATTCGCTGCCTGCGGGGCGAGGGTTTGCTCTTGCGCGTTTCTCCGTCAAGGTGAATTATACCGTACTATTTTATTCGTTAAAGGAGAACAAGATAATGGCACGGACTGCAAAGACGAGAACCAAACCTTCCCTGGCCAATCTGACACCGCCACCCCGCAAGAAGCGGCCTGAATCGCTCACCAGTCGTGAGCAGGAGATCCTTGAACTGATTTGGGCCGGGTTCAAAAACAAGGAAATCGGTCAACGACTCAAGATCAGCGTCAAGACCGTCGAGGCGCATCGGGCCAACATGATGAAAAAGATGCGCGTGTCGAACACCGCCCAGCTGCTCAAAACCGCGATCCAAGACGGGACGATCAAAATTCGCTAGCCCGGATTATTCATGAATACCGTCGCGAAGCGTTCGAGACCGAAGCCCGCCGGGGATTCTCGCAAGTAAGGCCGACGTAGACCGACTTGAGTCCATCGAGGAGGCCGAACGAAAAAAACCCCGCCGAGCAAGAGGATCGGACGACGTAGTAGATATTCATGAATGGTCAGGCCTAGGCTTCGCCGCCGGCACGATGCCCCTGCGACGCTGGCGGACCACTTCGAACAGCATGATGGCTGCTGCAGCTGAGACATTCAGCGACTGTACGCGGCCTTGCATCGGAATCCTGATGCGGTCGTCGCACTCTCCCAACACACCAGGACGAATGCCCTCCCCTTCTCCTCCAAGTACCAGCGCAATCGGCCCGGTCATGTCGATGTCGGTATGGAGTTTCTCCGCCTGTGGGTCCAAGCCGTAGATCCATAGGCCGGCATCTTTGAGGTCCTGAATCAGACGAATCAGATTGCCGACGCGCCCGACGGAGATATGATCGAGCGCTCCGGCCGATACTTTCGCCACCACTGATGTCAGGCCGACTGCGCGGCGCTCAGGGATGAACACTCCATGGACACCTGCCGCTTCAGCCGTCCGCAAAACCGCTCCCAAGTTGTGCGGATCTTCGACCCCATCAAGGAGCACGAGGAAGGGCCGCTCGCCTCGCGTCTTCGCCTGCTCGAGAATCTGCTCCGTCGTGTCGTAGGATTTCGCGGCGATGAGGGCGATCACGCCCTGGTGGTTTCCGCTCGGCACCAATCGATCGAAGGCGGCCGGAGGTTCGATGTGAACGGGGACTCGCTGCGCCTTCGCCAACTGTACGAGATCGGAAAACTGCCGATCGGTCCGCAGCACCAGCAGCCGCTGAAGCGGACGCGAGCCGGCGCGCAAGGATTCGCGCACGGCATGCAGTCCGTAAATCAGCTCCGGCCGACTATCGCTTCCACCGGCTGGTGCCATCGGGCTTGTCCTCGATGACGATGCCGTTGGACGCGAGGAACTGACGAATTTCGTCAGCCTTCTTGAAATCTTTCTGCTTTCTGGCTTCATTGCGTTCAACAAGCTTCGCGTCGATTTCTTCACCCGAGATCTTGTACTGTCCCGATCCAAGGTTCATCCCATATTCCCACACGTCCAGCTGGAACAATCCCAACACGCCGCCAAACATACGGAACGCCTGGCGCGCCTGCTGCCTCCCTCGCGTTGAAAGTCCAATATCAAGCAATTTGTTTACCTCGCTACGGAGCCTCTGAAGTTCGGCAACCGCCACCGGCGTATTAAAATCATTGTCCATGGCTTTCCGGAACGACTCTCGAGTTCGATCAACAGACGACGGGAGATCCTTGTCGCCCACTGTGTTGCTTTCTGATTCACGGAGTCGATTAAACAATCCGTAGAACGCCTCCAATGCCTGCTTCGCTTCCTCCAAAGCCTGTTCGGAAAAATCCAGTGGGCCATGGTAATGAGTCGAAAGGAGAAAGTATCTCAGGACTTCACCCGTGACATCCTGCGACCATTTGGAATTCTCAAAAATCTCTCTGATGGTAAAGAAATTCCTCAGCGACTTTGACATCTTCTCCTGATTGATCTGCACAAAGCCGTTGTGAATCCAGTAGCGCGCAAACTCTTTGCCCGTGGCGCCGCAAGACTGCGCGATTTCATTTTCGTGGTGTGGGAAGATCAGGTCCATTCCTCCACCATGAATGTCGAACGTTTCACCGAGGTGTTTCATGGACATAGCCGAACATTCGATGTGCCAGCCGGGACGCCCGGCCCCCCAGGGGCTGTCCCATGATGGCTCGCCCGGCTTGCTGCTCTTCCAGAGAGCGAAGTCCATCGGATGGCGCTTGCGTTCATCCACGTCCACGCGTGCGCCAGCTTCCATGTCGTCCAACCGCCGCTTTGAGAGACGCCCATACGCAGAATACTTGGCCACTTCAAAATACACGTCTCCATCGACTTGATAGGCCAATCCCTTCTTCACCAAAGTCTCGGTCAAACGGATGATGTCGGTCATGTGTTCTGTGGCCTTGGGCTCGATGGAGGCTTGGCGAATGCCCAGTCTTCCCATGTCTTCGTAGTAAGCTTGGATATATTTCGCGGTGATCGTGTCGCAGCTGACGCCCTGTTCGTTCGCCCGCTTGATGATCTTGTCATCCACGTCGGTGAAGTTCTTGACGAATTCAACCTGGTAGCCGCTGAACTCGAGATACCGCCGAATCACATCGAACACGAGCGCGCTGCGCGCATGGCCGATATGGCAATAGTCGTAGACCGTCACTCCGCACACGTACATGCGCACGGTCTTCGATGTCAGCGATTGAAACGGTTCCTTCTTGCCGGTCAACGTGTTGTAGATCGTCAACATCGGCTGCCTATGACTCCAGTTTCGGCTGGCGCCTTGGCCAATGCGACCACACAAAGTAGCCGATGGCCAGGGCAAGCCCGACGCCGATCGCAATATCGAATTGATGGAAGTAGTCGCTCAGATGCTCCCACTGCTCTCCCATCTTCACGCCGATATAGGCCAGAAGATAACACCAGGGCAACGAACCGAGAAAGGTAAAGAGTATGAACCGATAAATGTTCACCCCGGCGATGCCAGCTGGCAAGGAGATAAAAGTTCTGACGACCGGAAGCATCCTGCCGAAAAATACAGCTGCCTCGCCATACTTGGCGAACCATCGATCCGCCATCTCGATGTCTTTTCGCGATACCAGCATATAGGGCCCGTATTGCTCGACGAAGGGCCGACCGCCCCAGACACCGGCAAAATAGGCCACAAGCGACCCCGAAACGTTCCCAATGGCGCCGGCCAATGTCACGCCAAGCATCGTGAACTGTCCCGTCGTCACAAGATATCCTGAAAAGGGCATGATGATTTCGCTGGGCAATGGGATGCAGGCGCTCTCAATGGCCATGGTGATAAAAATACCGGTGTAGCCGAACGTCGAGATCATCGACACGACAAACCGGCTGATCTCTGTAATGATCGCTTCGACCAGACTCCCCACAGCAGCCTAGCTCCTCTGCTTGCCCTTCAACTTCGACAATGCAGCCACCTGACGCGCATTTGGTCGGCGCACCGTTTCCCACTTCCGGAATCGATCCAACACACCATGATTCGTCGTATCGAGGTGAATGGGGGTGAGCGAAACCGCTCCTTGTTCAAGCGCCTCATGGTCGGCATCTTTGCTTCGACTCCACGATACACGGGTCCCGGCAATCCAGTAGTAGGTCCGGCCATGCGGATCGACCTTTTCAATAATCGGATTGTCGAAGCGTCTGCGGCTGAGACAGGTGACTCGGACTCCAGTGATCGACCCGAACGGCCGATTCGGGATGTTGAGATTCACGAGCGTTTCGTCCGGCAAACCCTCTTTCAGGATCAATCGAGCGATACGAACGGCGTACCGAGCCCCGGCATCGAAATAAAAATGTTCCTGCCCCTCCTGTGACACAGCCATCGAAGGGACACCGAGGATCGTCCCTTCCATCGCTGCCGAGACCGTCCCGGAATACAACACGTCGTCGCCAAGGTTTACGCCTTTATTGATCCCTGAGACGAGCAGATCGGGTGGTGCCGACATGATCTTCAACACGGCCAGATTCACACAATCGACAGGAGTCCCGTTGATAGCGTACATCCGTGTCCCACATTGATGCACTCGCAGCGGTTTATGGAGCGTCAGGGCATGCGCTACGGCAGTCCGTTCACGATCCGGCGCTACCACCCACACCTCGCCCACTCTGGACAAGGCCTTGGCGAGTACCGTCAAACCAGGCGAGTGAATCCCATCATCGTTGGTGACCAGAATGCGCATGGTTCCGTCTGGAAAAAAAAAGCTGCCGGCGGCAGCTTCTTCGCTCAGTCTTGCGTCAGGCGGTGATCCAGAAGATCTGACTAACATCTCCTGTCACACCCGATCTCTTACCCTTCACGATATTTGGTCGGGGCGAGCCGATTTGAACGGCCGACCACTCGCACCCCAAGCGAGTACGCTACCGGGCTGCGCCACGCCCCGACACGCTCATTCGATTCACCATCTATTTGCACATTGTCTCCTGTGAGGTGGCTGGAATGCAATCGGCTCGGAAGAGACGAAGCGGGACCGTCGTCAATCAGAATGCGACTCCAATACTTTGAGAATCGCCTGGAGATTTCCTCGCAGTTTCTGCGCGAGTTCTTTGGGACGTACCCGTTGGTTTGCGACCCGGCCTCGCCTGGCCCAATACCGTTTGACACCTGCAAGTGTATGCCCTTCTTCATAGAGCATCCGCTTGATCTCCAATACCGTTTCGACTTCTCGCTTGACATAGAGTCGCTGATTCCCACGACTTTTCTTCGGCTTGAGAAACGGGAATTCTGACTCCCAAAATCGCAACACGTAAGCCGGGAGCTTTGCAAGCTTGCTGACTTCGCCGATTTTATAAAAGACCTTGCTGCCCAGCCTGGGCTCGTTCCCCATGACCGGTCCTCGTGGTGGGATGAGCTACAGTGATTGAACGCGGCTATGAATTGACGTATCCGTTATCATAGTCGTGTTCTCCCAATAGGTTAGAGGGTGCTAACGGTTCACGTGTCCTTTTAACATTGTTCGCGGTAGAAAGAAAGGGTGTACTCATGCTTACTCTTATTTCAAATTCTCGCGTCCAGTTCATACTTCGAATTGTCGGTGGTGCCTTGCTCGCGTGCCTTCTATGGAATACTAGAGCCTACGCCGATAGTTCTGACTACGAACCAGGAGGCCGATACGATTTTTCCTCTCCCCGCCCGTTGTCCCAGTCCAGTGACTACGACTCCAGCGGTAGAGGCTACGAGGAGCGCCAGCGTGACGCCATAGAACGCAGCAGGCAGGACTACTTGAACATTCAGCCGAGCCGCCAGCCTTCACCAGAGCGTCAGCCGTATTGGAAGGAACAGTATTATATACAGCAGCCAAACGGTCAGACCAGCCTGTGTACTCCGCAACAAAATGGGAATGTCGTGTGTATGTAAGTAGCTTTACCCTGTGGCTCCCATCTGGTAGACGGCGCTCCTCCAGTAATGTCCGGCCAGAAGCGGACATAGACCCTCCTTTGGCCTGGCAGACGTTCTTAAATGCAATACTTCCTAGTCAGTAAGACGCCCATTAGTTCATGATGATAACCTGGACCGGAGCGCAGCCATTAGGACCACAGCTACCACCTGCTGGGATCTCTGGGACTAAGCGGCGCAATGAGAACCTGTAGTCGTAGTCGAAGGCTCTGTTGTCGGCACACCGCTGATGAAACCACGCTACCTGATCGGCAGATAAAGGAACCTTAAAGGGGCTAGTCATACAGGTCTGATAGCGTCCCTCTATAGCCTCGTTTGTGAACGCCCCAACACAGCCCGCTAGCGAGCTTGTGAGGAGTACGACTGCTACTAGTCTCATGGTTCCCTCCCTATGATTTGGTCCGTTATACCAAAGCGGACTGCCTAGTAGAGTGCGCTCATTAAAGACTAGCACAGGCGAGCCCTGTTAGCGGTCCTCCCCATAGTTACGCTCTGCCTGTTCGATAGCCTCGGCGCAACCCAGCCTTCAAATGCGGAAAAAAATGTCTGAGGTTTGGCGTAGTGTCATGGTGCGCCCATCCCCCCCCCGTGTACCCTGGCTTCCGGCTGTACGTGGGAGCCTTGCCAGCTTGAGGGCGGTAGGGGGAGGCATGGTCCGGCCAATGGCATAGCCTGAGAGCCACTACCGCTTGTGGTTGCTGCCGTGTTGCCTGCAACATCGGGCACAAAGTCACACTAAGTTATTGATCTTGAAGGGAACGCAAAGGGATAGATTATCCCTTGCGCGCGCGCGCGCTCTCTCTCTCTCTCTCTCTCTCTCTGTCTTTCTTTGTCAACCGCAGGCCGTGAGATTGTAAACCTTGCCAGAGGGCAGCTAGGCCGCTTCAGTCTGTCCGAGTGTGCTCGCGTGTGGTTCATAGAGGTTCGGCAGGGCTGTTGATACTAAATAGGACTACTTCAGATTGAAGGGAGTTGTGAGCTATGCCGAACAAACTCAACCACGCTGGCGGGTACCGCATACTGTTTGGCTCGCCTAAAGCCCGCAACTTCAAAGCTAGACACCGCAAGCCGTGGATAGCTGCAACTCGCTCCTCCATCAAGCGTAAGGTCAAGCTGAACGACTGGGCTACGAAGCTCATGCTGGCTGAGGCGACACGCGACTTCGTAGCTAGTCTGGCAACCGATCCACAAGAGCCAGGAAAACACGGTCGGCCATTAGACAGAGCACACGATATTATCGGCTGGATTATTCAGCAAGGCCGCTTCAGCGCCGTTGACATCCTCACTGTAGCCCTTGCCACTCACTGTATGTGCAAGCATTGGAGCGAGACGCCGAACAGGACGCCGTATTATGTGGCAGTCCAGATCGGCAAGGCAATCCACAAAATGCTGAAGTCACAGGTTCGGGTGTATGAGCATGATGATGGAAGAGGAAACGTGTGGAGTGAAACGGTGAGATATAAGAAGGCTCTGACTTCGCGGTATGTCTGCCAGCGACTACAACAGCTCTGCGAGAACATCTACGGAGACCACCTGCGAGACCACGGACACGCCATAGCCTCGCAAGTAGCCCGTAGTCAGTTCATGAAGGAAGCCCGTAGCGGTTCCAGAATCTTTCAAAGCTCCACACTCTAAGATACAAGCTGCCTCTGCGGTACTCCATCTCGATATGTTCGCCGATTCTAACTAACATGTGAACCTCCCTAGGGTAAAAGGTTGACTGCATGGTCAGCGTAGCACGCTCTGAGGCTTCCGGTGTGGGAGTGATGCACATGCGGGACTGGTTAGTGAAATATAATTTAACCAGTGCTGCGGTTGGGAGCTTGTCCTAAGCAACATGGTTGCGACAGTACAGGGAACGCAGGAAGGTCCTAACGGGCAATCAAGCGGCTGGCTGAGGCCTTTGCTGTATAGGTCAAGCTGGTTGCCAGAGAGGAAGAGGAGATAGAGGGGAGGGCTAGAGGAGCCTACGTTTTTCTCGCCACTGCTGCAACGCCTCGCCCAATTCCTTTAGCTGGTCCGGCGTCAATGGTGTTGGTGGTACCTCATCCTCTCTACCCTTGGCCGGTCTACGCTGTGGCTCTTTCACTGGGAGCGGCGCAAGCCCTGCATCTTGTCGCGTTGCCGCTAGAGCGTTCACTAGCTCTAGCTTTCGTAGAGCCTTCTTTTTCGTCTGGCGCACTTTCCTCAACGCCTTCACCTTTCGCAGTTTCCGCACCTCGTCATGAAGTGGCTTGTAGAAGGTGAGCGCCGCCGTGTACATGTCAATCTGTGCCCTACGCTTAAGGATGAGTGTAAGGCGTTCCTCTTGTGAACGTATCGGCTTCACACGGTCTAGCCCTCGTGAAGGCTGCTTGAGAATGAGCCGTGACAGTTCGCCCTTCAGCCACTTGCGCCTATTGTAGAGTTGTCGGCGTGTCCAGTGGCGTAGCCGGAACTTCGCAAACGCTGCGCCTCTACCGCCTTGTAGACGATCAGTCTTACCTAGGATGCCTCCGCTGTAATCATCTGGAGAATCTGCTAGGTCAGGGTCTTCTCGGCCCATAATCTCTGAGATGTCCCATGCAGCATCGTCGCCAGGGAATCTGAAGTTCACTTGCGCGTTGTACCGGCGAAGGTCGAAGCTACTGGCTAGCTTCTTGAGTCGGTCTCCGGTTGGCTTGTAAGGACGCGCTCCGGTGCGGAGCTTGGGTTTTGGGACTTTGGTCTTCATATTCTGGAGTATAGGCCTGTCTGAGGCATTGTCAAGTATAGACTATTTATCTTTGGTAGGGGATCATCAGAAGCCTAACTTCTACAAGATGCCAATGGTTTCCTAATTGTACTCCTTGTATGAAGAGGCCAGCCCCAATTTACCTCCTAAACATTTTAGTCCTCAGATCCTCTCCCCTATCCGTTCAAAGTCTGTCAGTCCGGTCGGGTTGTCCGGCTCGCCCGCTCGCTGGCCGTGGAGTGCATCCTTTCAGGTCCAGTGATTCCTACATACGCCAGCTATCCTAAGTCAGGCTACATGTGCTGAGAATCGCTCCCTAGTTTCGACTACTTATTTGCACCAACAATTCGACGAGAGAGAGAAGAAGATCATAGTCGCGTGAGTCAGTGAAGAGAACAGTGTGCCGACAGATTCAGTGGAGCGTGGCGTGGAAGGTTGAGGCTAGCAGGGGTGGGGATGGTTGAGCGTAGAGTGCGAAGGTTGAGCGTAGAAGTCGCCAGAGATTGGCCTCTATGGGAATTAACCCTTAGAGGCATTTTTACGTTAAAGTGCATAACTATAACCAAAGGAGTTTACCCCCCAATGTCAGTCCTATACAGAAAGCGCCTGCGCAATGGCAGAGCTATCCGCACCACGCTCACATTCTCAGCTAAGACACTCGCTGGTCTGGAGGCGCTGCGGACACGCTTCCAGTCTAGATGGCCGGAGGCATCATATCCATCACTGTCATACGTGCTGGAGACCGTGCTAGCCAAGAACCTTCCACTCTTCGACAACAATCCAGTGATGCTGGAGCGTGCCTTGCAAGAGTTCAGAAGGAAATATCCGAAGGGCACACAGCCTAAACAGGGAAAGGAAGAACGCTAATGTGTATGGCGCAACCAGCCGCAGGCGGATCAGCAGCTAGTGGAGCAGTAGGCGGGGCCGCTTCAGGCGCGAGCATGGGTGCGATGCTTGGCCCTTGGGGCGCAGCCGTGGGAGCAGTTGGTGGTGGAGTCATGGGCATCCTTGGTGGACAAGCCTCGAACAAAGCCGCCAAGGCCGCTGAAGAGGCGCGACGTGTCGAGCAGGAGAATGTAATCAGAGAGAATCGGCGAAGGGCTACCGAGGATTATCTGAACCAAACAAGACTGGAACGAGAACAACAGTCCCAAGAAGAAGCCGCAGTCGCAACCAAGGGTGCGGATATAGCCAAGGAGACTCAGCGCGAAGTTGCTACCAGCACAGCGAGTGCTGCGGAGCGAGGAGTGGCTGGCCGCACAATAGATGATATAGCCGCAGACTACGAGTTTCAAGCTGACGTGGAAACAGGTCGCTTGAAGGCCAACCAAGCCATGGCCAATAGGCAGCACGAGGAACAGCTCAAGGGATACAGCACGGACTACGTTAATCGCGTGACTGACGTGCGGCCATATGTCCCTAAGTCAGTGGCACCAGTCGATTACTTTGGTCCTGTGTTCTCAACGGTTGGCCAGTTGGGGAAGCTCGGTATGGATCTGGATGCAGTGAACAAGAAAGCAGGTAAATCATAATGCGGTGCAACGTATCTCCTAATGCTCTTCAGCTCACGTTTCATCTAGCCGCGTCAGTGTCCTGGTTAAGTTGTAGGCGGATAGCGAAGTTCACAGGGACCAGCATTCAAACTGTGGCCAACTACAGGAAGCTCGCTAACAAGTTGCGGAAGCGGCTGCATGACGTGACGTTGCATACGCTCACGATCAAGAACGCACCAGCCATTGCTCGATCACTGGGTCTGTAAAGGGTACTTCCAGAAGAGGGCTGGAAGTGGCACTTTATCGGCCAGGTGTACGTTTCCTCACTTCCTGCGATTTTACGATTCCCATATCTCACAACCTATTGATCTATAAGGATCTATTCCATGCGTTTGTCCAGCCATACCCTCACTCCGCGACAGATGAAGAGTGCTAGGAAAGCCACTCACCTTCGTTCCCAAGGTCGGCGGCTCCTGAGTCGATTCGCCAACACCCTTCAGAGTCCTCGTGGACTCGGACAAGGACCAGCAATCAGAGTCAGTACATTCCCCAAACAGTTCGAAGGACTCCGCAACCAGCTATTCGAACGTGCCAAGCAGACACCGGAGTTCTTGGCTACCGTGTTCACAGATCGAGAAGGGGACGCACCAACAGACGACGAAATCTTGCAGAGCATCGAAAACCGACTGTTCACCATCTGTGCGACATATCCCTTCTGGTTCAGTCACACGCCAGACGCAGACGCCAAGGCCCACGAACTGACCAGAGATCATGACATCAACCACGGCTTGATCAAGGCGGCACCGCTGACGGCGAACCAGCTAGCGGCAGTGGTCCGACGCAAACAGGAGCGCCAGGAACGAGATGAACGAATCGCAGCGCGAGTCTCTGAGACAGTGGCGGCTCCAGCATCCTGAGTATCAGAAGCACTGGCAGCGAGAGTTCAAGGCTTGGCGTGATGCTGAACGCGCAGCAAATAATAACGTCAAAGGCAACTCTCGCTCCAGGGTAAGTCAGTCGAAGCTAGCCTACTCCGTGACAGTGACCAATCCATTAACCGAAGAGGAAAAGAAGGAGGGTAGACCCGATGTCCAACCAGAACCAGAACCCATTCGTAGCGCGACCAAGAGTCACTACCCGCACAACGCCAAAGCCGAATGACTTGATCTGTCCATTCTGTAAGCGGGACTTGTCACAGCCTGGAGAGTGGCGTGTCTGTGGCATCCGCTGCGATAGCAAACAAGAGGGATGGGATGACGCACCAGCGCAGACATTCCAACAGTTCACGAACAGCGTCACCTTGATCCTTTCACCTACAGCAGGCACAGCATGAGCCTACGCAAGAGTGGAGGCGAAGACTGGGAGCAAGCGCCGAAGCCTGAGAACATGATGAGCGATATTAAGAAGGCCCACCTACTGATGCAGTACGGACGTTCATATGGCTGCGTGTGCGGTAAGGTGTTCGACTTTGCTAGGAGCCGACGCGATGGAGAAATGCAACTAGGCGTGCATCATACCGCAGTCAAGGAAATGCTAGAGGACCGACAACAAGGGAAGAGTTACCTCGATGAGTGATATCCAACAAGATCAGAGGTTGGCTTCGAGCGACCAGAAGTTGAAGCGAAAGAAGGGCAGACCATCTGCCAAACAGAAAGACGAAGCAGCGCCAGCAGGGTATCCGTTTCCCTCACTGGACGACATACTGAGGATGTCTGAACAGCAAGTACAAGTGAGCTTCGATGAGATCGGCGCAGAGCCTTCTCCTTTTCGATGGTCTGAAGATGATCCACAGATTAACGTGAGCCATTGGCACGACTACGGCATGACGTTGAGCGATGCTGACCGGCTGAAGTCCATTCCGACGATGAAGGACTTGAAGGCATCGGCAAAGGCAATCCATCTGCAATGCCTCCGCACGCAGCTACTACAAGAGCACTTGAAGCAGTGGATATCTAGTCTATCGGACACAGCCTTGATCGGAGAGGTTGAGAAGATGTCCGGTGAGAAGCTATCCGAATCGGCCAAGCGGTACAGCAAGCGCAGCGACCTCATGGAGCAGCTTGAGGGCTTCGTATGGCCGGTTCTCATCAAGGCGAGCACGTTATACGTTCAGCCAGAGTCACCTTTAGCAACGGGAGGAAAATAAAGTATGGGGAAGTTCCAAATCAGCGGCACCTATCACAAGCAGGCTCCACAGCCAAAGCAGGAGCCAAGGCAAGTAGTCAAGATAGACCTTGGGGCTACAGCAGGTTTACGCATTCCAGGTATGCCAGTTCCAGCACAAGAACAACAATCAGATGAAAGGGGACAGTAACATGGCAGACAGAATTCAGATTATGGGCGGACAGGCGGACAGAGATCAAGCAGGGACTAAGCGTTTCAAGATGGAACGGCTAAACGATGCAACAGGGAAGATGGAACCTGTAACCAGCTTCGACGACATGGATGATATGCAGGAAATGATGTCCATGCGCGATGAAAAGGGACGCTCCCTCTACGAAACCAGCGCAGCATTTCGTGAGACGGTCAAAGACATGGCCGCGAACAGTCCGGCACTCCTAGCAGACAACGGACTGGCTTACAGAGATGTCATTCCGACGAATGAGGAGATGCTTGAAGGCATGCGTCAAGACGCTGTGATGCAACAGCATGAACGGTACATCGACAAGTTCGGCGGGGGCGACTTGGTGGGAAAATTTTTAATGGCACAGATGATAATGAACCCTACACCGGAACAGAGAGAAGCGTTTAGCGAGATCCAAGAGCGGACAGAGCCAGCTAAACCATTCGAGAATCATTTGAAGTCGTTAGCTACAAGAGGAGAAGTCCTACAATGGACGCATTCCACGGAAGACACTGAGGCGCAAAGGGAATCGGAGGAAGCACACAATCAAAGAATCCTGGCTGAGACTGGGGATTCTATAATCACGTTGGAAGGTGAGTAATCGTGAGCAGAAATTTTAGATCCTCAGTGGTTAACTGTACCGTTAATGATCCAGACCTCCAGAAGGGCATCAACAAGCTCAAGTATGAGAGTGGGGAAGGTGTAAGGCAGTACGTGAAAGAGTCACGATGCTTCAATAAACCTGGAAGCAAAAGAACACTGGTGAGTCAGCTCCCCGCCGAGGATGAGTATTTAGCAAACGGAGATGTGCTCACGAAGCGAGCGAAGACCAAGACAGTTCGCAAGTCAAACTGAGTTCTTCCTCTTCCACTCCCACACACACGTTCAGAAAGTTGCATCCAGCCTTGCGTCAAGCCATCTGCAGGTCGGTTGCGACCGACCGTGGATGTTGACAGCGAGACAACTGGATACTGACAAACTTAATTGCACGCCTGCGCGAGGAGTGGAGGCCAGGAAGATGGAGGAAGCCCTGTGCTTGGACGCAGCAGTCGCAAATCTTAGGTTACGAATGCTGTCAGTCACTAACAAGTACAGGGCAGACTTCTCACACAGACACTCAAAGACAGTTCAACTAGGAGAGGATTTCAAGACATGTCACAAGACGGAGTGGTCAGGGATTTTGAGAACACTGAACTGAAGGACGGAGACATTGTACTTGCCCTCGTGTCAGGAAACATGATTCGAGGGTGAGTGGTACAAACCAGAATGCCAACACTCATCGGCGCAACTCTCTTACAAAGTTTAGTTGATCCACGGCGAACCTGTGTGATTGACGCGAGCCACTGTGCTCTCGTTGAGCGACCTATTGACTCGTCCACGAGGACTACGGAGATAAAGGCATGACCACCACAGCCGCAGCATCAGCACTCGACCTCGTGAAAAATGCAGACGTGATGATCGTACAAGCGATTGCGCTCCTTGGAATCGAGGTCACTGCGCAGCTTGTCGAGGCGCAGCAAGCCTGTCGTGAAGCGATAACGTATTGGCCAGCGCCCCAGTCAGACGAAGCACAACTGGCTATCCTCAAAGCCAAGCAACGAGCTGAATCTATTGCCGAGCGCCAGCGCATTGTGAGGGAGCAGAAAGTTGCGGCGCATGAGGTAAAGAGGGGGAAGCAGCGCGCAAAAAAGAAACTCCAGACTCAGACAGATCGGGCAGTGACAATCACAAAGTAGTCAACCCAACAGAAGCAGTGGCTTCATATCGTGAGGTATGAAGGCATGGTACCTCCCCATGTTTCTACCCACTGCTTCACCTTTCCGTAGAACGAAAGAAAAGGACAACATGAACACAGTAATGGAACGGCCAGCAGGAACCACTACGACAACAGGCCTTGCAGCACGAGCCTTTAACAAGCTCCGGCATTTCTTGGTCAACACGGCTAAGACGAATCCCACTGAGGCACAACTGAAGGCACTCTACGCGCTCATGGACAACTTCAGCCAGCTCACTCACAAGACCATAACAGGCCGGTACGCATGGGCTTTGCCGGTCGGCTGCGGGAAGACTACCAGCGCCAGCCTCTTTGTGGCCGAAGCAATCAAGGAAGGGTATAGCTTCGTGATTGCCTGCGGACAACTCTCAGGCTTGAACGACATCAACGATTTCTTAGTGAAGACCCTACACGTTCCTCAACATCTAATCGGCACGATGGTCAGTAAGGATCTTGCCGACATGGTGGCAGGGCGCAGTGTAGTCAACGGCGAAGAGTATCCGATTCTGTTGGTGACTCATGCGCGTGTCCACATGGGCAACGCAGAGCTTCAGCGGTACTGGACCTATCGAGGGGCAAAGCGATCCTTACTGATCTACGATGAGAGCCTGATCAGTTCCAAAAGCGTGATGACTCCCATAGAGGAAGTCAGTAATGGTCTCGACATTCTCACTGGTAGACTCCAACGCCAACAGCTCAAGGTGTCCAAGGATTTCTACAAGACACTCCAGTATCTCGTCGGCAGCTTCGAGATGGAGCAGAAGGCCCTGCATCGTGACATCGAAGTATTCTTGAGTACGCATCCAGAGGGCACACCGGTTCCCAGTGAACTGTGTTACGTGAACTTCTATCTCGATGCGCTGGACACAGACAAGTTCTCCGAAGACATCAAGACCCTCGCAGAGCATACTTGGAGTGATGGCCTGCTGAAGTTCCTGTCACTCTGCGGGACACAGGTACGCCTCGTGGCAACGAACCTAGACAACTCGATCCTTTCATTCACGGTGACAGTACCGGATGACATTCAGAACATGGTGATCCTCGATGCCAGCTCACCTATTAGACTCCTGGCAGAGATGGACTCCAAGGTGATCACGATGGCTGAGTATCTTCCGCTTGTGAAGCAGGCCGGTATCAGAAACCTAGCGGCACTGTTCAACTACAGTAACGTGACATGGCACTGCTACAGAGCTGGTGGTGGCAGACACTCTTTCAAGAATGACAAACAGAACTTGAAGATCAAGGATGCGGTTGGACTTCTCAAGACCATTCCAGCACAAGACTCCGTACTGTTCTACGTGTTCAAGAAACAGACGACACACCCAAAAGAGGTTGACCTTCTCAAGACACTTCAAGGTGAGCTGGTGAAACAAGGCTACGATCTAGCTAGCCCTTCACTGTGCATTGAGACATTTGGAAGGGAGACCTCCAGTAATAACTATAGACACTGCCAGCATGTAATCTTCGTAGGCACACCTTGGCCGAACAAGGTTGCACTTGTAGGCCAGATGCTAGGCCAGAAACGTAGCATGACCATCCACCTAGATGACACCCTGATAGAGGATGTAGAGGCTTCAGAAGTGGCCTACAGGTTTCACCAAGGGGCCGGTAGAGGGTCGATGAGAGTGAACATGCCCGATGGCAGGCCCTCTAGAATGACTGCCTATAGCTTCCTGACTGACACTCAGAGGGCCAAGCTCATGCCTTTGCTCAGGAAAGTCATGCCAGGAATGGTCACTCCAGAGTTGCCTTTGAGGAAGTCTGAACAGACCACAAAGAAGTGCGAGGCGCTGGAAAGTTGGCTCATTCAGAAACTAGCTGGTATCTCTAGTCATAGACCAGAAACCCCAGACAGTTTCAGAACATCCATCACAACCCTGAAACGTGACTGGAAAGCGGCTAACGTATTGAAGTGTAACAAGGAAACCTTCACCAAGGCTTTGGAGAGTGTCTTGAAGCGGTCTGAAGGCTGGTCTAGACAAGGCCGGAGCTTGGTGTACAAGAGGGCTTGAGAACTGACATCCGGCGAGCCTGCTAGATGGCTTGCCGGAAACCGGCCAGAAGGTCTCCAGTAGACTTTAAGTCTTCCAGAACTTCGGTGCAATGTTGGAAAGGTACGACTTGAGGGAATGAGCCTTGTTATAAGCCAGGACTAAAACTGATCTAGGTGTGTCCTTGGTCAAGCCTTCAAGAAAGTCAAAATCCTTTATGGCTCGCTCGTCAATCTTGTAGATGTCCTTCATGGCTTTCACCTTGTCAGACTGAGTCTTTGCCTCAGAACCTGGAAGAATGGTGAGAGGGAAAGCACCGCCCATCAGTTGAGCCCATAGTCTATCAATTTCAAGACCTATGGCGACGCGATTGAGTGCGATTCCCTGCCAGAGGAAACCAGAGAAATCCTTTCCAAGTTGTTCTAAGGGGTCTGCTTCCCTTGGGCTCAATCGTACCCCGGAGTCTGGTTTAGGTGGAGTAGTTACCGTTGGATCTGCGGGGTATGGTGCTGTCCCTACTGTCACTCCACCAGGGAACGATAGACTATTTACTCGTATAAGAATGTTGTTCACGGCTGGCCCGTGCCGTTTCAAGAAGTACAACACCAACGCACCAAGGACGACAGGCCAAGAGAGAGCCAGTGTCAGATACTCTAAGATTAGCTTAGCAATATCCACAGTCCCTCAGGCAGCGTTAACGAAAGACAGGTTCTGCCAGTACTCTTGAATCAGTCGACTACAGGTAATATCTCGGATTTGAATATCGCCCTCGGAAATTGATAGTCGGCTTGCCAAGTCCGCAGAGATGAAGTCTGTATTGCTCCTAGACATACCAAGCCCGGTGGCGAATATTCGCCGTTCCCCAGATATGGCCTTTGGTAACAGGAGTTGAATATTCATCCTGTGGAATGCGAACCCAAGGAAGATAAGTTTATGTGACGTTTCCATGATTGACCGGATGGAGTTCACATCGCCCGACGATTCGTCGGTGACTTCTGAAAACGTCTTTATTGAGCTGGCCAGCCCTAGCAGCTGCCTCGCATGCGGGGTAGCACCAAACTCTATTGTATTTTGAGTACTAAGCCAAGAAAGCGAGCCAATGGTGCCATAGGGGTGATAGATTTCAAGACACTTGAGTACATTGGCCGCATCTTCTGCGCTCACGGAGTAATACCTTTGAATTGCATTATAGAGGTAATGCTCGACGCATCGATCATAGTTAAAAATGACGAAAGCAACAGACTTCAGCCGTATTGCGAGATTGGAAACACTGCAGCTCGTAATTAGCATCTGCACGAAACGATAGAACCAGGTGTCCTCAAGACCATCAAATTCTAGTCGATGGTTTCCTAGAAATTTGACAAACAGCTTGCTCTCGGCCTCTGCCTCAAGGATTGTCCGAACGATGGCAAGTTTTCCGCATAGCTCAACCTGTTTGTCTCCGCTTTGCGAATCTATAAAGTCGTCGATAGAGATCGCCTGGGGCATTGCATCGCGTATACGCCAACCCGCGTGTATAAGGGGGTTAATGTCGCGAGAGGGTGGGTCACTCCTTCCGGCTTCTATGCGAAGGGCTTCAGCAATGCGGTCGTCACCGCTAACCATTCCACCGGCGAATTTGAATCGAATGTCAAGAACTCTAGCTATAGACTTCTTCAGTTCGGAGCCGATTGGCAGGCCTACTTCTTTGCTTGCACCTGCGCCGACAATGAAGACTGTCTTTGGGTGGGTTGGTTTATTCGATGAAGTTTCTGACATGAGGCCTCACCAGGGAGGCCCATTCTAGAAGGGGTGCGAACTAAGGTACAAGTGTCCGACTGGAATCGTTGTAACTGTCGGATGCAGCGCGTCAACTGCTGGAGGCTTTGGCGGCTTCTCTGGCTGCTCGTCTTGCCATCATGTCGGCAAAGTTTCTCTCCACAAGTTCTCGCTGGATTTCGGGTGTCTCTACGGCCCATCCAATCGCGTCCGCCACGACTTCCGGTATGTGAGTCAGTTCCATACGCTCAAAGGATAAAGCCAGATTAATTATCTGTGCGGAGAAAAAATGCTTCCGTAATGCGAGGATCACGGCCCGTTCATCTTCTGATCGGTTATCGGTTTCTGATTCATGACACGTTTCGCATAGTGTCACCAACGCTTCCAACGGATATTCCCAAGGGTCTTTGTTTGCCAGATAGTACCGGTGGTGAACGTTGAGCGTGGACTCGGAGTCGAAACATATCTGGCAAGCGAATTCATCACGGCTCATGACTTCCAGTCTCATCTTCTGCCAGCGCGGGTCTTTGAACTTCTTGAGGTATGCCTCTCTGCGCTCAGATCGTACCAGGTCGGCCTGGTCGCTCCCTGCGGTCTTCTGATTGGATTGACGTTTCATAAGACCCCCTCTGATGCTAGGAAATCCTGCGTTCTTGGTACTCTGAGCGGCATCCATACCACCACCTTCCGAAAGGTGTCAACCTCAGTAATGCCGTCTTTCAGAAATCTTGACAAGATTGGCCGTGCAGATGCAGAGTGCGCCCATGTCGTTGCGATTAGCTGTAGCTCTCCTTTGCTCAATCTTCTATTTCACTGGATCACAAGTCGAGGCGAAGGCAGCAACCGAGCAACAGTTGTCCATAGAGGAATTGGAAACACTGAATCAGTTTGAGAATCTCAAAGGGACAGCAGAAGAACTAAGTGTCCTGATTGATCGGATCAGCCGCACGTTTGAGCACAAATGCCTCTCCGCATTTGGGCATACTACTTTTTGCCGCTGTATCAGAGACAACCGACCTGCTTCAGCATCCTTTGAAAGCTATATCCTTGCGGCCACAAAGACAAAGGAAGAGCTGGGATTCAACAACCTAAAGAAGGAAGACCAGCAGCTTGTATTGAGATTGAGACAGACACGAGATCAATGTGTCAAAACTATCCCATGAGCATCATGAAACCTACGCGATGGATAGAAGAACATCTAGGCTGGAAGATTGATCTACGGTTCTTGAGTCGCAAGGTGTGGAAGGCGTACCTCCTTCATGTCTGCCCAAGTCTGGTGATGTTGTTCGGTGGTGGTGTCGCTCCAACAACACCGCCAGTACAGGCACGACCGCAGGAGGTCAAGCCACACGTCCCTAGTCTGAATAAGAGCAATCACGTCACCCTGGAAGGACGCTACGTTCTAGGAGTCGCAACGACCAGTGCGAGCATTTCCCATTCGATCACCGTTGCCCAGTTGCAGAACCTTAAAGGTTTCAGGGTTCAGCCAGCACCGCCGAAGCCAACAGACGAACCCAAGAAATAAGTCCGGCCTCGACCTGGAACCCGTAAGCAGTGACCATTTGAGCTAGGCTAGAAGATAGACATGTAAAACGGCATGAGAGGCGGATAGAGCGAGTTCCTCCCCTGCCGTTCCACCAAAAGAAGCTGGTGCGCCCGTAGCGTCTCAATGCTAGCGCGAATAACTTTACTCTGTCAAGACTCAGAGTCAAGCCACAGGAAAGCTCACCTTCTCAAGCTCCGCACTCAACTCAGTAATAGAGTACTGAAGGGAGCCAAGGTAGACTCGGCTTTCCACGTCCTTACCCACAGTGTGTCCCAAGAGCCGTCGCATAATCGAATAGTGAACTCGTGCGCGTTCCAACTTGATCGTCATAGTATGGCGCAAACTATGGAGCGTGACGGCTGGACGCTTCAGCTTCAACTTCTTGAGAAGGCGAGTGAACGTCAATGATGCCTTGACAGCACCATACGGAAACAGCACAGGGAACATCCGCTTGTCCTTCACCGTCTTGTACCAGTCAAGGAAGCCCGCCTTGAGAAGGTTAGAGTGAATCGGGACTTGCCGGATGCTGGCTCTGTTCTTCAACTGTCTACCTTCACCTGTACCTACGATGTCGAGGAACCAGATTCCCTCTTCCTGTCGAACGTCTGTGGTGAGTAGCTGTAGTACTTCTGTCACACGGCAACCAGTGTGCATGAGCAGAAGTATGAGCCAACGGAACTCTAGCTTCACAGTCTCACCAAGTAGTTTGAACGAGTGAAGGTTGTTGGCGATCTTCTCAAGCTCTGTGTCCGTGTAGCCTTCCTTCAGGGTCTTGGCGGAAGCGACCAATCGAGGCGGTAGGATCACACCCGCCATAATGTCGTGTTCCAGATGATCGTTATTGACACACCACTTGACGAAGTGATGTAAGCAAGACAGCTTGCGGGCGATGGTGACAGGTCCAGGCTTCCTCCGACGCCTGAGCGTGCCGTTCAGAAGGTGCGCCTTATAATTCTTGCAGTGCCACTTCTCCAAGCAGGCAATAGGAAAGTTCTCTTCAATGTCATTCGAGGCCATGAACTGGTTCAAGGTCTCCGTTACATAGTAGGTTGAAGCCTTCCGTCTGTGGACGTGTTCTGCGTGGTAGGCGTCAATGCAGGCACCAACAGATGGGCCTGCAGCGAATGGAAACTGCTGGTCATTGCGCGGGCGCAGCTCGTCGGCTCGCTTGTAGGTGCGCTCTTTCTTATTGAGTTCGGCCATCACTAGGGAGTGTACCAGATGGGAAAGTGACTCTAGCTGAGATGGTGAGAGGTCTCGAAGTGGCTTTGGCAGCGGCTCAGGAGCGTCTAGAAGTGGCTCTGAGAGCTGGTTTGCCGAGGCTTGACTAGCTATTGACGTATTTCTTAAACACTTGACTGGGACGAAAGGTCACCACACGACGAGGCGTGATTCCTATTTCTTCGCCGGTCCGAGGGTTCCGGCCCTTCCGTGCCCCTTTACTGCGTACCACAAAGTTTCCAAATCCGGCAATCTTGACCGACTCTCCCTTATGCAACACCGCTTTCAACATATTCAGCACGAGTTCGACGATATCTGCGGCTTCATTTTTTGAAATACCGACCTGTTTGTAGATTTCGTTCGCGATATCTGCCTTTCTCATGCTTTCCCCTCCGACACCCGCGCAAACTTCTCGAATGATCGCCTGTGAACTTACTACGAACGATCAACAGTTTCGCTATAAGTTACGTGAGGTTATAAGACCTGTCAAGAAGAAAGATGCCGGATCCGATATCCTACTCATTCATTTTTGGCAAGCAACTTGTATTCGATGCTGTCCGCCAGCGCTTGCCAGCTCGCTTCCATGATGTTCTCAGACACGCCGACTGTGCCCCATTTATCCTTATGATCGCCTGATTCGATCAACACCCTGACCTTGGACTCCGTCCCACGATTGGCCGATAGCACTCGCACTTTGTAGTCGAGCAGTTTGACTTCTCGTAGCTGGGGATAGAACCTTTCCAACGCTTTCCGCAACGCATGATCGAGCGCATTGACCGGACCGGCTCCGACTGCTGCCGCATGTTCCACCACTTCTCCGACCTTCACCATTACTGTGGCCTCCGACAACGAGGTGCCATGGTCTTGTTTTTTTTCGACAATTACCCGAAAACCCAGGAGTTGGAAGGATGGCCTGTGCGTCCCCATCGCTTTCCGCATGAGCAACTCGAAGGAGCCTTCTGCCGCTTCAAACTGGTAGCCCTCACTTTCACGCTCCTTCAAGGTATCGATCAGTTCCTGCAACTTGGCGTGGCCCTTGTCCAATTTGATCCCGTAGGCTTCGACCTTCTCCAGTAACCCGCTGCGACCTGCCGAGTCCGATACCAGTACACGCTGGCGGTTGCCAACCAACCCCGGGATCACATGTTCATAGGTCGCAGGATTCTTGAGCACCGCATGGATATGGACTCCGCCCTTATGGGCAAACGCCGAATCTCCCACATAGGGCTGGTGCTTATTGGGCATGAGATTCGCGATTTCGGTCACGAATCCCGAGACCCGCTTGAGATGGCTCAAACGGTCTCTCAACATCGGACGTTTCATCTTCAGTTCAAGATTGGGAATAATGGAACAGAGATTAGCATTGCCGCACCGCTCGCCGATCCCGTTAATCGTCCCTTGCACTTGCACCACGCCGGTTTCGATCGCCACCAGCGAATTCGCGACGGCCATTTCGCAATCGTTGTGGGCGTGAATCCCCAAGGGCACCGCACACTCCCGACGAACGACCTGGCAGATCTCTTTGATCTCCCAGGGCATCGATCCGCCGTTGGTGTCGCAGAGGATTATCCGCTCGGCCCCGGCCGCGACGGCTTGACGAATGGTCTCCAGCGCATAATCCTGATTGGTCTTGTATCCATCAAAGAAATGTTCCGCATCGTAGAACACCCTCCGACCTTTCGACCGGAGATGGGCTACGGAATCGCTGATGAGTTCGAGATTCTTCACAAGGGAAATTCCGAGCGCATCAGTGACGTGCAGCGACCAGGTTTTTCCAAAGAGCGTGATGATCGTGGTGTCTGCGTCCAGCAACGCCAGGATATTGGGATCCTTCTGTACCGCGTTGCTCGATTTTCTTGTCGACCCGAACGACACCACCGTCGCCGTCTGCAACGGAATGGTCTTGATCATCCGAAAGAACTCGATGTCTTTGGGATTCGCCCCGGGCCACCCGCCTTCAATGAACTGCACGCCCAGCCCATCCAACTGTTGGGCAACCCGAACCTTGTCTTCGGCCGAAAAGGTGACATCCTCGGCCTGAGCCCCGTCTCGTAAGGTCGTGTCATAGATTTCCAGCGGTACTGGCCTGGCGGCAGGCGGAGGTGCGCCGGACGACGCCGAGCTGACATGCTTGTCTTGCGAGGATCGTGCTTGTGAAGATTTTCGAGCCATACAGGAAACGCTACCAGGAACAGGGCAACCCTGTCGAGACTCACGTCGCCGAAATCCGCTACCTCATGATTCGGTCCCTTGCCGGTGACTGATCCAACCCGAACGCGGTATGGAGCGAGCGCATCGCGAGCTCGGCATACTTTTCATCGATGACACAAGAGATCTTGATCTCCGACGTGCTGATCATGAGGATGTTCACGCCTTCTTGCGACAAGACTTCGAACATTTTGGCGGCGACTCCTGAATGGGAACGCATCCCCACGCCGACCAGCGAGACCTTGGCGATCGCCTTGGTCACAGCAACCGATTTGGCGGCGATGATTTTCGCCACGTCCTGAATCAGCGGCAGGGCTTTCTTGATGTCCGCCCGTGGAATCGTGAAGGAGATATCCGTCATGCCCGACTGACTCATGTTCTGGATGATCATGTCGACGTTAATGTTGGCCTTGGCTACCGGCCCGAACAGTTTGGATGCTATACCTGGTTTGTCCGGCACGCCCACAATTGTGATTTTGGCCTGATTCCGATCGCCGGTGACTCCCGACACCGCAACCGCTTCCATATCCTCATCTTCACGTGTCACAAGCGTCCCCTTTCCTTCTTTGAAGCTGGAGTTCACCTCTACCGGTACATTGAACTTCGCGGCAAATTCGACGGAGCGGCTCTGCAGCACTTTGGCACCCAGACTGGCCATTTCCAGCATTTCCTCATAGGAAATCTTGTCGATTCGTCGAGCCGCCGGCACAATGTTGGGGTCCGACGTGTACACGCCGTCGACGTCGGTAAAAATGATGCACCGATCGGCCTTCAGCGCCGCCGCCAATGCGACTGCTGTGAGATCGGAGCCTCCGCGCCCCAACGTCGTGACATCCGACTGCTCGTTGATCCCTTGAAAACCGGCGACCACTGGAATGATTTCCTTGAGCAGCGCCTCGCGGATTCGATCGGCACTCACCCGGGTAATACGCGCTTTCGTATGGGCACTGTCGGTCATGATCCCGACTTGGCGTCCCGTAAAGGATTGGGCATCGAGTCCACGGGCCCGCAAGGCCATCGCCAACAAGGCGATGGTCACCCGCTCTCCGGTCGACAGGAGCATATCGAGTTCGCGATCGTCCGGCAGCGGTGTGATTTCATGCGCCAACCGAATCAAGCGATCCGTTTCTCCGCTCATCGCGGACAGGACAACCACGACACGATGGCCATCCTTGTGAGCTTTCTCGACGCGGTCGGCTACGCAGTGGATCCGCTCGATCGTGCCCACGGACGTTCCCCCATATTTCTGGACAATCAGCGTCACGACCGTCAAGATCCTTTTGCGAACAGTCGCACGACGAACTTCGTCGCATCACGAGGAGGCACGGTCGAGGCTCGCGCATCAGCCTCGGTAAATCTCCGTCCGGTCGCGGCAGAGGGGACTGCCGCACTGTCACGATAGGCGAAGAACCCTGGACCTTCCGCCACCTGGCCATGATGCACGTTGCCCGAGTCGCAGACGGCCACGATGCGATGAGAACCCAATTTGGCCAGTCCTTCGAGCAGTGGCCCTACCAGCTCGTGATCGACCGCTTCGATACTCTTCACCTTGGCCGCGACATCCGATCCGTAGACGACCTCATCCGGTAACTCCACATGCACATATGCAAAATCATTTTTCTTCAGTTCCTCCAGGGCAACCGCCGCTTGAGTACGAAGATCCGCGCCGGCTAATCTTGCGCCATCCACGGCTTCGAGCCCGGCCATGATACCGAGCCCGCGATGGACATCGCTCAGTGAAATTACCACACCGGACATCTTCAATCGCTCAGAGAGGCTTGGCCAGAGAATGGCCCGGCCTTGACCCCAGAGCCAGAGACAATTGGCCGGCTTCTGCCCCGCCTCCCGACGTTCATCGTTGAGGGGATGATCACGCAATATCTGAAACGAGGCGTCCATGAGTTTCCTGAGAATGTCGGATCCGTCTCCCGTCGGCAATGCATCGGCGATCGGTCGACCAACCAATAACTGTGGGTCTGTACAAACCGCTCGCGACTTCCCGTTGACCCACACCATGAGGTGACGGTGGCCTAACCCGGGGTAGAACTGAATCATTTCAGACCCGAGCTGCTCATTGATTGCCTCGATCAATTCGCGGGCTTCTTCTGTCGAAATCAGGCCTGCAGTCGCATCATCCATCACCACGTGCGGTCCGAGTTTCTTGATCTCGTTCAACCCGCCTTTACTCTCAGACTGGGCGTCCGCCCGCAGCGTGACCATCGTACAGCGATAGACCACATCATGCTCGCCGATGGCGACACCCAGACTGGCCGCTTCGAGCGGACCAGGCCCCTGGTAATATTTCTTGGGATCATATCCGAGAATGGCGGTTCCCATCAGACCGTTCCCCTGTCGCACGTTCTCAGACGCCGAGGCTAGGAGCCCAAGCTCCCCACCTTGCGCGAGACGATCCAGGTGAGGGGTCGAAGCCGCTTGAAGAGGAGTCCGTCCGCCCAATTCCTTCCGAGGATGGTCAGCCATCCCATCGGCATGGAGAATCACGTGTTTCATAGGAGCCCTGCTCGCATTGTGTCTACACTCTTAAAAGACGAGCGACATCCTCTCGCGTCGCTCTAACGGTTTTCGGTTGGGCCGATACGCTGATGGCCGTATCGGCATCTTTCAATCCATGGCCGGTCAAGGTGCAGACCATTAGCTCGCCTTCATGCAATCCGCCCTGCTTGCTCAACTTCATCACACCGGCAACCGATGCGGCGGACGCCGGCTCGCAGAAAATCCCCTCCGTCGCCGCCACCGCCCTATAGGCCTGCAGAATCTCTTCATCCGTCACCGAATCGATCGCCCCCTTGGATTCCTTTACGGCATTCAAGGCCGCTTCCCAGCTGGCCGGATTGCCGATCCGGATTGCCGAGGCCACCGTCTGCGGATTCTCCACGATGCGGCCAAGCACAATGGGCGCGGCACCGGCCGCTTGAAACCCTAGCATGCGAGGCAGTCTCGTGGATTGATTGGCCGCACAGTATTCCTGGTACCCCTTCCAATAGGCGGTAATGTTGCCGGCATTCCCAACCGGCAACACATGAACAGTCGGGGCATCGCCGAGCTGATCACAGACCTCCATCGCAGCAGTTTTCTGCCCCTCGATCCGGTAGGGATTGATCGAGTTGACCAGCTCGATGTGGTAGGTCGCCGACAATTCTTTGACGATGGTCAAGGCCTGGTCGAAGTTTCCTTCAATCTGGATGACTGTGGCTTGATGCATCATGGCCTGAGACAGTTTACCCATCGCAATCTTCCCTGCAGGAATCAACACATAGACTGCCAGTCCCGCCCGCGCACCATAGGCTGCGGCGGAGGCAGAAGTATTCCCCGTGGAGGCACAGATCACCGCCTTGGCGCCGGACTCAACGGCCTTTGAGATGGCCATCGTCATGCCGCGATCTTTGAAGGATCCCGTCGGATTCATGCCTTCGAATTTGAGATAGAGATCAATGCCAGGAGCGATCTGCTTGGCCAGCCGCGTCGCTCTAATGAGCGGAGTGTTGCCTTCACTGAGCGTCACCACCGGGGTACGGTCGGTTACCGGCAGAAACTTCCGATATTCTTCGATCACACCACCCCAGCGATTCATCGCATTACTCGTCCTTGCCCTCGACACGGATCAAGGTGGTGGGCTCGGAGATGAAGGCCATGCGATTGATCACTCGCAGTGCCGTTTGGACATCACGCTCCGTAGCGGTGTGGGTCTTGATCACGACCGGAACCGTTTGCCCTTCGCGCCGTCCCTGTTGGAGGACGGATGAGATACTGATACCGCACCGGCCCAGCTCCCCTGCGATTTGCGACAAGACGCCGGGGCGGTCCAACACCATAAAGCGGAGGTAATAGAGCGAGCTGATTTCTTCCATCGTCCGCATCCGAAGCGGACGACGCTGGTCCTGCTGGAACGAGGTGGGTGGCACTCGCCCAACCGCTCCTTTCAACAGATTGCGCGCGATGCCGATGAGATCACCGACCACTGCACTGCCGGTCGGCATAGACCCCGCACCCCGGCCATAGAGCACCACGTCGCCTACGGCATCGCCGACAAGCTGAATCGCGTTATAGACTCCTTCGACTTGGGCGATTGGAGATGAGGAAGGCAGCATCGTGGGATGCACTCGGGCTTCGACTTCGTTGCCGACCAGCTTGGCAATGCCCAACAGCTTGATCGTACAACCGAACTCTTTGGCATACGCGATATCGAGCGGCGTAATGTGGGTGATCCCCTCGGTGTATACATCTTTGACATTGACCGGCGTTCCATAGGCAAGCGCCACCAGGATCGCCAGCTTGTGCGCCGAATCAATACCGGCCACATCGAATGTCGGATCCGCTTCGGCATAACCGGCCTGCTTCGCTTCGTCGAGTACCGTCTCAAAACTCTGGCCTTCTTGGGTCATGCGCGAGAGAATGTAATTGGCCGTCCCGTTGATGATCCCATAAATGGATTGGATGGTGTTGGCCGCCAGCCCTTCCCTCAATGCCTGGATGACGGGAATCCCCCCACCCACGCTCGCTTCGAACCCCAGGTCGACGCCCGCGCGGGAAGCTGCGGCAAATATTTCTTCTCCGTGTAATGCGAGCAAGGCCTTATTGGCCGTGACGACATGTTTGCCCGCTGCAATGGCCTCCAGAATGATGCGTTTGGCAGAATCGCACCCTCCGATCAACTCAACGACGATGTCGATCGACGGATCGGTCAGAATCTGCTTCGCATCAATCGTGAGTAGGCCGAGCGGCAGGGTAAGACCTCGGTCACGTGTCACATCGAGATCCGCAATCCGAACGATCTCGGTCGGCACACCAACCCGGCGGCTGATCAACGAGGCGTTCTCTAAGAGAATCTTCGCGACACCCGTCCCGACCGTTCCGAACCCAATGATGCCAACTCCCACGCGCGAGATCATTCTTCCGATCCCTCAAGCTTCAGGGTCTTGCGAATGCCTCGAATGGCTTGCCTCGTGCGATGTTCATTTTCGACGAGGCCGAAACGCACATATTCGTTCCCACCTTCACCGAACCCGATCCCAGGAGACACGGCCACTTTCGCCTCGCGGAGCAGGAGCTTCGAAAACTCCAACGACCCCAGAGACCGATAGGGCAGGGGAATTCTGGCCCAGACGAACATAGTAGCTACAGGCTTGTTCACCTGCCAGCCGATGCGGTTCATTCCGCCTACCAGCACATCACGACGTTTCTGGTAGCGCAACACCGTCTCTTTGACACAGTCCTGTGGTCCATTGAGGGCGATGACGCTGGCAATCTGCAGAGGCTGGAAAATTCCGTAATCCAGGTAGCTCTTGATTTTGGCCAAGGCTCCGACAACCTCTCGATTACCACAACAAAAGCCTACGCGCCAACCAGGCATGTTATAGGACTTGGAGAGGGTATAGAACTCGACACCGACATCCTTGGCCCCAGGAACCTGCAGGAAGCTCGGCGCCTTATATCCGTCAAAGACTAGGTCGGCATAGGCGAGGTCATGAATGACAATTACATTATGTTCTTTGGCAAAGGCGACGATCTTCTTAAAAAACACGAGATCCGCCACGGCAGTGGTCGGATTATGCGGAAAATTGATGACCAAGATTTTGGGTCTCGGAAAAGTCTGGCGATAGACCCTTTGTAAGTCGTCGAAGAAGTCACGGTCAGGACGCAGCTCGATCCCGCGGACTTCTCCACCAGCAATGATAAAACTATACATATGAATGGGATAGGTCGGCGTTGGGGTCAGGACGACGTCGCCGGGCCCGATCAAGGCCAGCGCCAGATGTGCCAATCCTTCTTTGGAGCCGATCGTGACGATGGTCTCGGTCTCAGGATCGAGATCGACATCGTAATTCCGCTTGTACCACCCCGCGATCGCATGTCGCAATTTGGTAATCCCGCGCGAGGCCGAGTAGCGATGATTTTTCCCCTTCCGCGCCGCCTCGATCATCTTCTCGACGATATGGCTGGGCGTCGGTTGGTCTGGATTTCCCATTCCGAAGTCGATAATGTCTTCGCCCTTTTGTCGAGCCTCGAGCTTGAGACTCTGCACCTGGGCAAACACATAAGGCGGTAGCCGCTTGATGCGATAAAATCCGTTACCTAATCCCATGAGGTTCCCTGTCAGTAATCCTCACATGCGCGGGCGTATCGAGAGATCGCCCTCCACCGCATCAGGGGGCCTATTCTAATGGCGGGGGAGCATCGAGTCAAATTATGTCGTGATTCTGTGGGGTTCGGTATGCCGACTCTTCAGACTGACTGGGACAACACGCCACCAACTCCCCCTCCCAGTCCTTGCCCCTCCCAGTCAATTTCTGTTACAACTGCAACGCCGTTCGCACTCATCACGCAACTCAGTTTCTCCTTGCTCCCACATAGCCAGAACGGAGGACCCGTGCCACGACTTGGGGTGAACATCGACCATGTGGCCACCTTGCGCCAGGCCCGTAGTGGAACCGACCCGGACCCCCTTGCCGCCGCAGTGCTGGTTGAATTGGCCGGGGCTGACGGTATTGTCGTCCACCTCAGAGAAGATCGGCGCCACATTCAAGACCGCGATCTTCGTCTCTTGCGGGAACTCATTCGCACCAAGCTCGATCTGGAGATGGCCGCCGATGAAACGATGGCCAAAATTGCCCTGACCATAAAACCAGATATGGTCACGCTCGTCCCGGAACAACGTCAGGAACTCACGACTGAAGGCGGCCTTGACGTGGCCGGCCACAGAGATCGTATCCAGCAGGTCGTAGCTCTGCTCAAGGATGGCGGCATTCCCGTCAGCCTCTTCATCGAACCGGATTTGGCCCAGGTCAAAGCTTCGCACAGAGTCTCAGCCGATTTCGTCGAGCTCCATACCGGCCGGTATGCGAATGCCCGGCGCTCTAAAGAAGCCGACGCGGAAGTAGCGGCCATTACGCAGGCGGCGAAACTCTCCTACAAACTCGGAATGGGCGTCAATGCCGGGCACGGCTTGGACTATCGCAACGTGACGCGATTGACTCACATCCCGGAAATCGTCGAATACAATATCGGCCACAGCATCATTGCCCGAGCGGTTCTGGTGGGCCTCGACCAGGCCGTTAGGGAGATGAAAGCGTTGCTCAGTTGAACCATCGCACAGGTCGGCACCCTGCGTTCCTCTCCATGGACAACGCGATTCGCCCTTGTCATGACATTGCGCCGTAGGCAACAGATCTCTTTCCTCCCCGCGCTCAGCCGATTCCTCATGCGGCATCGATCCCGCACGCAAGGCCACCGATGAAGATCGTGACCGGAGTCGAGATGCAGACACTCGATCGCCGCACAATTAACGAAGCGCATGTTCCCAGTACCGTCTTGATGGAACGGGCCGGCGAGGGAATTGTCAGGCATTTGGAGGAGCACTGCGGACCTGCACGAGGCAAGACCATTACCATCCTCTGCGGAAAAGGGAACAACGGAGGAGACGGATTGGTTGTCGCTCGACTGCTGCACCGCCGACGTGCTCGGATTCACGTGGTGCTCCTCACACCGATCACCGACCTGAGTCGCGATACCACGGCCATGTATCGTCGGCTCATTCGGGTTGCAGGCCGAGCAGCGATCATTCGGTTCCGGTCTGCCGACCAGGTGCGGCTCCTCCTCGCCTCTAGCGACATCCTCATCGATGCCCTCCTTGGTACTGGATTGTCCTCCATAGTGACCGGAACCTATCGTGAGGCCATCGAACTCATCAACAGAGCCGGGAAACCAGTCATCTCGGTTGATATCCCGTCCGGTCTCCATGCCGATACCGGCACCATCCTAGGGCAAGCAATACGCGCCACGATGACCATCACATGTGGCCTCCCGAAACTCGGCCTCTATGTTGATGCAGGGATTGACCAGGCCGGTGCAATCCGCGTCGTAGATATCGGCATTCCACCCGCCTATGTGGATGCCATCGAGAGCCGGACACTGCTACTGACAAGCGACAGTGCTTTTCGGTCTCTACCGGACCGCGCACCCTCCGCGCATAAGGGAACTTTTGGTCATGCGGGGATTATTGCAGGGTCCGTGGGAAAAACAGGCGCGGCGGCGCTGGCGGCCCAGGCGGCACTCCGCGTTGGAGCCGGTCTGGTAACCGTGGCCACCCCCAGCAGCGTCAACGATATACTGGAAGCAAAGTTACTGGAAGCGATGACGATGCCTCTCCCGGAAACGAAGGCGCGTACACTGGCCCGCTCAGGACTCGATCGCGTCTTAACCTTTATCCAGACACGCACAGCGATTGCCATTGGTCCTGGGCTCTCGACACATCACGAAACCGTCGAACTCGTGCAGTCGCTCATGAAGCATTTGAATCGGCCCTCCGTCCTAGATGCCGATGCGCTTAACGCCTTGACTGGCAGGGCCTCGTTGCTGACCGAATGTAAAACTCCGCCCATTCTTACCCCGCACCCTGGTGAGATGGCCAGGCTCGAAGTCGATGCCACCACGCAGAGCGTTAACGCAGACCGAATAGGCACGGCCAGACGGTTCGCCCGGGAACGCGGCGTGTTCGTCGTCTTAAAAGGCGCACGAACCGTCATCGCTCGCCCCGATGGGCTTGTTGCCATTTGCCCGACCGGTAATCCCGGCATGGCCACGGCCGGAACCGGTGATGTCTTGACCGGCATGATCGTCGGCTTACTGGCGCAAGGGGTCTCCGCATGGGACGCCGCCTGTGCCGCGACCTATTTCCATGGATCGGCCGGCGACTTGGCCTCCCAACGCCTCGGGCAGCCCGGGATGCTCGCCAGCGACCTAATCGCTCAGATTCCTTATGCGCTCCAGCGGACTAAAGCAACCTAACGTAACCCGGTCAGCCAAGGCGAAACAGCCTTCCGCTCGCCATAGCGCCACGTCGAGCCTGCCGTGGAAACTGGTGTCCACATCGCACCGGCACACTGATCGGCTAGGCCAAGCGATCGGCCGCGCGCTTCGCGGGGGCGAAACGATCGCGCTCTATGGGCCACTCGGAGCCGGCAAGACGGCGCTCGTTCGCGGAATCGCGCAGGGTCTGGGCGCATCGCCGACGGCAATCAGCAGCCCGACATTCGTCGTGATTCACGAATATTATCAAGGGCGCCTGCCGCTTGCCCACGTGGATTTGTTCCGTATTCGCTCGCCCCGCGAGCTTGAGTCGACAGGACTGATCGAATATTTCTCCGGCCAGACAGTGACAGCAATAGAATGGGCCGACAAGGGCCTTGCCGCGCTACCGCAGGACCGGATCGAAATTGCGCTGAACCATCGTGCCCCGCGGAGCCGGACGATTCAGTTGTGCCCGACAGGTCCAAAGTCTCACGAGGTCCTCGCCCTCGCACGCATGCAGTACAGCAAGACCAGCAAGGTGCATCGAGCGTCACCACGTCGGCCATTGACCAGGGAGAAAACAACGAGGTCATGATTAGGCTAATTCTGGTCGGAGTTCTTCTGCTCCTCTCCCTGGCTTTTTTCCTTCAGAACCAGGAACAGGAAGTCACACTCCGGTACTTCTTTGGACTGTTTGAAGCCTCGACGCCTATCTATAAGCCCATCCTTGCGGGGTTCGCAGTGGGGCTGCTAGTCGCCGGCATTCTTCTTTTTCCCCCATGGGTGCGGGGCCGTATCGAACTCCGCCGAAAAACCAAAGCGCTGCAGGAAGCTGAGGTGGACTTAGAGCGATTACGCCACTCGCTCGAAAAAGTCACCGGCCGTCTATCCCCTGGCCTGACCGTGGAACCACAGCGAGACCGAAGCGATGAGTGACGCAGACGCCTCACCGTTAATGCGGCAATACCGCGAAATCAAGCGCGGCTATCCTGACGCCATTCTGTTGTTCCGCGTCGGCGACTTCTACGAAATGTTCTACGCGGATGCGCAGATCGCCTCCAAGTTGCTCTCCATTGCGCTAACTTCTCGCGATAAATCCAGCACCAACCCAGTTCCGCTCTGCGGAGTGCCCTACCATGCTGCGCAGGGATATATCGCAAAGCTTCTCAAGGCTGGGCGGACTGTAGCGCTCTGCGAGCAGATGGAAGACCCGAAACTCGCGAAGGGTCTCGTGCGTCGCGAAGTCGTTCGCTTATATACACCGGGGACGCTGATTGATATTGAATTCCTATCTCCTGGAGAATCGCATTTCTTGGCGGCCGTCGCCTTCCCCGACGCCACGGCCCAATCTGCCAAGGGTCAATCCGTCATTGGACTGGCCTGTGTGGACGTCTCCACCGGGGAGTTTTGGCTAACAGAGTTCCAAGGGGCAGCGGCAGAGAGCCAGCTCATGGATGAACTGGCTCGGCTGGAACCAAGGGAAGTACTTCACCCCGATTCTACTACGAATGCCGGATCGTGCCTGACTCGTCTGCGTGGGCCACGTCTCTGCGCACGACCCTCGGCGTCCTTCAATCCCAAAGATGCCGCGCAACTACTCCAAACACAGTTTGCGGTGCACTCGCTCGACGGATTCGGCTGTCGCGGCCTGACCGCAGGGATCGGAGCCGCCGGAGCGGTCCTGCGATATTTTCGTGAAACCCAGCCAACCGCCTCCCTCGCATATCTCCGCCGTCTACAAACACGCTGGAGCAGAGACGCGATGCATTTGGATAGTGCGACGATTCGCAATCTCGAACTCGTACGACCATTGGGAGCCACTGAGCACCGATCGGGACAGGACCAGCCGACGGTCTTGTGGGTCTTGGACCGCACCACGACGGCCATGGGCAGTCGTTTGTTACGCGATTGGCTCGTCAGACCGCTCCTCGATCGCGGCGCCATTCAAGCTCGACTCGATGCGGTCGGGGAGTTGAAAGACCGGATTCAACAACGAGTGTCGCTCCGGACTACGCTCCGTGAAGTGCAAGATATCGCCCGTCTGAGCAGCCGTGTGACGCTCGGCGTTGCAGGACCTCGCGAACTACTCGCGTTGAAAGAATCGGTGAGCGCACTCCCAGAATTACGGTCCCACCTCCAGCCCTTCCACGCCTCGTTGCTGGCCGGTGTTCGCGAGTCGTGGGACGACTGTCGCGACGTGCATCACGCGATTGAGCAGGCCGTCAAGCCGGATGCGCCGATGGTCCTTCGTGACGGCGGCACAATTCGGGAAGGGTACCATGCCGGAATCGATGAACTGCGCAAGGCAAGCACGGAAGGCAAGGGCTGGATCGCCTCGTTGGAAGCCAAAGAACGTGAACGAACAGGGATCGACTCGTTGAAGGTTCGCTACAATCAGGTGTTCGGCTACTACATCGAAATTACCAAGACACACTTGTCCCGAGTCCCGCCTGATTACATTCGCAAGCAGACGCTGGTTAATGCCGAACGATTCATGACGCCGGACCTGAAAGAGCTGGAAGAGCGTGTCACAGGCGCTGAAATTAAACTGCTGGCGCTCGAGCAGGAGCTGTTCGAACAATTGCGCGGGCGCTTGGCAAACGAGGTGCCTCGTCTTCAAGCCATGGCCCAGACCGTTGCGTTGCTCGACGCCCTGGCCGGGCTGGCCGAGACCGCCGCGTTACATCGCTACGTCAAACCCCTCGTCGATGAGAGCAGCACGATCCTCATTCGGGAAGGC
This sequence comes from Nitrospiraceae bacterium, assembly GCA_036004925.1. GTDB lineage: Bacteria > Nitrospirota > Nitrospiria > Nitrospirales > Nitrospiraceae > Palsa-1315. Next base: position 45,703 of record DASYRC010000061.1, on the reverse strand, counting down.
CGCCACCCTGTCGTTGAGCAGCTCAGTAGTGATCTGGCGTTCGTACCCAACGACACGACCCTCGACTGTGAGGGCCACCGGCTTATGATCCTCACCGGACCCAACATGGCAGGGAAAAGCACCTACCTCCGCCAGGTCGCGCTGATCGTCCTGTTGGCGCAGATCGGGAGCTTCGTGCCGGCGACCGAAGCCCGCATCGGACTGGTCGATCGGATTTTCACGCGCGTAGGAGCCTCGGATAACCTGGCCGCCGGACAGAGCACCTTCATGGTGGAGATGATCGAATCGGCTCACATCTTGAACAGTGCAACTTCTCGCAGCTTGATTCTTCTGGATGAGATCGGCCGAGGAACCAGCACCTACGATGGACTGAGCATCGCCTGGGCTATCGCGGAGCATATCCAAGACCGCCGACACTTGGGAGCCAGGACACTGTTCGCCACCCACTATCACGAGATGACGCAACTGGAAGGGTTACGCGAGGGGATCAGAAACTATTGCGTGGCGGTCCACGAACGGGATGGCGACGTAGTCTTCTTGCGTAAAATTGTGCCGGGCGGCGCAGACCGCAGTTACGGTATTCATGTCGCTAAACTGGCGGGGCTGCCTCCGATGGTCATCGCCCGGGCGCAACAAGTCCTGGCCCAGTTGGAACAACCGGATAATACCATCGAGGGTACGCCCATATCTTCAGAGATAGAACCACCACATGCCTTGCTCCCTCAGCCACATCCGATCATCGAAGAAGTGAAACAAATCGACCTCTTCTCCATGACACCGCTCGATGCGCTCAATCGCCTCGCTGACCTACAGCGCCGGATCGGTCCAACCGGCCAAGACGATCACAAGAAATAAAAAAAGGTGGCATCCCCTTTCGAAGATGCCACCTTTACAAACAGAGACTGGCTCAGTTCAGTGAGCAACACCTGTGTTGTACTTCGCGGTCCAGGGAATCAAGCCAGCGATGGGCGCTCCACCTGGGAGCAACACATCATACTGCATGGGCACGGCACCCCCATCCGGGGACTTCGGTGAGGTATTGAGCTGTTGTTTCGCTGCTGCACAGCCCGACTCGATTTCACTCTTCCCCGCGCACTCCTTCAACCGCAGCCCGGAGATACTCAGAGGCTTCCCCATGGAACCAGCCACTTCCGGAAGCTTCTTGACCGAGGAAATGACACGATGATTCTGCTCCGGTTCTGTCGCGGTAAACTCGATCAAGTCGGTCGTGCTGGACGGTGGAACTTCCTTTGCGGCAGCCGGTCCCGCATGGGAACGCGCCATTTTCTTCAACTCTTCCCATGCTCCCTTGTCGGCATAAAACTTCAGGGTCTTGCCCGGGTGAATCTTCTGCCACCATAGGCCGCTCTCGGCATTCCCGCCGAACACAGCCAAGTTAATCCAAACCGCCTCATCATAGGGATCGAGCACGATCACGCGACCCTGTAATGTCGTCGGCTTGCTCATATCGCCCCACTCAAAACGCTCTTGGAATGATTCGATCGCCTGTGCGGTGGAAGCCGCAGAGGCCACCAGCGCTACGGCGGCCATCACGGCCCAGCCTTTCGCATGAAACTTCATAATCGCGTCCTCCTTAACAGGACATGAAAAAAATGACGCTCGTTAAGGTCTATTCCTTAATAACTTTAAAGCCTGTGATCGTCCGACCATCCAGGCTCACTTCCATGGCGACGAGTTCCTGGGAGGCCTTGATAATCTGATCCATGAGAGCCTTATCCTTCACAGCCAACCGGACGGTCGTGGCGGCATGGTACCACCCGGAATAGGGGTTATTCTTATCCGTTCCACCCACAAAGCCCCAGCCGCAGCAGGTGAACAATGGATCAGGCGGTTTCACATCGAGATCGGAAGACGAACGGCCATTCGGGGTTCCTGAACCTGGCTCGCCGGCATTCCAATATTGAATCCCGAAGAGCAACTCTCCATCCGGATTGTCGGCCCACTGCGACCATACCCGGCCCTTGAGAGTCTTGGTGATTTCACCCTTCATCGGCTTCCCACCGACGATGTTGTCAGTTGGACCAGTCACACCGGACACATCGGCAGCAACGGCGAACTCAGCCGTCAGCATGCTGAGAACAGAAATCGCTGTAACGGCGGCTATAAGTATGACCCTTGGCATACCTAGTCCCTCCTTCATAAAATTACAACCACAATAACCGATCGATACTTAGTTTAAGGACGACGATCGCTATACAACTTTTTCAGGGATCACGTAGCCATGAGTGATGGTGCTTCGGCCACATCTCCTTGCTTTTCTTTGCGGTCCGTCCATTCCATTGAGAATCGTTGTCAGAATGGTTTTCATGGTACTGAAACCATGAAACTGTGTCAAGAAATTGTTTGCCCGGAGGATAGCTTCAAATATGATGAAAAGTGCGTTTAATAATCAATAAAGTATAGAAAATTATATCAATGTTTTTATCCACTTCTGAGCTCTCAATGAGTTTCTATTAGAAAATTCTCATCTGTGGGACTGCAGACTGGACGAGGCGATAGGCCCAAGCCCGGTGATCGCGAGGGAGTCCAGGCCAAAAAATTTGCGGCCCACGTTGAAGACCTGCTCCACGTTCACACGATCGATATGAGCCAGCATGTCGTCCAGCGACGTATGTCTTCCGTGTGTGAGCTCGTCCTTCGCCAATTTGCTCATGCGGCTGTGCGAACTCTCAAGGCTCAGCATCAAGCTACCCTTCATCTGGGTCTTCGCCCTCTCAAGTTCTTTCTGTTCGACGCCTTTGATGCTGATCTGCCGAATACATCGGCAGACGAGATCCACAACGCGATCCACCTCTTTCGGCCTCGTCGCCGCATACACAGTGATCATGCCGCCATCCGAATAACCGGACAAGAAAGAGTAGATCGAATAGACGAGACCCCGTTTCTCTCGGACTTCCTGGAATAAACGCGAACTCACACTGCCGCCCAACACGCTGTTGAGCGTATATAACGCATACCGATCCTGGTGTCCTGCAGCAACGCCTTTGAGACCGAGACAAAGATGCACCTGTTCCAACCGTTTCTTTTTCAGCAAGACACCGCCATGCACATCAGGAGGACGACGCCTGTTGGCGTAGGCCGCCTTTGCAGCACGACCCTTGTCGAAATACCGCGCGACCAGCCGATCAAGCTTGTCCTGCTCAAAGTTCCCTGCAATCGAAACCACTGTCTGCCCGGGATCGTAGTAGGTCTCTATATAGTTCAGCAGATCCTGGCGTCGCAGCCCCCTGATCGTCTTCTCTCGACCTAGAATAGAGCGACCGAGCGGATGACGCCCCAGCACTTGGCCCATGTGAAGCTCTTGCACGAGATCTTCGGGATCGTCCTGGACCATGCGAATTTCTTCCAGAACGACCTGTTTTTCCTTTTCGATGTCTTTGGGTGCGAAACGAGAATGGTGAAACAGGTCTGAGAGAAGTTCGAGCGCGCGATCCAGTTGCTGATCCAATACCTTCACGTAATAGGTCGTCGTCTCCCGCGAGGTGAAGGCATTCATCTCTCCACCAAGCGCGTCGATTTCGCGCGAAATTTCGGCGGAGGAACGATTGCGCGTTCCTTTAAAGAGCATGTGTTCGATGAAGTGGGAATACCCTGCCTGAGAAGACTGCTCGTCCCGCGACCCGGTGTTGACCCACACGCCGACGGTGACTGACTTGAGCGTCGGCATCCGTTCGGTCACCACCCGTACCCCGTTGTCCAGAACGAGTTTGCGATACAAGACGGCTACCTGGCGTGCGAATCCGGCGCAACGGCCCCGACCGGAGGCGGCATAGCTTCCTTGCGACTAAGGCGAATCTTTCCTTGCCGGTCCACTTCCAGGACCTTCACGAGGATTTGATCGCCTTCCTTCACCTCGTCGGATACTGCTTGGACTCGATGGTGTGCCAGCTGCGAGATGTGCACCAGTCCATCAGTTCCCGGCAGGACCTCGACAAACGCGCCGAAATCCATGATCTTCCGAACTGTGCCCATATAGATCTTTCCGATCTCGACCTCTTCAGTAATCCGACTGATCATTTCTTTGGCCTTCTCGGCCGAGGCTCCGTCTACCGATGCGATCGTCACGGTCCCACTGTCGTCAACATTGATCTTAACCCCGCAATCCGCAATGATGCCACGGATCGTTTTGCCTCCCGGACCGATAATCTCTCGGATCTTGTCCTGCTTCACCTTCATAGTAAAGATCCGCGGCGCATAGGCCGACAGGGCGGTTCTTGGCGCCTGGAGCGCCTTCTCCATACAACTCAAAATGTGCAAACGGCCGGCTTTGGCCTGTTCCAAGGCTTTCTGCATCAAGGCTGAGGTAATGCCACCGATCTTGATATCCATCTGCAACGCCGTCACGCCCTGCTTGGTGCCGCAAACCTTAAAATCCATGTCACCCAAGTGATCCTCCAGTCCGAGGATATCAGAGAGGATCATGACCCGATCGCCTTCCTTGATCAATCCCATCGCGATCCCGGCAACGGCTTCTCTGATCGGCACGCCGGCGTCCATCATGGCAAGGCTCCCACCACAGACAGTCGCCATCGAAGAGGACCCGTTGGATTCGAGGATGTCGGACACGATGCGGAGCGTGTAGGGGAAGGCTTCCTTGCTGGGAACCACCGGGGCCAACGCCCGTTCCGCCAATGCACCATGGCCGACTTCCCGGCGTCCTGGTGAGCGAAGCGGCCGCGCCTCGCCGACGCTGAACGGCGGAAAATTGTAATGGAGCATGAATGTCCTCATGTACTCCCCTTCCAACGCATCGATCCGCTGTTCGTCGTCCGTGGTCCCCAACGTGACCACAGCCAAACTTTGGGTCTCGCCCCTGGTGAAAATCGCAGAGCCGTGTGTTCGTGGCAGCGCGCTGACTTGGCAGGTGATCGGACGAATATCGGCCGGACCACGTCCATCCGCCCGCGACCCTTTCTCCAGGATCATGTTACGAACTTCCGTATATTCCAGCTCATGGAACACCAACTTGACGTGCCGTTCCCGATTCGGATCGTCCGCGCTCTTGAGTTTTTGAACGGCGGCGTCCTTGACCTCATCCAACCGTTCCTGTCTGGCCGCTTTATTCGGGATCATGATGGCCTCGCGGATCCCTTGCGCCACCAGAGCCTTCACTTGAGCGGCGAGCACGGAGTCGACTTGCTCCTTCGCCACCTTCCGCTTGGGCTTGCCGGCTGCGGCTTGTAGTTCGCGAATCTTGGCCACAATCTTCTTGATCTCGGCATGGGCGAGTTCGATCGCCTCAAGCATGATGGCTTCGGACAGTTCATTCGCCCCTGCTTCGACCATCATGACCGCATCAGCCGTCCCCGCCACAACAAGGTGCAACTCGCTCTTCGCCACTGTCTCAAGGTCCGGATTGACGATGAACCTGCCGTCCAGCCGACCGATCCTCACGCCTGCGATCGGATTGTCAAACGGAATATTCGAGATGGTGAGGGCAGCAGAGGAGGCAATAATGGCGAGTATGTCGGACGAGCCCGTCTGATCGGCCGAGAGAACTGAGGCAATGACCTGAGTCTCGAAGTAATAGCCCTCAGGAAAGAGCGGACGGAGCCCCCGATCGATCTGCCGACTGGTCAGCACAGCCTTTTCCGATGGGCGCGCTTCCCGCTTGAAATACCCACCGGGAATTTTCCCTGCTGCGAAAGATTTTTCCTGATAATCGACCGTGAGGGGAAGAAAATCGATGCCCGCCTTGGCGACCTGTGAGGCTACGGCCGTCGCCAGCACGACGGTGTCGCCGTACGAAGCCCAAATCGAACCGTCTGCTTGTCGTGCCACACGACCGGTCTCGAGTCGCAGGGTGCGCCCCGCAACCTCTATTTCAACTGTGTGTACCATCTGGGTCTCCTCTGGTTAGGCCCCACAGATGCCCACAGAGATGGGCTCGTGCGCACACGTCATAAGGAAAAAGTAAAACGGCAAAAGTGAAGAGGTCTCTACTTTTGAGTTTTTCATTTTTACTTTTGACTTGTGCACAAGAGCGCATCTCAGTGTTCACCTGTGTGACTGACTACTGCCAGCTGTTGAGCCTCTGCGCAACAGCGTGAGGGAATACTACTTTCTGATGCCCAATCGCTCAATCACCGCACGATAGCGTGCATCGCTGACGCCACGAAGATAGTCGAGCAAACGCCGCCGACGCCCGACCAAGAGAAGGAGGCCACGTCGTGAGTGATGATCTTTCTTGTGGAGCTTGAAATGTTCCGTCAAATACGTGATTCGGTTGGTCAACACCGCGATCTGGACTTCCGGCGAGCCGGAATCCGTCTCATGCTGCCGGTACTGCTTGATCAACTCGGTCTTTGCTTCCTTTAGTAATGCCATGGGCTCCTTCCTTCCTGTTCCTTTCCTTCATCCGCAACGAAATCTCATACCTCCTGATCGGTCAACACCTTCTCAATCTTCAGTGCCCCGCCCGAGGTCTCCGGACACTTCCCGATCGCCACCAAGTGTCCGTCAGTATCGTGAATACGAACCGGCGTGTGTGACCCGCGCTCGGCATCGGCTTCCCCCTCCCAACGAAGAATCTTGGCCGCAGGCAACGGAGCCCCGTGTCGCACACGGTCGGCGGTCTGCTCATCCACCACCACAATCCGCAGTTGGTCCAACGCACGATCCAGCGACATCAGATCCTCTCTCAATCGACCGAGGGCATGACGGGTGACCACCTCATCGATCGTCAGCGCATGATCGATGGTAAGGGGACCCACCCGCCTTCGCTCCAACGTCAGCATGTGACCGCCGACACCCAAAGCTTCTCCAATGTCGGCACAGAGCGTCCGCACATAGGTCCCCTTCGAACAGACGATGCGCAATGTCACATCCCGCTCCTGTACCGCCTCCACCTCAAGGGTATGGATGACGATCGTTCGCGCGTCCCGCGCAATCGCTTTGCCAGCCCGAGCAGACTTATACAGAGGAATCCCCCCGACTTTCACCGCCGAATACATCGGAGGAACTTGCTCAATCGTCCCGCGGAATCGACCGACCACCTCATGAATCGCCTTGAGCGTCACCTGATCTTTCACCTGGCTCGTCAGCACCGCTCCCGTCGCATCCTGCGTATCGGTAGTTTCGCCGAGGCGAAGTACTGCACGATATTCTTTATCCCACTCAACAAGATATTCAGCAATGCGGGTTCCCCGCCCGATCAGCACAGGCAAGACTCCCGTTGCGGCAGGATCAAGTGTGCCGGCATGACCGACCTTGACTCCGCCGAGAAGATGCCGCACCTTCGCCACGACGTCGTGGGAAGTCCAGCCAGATTCTTTCTTGATTGTCAGAACGCCGTCGACGACGGCACAACTCTGTGCGAGATCCATCATCACGTCCCCGATGCTACGAACTTGTCTACTCTTCGGACATCTCGCCCTCAGCCTCCGTTTTGACGTGGAGATCGCCCAATAACTTCAACACACGATCGCCTCTCGGCCCACTGACATCCTTGGCAAAAACGATCTCAGGCAGATACCGGAGCGAGAGCCGACGGCCCAGTTCACCGCGCACAAACCCGCTAGCTTGAGCCAACCCGGCGAATACATTTCGCTCTACTTCTTCCGTACCCATGGCCGTCACGAACACACGTGCAATCCGCAGATCGCTGGTCAATTTCACGTCGGTCACGGTCACAGACTGCACGCGTGGGTCTTTGATCTTCCGCATGAGGATATCGGCCACTTCCATGCGGATTTGATCCGCCACACGATCGGCCCGATGATATCCTGTCTTGGCCACTGCGCGCTCCACCTGTACATGCCGCCGTCACAACAGTTCCACACGAGACTGGACGACTTCCACCGCCGGGACGCTCCGAATCAGATTCAGCGCCTGGTCACACACTTGGTTGACGTATCGTCCTTCGTTGGCTACGCAGGCAAGCCCTAATACGGCCTTCTGCCACAGATCCTGTCCATCGACCTCAGCTACGGAGAGATTGAACTTCTCCCGCAATCGATCTTTGAGACTCAACAGCACTTGCCGTTTGTCCTTCAACGACTGACTCTCGGGAATAAACAGCTCGACCGTACAGAGTCCGACAATGATACCCACGGGGCAGATTCACGCCTCAGAGCTTTGCGGCAATCTTGTCGACCGCATAGGCTTCGATGATATCCCCGGCCTTGACATCGTTGAAATTCTCGATGCTGATTCCGCACTCATATCCCTGCTGCACCTCACGGACGTCATCCTTAAAGCGACGCAACGACCCGAGCTTCCCTTCATAGACCACCACATTGTCACGAATCACTCGTGCTCCGACAGCCGCGCGGCTGATCGTGCCGTCCACCACATAGGCCCCCGCAATGACGCCGGCCTTAGAGACCGTAAAGACCTGTCGCACTTCGGCCCGTCCCAACATCCGCTCCTTGAGCGTCGGTTCGAGCAGCCCTTCCATCGCGGCCTTAATTTCGGCCATCGCGTCGTAAATAATGGTGTACAGGCGGACGTCGACGCCTTGCTGTTCAGCCAGGGCTGAGGCCTTCGGTTCCGGCCTGATATTGAACCCGATAATAATGGCGTTCGACGCGGCTGCCAGCAACACGTCGGATTCCGTGATCCCACCGACGCCGCTGTGAATGACGCGCAGCTTGACCGCGGCGGTTGCAAGTTTTTCTACGCCTGCGGTTAGTGCTTCAGCCGACCCCTGGACGTCAGACTTGATTACCAGTGCCAGCTCCTTGACCGACCCTTCTTTAATCTTGGCAAATAAGTCGTCGAGCGTAACCTTCGCTGACCCAGACAAATCAGCCGTTCGCTGCTTGCGAGCTCGATCTTCCGCAATCTCTCGCGCGACCCTCTCGTCTTTGACGACCTGAAAGACATCACCGGCAAACGGCACACCCGGGAGCCCGACCACTTCTACCGGAATAGAAGGACCGGCCTCTTGCACCTTTACTCCCGTATGAGTAATCAACGCGCGAACTTTCCCGCTAACAATCCCGACGACAAACACGTCGCCGACGCGAAGCGTTCCGCTCTGAACCAGCACCGTCGCCACCGGGCCACGCCCCCGCTCCAGCTTGGCTTCCACCACAACGCCCTTAGCCAACCGATGCGGGTCGGCCTTGAGCTCCAGTACTTCGGATTGCAGGAGAATCATCTCCAGCAAGGTGTCCAGGCCGACCTTCTCTTTGGCCGAGACCTCAACCATGATCGTGTCACCGCCCCAGGACTCGGATATGAGTCCGTGTTCAGACAAGGCGTTCTTAACACGATCAGAATTGGCGCCGGGCTTGTCAATCTTGTTGATTGCCACAATAATCGGAACGGACGCAGCTTTGGCGTGATTAATCGCTTCGACCGTTTGCGGCATCACTCCATCGTCTGCTGCCACGACCAGGATGACGATATCGGTGATCTTGGCGCCACGACCTCGCATGGCGGTGAAGGCTTCGTGGCCCGGCGTGTCCAGGAACGTCACCTGTTTCCCGCGTACCGCAACCGTGTACGCGCCGATATGCTGCGTAATCCCACCGGCCTCACCTTCCGCCACCTTCGTTTGCCTGATGGCATCAAGCAACGAGGTCTTGCCGTGATCGACATGGCCCATGATTGTTACGACCGCTGGCCGCGGTTCAAGCTGAACCTCTTCCTCCGTCTGCACGACGGAATCCAGCAACTCTTCTCCGGCCTTCTCCATCGACACATCGATCTTGACCCCGCTCTCCTCCGCAATAATCACGGCTGCGTCAACGTTCATGGTCTGATTGAACGTGAGCATCTGGCCCATATCCATCAGCTTGCGCATGATGTCGGCCGGGCGCTGCCCGATCAGCTCGGCAAACTCCTTCACCGTCATACCGGGCGTAAGCTTGAAGCTCTTCCTCCGTGGCTTGGTCACTTCCCCTGGCGTGCTGTGATGCACGTGCTTGCTGCGGTCGTCGCGGCGCTGCTGCACCGGAATGGCACGAAGGTCCTGCCAGCGAGCCGCATCCTCACGAAGTCGAAGCTCTTCTTCTTCCCTCGTACGGCCGGGCTTACGAGCTCTCTTCGCCTTCTCTTTCAGACCCTCAGCTTGCATCTCTTCAAGGGAGAGGGCTTTCTTTTTTCCTGTGATCACATCGACGCTCGGCACGACGGCGAGCTTGCCGGCAGTCGTAGGAACCGAAACGGCCGTTGTTCCTATGGAATGCGGTTGGTCGGGCCTCGCCGCCGGGTCAACATGCGCAACGGCTGGAGTCTCCGCATGCAGATGCGCGGCCGCCGGCGGGCTAACCACGAGGGGGTCGATAAGCGCTCCGCTTGTGCCTGCTGATTCAACTGTGGACAGGGACGCTGGCTCTTCCGCTGGAACAGCATCGGCTCTCTTGCGCTTGATCAGAATACGACGCTTGTCGGACTTGGAAGACTCCTCTGCCGCCTGAGCTGTCTGGGTCGACCCTGGCTTGGTTCCCGTTGCGTGGTCGAACGCCGTACCGACCTTACTCCGCTCACCCCGGCCTGCATCGGACTCTGCCGCCCTGCCCGCCGTTTTCCCGTGAGCATTGGGTTTCGGGCCGAGCCTCTCCAAGACCTTCTGCACCACCTCGTCATCCAACGCACTACTATGCGACGCGACGGTGATCCCCATCCGCTTCAATTCCGGAATGAGATCACGGTTTTCCATCCCGAGTTGCTTAGCCAACGCATACACGCGCATGAGAATTTGACACCTACTCCTCTTTATCCGGTATATCCGGCACCGACTCCGACTCTGCCCGGGCTTTTAATTCCTGCTCTCGGGCTTCTTCTTGCTGATGCAGCGCTTCGGTTTCCTCCGCCAACGCCGCTTTGATTTCTTTATCCCGTTCGGCCTTTTCCTTTTCGTATTCCGTCGAGCTAATGATATCAATCTTCCAACCGGTCAGACGAGCGGCCAACCGTACGTTCTGGCCATTTTTCCCGATTGCTAACGACAGCTGGGAATCTGCAACGACGACCAACGCCGACTTCTTTTCCTCATCGACGCCGACCTTCTCGATGCTCGCGGGGTTCAACGCCTCGGCGATGAAGACGCGCGGGTCGGAAGTCCAGGTAATAATGTCGATCTTCTCTCCGCGCAGTTCGCGGACAACCGCTTGAACCCGCGATCCTTTGATCCCCACGCAGGCCCCGACCGGATCGACTGCCTTCTCGCGAGAGGTCACGGCGATCTTGGTCCGATCACCAGGCTCCCGCACGATGGACTTGATCTCAACGATTTTTTCGAGCACCTCAGGCACTTCCAGCTCAAAGAGTTTCGATACAAACTGTGGATGGCTCCGCGTCAAAATGACCTGGACATCCTTCGGAGTCCGTCGCACTTCCAAGAGCATGGCCTTCACCCGATCACCACAGCGATAGGTTTCCCGCGGAATCTGTTCCTGGATCGGCAGTACCGCCTCCGTCTTGCCCAGATCCACCAGGTAATTCCGGCGCTCCACCCCGAGAATGATGCCGTTGACCAGATCTCCTTGCCGCGTGGAGTATTCCTTTTGAACCGCCTCCCATTCAGCCTCCCGGACCTTCTGGAAGATTACTTGCTTGGCGGTTTGCGCGGCGATCCGTCCCAAATCGCTCATCTCGATGACCGACCCGATCTCGTCGCCGACCTCTGCCTCGCTGTCGAACTGACGAGCTTCCTGAAGAGAGACTTCGGTTTTTGGATTGGTGACCGCATCGACGATGGTCTTCTTCGACACGACGGAGATCTCACCGGTCTTGGAGTCGATCTCGACTTGAATATTCTCAGCCTGCCCGAAACGCTTCTTGGCAGCCATTTGAAGGGCCGCTTCAATCGCCCCAATCACTCGGCTCTTCTCTATGCCCTTTTGCCGACCAAGTTCATCGATGACTGAAATCAATTCTCGATTCATAGCTCACTCTCCGGCAACTGCCCCTGCAGCCACACTCCAATGCGGCGGTATGCTCATATCGCGGTAATCGACTCCGGGACGGCCTCACAGGATGCTGAAAAAGTCGCTTTTTTCACCCGCCCAACCCCGCGCGCCGGACGCGCTTTTCACCAGGTGCTGTTCTCGCTTCGCTCAGAGGCTCCCCGTACCGAATAGAGTACCCATCGCCTCTTCGCTTGTTGCGGCCTTCCTGGGCAGCCTTTTTGAACATCCTACGGGGTATTCTCCCTTGTCCCAGACGTGCAGACCATCAATGGTCAACTATGTCAAAATGGTTTTCCCGCAACCTGCTAAAACGTGACGACGCACCGCGCTTCAGCGATCGAGTCGAACTCAAGAATGAACTCCCGCTCAGAACGCGGATCGTTCACCACGACCGTGACTCCCTGTTCATTCACTTCCGTCAACACTCCAACCACCCGCCACTGGCCGTCGATCGGCTGCCTGAGCTTCACGCTCACATGCTTCCCCAATGCCCGGCGATAATCCTGAATCCGTTTGAAGGCCCGATCCAGCCCCGGCGAGGAGACTTCCAGCGTATAGGCATGGGGAAACGGATCAGCCACATCCAAGGCTGGACCAATCGCGAGGTGCGCGCGCCCGCAATCTTCTACCGTGACACCGCCCGGCTTATCGATATACACGCGAACGACTGAACGCGCACCTTGCCCCGCACATACGACATCGACCAATTCTAAGCCCAATGCCCAGAGGATGGGTGAGATCACCTCGCTGATGCGATCGACGACTGGTCGGGACTCCTTCACCGACACTCCTAGCCCCGTATCTTTGGATGGCCCATTCAAGAGATCAAACAAAAAAGTGGGCCTGAGCCCACTTCCAGTGGCGGAACCATAGCATGCCACCTATGCCAAAGCAAGGGGGCTAGCCGACACGACTCGTGAAGCATGCAGCAAGTCGTTGGGTGATCGGGCCGGGCCGTCCACCTCCAATGACTTTCCCGTCTATACGGATGACGGCCAAGACCTCGACCGTGGTCCCTGTGAGAAAAACTTCGTCAGCCTCATAGAGATCTGCCTGAGAGACAAAGCGTTCCTGAATCGACAGGCCTTCGCTCCGAGCCAGATCCAACACGACTGCCCTCGTGACCCCGGACAGAATGCGCGATCCTTCGGGAGCCGTCACCACGGTTCCCCCCTGGACCATCATCACGTTACTGACTGCCCCTTCAGTGACCAATCCCGCTTTGACCAAAATGGTTTCGAAGACTTGGGCCTTTTTAACCTGCTGGCGCGCAAGAACGTTGGCCAAGAGATTCACGCTCTTGATGTCACAGCGCGCCCATCGGATATCCTCGGTCGTTATCGCTTCCACACCGGCCGCTTGCACTGACCTGTCGAGCGGGTGGAACTCACGAACCGTCATGACGACCGTGGGCGTCAGTTCATCTGCGTAGGCGTGATCACGGGGAGCAACACCCCTGGTGACCTGAATATAGATTTTGGCTTCAGGATAGGCGGCCCGCCTAATCCCTTCCAAGACATGGTGTGTCCACTCGGCACAGGAATAGGGCTGCGTCAGGTCAAGCGCCGTGGCGCTACGATCCAGTCGAGCCAAATGGGCATCGAGTGCGAACGGGCGCCCCTTGTATGTGCGGATCACTTCGTAAATACCATCGCCAAACTGAAAGCCTCGATCTTCGATTGAGACTTTCGCCTCGGCCAGCGGCACGAACGATCCATTGATGAAGGCTACATTCGGCACGATTACACACTTCTTCGAGCCGACGAATCAGAGACCGTCACGTCAAAGACACGCCGATCTTCGGCTGTGAATTTCCACCCCATGCGTTTTTCAAACAGCACACGGTGGGTTCCCGGCCTGACCGCTTTAAACTCAAAAGTCCGCTGCCCATTATCCACCGCATTATTCCCGGCGATGCGAAGGTAGTCGTCAGCCAACAACTCGAGCCCTGTAGAATCATAGGTTGGAACCCAGAGCTCCCCTCGCGTCCTGTCTTCCCAGAGATGAATCTGGATGGGATGCTCAAGGGTTGTCTCAATCACCTTGACCCCATCTGAATATGTGGCACCATCAAAGTCGTGGCTAGTTATCATACTCATCGTCATTAATTATGAGGCAACCCGCTCCTTCTCCGCCTCATCATGCTATGGTTTTCGCCGAGGCCCGACAAGAATTTCTGCTCCTTCCACCTGCACATCATAGCTCCCCACACAATATCCACCGCCGTCCGTCCCTTGCCCGTTTCGAACGTCAAATGCCAAATCGTGCCACGGACAGGCCACGACAAAGCCCTTCACGCGCCCTTCGCACAAAGGACCGCCTTCATGGGGGCAACGATTATGGATCGCAAAGTACTTCCCCTCGATGTTAAACAGCGCAATCTCCCGATTGTTCACCGTGACGACTTTTGATTGCCCAGGCGGAAGCTCGTCGACCAGGGCGACGAATTGAAACCCCTCTAGCATCCTGTACCGACTCCTCTCTTCATGCTTTTCACCAAGTCTCCTGTGCACGTTACATCCGAAGCGTATATTTCAACTCCAGCCCTATGGTGACCCCCTCCTGCTTGATGAAACCCGCTCCTGTTTGAATCGCGTAGCGGACCGCTTCGGGAGAGGAACTATACTTGGGGCAGTCATTTTCCCGGCAGGGAGCGACATTTTCCTTGAGCCCCACAATATGGTGGCTCTCATCAATCCACATCATGTCCACCGGAAACCGATACTCCTTCGTCCAGATGTGGTTCTGGCCGGTCGACTCGAAGATATAAAGCATTCCACCATTTGCTGGCAACGTGTCTCGAAAGGCAAGGCCAACGAGCAATTTCTCCGGTGTATCTGCCACTTCCGTCTCGAGCTCACGGCCATTTGGAAAGGAAACGATAATTATGGTTTCATCTTTTCGATCGATGAGAAAGAACGAAGCGCTCATCAAGAAAATCGCCATGAGGATGAGAGTGATAATACGCTTCTTTTTCTGCCCCCCATCGCTCACCGGTAAGGTGGCCATAGACATTCCCTGTCACGACTCGTCACGATTCCTGGGCCCAAAGGCCCATTAATACAGGCAATCTAGGCCTTCTGGGCAAGTGCCGTTCTGTTGACTTGGAAAAGAGCGGCAGAATAGAATGGCATTCACGTCACGGCATTCATAATGGTCGTGACAGGATGGACTTGTCAACCGTGTGCGTCTAATAATGTGGTGAGAAGGAGGCGAGGGTCATGGCGCTGCTGATTACCGATGAATGTATCTCCTGTGGAGCCTGCCTGCCCGAATGTCCGAACGAGGCGATTTTTGAAACTCGCAGCGACGCGGAAACGAAGGGCAATCATGTGGGCGATGGCCAGGGAGTCGGCGATAGTATTTATGTGATTACGCACGACCGCTGCACCGAGTGCGTCGGACACTTCGATGAACCGCAGTGCGCCGCTGTCTGCCCGGTCGATAATTGCTGTATTTCTGACCCGCTTTATCCAGAAACGACGGAAGTCCTGCTCGAGAGGGCCAGGACGCTCAATCCGGATAAGGCGATCGATCCGGCGAAAGTTTGGAGCGGCGTGCGCAACTGATCATCGCTCATCGTTCAACAAGGAAGGCCCTGCTTTTCTCGTGGGAAGCAGGGCCTTCCCGTTTTTAGCGTCACTTCCACAACGGCCCTTTCATAGATTTCTCGCCCTCCCCGGACTAGAGATATTTTCGACCTGTCGGACGACCGATCGGCCCCGTGTTTTCTCGCTCTTCCCATGGAGGTGAAACAAGCGGCATCAATATGGGCACTCTCTATGGGCACTCTCTGTGAATTCCTCACAATCCCTACGCTAGTGCAGGCCAGTACCGGCAATGTGGGAACCATCATCGAAACATTTGTCGCTCGACAGATCTCCAACGCAGCCGGCCACTATTGGGTGATCAATGAGACCAGTGAAGAGGGATGAGATGAAATGACCGTGGACGTGCACACCATTTTGAAGGAGCAGCGTGAGACGGAACCCACCTTAAGCCTTTTCTTGCTGCTGATCGTGGCAGGAGAGCGCAGAGGAATCCAGCATATTCCGCTCCAGCCAGGAGCTGCCCGCCGAGCCGAAGATGTGGTATAAATGCAGATCTCCGCCACCAATCGATTGTCTCTTGCGTAAAAAAACCACCGCCCTCTTCGCGGTGTCGCAGAGAGGGCGGTGGTCACTCACATCTGGCAAGAACTATTACTTGAGCATAAGAATCTTACCGCCGACATGCCCTGGATGCAGGTGACAGCGATAGGTCAGCGTATTCCCCTGAGTGGCGTAGAACATGTCGCTGGTCGGAACCCCGATATACTTGGTTTCGCCTGGCTTTAACACAACTTGGGCCTTCATCACGGTCGGAGCCCCAGCATTCGCCGCGTCGGTCATCTCAAAACCATGGTCAGCAGTGGAGTTATTCGTCACCTTGATCAGAACAGGACGACCAGGTCGAACTTTGAAATCGATGACTGTGACGGGTGGATACCACGTCTTTAAGTTTCCAATCTCGATCGCAAACAGCTGGGCATCGACATCCAGCTCCTTGAACGACTGACCCACAACGGAGCCTGTCTCCAAATCTCCGATTTCGACTCCGCCTGCCTGGAGCGCAAACGCTGCAGATGCCCCAGCCCCGACCATCAAGAGACTGAAGGAAGCCCCCAACATCGTCTTGCCCATGACCTACCTCCTTAAGAAAGAAGAAGAGATGTGATTAGGTTGGTGAGTACCTACCGCCAAGCCCATGCAGCCATGACCTTGCTGCCCTTACTTCCCTGCGTCAGCCCGTCATATCGTAACAGCATGTATTCTCATCGAAAGGCATCCCTCTATAGATAGCACCGCGACGAAAACGGAATCAAGAACGTTAATCTAGATTTTCTCTTGGGTCCACCTTCAATGCAGACGCTCTCATCAACAAACTAGTCAGAATTATTTCAATAACTTAGTGCACAACCCCCGCTTCAGGCTGCACCTCTTGGATCGTGGACCCGATCAAAAGATCATACGGTGCATAATCGTCGGTTAACACGACACCTGCCTCCCAAGGTTGCGTGCGATGGGTACCCAGCAAGGCAATGGCCTCGAATGGAAGACGCTGTTGCTCGACCAATCTGTTCACATTGGCCGCAACGGTAGAGAGTGTGTGTTGTTCGAGCGGCGCACCGGCAAAAAAAACCAAATTCTCCGATCGTGTCTGAGAAGACTTCCAGGGCCCCTTGACCGCAAAGGACTCGATGTTGGGGAATGACCGTCTCATCGTCTGCACGACTGCATTGGCCCGCAACAGATCTCCTCCCTCGCCCGACGAGGCCAAATTCACTGCCAGGATACCGTTCGGCGCAAGATGGGCGTGCAACTCTGCGAAGAACTCCACCGTGGTCAGGTGAAACGGAATCATATGTCGGGCAAACGCATCGACCCAAATGAGGTCGTACGTCCGCTCTGTGGAGTTCAGAAAAACCCGGGCATCCCGAACGTGCACATGATGCTGGGGAGGGGGCTGATAAGAGAAATATTCTTCGGCCATGCGGACGACCGTGGGATCGAACTCAACCACATCCAGCTCGAGTTCAGGCCATCGATGGGCGAGCCACTTCGCCAGCGATCCGCCTCCGTGACCAAGGATCAGACCTCGTTTCGGTTCGGGCACCAAAGCCAGCGACGCGACCATCAGTTGACTATAGGGGAGAAACAGAGTGACAGGATCCGCCCTCCACATGACCGCATGGAAGGTCCGATCCAAAACAAGGTAGCGGAAAAGGTCATCATCTCGAATTCGTACTTGTTGGTAGGGGCTGTCTTCCTGATAGACCGGCGCCTTCAACATCTGAATCGGAGACCAGGCACCGGCCCCCAACCCTCCAACGCATAGGAAGAGCGTTCCGATCACCAGCGGCCGTGCGGTCGTCCCCCCGATCAACCACCAGAGACCAAGCCCCACTTGAATGGCGCCCAGCCACGCAACAAGAGCCTGGCTGCCGATCCAGGACAGAAAGAAAAAAGCCGTCCCCCAGGTTCCCGCCAAACTCCCTATGGCCGAAAGCGCAATTATTCGACCGGTGTGCCGCCCGAGATACTGAAGGTCGAGCACGGCCAATCGCAACATGGCCGGCAGCACTCCGCTCAGGCCAAAGGCCGGCGGGCCCAGGAGCAGAGCCGCGGCGACACAGGGGCCCCACCGAGGGTCCTCAACCGCCGCCGCCACCTTAAAGAGCACCGGCTGGCCGAGCCACGCGGTAAGAAACGTCCAGGCTCCAGAGAACAACAGCAGACCGGCCAGCACTTGCGCGCCTGGGTACCGGTCGGAGACCCAGCCGCCAAAGGCATACCCGCTGCTCATGGCGGCAAGAATCACTCCGATCAATGCGCCCCAGACAAACAGGGAGTTTCCGAAGACGGGAGCCAGGAGACGACTTCCAAAAATTTCAAGCGCCATGACTACCGCACCGGTCGCCGGCGCCGTTATGAGAAGAAACCATTGAGGGGTATGACTCGGCCGGTTCACAAAACCCATGCAGAAACATCACACAGGGTAGGGAGACGATCCGGCGCTGCCCCGAGAGCCCACAAGATCACAGACCGCCCCAGTTTTTGAAGTAGCGTAAGAGATCGCGGACGGAGATGATCCCGACAATCTGCCCCTCGTCGGAGACCGCCAGATGCCGAATCCCATGTTCCGCCATTTTCTCACTCGCCTCGTGGGCCGAACTCACACTGTCGATCGACAACAGTGGGCTGCTCATGACGGCACGGACGAACGTCTCTTGTGCCGGACGCGATTCGGCCATCCCCTTGCGAACCAAGTCCGATTCGCTGATGAGACCATTATAGTGACCGCTCTCGCACACCAGCAACGCGCCGACCTTCGCATCACGCATCAGCCGGGCCGCCTCGAACAGCGTTGCGTCCGGACTAATCGTGCGCAAGGTCCGGCACATCATTACGGCAAGAGGTCGCTGAAGGGGTCCACTCTGAATCGCCATTCGCCACGATCCATCCAATGGAGGGAGTAAATAGTACTCAGCCCTCATGCACCTGTCAACGAACGGCTCCTTTCAGTGACAACTACTTTCTCTAACTTTCCATAACTTCGTTGCTCGCCCCCGGTGCCGTTGCTATACTCAGCCAGTTTATTCTTGGTTACAGGAGGACAGGGGCCCATGCATATCAGTGTGATTGGAACCGGCTATGTCGGGTTGGTAACAGGAGCCTGTTTTTCGGAGTTTGGCGTCAACGTGACCTGCATGGATACCGACGCCAAGCGGATCGCCAGGCTTGAGAAAGGCGATATCCCCTTCTATGAGCCGGGGATCACGGAGCTCGTCGCTAAAGGAATTCGAGAGAACCGGCTCAGCTTTACCACCGACATCGCCAAAGCCGTCGATAAGGCCCTCGTCATCTTCATCGCGGTTGGAACTCCACCGCGACCTGACGGATCAGCCGATCTCTCGTACGTAGAAGAAGTCGGCCGCGGCATCGCCAAAGCCATGACAGGGTACAAGGTCATCGTTACCAAGTCGACCGTCCCGGTGGGAACCGGGGAAAAGTTGCGTGAAGTGATCAACATCAACCAATCAGGCAAATTCCGCTTCGACATTGTCTCCAACCCGGAGTTTCTTCGTGAAGGGTCCGCCATCGAAGATTTCATGCGACCGAACCGGGTCGTCATCGGCGCAGACAGCGAGCAGGCGATTGCGATCATGAAAGATCTCTATCGTCCGCTGTACCTCATCGAAACTCCGTTCGTCGTGACCGACATTCCGACTGCTGAAATGATCAAGTACGCCTCCAACGCCTTCCTCGCCACCAAAATTTCGTTCATCAACGAAATCGCGACAGTCTGTGAACGGGTGGGCGCCGACGTGCAGGTGGTGGCGAAAGGGATGGGGCTCGACAACCGGATTGGATCGAAGTTTCTCCACGCAGGACCGGGGTTCGGTGGATCATGCTTCCCTAAAGATCTGGCCGCCCTCGTACAGACGGGGCAACGAGTCGGCTATCCCACGCAAATTGCCTGCGCCGCCGCCCTCGTCAACGAACAGCAACGGGGACGGATGGTTGAAAAGATCACGCATGAGGTTGGGGGACTCAAAGGAAAGACGTTCGCGATGTTGGGCCTGTCCTTCAAGCCCAATACAAACGACCTACGGGATGCGCCGGCCCTGGCCATCGCGCAGGAACTCGTGAAACAGGGGGCCACGGTTCGCGCCTACGATCCCGCCGCGCTTGAGGAAGCCTGTCAGATAGTTTCGGGCCTCGTCCCCTGCAAAGACGCCTATGAGGCGGCACAGGGATCAGACGCGTTGATCCTCATGACCGAATGGAACCAGTTCCGAACCCTCGATTTCGATAAACTGAAAACCCTCTTACGCCATCCCACCTTCTTCGATCTACGCAATGTCTATGAACCCGACCGTGTCGCAGCCTTTGGCTTCCGTCACATTTCCGTCGGGAGACCGAGTAAGACTCCCTCCCAGGCCAAGTAACAACGGCATTACGTGAGTCGCGGCGCTTCGACGGCCTTAGCGTCATCTTTGACCTTCGGCTTGTAGCCCATCCGGTCCAACACCTTCATCACCCGTGTCTTCAGACGGTCGTCGGCCTCGGCGAGCGCCGTGGCCAACGGCTCGACGGCGGGCTTTCCGATTTTACGGATGATCTCCGTCACGGATTGCCTGAGCTCATCTTCCTCCGAAACCAGCAAAGGCACGAGTGATGACACCGCCGGCCCGCCGATCTTGATCAAAGAATCATAGGCGCGCTGCCGGACATCGCCGACTTCATCCGCCAACGCATCGACCAATGGCCGCACAGCGCGGGTTTCTTTGAGCTCACCCAGCACTTCAGCCGCATATTTGCGGTTGAGCCAGTGGCTATCCTTGAGATCCAGAAGCATCGCGTCGGCTCGCGCCGCATTGGGATCCTTCGCACGAATCCGAAAGCTCTTGGCGATCCGCCGCCCGCCTTCTTCAACGACGCGAATCGTGGCACCATCCCCCACCTTGAGCTGCTTCAGCTCTCCAAGCGCCTCGTCATCAACGTCCAACACGACCGTCTTACCGTCGTAGGCCAACAGTTCGACTTCAAGTTGTTTCCCCTCAGGGTTCACCGCAACAACTCGTTCCGTGACGAGATTGAACCCGTCCTTCTTCGCACCGCCCTTCGGACCGATCTGAATAAGCTTTGGAGGAGATTCATCCGCCATGATGTGTATCCTTTAGGTCGAAATAAAGATTACGGCTTCGCGTTCCATCCGAGGCTCGCCAACACACCCTCTACCGTTTCCTGCACCATCGTATTCTCATCTTCGAGCAGCGGAAGCAAGGGGGCGATGGCCTGCTTCGCCCCGAGCCGCGCGAGCGACTCGGCGGCATTCCGCCGCACGAGCCAGTCTTCATCCTTGAGCGATTCGATCAACGGACCGACTGCGCGGGCATCACCGATCTTGCCCAAGGCTTCGGCCGCATGGCGCCGCACCATCCAATTATTGCCCAGCAGTCCGTCGATCAATGCGTCTACAGCTCGCGCATCGCCGATTTTTTTCAGCACCCGCGCCACATCTTCACGCACCGTATTATCGGTCAGCGCCTCGACCAACCCAGGCACCGCGCGCGCATCGCCGACACGCTCCAGCGCCCACACGGCGGCGGTCCGCACCGCGCCATCTTTGTCTTTGAGCGCATTCACGAGGGGATCGACGCCCCGAGGATCCTTCAGTTTCCCCAATCCTGACGCAGCCTGCTCGCGAATCGCCCATTCATCGTCCTTCAACGCCTCGATTAACGGATCGACGACGGATGGACCGATCCGCACGATGGCGCTGGTCGCCGCTTCCCGAATCAGAACATCTTCGTCCGCCATGAGCCCGATCAGCGGCCCCACCGCGTCCTCACCCACTTGACTCAAGCTGGTAATCGCATGATCGCGGAGCGCTTCATTATCGTCCCGAAGGGCCCCGATCAGTTGTTCGATCCGTTCAGCCTGTACATCGTCACTCATCGTCGGCCTGCCCTCCCTGCCTCCCGACAGGCGTCCCATCGAGAGCTTCCAGTTTGTCGGCGATCAACCCGGAATTGTACGCGACCAGGCCGTCTCGGTCCGTCCTCAACCGATCGAACAGCTCCTTGTACGGCCGCAACACATCCACATTTTTCACTTTGGCCAAGGCTTCCATGGCATGGACCCGCAGGGGTCGAATGGGAATGGCCTCGATATAGAGTTGGGCAGGCCTGGCATCGCCGATCAAACCCAATGATTTCAACGCCAGTTCCTTCACGCCCGTATCTTTATCGACCCGCAACCGCTGCATCAAGGGCTCGACCGCGCGGACATCGCCGATCTTCCCCAGCAAGTCGGCGGCGGCTTCACGGACCAGCCAATCGTCATCTTCCAGATACTCGATCAAAATCTCCACGCTCGGACGCCCGATGGCCAGAAGGTTAATCACGGTGCTCATGCGAGCTTCTTCCCGTTCGCTCAACTCTTCAATTGCGCGAAGCGCGTCAAACACCTCGTCGATGCGTTCACGAATCGCGCTTAACTTCTTGAGCGTCCGCACGGCAATATCGCGAACGGCCGGCTGTCCCATCGCAGTGATAAACGCGTCCGCCGAGCGGGGATCGAGCAGATGTTCCAGCATCGTCGCGGCCATGATCTGCGCCTCTGGGTCCTGATGAGTCAACATCTCGCTCAACGGTGCGATCGCATTGGGAATGACTCCCAACAACTGCGAGGCCACCAGGCGAATCCCCTCGTCCTTTGCGGCGTAAAGCAGCGAGGCCAATGCCGCTGCAGTCGTCTCGTCAAGTACCCCCGCCATGTGTTCCAAGGCTGACGCGCCGGCCTTGCGGACAGCCTCATTCTCATCGCGGAGCAATCCGACCAAGGGCACGCCAGCCTGTGGATCATTCACGCGCGCCAGCATGGCCGCAGCCTCGGCCTTCAATTCAGGTGAGCCGGTCTGCAGCACGTGAATGAGCGCCTGGACCGCGCGGGGTCCTCCCGACAGACAGGCCGCTGTCGCCCGCATCCGCCGCCAGTCCTCTTCGTGGACGAGCTCAGAAACCAGCGTATCAATCGTTTCTTTGGGCATGGCCTACGACCTGGCACACAATGTGTGCTGAGTTACAAATTCAACATTGACCATTCACAATCGAGCACTGGCCTGCACGACTTGGATAACAGAAGTACACCGCGCAGGATGCTCAAAAAGGCCGTCCAGTAAGGCCGCAGCGAGCGAAGAGGCGAGGCGTACGCTTCGGTACGTTGAGCCTCTGAGCGATGCGAGAACGCCGCTGGCGGACTTTTTCAGCATCCTGCTATATACGACCAGGCCGCCAGCCCACCTTGACCAACGTGTCTTTGACATGGTAACGGATATTGTCATCCGACTCGCGTGCCAGCACGGCCAGCAAAGGCGCAATCGCAGCGGACCCGAATCGAGTCAAAGCGTCGGCGGCTTCCGCTCGCGTCACCGTATGGCGGAGCGCCTTCATGAGCGAGGGTATCGCCGTCTCGTCTCGGATCGCACCCAAGGCCCGGACTGCCGCGCCCAACGTCAGCATTTCTTCATCCCACTGATCGCCACAGCCATCGATCGGCCGTGAGACCTCCGGTCGGTCTACTCCCTCGAGCACGTTGATCAGCACCGGCACCGCACGACGATCGCCGATCTGGCCCAGCGCCTCAACCGCCAGCGGCCGCAGCCCCGGCTCTTTCATCGCCGTCACAAGGAACTCCACAGCACGACTATCTCCAATCTGACCGAGTGCGCGGACTGCATCCTCGCGAACCGCCCTATCCCGATCGTTGAAGAGTACCGACAAGAGCGGATCCACAGCCTCCGGCGATCTCGTTTTCCCTAACGCTTCTACCACATGCAACCGCACCAGCCACTCAGTATGGGTCAGCGCGGCAAGCAGAGACGACAACGTCGCTTCCCCAATGGCCGCGAGAGCTGTCGATGTCTCTTCGCGCACAGCTTTCACCTTATCCTGTAAGAGCGGCACCAGCGGCACCACCGCCCCAGGGTCTTTAATCCGACCCAGCGCCTTGGCCGCATGCATCCGCACGATCCAGTCGGGACTCGCGAGCGCCGCCATCAGTGGCGCGAGCACCCGCGCATCGGCAATGGTGGCCAACACCGACGAGGCCAATTCCTGAACCGTGAGCACTGGATCGGAGAGGCAGGCACCCAACGTTGTCACGGCGGGCTCTCCGATGGCTAAGAGGGCGGCAATCGCCGCATCGCGAACCGCACGATCGCCGTCACGAAGCACGGAAACCAACGGCACCACAGCCCTCGAATCCCGAAGTGTGCCAAGCATCGTGGCAGCCTCTTCGCGAATCGCCCAATCCTCGTCTTTGAGTGCAGCAATCTGTTCGGCTACCGCGTCTGCCATGCCCGACCTCGATCCTCACAGGACGTTGGAAAAATCCGCCAGCAGCTCGAGCGCGCGACAGGTGCGATCCGAAATTCGAAGTTCACAGTTCGAAGTTCCGAAAACCTCGAACTTCGAACCTCAAACCGTCGTCCGTCTCGCCTTTCCCGCCAATCTCGTGTCCCTTTGTCCCGGACGTGTAGGCCTTCGAAATTCCACCAGGCCTACATAGCTTTTCAGAAGCTTCTAGCCCCGTTGGGCGAAATCTCCCGAAGGGCCAAATCGGCCTGTGTCGCCAAGAGGCATGTCCACCCTGGCATTGTCGACCACGCTCGAATTGACGGTGACGTCTTCCGGCGCCGGCATCCACCCCAATTTTTCGAGTGTTTCAAGCGCCAATTGCCGCAAAGCATCTTTCGCCGTGAGTCGGACCGACGCATAGGAGAGCACCCGCTCCCCTTCTGCGATGACTTCGGACGCTTTCGGGTCATAGAGAAAGGCAATCAACGGCTCGATCGCCGCATCACCGATGTTGGCCAGGGCAGCACTGGCCTTCTCGCGCAAAACGCCGTCCTTCAACAGCATGATCAAGTCGGGAATGACGCGCGGATCACGGAACTGGCCGAGCGCCGTCGCCGCCGCTTCCTTAATAAAGGCGTCCTCGCTGACGATACAGCCTGGGGTCGGGGTCCCATCCTGTCGAATACCCTTGCCCTTCAACGCGTCCAGCACCGGAGGTAAGGCGCGAGGATCGCCGATCATGCCGAGTGACGCAATGGCATGCCGCTTCACCGCGCCATCTTTCATCGCCTCGATCAAGGCATCGATGGCCCGTGGATCTCCGATCTGGCCCAGGGCGATTGTGGCATCTTCGCGGACAGCCCGATCCGGATCTTTCAGGGCGGCAATCAAGACGTCGACAACTTTAGCGTCCCGCACCCAGGTTCGGCCGATTTGATAGTCGGTGGTCATTCCACCAAGTGCGCGGGCAGCGTGGCAACGGACTACAAAATCTTTATCCTTGAGACACTGA
This sequence comes from Nitrospiraceae bacterium, assembly GCA_036004925.1. GTDB lineage: Bacteria > Nitrospirota > Nitrospiria > Nitrospirales > Nitrospiraceae > Palsa-1315. The sequence continues at coordinate 20,403 of DASYRC010000061.1, read as the reverse complement.
ATCAGCGGATCGACAGAGGGCTGGCCAATAGAGATGAGTGCGGTCCCGGATGTTTCTCGCACCGTTTTCGAAGGGTCATGGAATAGTTTGACCAGAGCCGGGATCGCTCCAGGATCGCCGATCTTGCCCAGTGCCTCTGCCGCCGCGCTTTTCACGGCGCCATCGCGATCTCGACAGACGAGCATGAGGGCTTCGACTGCTTTCCGATCCTTTATCTCTCCACAGGCTTTTGCGGCATGTTCACGGACACGCCACCGCTCATCCTTCAACGCGGTGATCAGCCGATCAACGACTGCGGACCCCATCGAGACCATGGCCGCCACGGCATCGTTCCGCACATCCATGATCGAATCGTTAAATAGGACGATGAGCGCTTCTACTGCTTTAGACCCACCGATCCTGGCCACGCCCCAGCCCGCATGAGCCCGCACAGTCCAATATTCGTCTCCACAGGCACCGACCAGCGCGTCCAATGTGGTGGGAACGGCAAGTTCGGCAAGTGCCTTGGACGCCTCCTCGCGGGTCGCGTCGTCGACATCCTCTAGTGCTTCTAGTAGATCATCAATCGCCTGGGCCATTAGTACCACTCCTCTACTGATACTGGTAATCGCGCTCGCCGCCGTACGGATAGGTCCGACTGCAGCGGATGGTTAAAGTCTGGGTCCCTCGTCCCTCTACACATTGGTCGAGCGACTGAGCAAACTCCAACTTCCCTTCTAAATTTACCGTGAACGGAAAATCAAACGTGAAGGTCCCGAATTTATATTTCCCGGGCTTTAGTTTGAGGGCACGAGACTCGGTCGTCTTGTAGGCATCCATGGACTCGGGATCCGAAGCATAGATGGACGGGGTGATGCCGGGCACTTGCCACCAAGACTGAGGATTAATGGTAGTGGCGTCGATGGTGATCGCATGTTCCTGGGTGTAGGCAGCCGGCTGACCGCCCGCGGCCGCCTGGATGACCGTAGCAGAGCCCAGCAACCCTCCGACCAGAAAACGGATCATGTAACTTTTAACATTCTGCATCAGGTGACCTATTGCAGGCTGGATATATGTGGGGCCGCGGCAAAGGCAGCCTGAAAGATCTCTTCCACGGCATGGCTCTCCCATTCGGTATGTGTCTGTAATCCCAACGTCCGCATCACCGTCGCGCCGGTATCCAAAATGGAAACCGGCTGGTGAATCGCATGACCAGGTTTAATCCCCACCCCCGAGGCAATCCATGGAACCATCGGAACGTCTGCGTCAGCCTGTTCCTGGTTCGCATCCCTGCCTTCGGCACTGAGCGACGTCACGAACAAGGTGGTCCGCTTAGTCAGCCCCTGTTCTTGATAGATACCCAGTACGGAGTGTATGGCCTTATCCACCGTGCGAAGGGCGTCACGGTACTCTTTCGAGGTCCAGCCTCGTGACGCACCCACTCGACCAGACTCAGGAAGATGCACGACCAGAAAATGCGGCAGCGCAAGTATGGCATGCCCGTAGCCATGGCCACTGGTCGCTTTCTTGAAGTATTGACGGATGTACGACACGATTCGATCCGTGCTGCACTCCGGCTTCAGAGGCCCGCACATCTGATAGTCCGTGTAGGGTTCAGGTCTCGCCAACTGATAGAGCGACTCGTCCATGAAGAAAATCGCGCTGTCACGCCCCCCGCTGAGATCAAGGTAGTCGAACACACTCGGGGCGCGTGGGTACCCGCGGCTGAATTCGAAGGTGTTCCAGGTAATGCCGTGTTTCTCGACCGGCATTCCTGTAATCAATGACGCCATCGTCGGCAGCCGTAATGCGGGCTTCACCGCCGTGGCAGACCAGGTGACAGCCCCTTCCTTGATCAACCGGCTGAGGGTCGGCATCGTGCCACCTTTCAGGGAATCTTGGCCGAACCCTTCAAGGACAAAGAGAATCACATGCTCGGTCGGTGTCGTTGAGGCAGAAGCGGGCGCCGATACAGCGGCAAGCGCCGCGCCTCTCGGGAGGACCAGACAGAGAAAGAAAAGAGGTACGGCCAGTATCCGGATCGACCATTCGCGATCAAGGTTGATTGGCGTGTGCACGGATCAGTCCTTTCAATTCTATTCCAAGGGAACTTCTACGCTATCATGGCGTTTTCCGCCAAGGCAAGCGAGGCAAGACCTCGCCCGCACGAACCATAGCCCGCATTATTCGTGACGGTTCGTCGCGAAATCGCTGAGCCGCATCGTGAGACCGGCGCGCGAAGCCGTGAGGACCCGATGATTACTCGTGCAGTACGGTGAGGGTCCGAGGGGCGAGCCCGCCGGCCGAAGGCTCGGCGTAACAGCGGGTCGGCGATTGCAGCAGAAGCGCTCATGAGTACTGCTGGGTAGGATTCATGCGGGCGGAGCGGCTCCTGGCCAACGGTCGATGGCAGTGTTATGCTTATCCGTACCCTCGTGGGAGCCAACGAATCGGCCCTCGACGCGTCAGTCCTATCCAGAAGGTGAGGGCGATGCTACAGATATCTCCTCCGCATGCTATCGCCCAACTGGCGTCCCCGCTCATCCCATCGCCGAGCCTGAGCCTCTTTGCGCTGCTTGTCAGCCTGTCTGTTTGGCCCGCAGTTACTCTGGCAGAAGTCCGAGTCGTGACTGCGCAGGGTGAACATCGGATGGGAGACCGTGACACCAGAGAAGACGCCATCCGCCTGGCCACCGAAGCGGCCAAACGAAATGCCCTGGAACAGGTCGCAGTCTACCTCGAAAGCGTCACGATCGTGGACGGTCTAGATGTGACGAAAGACGAAATTCGAACCTATACCGCTGGTTTGGTCCTTGTCCTGGAGCAAGAGACCAACACGATCCTCGATGGGGACACCATCGTTGTCAGAACGGATCTGATAGCCCAGATCGATACGGAAGAAGTGCGGCAGGCCATCGCGGCCTTGCGGGAGAACGAGGACGCCCGGCATCAACTCGCCGCGCTGCAACAGGAAAATGACCAACTACAACAGGACCTCGACGCGGCGAATGAAGCCTTGGGACAAGCTTCGACCACAGAGCAGACACAGCAGGCAGCCCAGCAACGCCAAGACATCTTGAATCGGGTGCAATCAAACGCTATGGTCTCGCAAGCCTGGACGGATTGGGTACTCGTCTCGCCGGCTGTCTATCCATCTCTCTGGGTAGGTTCGACCCAGATCCAAGCTCTCCTGAACGTCGCACACGAGTTATATCCCACAAGCCCGCATGTCCAAGTGGCACAACAAGTGATTACCGCAAGACAGTCGGCGTCGCCTCCACAACCACCTGTTCCCCCTGCACCGGGAACGAGACAGCCGATCATGCCAGGCCACCAGATCACGCCGGCGCCGGGATCGCAGACTATTCCGCGAACGTTGAACGAAATCACGAACAACACACCGACCGCGCCACCACACATCGGCAACCAACCGGGTGTCATACATCAGATACCGCCCGCGACGGGATCGAGAACGTTGACCGATGTCCGCCAGTTGAATCCCTTCTTGCCGCCACCGAGCGCTGCCCCACCCGTATCGCAACAGACTCCGACTCCCGGCTCACGGTCGGCTCGCGCACTTCAGCGGTTTTTACAGCCGCAGCAGGCGGAGGCGGGCGTTCCCCCGACTGGACAAGGACGATTACCTCCGGCGATGAATCAGATCCGTCCGCCGACCCAGCATCAAGCACCACGCGTGCCCTACCAGATTGCGCCAAGGGGGTTTGGTGGAGGTGGGCACAGTGGTGGGGGTGGTCGAGGAAGCGGAGGAGGGAGCGGCGGGCGTGGTGGGGGCGGAGGACGGGGAAGGTAGCGCGTGAGGAGCAGATCTAGTCAGTTGATTGTTGCGTTGATCGCCGCGGGCTGTTCAGTCTTACTGCCGCTGCATTCGTTTGCTGCGGATTCAGGCGATGTTCGAACCAACGCGGAACAATCCTTTGATCAACTAAGGCAGCACACAGAACAACAAGACTCCCCGAAAGTTCCGTCCCGGTTGCGCCATAAGGTTGAAGATCGCAACAGCTATTCAAGCGATCACTATTTGATCGGCAAGGGCCAGGGGGACATGGCGAAAGGCCCAATCATCTGCCAGCGGGTGTCGGAACTCTCTGCCCGCACCGACTTGGCCAAGCAGATTCGGATTCTGGTGAAAGAACACATGGTCGACCGGGTTCGCGAGCGGACTGGCCGAGATGCGGAACAGGACATCGAACTCACGCGTGAGGAAATAGTCCAGGAATATCTCCAGGGCGTGAAGATCATCGATCGCCAGATCGACGAAAACAGCAAAACTTGTACCGCGACCGCCGTCATGCCCAAAACCCAGATCCAGCCCAATCCAGCACCCGACCGCCAGGAATCAACCCCGACAGTCATTCGATAAACGATCCCCCCTCTAACATGCTCCAGGGAAACCTTTTCGGCACAGCGCAACCTCGATTGCTTACGCGTCTGGGAAAAATGGCCCACGCAGGATGCTCAAAAAGTCCGTCCAGCGATCCGTGAAACGTGAATCGTTAAACGTGAAATGTTTCGGAGCAAGGACACTCGGCAGTCCTACGTTTCACCTTTCACGTCTTACCTTTCACGGTGCTTGAGAACGAGGCGAGAACGATGCTTGGTGAAAGGCGCGTCCCTGGGCGAAGAGCCTGTCTTGGCAGACTCAGGGCGGGCGGGTGAGAGAGGCGACTTTTTCAGCATCCTGCCAATCCTCCGTTGCAGTCCGTCACCTACATCGGATATGTAACTCCCCCATGCCGACCGAAAACAGCTTTCAACACGACGAGATGTCACGAAAGAATCCCGGCGAGCGCCTCACCGTTCGTGAGGTCACCCCGACTGCACTATCTGAGTCGTCCTCCGGGCAGGACGCGATGGCCGCCCTCGGCAAGCGGCTCTCACACACTGGTGTCCGCGTGATCGTCTTGCTGCACGGCTCCATCATGGGGACCGACGTCTTTGGGGTACAGCGGTTGGATGAGCTGGGCGGACTCAAGCGTGGCTACTCGCGGGGCGTGGCGGGCCTCGATGCCTTATTGGCCCTGATGCGGGAAAGCAGTAATGGCATTTCACCCTTGCCTGGCGGGTTGAAGCCACCGCTCGCGAATGATGACGCCACCAAGAGGTTGCTCGATGAGCAGATCGGGGATTCCGGCAATTTCACACACACCTACCTGGAACTGATGAGACAGTCGCTCAACCGAGGTCTGGATCGTCCGATCCATTGTGTCCGCGAACTCTGGTCCTGTGAACACCATCACCTGGGTCGTGCCATGGCAGCTGTCTCGATGCTCGGACGTCTTCGCGACTGGAGCGAGACCCACAAGCTGGGCCAAGGAGATCGGATCCTCGTGCAGGCTCATGGGCAGGCGGGGTTAGTCCTCGCCCTCGTCTCGAACTTTTTATCTGTGGCCTCGAGTAGCAGTCAAACGCGGTTACTCGACCTCTTGTCGGCTTTTGCCTCGCAGGTCAATCGACCAGACATCACCTCGACGATCCAACGTGTCACTCCACTGCTGTCGAATGGCACCCTCCTCAATGGAGCGACGCTGGACGTCGTCACGTTTGGCATGCCGGTACGCTACGGGTGGGATCCGTCCGGATTGGGCAAGCTGCTGCACATTGTGAACCATCGAAATCTTCGAACCGATGGAAAGACCTGGCTTTCGAAGATGGAGTTGCCCCTGATCACGATGGAAATGCCGATCGCGTGGGGGGGGGATTATGTACAGGAGTTGGCAGTGGCAGGCAGCGATGCTGTGCCGACGACCGAGGTGGCAAAGACCGCCAACAAAGCGATCTGGGAACTCGTGGAGCCGTTTGATGGATTCGAACGATGGCTCGAATGTGCCCGCCGCGCCGTCCGTATCCCGAGTGAGGGGCTGGGGATTCTCGCCAACTATAAAGATTCAACCGGCTCAACCAACGTGCGCGACCACTACTACGGCCACGCGGCCTATACTCGCCTCAACATGATGCTCTTCAACACGACGGAAATTGTGCAAGCTCTCTACCCTGTCCCATAACGCATCACCTTCTTCGCCGCGCCACTCGTCAACCCTCCCGCAGTTGTACGGCCAACGGTTCCCATGAAAATATGCCGTCAAGATAGGCATGGCCGTTCGGCGTGGTGGCAACGAGTTCGATGGATTCGTAAACACTGATCGTCGTGCCGCTTCCTGCTGAGGCGGAGACTTGCATCGTGAGGGCCGCGCTCGGCGCGGGTGACGCAATGTCCTGATGCGTCCGTAATTGTTTTGGTAAGGCGAGAAGATTCACGAACTGGGCAGGCGGCGCCTGACGAAACTCGCCATCATAGGTCACCCACAGGCGCGCGGCGGCCGACACATGGGCGTACCACTCGTCTCCGACTGCGTTCGTTTCAACCCAATTAAACAGGGTGTTTACGCGCGACATAATCGACACCGTCGTCGGCTCCAACGAGGGGGGAATCTGCAGCAGGGTCGTGTAACCAGCGTGGACATAACCGAGCGTATCCCAGAGCGATAGATTCGCCCCGACGCGCGCCTGGAGCGATTTATTCGGCAGCACATGCTCCACGTAGTGGGGGTTCGCAGCAAGACGGAGATAGTGGGTGTCTTCGAGGTATTTGATCTGATCGAGCTTGCACAGGGTTTCATCCCGATCGCCGAATCCGATGGTATTCGGCGCTGAGACACTATCCGCTCCGGTAAAGATCAGTTTGCTCCAGCCGATCGGCGCAATACAGCTGGCACTCGCCGACCCGTTCAGCGTCTCCAGCACCGCCACACGGTTCTTGATGTCGCTGAAGACCGACTCCAGCCCTTCTTTCGTTCCACGGACCCGTTCGACCAGAAGAGTCTTTTCGAGCTTCCGCTGTTCTTGGAGTTGCCGCACAAACGAGGCTGTCTGCCGATCGAGTTCCAACACTGGTGCCATCGTATCCCCCTTTTCATGTAACGCCCTCTCCGTCGCACATGGAGACCAAGGGGAGATCAGCAAGATGGGTGCCCTCCTAAGACCGCGCAAATTGGCTCTGGATATGGGTAAACCGAAGGCACGGACCGACTATGAGGACAGGTTTGAACGCGCCTGCTAGACCTCCCATTATAGGTTGGCTTGGTTGCCATCGACCGAGCCATGCTCAGCGCGGCTGGTAGGATCGGTAGATTCGTTCAGCGAGGTCGCCGTCACGCCCAAGGGCGTCAACAGCACGAGGGTGGCCTTCAAAAGCAGGTTGTCATAGGCCGAGACATCGTAATTCCAGGCCCCATCAAGTCCGGCCACCGCGCGCGCCCGGTCCGGCGGATAGGCCGCGTCGGCATCCGTAATGATGTAGTGAATCGTGTCGCCGGCTTGGAGCGACATGCCACGCGCGAGCAGTTCCTGCGCCGCAATCATCGACAAGGTCTGATGGCGATAGGCCTGCGGCTCTTTTGAGAGCGATTTCGTGATGACCAGTTCCTCAATGGTGGCATGACCATCGTGGAGATAGCGCCGAAAGATACGGACGATTTCCAATGCCTGCGGAATCTGTTCACGCAACCCGGTCAGCGTCCCTACCTGACTTAGACAGCGTAGTACCTCCATCTGTGCCCGCTTGACGAGGAGCGGGGCATCGCTGCGACGGATTTCGATGCCGCGGATTTTCATGGCGCCATGGTCAAACAGGCCCACGAACTGATTCGGCACCGGCATGAGCGGATTGACCCGTGACGGAAGAAACCCAATCCAGTGATAGAGCCCTTCCACACCGATCGAGAGTCCCGTCTGCTCGGTGATCGCCTGCGCGAGTCTGTCGTAGTCTGCCTTGACCGCGCCGGGTTTGACGAGCCAGAGCGAATCCACAATCGCATGCAGCATGCGATAGCCTTGCCGCTCGGCAACCTCCTTGGCCTGCAGCAGCAGATCCCGGCTGTAGGCGGTCACGGACTCATGCGCTTCGATCCGACCGAACCGGGCATTCTTGTACCCCAAATAACCGAACGAGACGACGAGCAGCCACTTGAGCGCCGTTTGCCGTTGATCGAGCACGGCCCTCGCCGCCGGCTGTGCCGCCGCTGCCATGAGTCGTTTGTACCGTGCGCGCTTGTCGAGCAGCGGGGCCAGCGTGCGCGGGACCAATCCCTGGCGATGGCGGCAGGTGTGATGGCCGATCTCCGGTACCCGCGCGGTCGGCTCATCGCGGCAGCACCGGCAATTGACCGTCTCGGGCGAGATGTTGAAGTGCACCATGATGGAGGGATACATCGAAGAAAAATCCAGCTCACCAACCTGTTCGTGATAGCCGACGATCGGCGCGAACACCAATCCGCCCTGATCGGTGTGCAGCAACTCGAGCGCGGATTTGAAGGCTTCCGGCTCCTGTTTCCGGTAGGGAATCAGCAGGCCGTCGCGACAAGCCGTTTCGAGCTGCATCGAAGTAATTCCCGTCCCTGTCGTCGTGCGAGCCATCTGCTGCAGATCGACCTTCGCGACACGGGCCTGCTCGATGAGGCCGGCCAGGCCCATTTCCGCCAGCGCAAAGGAATTGTGCCGATCGAGGTGCAATCGTCCCGACAGGGTACGGGCACCAGCATGGGACAGGATGCGGCCGTACGAAAAATACGAATGGGGTTTCCTGGTGCCGACGGATCGATGGGGATCGCGATTGAGCGCGAGCGCCATTCGCAGCCGATCCGCCATGATCATGAGACGCGGCAGAAGGTAGGAATCGCCCCAGTCCGTCAATAGAATATCGGGGTCCTGTCGCACGAGCAGCTGGTTGAGGCGCTGGATCACGTCGGCATCATCGCCTTCCAACACACGCTCTTCCCCGTCCATCCGCACCACGAGCGAGCCACGCCCGCCATGATTCAGGTTGGGCGACGGACTGTCAGGCGACAGCTCCATGATCGTGAGCGGTGGGAAACCATAGTCCGTGTCCCAGGGCGACTCCAGCGCCTGAATCGACTGAATCTGACCTTCGACGGTGAGGTCCGTCTCACAATGGACCAGAGGAAAGAGTTGCCGATCGTAAAAGTAGCGCTGCGGCAGCGACACATCCACGTGAAAGAACTGCGCGGTGGGACAGGCGCGGATCAGACGTTGCGTGAGGGACGAGAACTGGGCGGGAACGTGAACCGAGACTTCCAGCACCGGGATCGGACGAAGTGCGCCGAGTTCGTATCGTTCCACCTCTCTGGTGCTGATACGACAGGGAGCACGACGGAGTAACCGAAACAGGTGCTCGCGAATGGACCGCGGAACCGCCAGATAACACGTCGGAACAAAGGGATCGACGGCCCTGATGCGGCGACCGTCCTCGCCGAGGAGCCAGACGACCATGCCCTCTTCTGCTGGGTAGACATCAAGAAGCCATCCCTTGAGTCGAGTCGTGGTGCATGCTGGTTTCAAGGGTCATCACTTTCTGTTGCAACGTGACGACGTGTTTCTGTTGTTCAATCAACATGGACAGAAGCATCACCTCGAACGGTGTCTCACGCGCGAGATAGGCGCCGGCCGACGCATGGTGGCGGGCGGCGGCGAACAGCACATCGAGCGCCTGCTGATCCTCACGCCGTAACGCACGCCGGTAGCGGCTCCACAAATCGATTTCCTGCTGGACCAATTGCGTGAACGTGGCAAGCGTGCGCCCCATGCCTACAACCGATTCCAGAGCAGACGCGGAATCATCCAGCGTCTGGGCTCAGGCCCTCCCTCTTCCTGGAGCCACAACCCGTCCTCGGCCTCGTGCAGGTCGATCGCCCGGCGCGCCTGCGCACGGAGTGCCGCCACAAATCGGCTGCGTCCACCGGATTCAGGCGGCGCGAGCGGGGTCACGCACAGCACCTGTACACCATGGCCGGCCATATCCTGAAGCGCCTCCGTCATGGCACGAAAGAGACGCATCGCTTCAGGCTCCGGCACCGACTGGTCATACAACGTGTCGAGCGGACCGGCGAGAATGACGAATCGCGCATCATAGGTGCGCAACGCCGACGGGAGACAATCCGTGACCAACCGGACCATCTGATGACAGGTGAAGGCCCGTGAGACGTGAATCTGTTGCAGCACCTGAGCCGGCGCCACCCGACTTGCCCGAGCCAGCCTCCCCACCAAGAACGGGTCGAAGACATTGGCGCCGGCCAGATACAGTACCGGCTCACCGGCCAACGCCCGATCGACCGCGGCACAGAGGCCCAGTCGATAGACCGATGGCGGTCCGGACAACAACACCAACCCCTTCGGCTGATCGGTCGACACCGCACTTCGCCGCAACGCCGCCAACAGATGGCGAGGCGCATCGATGACCGCGCCGCCATTCTCTGTGCGAAACGGAAACTCAATCGCCTGTTGCTGCACCAGAGCCATAGAACACCTCACGATTCGTTGAAGTGGCGGATCACCCCCGCGACAATTCCCTGAATAGAAAACTCGTCCTGTAACGACACGATGATCGGCTTCATCGCTGCATTCGCCGGATGCAGTTCGATCCAATCGTCCCTGCGGTAGTACTTCTTGATCGTCGCTTCATTGTTGACTAAGGCCACCACCGTCTGCCCGTTTTGCGCGGTACCCTGTTTCCGCACCACCACCAAATCGCCGGGGAAAATGCCGTCGTCCTTCATCGACTCGCCTTTGACACGCAACGCGAAGGTCTCCCCCCCGCGCAACAACGGCGGCAGCACCGCCACCAATTCAGCTTGCGTGATCGGTTCGATCGGTGCCCCAGCTGCCACCATCCCCAACATAGGAATCTGCGCCGACCCTAACTGGTCCAACGCCATCTCGACCGACAAGGGCACCTCCCACGTACCGGCCTCATAGCGGCTGATCGTCATCCGGCTCAGTTGCAGAACCTCCGCCAACTTCACCTGCGTGTACCCCAACCGAACCCGCGCCTGTCTGAACTGTTTAGCCGTCATGTCACAAAATGTTACATACCTTAGTGGTAGCTGTCAAGGGGGCGATCGGGTGTCAAATGCCTATAATTAGATGGGAGCGTCGATTAGGAGGGGAAATCATGAAATCTGCGAAACTAGATGCCGCCTCTACCCGCCTGAACGCGATGTTGTCCAATACGATGGAAATCGTGCGGGCATTTTCTACAAAGCCTAGGCGCGAGGCGCCTTGGTCAATCTTGTCTTACCCTTTCTTGCCAATTCGAGGAGCACGCGCAGGCCGTAATAGAAACATTCCTTGTTGTAACGCTTTTCCCATTCCTTGAGGGTGCTCTGCCCCGCCTTGCTCTTTCGACGAAGCGCCTGTGCCACGTCCTTGTGAAGCCGGCAGCGCGACTCGGAGGCCCGCTGAATCCACATCGGCGGGATATTCGCCCCGCCTCGTTGGAGAAGCCGATAGCCTTTCAACACGCTCCCGTCTGCGCTGTCAAACAATGTTGCCTCCCTTGGCATGCATCACCTCCGTGAGTGGTTCCTTGCAAATCAGTATTCAGGCGAAGAGAGAATCTCCACTCCGCATGAAAATGGTTCCTGGCACGGTTTCACCTTCGAATCAACCCCCAATGTAAAGCCGCTATGAGTTTAGCGCCCATCCAAGGTTGAATGCCAATCGATCTATCAGACTCGGCCAGTCTCGATAAATTCTGATCGAAGCTTTGCGAACTCGTGGAGCCATTGGCGTGACATCTAATCTTTTGACTAACAGAAACATCGCCTGAGCTGTCCTCTGGACTAGAGGGTATTGCTGCCTATTTGGAACCTTGTTGGCATCAAAGAAGCCCTTCGGTATATTTCTGCTCGCGAAGGTTAGGTTTTCGTTCCAGAACTGGCGTTCGGTATCGCTAGCTGGCAGAACTTTTCCAGTTTGATAATCAACCTTAAATTGTTCGACTGCCTCCACAAAACGCCTAAACAAATCGGCAGATACTACACAAAGATCGAGGTCAGAGTGTTTTCCGAAAGGTTTACCAAGATCAGGAGGAGCCGCTAACGAGTACCCAATCCGTGCACTTCCTACTAACGTAATCTCTTTGGGATGAACATTCAGTCTGTGACTCAACCAGCCACGGATCTCTTCGTAAACTGAAGGATTGTCCTGAAAGGCAAAAGGTATCCCTTCGGTAAGCCAAAGCCGAGCAAGAATTTCCTGACCATGGCGCTTTCCTCCCCTAACGGCTGCGCCTAAAGCTTCAGCATCCGGGAAGGCTTCGCGCAAATTCTGGATTGACTGGACTGATATAAATGGACTGGCAGAGAAGGTGCTCATAGGTATCATCAAGTTTGTGATGCTGATAAAGGACCAACAGGTGGTTGCTGCGGCGTCGGATCTGATGATGGCGACACTCTGGCATCACGCGTGGTTGTGGATACTTTAGTCTGGCCACAAGGCTTGCGGCCTCCTCAAAACTTAAATTCCTAGGATGAAAACCAAGGCGAAGGCAAGCCTGAGAATAGCCATTCATTCGCCATCCGTAGTATCCGATACGAAGATAAACTGAAGGGAGAAGAGCTTTGGGAAATGACTCTGCTATAAGAGCGGCCAGCAGGACCTCCTTCACTTTCCTTCTAATCGTCACCTCGAAACGGTTTGTAATTACTCGCGCTATTTGTTGCTCTATTGTGCTCGCACCTTCGCGTGATTGTCGGATAACGCGTCTCCAAATTGCGCGGCAGATCGCATAGGGGTCAAATCCATAGTGCCGCCTATGACGATGGTCTTCACCTGACACGAGAAGTAGCTGGGTAGCAAGCGACGGTGAAAATTCCTCCCTTCTGGTTATTTGTCTCAATTCAAAGGTGATACGATCCCGCACAATCCGCCAATCTTCTCGCACAAGTACTTTAGCAACAAATCTTAGGAGCCCTATTAGCACAGATTGTCCTTACTTTTTCATGAGGTCTGGGCAGGATCTGCGCAGCAATTACGAATGCGCCACTCGCCAGTTGTGGCCTGTACCGAGATCCACTTTCAACAACACCAAGAGTCTGATGCGCTCTCCCCCTACCTTTTCACTTGGGGGTGGCTGGAATGATCCCAACTGCGCGCGTCGGACGAGCACATTCTTATCGTGCGCGTTCCGCGAGCAAAGGGATCGTAACAGCCACCCCCTTCTCTCACTTCTTAAAGATCAGTCTCGGCTCCGTCATATTCCCCATCGGCACCGCCACCAGCTCCCACCCGCTCGCTCCGAACTCGTTCAGCGTGGTTTGCATATTCTGGGTGTCAGGAAGCACCTCGACGATTTTGTACTGGTACCGTTTCGGCTCTTGAGCCTTCACTGCAAACGGCAGCCCCGTCACAAGCAAAAGCCCCAACGCACACAAACTGACTCCTGCTATCACCCACGCCCACGAAAAACGTATGTTCTGCATGTCTCACCTCACGTTGTTCTCTATTATGGATGCGCCACTCGCCAGTTGTGGCCTGTCCCTAGACCGACTTTTAAGGGCACCGACAATCCCAATTTCTTCCCCGTCGCTTCCATCTCTGTCTTCACGAGTTGCTTCGCCTCTTCCAACTCCTTCTCCGGCACTTCAAAGATCAATTCATCGTGAACTTGCAGGATCATTTTCGTGTGCGGCATCTCGCGATGCAGGACGTTGTTCACATTGATCATCGTCACTTTGATGAGATCCGCGGCTGAGCCCTGGATCGGGCTGTTCACGGCCATGCGTTCGCCGAATCCGCGCTGCACGGGATCGCCGCTCTGCAGCTCGGGAATCGGGCGCCGCCGACCGAGGATCGTCGTGGTGTAGCCTTTCGTTTTTCCTTCTTCGATATTCCGGTCCATCAACGCGCGCACTGCAGAAAACTTCTCAAAGAACGTCTCGATATACTTCTTCGCGTCCGCCTGCGACACGCTGATATTCGAGGCCAGGCCGAACGGACTGATCCCATACACAATGCCGAAGACGACCGTCTTGGCCACGCGTCGCATGTCTCGCGTGATCTGACTGGAGGGCAAACCGAAAATCTCCATGGCCGTCGCCATGTGGATGTCCTCCCCCTTCGCAAACACGGCGAGCAAGCGCGGATCTTGCGACAGGTGTGCGAGAATACGCGGTTCTATCTGGCTGTAGTCGGCGCAGAGTAAGGTGTGGCCTGTCGGTGCGATAAACGCTTCTCTGATTCGTAATCCGTACTCGCCCTTCACCGGAATATTTTGCAGATTCGGCTCGGTAGAGGAAAGCCGTCCGGTCGCCGCGACGGTCTGATTGAGCGACGTATGGAGCCGCTTGGTCTCCGGATTCACCAATTCTGGTAGTGCGTCCACATAGGTGGACTTGAGTTTACTGAGGCTCCGATAGTTCACAATCTGTGCAGGCAATTCGTGCTGGGTGGCGAGCTGGGTCAGCGTATCTTCATCGGTCGAGTACCCGGTCTTGGTTTTCCTGATCGGTTTGAGTCCCAATTTCTCGAAGAGCACCGTGGCGAGCTGCTTCGGCGAATTGATGTTGAACTCGCCGCCGGCCAGTCCTTCGATCGTCTTGATCATCCGGTCGAGTTCCCGTTCCAATTCTTTGCTGAGCGCGCGCAGGCCCTCGACATCCAATAAGAATCCGTTCTGCTCGATCTCGGCCAACACCGGCACCAGCGGCATTTCAACGTCGGTGAAGAGCGTAAGGCTTCCCTGTTCCGATAGTCGTTCCGTCATGGACGGGGCGAGTTTGGCCAGCACCGACGCGGCCTCCGCTGCCTCCTCTCGTGATCCGCGGTCCTCGTCGAAAAGGGATTGCGGTGCGGCGCTGTTTTTGTGTCTGGTCCCAAGCCGATGGTCCAACATTTCCAGCGCGATGGTCTCAAGCTGGTGATCGCGGCGATTCGGATTGAGCAGATAGTCCGCCACCATGGTATCCAGGTGGGGGCCCGCGAGGGTCAGTCCGATGCGGTGAAAAGCTAGCAAGGCCGCCTTCAGGTCATGGACAACCTTGGTTCTCGTGGGGTCGTGCAACAACGCCGTGATGGGTCGCATGTAGGTTCGGACGTCGAGCGGAATGAACACGGTCTTGTCTCCCGTAGACAGCGCCATCCCCTGCACATCCGCCGGTACACCAGGCACAGGGGAGAGCAGACACTGCAGGCCGAGGACGCCTCCCATCGGCAATCCCTCCACAAATCGCTGTGCAGACGGCTCATCCTGAACGAGCTCCGTCTCAACCGTATTCGCCTCAGCTTGTGTGAACGATGGCTGAAATGATTTGAGGAGTGTGGTGAACTCCAGCTCTCGCAATAAATCGGTGAGCTGGTCCTGATGTGGCGGCCTCATGTGATAGGTCGCGGCGTCGAATGTCACGGGACTATCCAGTTGGATAGTCGCCAGCCGCCGGCTGAGGCGGGCGTTCTCGGCCTGTTCGATCAACAAGGCTTTTATCCGAGGGGGCGTGACCTCCTCTACACGGCGTAAAAGTTCCTCGATCGTGCCGAACTGAGCGATCAGCTTCATCGCCGTCTTCTCACCGATGCCCTTCACGCCGGGAATATTGTCCGTCGCATCGCCCATGAGCCCCATGATCTCCACGACGCGCGCCGGCTCCACGCCGAAGCGTTCGCGGCATTCCGCTTCGCCAAGCCACTTGTCTTTCACTGGATCGTAGATGCGCACGTGCGGCGTCAGGAGCTGGAACATGTCCTTATCGCCGGTGACGATGACGACGTCGAAGCCGGCCTGTTCGGCCTGATGCGCAAGCGTGCCGATCAAATCGTCCGCCTCGTAGCCGGCTTGCCGGACAGCAGGAATGTTGAGGACATCCACCACGCGATGGATGTAGGGAATCTGGGCGCTCATGCCTTCCGGCATCGGCGGCCGCTGCGCCTTGTATGCCTTGAATTCCGCGTGGCGCAACGTCGGACCCTTTTCGTCAAACGCCACGACGAGGCCGTCCGGCTTTCGCTCACGAAGAATCTTCAGCAATGTCGTCGTGAAACCGAGGATGGCGTTGGTCTGGAGGCCTTGGGAATTATTCAGGGCCGGCAGGGCGAAGAACGCACGATAGATATAGGCGCTCCCATCAATCAAGTAGAGCGTCTTGCGGCTGGACTCGGTGGTCGGCATGGTATCAGCTTGCACCATTCACGAAGGCTTCTGCTGCAACCGCCGATATGCCGCTGCGACAAGCCTGACGGCGGGCAGGCTCGCCGCTCGGTCGGTCAACATATTGTTTGGGGACCGTAGCCCTTGCTCTTGGCCTGTCCCCGTTCTAAAGAGCGACAGGACAGGCGCTGCCGCAGATGGCGGAGCCAGTCCCCCGGGCTCCGTGCGCCCATCTCGCTTGCCATCTCGCCGGTTTCGTCACGAACCCTCGTGAATCATGCGGGCTAGCGATCGGGAGCCAGTTTCAGCGGTGGTTTATCAAACTTGTGGCGCATGGCATTAATGGCACCCAGCAGGGTCGGCTGGCTAACCATTTTGGCCTCCAGCTCGCGCTTTCTGGGAAAATCCATGAGCGAGACCCCGATCAGCATAGTCAGCAGGCCTTGCCCCGGCAAAAAGAGCATGGCAAAGCCGGCCAAGAGGAACACGATGCCAACGACGTTCTTGACGACCAACCCCGACAGGCGGAGCATTGGATGATGGTCTTTCATCCAATGGCGGGGAGTACGCGTGTCAAAATAGTCGGCCGGCAAGCGGACCAGAATCATTGGGATGGCTATTAGGGAGCCGATAAATCCGATGGCCGAGGCCACGGTGAGACCGATGAGCACATCGACCGGAATCCATTGCTGGACTGTTGCAAGTAAGCCATCCATGGGATGCGCATCCTAACATGCGACCTGGGGGCACTCAAGCCAACGACCGAGCCTCGGCCAGTGTTTACGGCACGTTTCTCAACGAGCTATACTCTCGCTACTATGTCGCATCGTTCGCCCTTCGCACTTTGGATCAGCACCTTGTTAGGGATCGCGGGCCTGGGCATGGGACTTCTTGCATTTCCTTCCACAGTCAGCGCCTCCGAGGATCTTCATATCGAGATTACGAAGAAAGGCCTGGGCAAGGAGGTCGTCATTACACAGGGGGCACGCGAGTGGTTCATGTTGATCGAGGTGACGCCGGAGAATTCCGTGGTCCTGCGGCAGGAAAAAGAACACGGCTCGTATCTCGTGGACGAAAGTGAAACGCATGACCGTCCCATGACCACAGACGAAGTCGATACGGCTATTACCGATTATGTGAACAGCGTCAAGACGCGCGCCACAAAGGAGTAGCCACCGACCATGCCGGCTCAAGCCAAGTTCGTCATCTTCGCCCATCACGCCACCTACGACACGCTGCACCAGGTCGCGACCCTTGGCCTCACTGCCGCGGCGATGGGAAAGGACGTGATCGTGATCTTACTGTTCTGGACGATCAAGAAGCTGGCTGAGGGAAAGATTGATCAGGTGGACTTTCCCCCTGAGTATGCCGCCTCAGCCAGCGAAGTAACGCGGCTCTTGAAAGAAAAGAAAGTACCGAAGATTTCGGAAATGTTTCAGGACGCAAAACACGTCGGGAAGTTTCGTCTGATCGCCTGCAGTGCCGGCCTTGAGTATATGGGCGTGGATAGTGCGGTCGTCGAAAAGAACGTTGACGAAGTCATGGGGCTACCTGCCATTATTGCGCTCACCTCTGACGCGGAAACGAAGCTGTTCATCTGAATACCGTGAGGCGTAACAGGTAAGGCCTCAGGCGATGGTGAATTTCACGCGCTCACCCCTCACACCTAACGCGATCTTTTAACTCCCACACGATCGCAGTATTCGATGAGTTTGCACTTGCTACAGAAGGGCGAGACTGGTTGGCAGAGGTTCTGTCCGTAGGGGACAAGTAAATCGTTGAAGGTGATCCAATGTTGCGTTGGCAATTTCCGGCGTAGCGCCTGCTCAGTTTCCTCCGGCGTCTTCGTCCTTACATAGCCCCAGCGATTGCTGATCCGATGCACGTGGATATCCACGCAGATGCCGGGCTTGCCGTAGCCGACCGTCATCACCAAGTTCGCCGTTTTCCGGCCGACCCCCGACAGAGTGACCAGCTCCTCGATGGAGTCGGGAACTGTGCCTCCATAGACGTCCATAAGGCGACGGCAAATTGTATGAATGGATTTGGCTTTTGTCCGGTAGAACCCGACGGGATAGATGGCGCGTTCGATCTTCCGGAGCGGGAGGGTCAGCATCGTGGCCGGCTGATGCGCCAAGGCGAACAGCCTGGCACTGGCTTCACGTGTCGTCTTGTCTTTGGTCCGGAGGCTGAGGAGGCACGAAATGAGGATGCGAAATGGATCTCGGTTCGACTCGCGCGCCACCACGCCGAGGACCGGTTCCTCCCACTGCCGAATCTCGCGCTTCACGATTCGAAGCGCAGCAGTGATCTGATCCTGGCGCATGGACGAGGAAGGAATCTGAAGGCCTTGGGAGGAAGACGATCAACGAAACGGGCGAGCCCGTGAAAGGATGTTTACTCCGGCTTACGCTTCGACAACCACTTTTGACGCCGTCTCTGTGCCTCGCGCTGCTTGGCTTTCTTCCTGACACTCGGCTTCTCGTAAAACCGCCGACGCTTTAGTTCGCGGAAGAGTCCTTCCCCCGCGAGTTTCTTCTTGGCAACTTTGAGGGCTTTCTCAACATTATTATTGAAGACTTTGATTTCCATTCTTCCCGTCTGTCTACTTTCCCAGGCGATGCCTGTGCGGGTTTTTTTCTCGTGCCAGCCTGACCCTGGCTAGGAGGCGCAGTGTAACATAGCCCCCTAAGTTCCTCAAGGCGGGTTGTCATTTGCTGAATCCGATCGAGAAGGGAAGACTTAAGCCGATGATTATGCTGAGCTTTTATGTTTTCTTCGACCGTATGACGTCCCGCATCGGCCGCGGCAATTGCCAGCGCCAGTCCAACAGTGAGATCAGACCGAACGCGTGGCTTCACACCTGCCGAGCAGGCGTGAAGAAGAGCTCCGGCCTTCGTCGCCTGTTCGGCGATTTCAAGTGGAATCTCCGTCGCCAGATGGAGCGCGGACGACAAGACGGAGGGGCGAGTCCGGTCTGTCTTCGCGAGCCTCGTTGCCTGGATAAATCGCAGATAGGCATCGCCATCCGCTTGCATGAGCTCGCGAAGCCGGCGGCGAATCTCACTCAGCCGACGTTCCACTCCTTGTTGCCGGCTGAGGCGCGCGCCCATGATCCCCAGCGAGGCCGCAAGGGCACCCACCAAAGCCGCGACCGTGCCGCCGGCAGGAATCGGTGTTGCGGCGGCCACCGCGTCCAAGAAGTCCGCGAGCGATTGTGCGTGCAAATCAACCGGCTCCTGTTCTCGAAACGGGGCTTGTCTCGCCGGCTCATCTAATAGCCGATTCTCCAATCTCATTTCCAGAATCTGCGTTGAATCGAACTGTTCGAGCGACACGCTATGAGCGGCGGCCTGAACCAGCGCTGCTTGGGGCACAAGCCCGATCACTTCGCTCCCTGCTACCGCAACGCCTTGCTTAGCTGCGAGGGATCGGACCGCCTCAAACGCGACATGGATAGGGGTGATGATGTAATCGGTTAGATTCATGGAGACCTGAACCAGCTGTCGACTGGCTAACCCTACGCCGATCGCTTTGAGATGGGGCAGCCCTCCGTTCGATTGGCGAATGTCTTTCGCAATGGATCGTGCCAGCGCCAGATCCGTCGAGCGGAGATTCACATTAAAAGCGATCAAGGGAGGTCGCGCACCGATCACCATGGCGCCAGCCGTTTCATGGAGGTGGGGAGGGCCAAAATCCGGTGTCCAGTCCGGATCGGAGGCCATGCGGAAGGCAAGGCCTTGAAGCCCTCCTCGACGGACCGATTCGAGCGGGGCATGATCGCGGTGCAGAGCCGCTTGTTCGTAGAGGAATACAGGAATCTCCAGCTCTGTTCCTACCCGCTGCCCCAACTGCTTCGCCAGATGGATACAATCCTGCATCGTCGCGCCGCGCAATGGCACGAAGGGTACGACATCCGTTGCCCCCACCCGCGGATGGACGCCCTCTTGCTTCCGAAGATCGATGAGATCGGTCGCCACGAGAATTGCGCGAAAGGCCGCTTCAACGACGGCATCCGGTTCGCCAGCAAAGCTCAAGACGGAGCGATGGTGATCCCGATCCATCGTCTGGTCCAATAGCCAGACCCCTGGCACGGACTCCACAGCATGCACCAGCGCACGCACCGTCGTCCGGTTTCGTCCATCACTGAAGTTCGGCACACACTCGACGATTCGATCCACGCCCTGCTCCATCAAGGATCAAAATAACGAAGCCGGAGGTCTGATCATCATCCCTCCGGCTTCTCTCTCCACTAGCCCGCATTATTCACGAGGGTTCTTGACGAAACCGCCGAGACAGCAAGCGAGACGGGCGCGCGGAGCCGTGAAGGAGGGAGCAACTGTCTTCGATGTCAAGCCTTCTGAACCGCACTGGATCGCCACGGTGTCCGATGCTTCATCATCGCGTTGAGCATCGTCAAGAGCTTCCGCATGCAGGCCACAAGGGCAACTTTGGGCGCCTTGCCGACG
>DASYRC010000060.1:0-4311 GCA_036004925.1 Nitrospiraceae bacterium | reverse complement strand
GAACGTCGTGAGACAGTTCGGTCCCTATCTGATGTGGGCGGAGGAGATTTGAGAGGGGCGGTCCCTAGTACGAGAGGACTGGGACGGACGGACCTCTAGTGTGCCGATTGTCGCGCCCGCGGCATTGTCGGGTAGCTATGTTCGGTTGCGATAACCGCTGAAAGCATATAAGCGGGAAGCGTGCCTCAAGATGAGATCTCCCGGACCGTAAGGTCCCTAAAGGCCACTCGTAGACTACGAGTTTGATAGGCTGGAAGTGGAAGGGCCGTAAGGCCTGTAGCGTACCAGTACTAATCGGCCGTGAGGCTTAACTTTAAATTTGCTCCTGATAGACACTGTCTTTAACGAATTCCCGGTGGCCATGCCGGAGGGGTCACACCCGTTCCCATCCCGAACACGGAAGTTAAGCTCTCCAGGGCCGATGATACTGCCGCCGTAAGGCAGTGGGAAAGTAGGACGCTGCCGGGATTAATTAGAAGCCCGCTGATCGCAAGGTCAGCGGGCTTCTTTATTTTCCTAAGGGAGGATGACGGACTCCTCTGGATAGCCGAGCCCACGGAGGGTTTCTTCCAGGGCTTCGACCATGGGCGGTGGCCCGCACAGGAAGATGACGGTCTCAGGACCGGGCGGGGGAAGCTGCTGGCGCAGAATGTCGGCGGTGATCCGCCCGCTCCCCTGCGACCATCCTGCAGGCGGCTGTTCCAGCACGTGATAACAGTGAAAGTTCGGGTGCTCCCGGACGTCCCGCGCCCATTCCTCTCGAAAGATGATGTCCGCCTCGGCCTTATTGGCGAAGATCAGGAACAGTTCCACGTCGAGCCGCTTCGTCAGAATCCAGCGGATAATCGATATCATAGGTGTGATGCCGGTGCCGCCGGCCACGAGCCCGACCTTTTTCGCCATGCCATCCACCCAATGGCCGCCCGTGTTGGGACCGCTCATCAGCACGGTATCTCCCACGTGCTGGTCGTGCAGATACTTGGAGATGACGCCCATCTCATAACGCTTGACGGTCAACTCGAAGTGGCCCACGGTACCCGGCAGAGACGACGGCGTGTAGGGACGTTTCACGGCCTTGCCGTTGATCGTGGCATGCACGTAGAGATGGTCTCCGGGCAGCATGTCCAAGGTGGTATTGTCCGGAAGGACGAACCGGAAGGTATTCGTGTCGTGGGTGTCCGCGTGGATGGCCGTGAGCTGGTAGGGGCTCGGTGTTTTGGTCTTGATGCACGTGACGTTTTCCATTGAGGTGGTTGTATAATACGAACTCAGCGCAATGGGCGCAACCCGGAGTACTGAGAAGGGACGGCTACTTATTCGAAGGAGCATCAAGGTGCAAGCCTGGGGATGGTAAGAGCAGGGCTGGTGGTCATGGCGGTATGCCTGGCCGTGGCGGTCGCAGACGCTGCCTATGCGCGGGAAAGTGACAAGTTACTGATCGATGAAGTCGAAAAAGGGTCGCCGACTCAGCTGGAGGATGCCTATCCGCTCGAATATCGCGAACTAGACCTCGAGGGGCTCTTTCGGTATGAAAAGGTGGCGAATGGTCATGGATATGTATGGTCGCCGCGCATCGAGTATGGCTTCGCGCCGGATTGGCAGGCGCGCGTCTCTACGCCGTTCCTCTCGGGGAAGACCGCGACGGATGAACCCTTGCACCACACGTTGCAGGTGGAGATTCTGCACAATTTTCGGTACGAGACGGGCTATAGCCCCGCCTTGGCCGCTTCCGTCGAGTTGGATTTTCCAACCGGGCGCGGGCAGGGCCTGGACACGACCGTGAAATTCCTCGCCAGCAAAACCCTCGGCACGAGCCCCATGCTGCCGCGCCTGCATCTGAATGTGGCCTGGACTCATAATGCGGCGCCCCAAGCTGGCGAACGCAACAACCTCTACAGTCTCGTCGCAGGCTATACGCGGCTTCTCACTGATCGGCTCATGGTCATCGTGGACTTCTTCCGGCAGCAGGCGTTTACACGCGGGCAGACCGAAAATGTCTTTGAGGTCGGCGTGCGCTTTGCCGTGACCTCTGCGGCCGTCGTGGCTGCGGGGGTCGGTTACGGCGTCGGGTCTGATTCCCGAGATTTTCATCTCCAAGCCGGTGTGGAATTCACAATCTGGTGAAGTAGACAAAAAAGAAAAGGGGACAGGCTGCTTTTTCTGAGGCGGGGAGTCCGTCAGGTTTCTGACCCTGACGGACTCCCCCGTTGTGTCCCTCCACGCGAGTTTAAAATCGAGACGTAGAACCTCACCGCCTCCTCGGCCTGATCGGCGAACCACAAGAAAGGGGTGATTTTTGTGTTTTCATCTCGCCGCATGCATCTTGATGCCGTAACCAAGCTCCGCATACCAGTCACCACGCCCCTGGGGTGTGAGATCCAGGATATTGTAGACGGGGGTCAATAGGTCGATGCCCCGCTCCCTGATGTCGTTCGCCATCGAGGGGTGGGCGCTGTAGAAGTGGCGCAGTGTGCCGTCATTGTCCCGAGTGAATAACGATACCGTTGAATCCTGCTCCCCCACACGGTCTTCGCTGCCCAAGTCGTACTTGAACGTGCTGGCGCCGGCACTCAGAAGTCGTAACCTGTCCCATCCTCGGGCGCGGCCATGCTTGCGTAAAGCTGGCGGATCGGCCGCAGCGACAATGGCCAGATCAACGTTCTGGGCAAGATGATGAGCGACGCCGTTCAAGCCGTCTATCCAAAGGGTACACATCGGGCACGGGCTGGTCTGTTTCTTTCCATACATGAAGTGGTAGACCACCAGCGACCGGTCTGAACCGGTGAACAGCTCGCTCAGGCGGACCATGCGGATAGGGGCGTCGCCCGCATCGAGGCCCACCGGGCCTTCCTCGAACATATAATCCTGCACGATCGCGCCTTCGGGAAGGTGCCGGCGAAGGTCCGCAACCCGTTCGCGTTGGTGCATCAGATCAATTTCTGCAAGGCGGAGCTCCTCTCGTTTGGAAAGGTAATCAGCAGATTCATTCGGCAAATTCGTGTGTCGATATATCTCGTGGGTCGTTTCGTGTGCCATAGGGCCATCTCTCCTTAAATAAAGGCGGGTAGCCCGTCCAGTTTCGGAACCAGACGGACTCCCGTTGTAACGTTCCAAGCAAAATTAGGCTAGCGGCCTACTAGCGGGCCTGGCCGGCCATCTTCTCCGCGAAGAAGCCCTGCGCGCGCTTTCCGATTTCTTCCATCGTGAGGTCTTCCTTATGGGTCGCGAGCGTCCACTTGTGTCCGAACGGGTCGGTAAGCTGCCCACAGCGGTCTCCCCAGAACATATCTGAGACCGGGCCTTCCGATATCGAACCGGCCGACACGGCGCGGTCGAAGGCCTGGTCCACGTCTTCAACATAGAGAAAGAAACCAACGGGTGTGCCTCCCAGGCTTTGCGGTCCGCGGCATCCCATCTCGGGACGTTCGTCGCTGAGAAAGATGATCGAATCTCCGATCTTGATTTCAGCGTGCATGATGCTCTTCCTGTCGGGTGCGGGGAAACGCATCCGTTCCTCGGCGCCGAACGCGCGCTTGTAAAAGTCAATGGCCTTCGCGGTCTCCCGCATCGTAAGGTTAGGGGTGACGCTATGAAGGCCCGGTGGTATTGGTTTCGTTTTCGGTGTCATGGTTTCCTCCTCCCTGAAGTTGAGAGTATTGAAATCTGACAGCTTCTTCACATCTCAAGCGTAGCAGAAGCGCGAAGCGCGCCGCACTACTTTTTCTTGGCCATCTGCGCGCGCAGGCGGTCCTCGTTTAAGCGCTAGAGCCAATGATACTGCTGCTGAAAGGCCGTGGGAAAGAGTGTTGACAGGCCCCCACATAAACAGTAGCCTATCCCCATTCATAACAGCCATTCCGTGATTGAGGAAAGGGGTCTGACGATGGAGCACATCAATAGGAATCG
This sequence comes from Nitrospiraceae bacterium, assembly GCA_036004925.1. GTDB lineage: Bacteria > Nitrospirota > Nitrospiria > Nitrospirales > Nitrospiraceae > Palsa-1315. Next base: position 405 of record DASYRC010000060.1, on the reverse strand, counting down.
GATCGCTTATAGAGCGGTGAAGTGGCTCACGCTGGTAGCCCTAGTCGGATGTGCTCCCACGCTTGTGAATACGGTCCAGGAGTATTCCGGGAAGTCTCTGTTACCAAGGCCGGATCGCGTGCTCGTGTACGATTTCGCGGTGTCGGCGAAGGACGTTAAGTTGAACAGCGCCATCGGCGCGCGGCTGGCGCATCTGGCTACAGGCGCCAATGAAAACGAAGAACAGGTCAAGGTCGGTCGGGCGGTCGCCAAGGCCTTGTCGGTGAGTCTCGTGAAGGAGTTGGATCAACTCGGGCTGCCGGTCGCACAAGCCTCCAGTGGAACAATGCCCACAGAGAGAACGGTGATTATCCACGGCCAGTTCCTGGCGATCGATGAGGGGAACCGCCTCAGGCGGATGGTCAT
>DASYRC010000059.1:0-139592 GCA_036004925.1 Nitrospiraceae bacterium | reverse complement strand
ATCTCTCGATCGCGCTGAAGCCTTGCCGACCCTCCCTGAGTTGGATTCCGGCAAGGTCAAAGGCTGGATCCAACTCGTACAGCGGCTTGAGGAAGGCTTCCGCCGGAGTGAAGAAAAGAAACTGGCGCTCGAAGCGAATGTGATCGCACACGAAACACAATTGGGACAACTCTTGTCGCACTTACATGCGAATATCGCCTCACTCTACGACAACCTCGGACAATCGCAAAAAGCCGAAGAGGTTCGCCGCCGAGCTGAAGCACTCCAGGTAGGTTAAAACCAGCTTGCCTGAATCCCAGATCCTCTGCGTGGTACGTGACGGCGCATTGCACAGGAAAGCGACGGTAGGGGCGAATCGAGAAGGACATGGGGGCATCGCAGTGAGACGTATTGTAAGAGGGGATGCGAACGACGGCGCAAGGCACGAAAGGGGAATTGGTGGTATGTGTTGCGCCAGGCTCACGAGGCGTGTGCGTTGAGGGCACGGGACTAGGCAAAGAGAGTCCGTTAACTAAGGGTGTACCCTAGGTGCTCGTTCTCTGACGACCCTATATAATGTCTTCTGTAATTTGGTATGAGGTGTGGAAGTGAATTCAGATCAAGATTATACCATCGCCCACCAAATGCAGCATCGTTTCATGTCAAGCCCATCGCAGACTGATCCCCCCTCTGTGTTCTTCTAGATTCTACTGAATTGCACGCCGTCTTTTGCTGATCCTGCGCCTAGGAACCGATGAGGGCAGCGTCGATCCTTCTCATAAGCCTTACAAAAAGGTAGATCATGAAGAGCTTACCAGGTACTGACTCAGTCTGGATGAGGGAGTTCGAACCAGCCTTGATGAGAGAGCTGGAAGATTTGATGAAAATAGTTCCGCATTGTCCTCATTGTGGCTCCATTGCCCTTCAGAGGATCAATGGGTTGGCCATGTGCGATGACTGTCCGTGGACGGGAAGCGACCAGGATGCGGGATACATCGTGGTATAGAGACATATTGGGATAGCCACCAAAGGGAACGCGTCAGAGGTACATGCTCTTACCTGGATGCATGCCCAAGCATGCGCTGAGCGTCGGCTTCCCCGTGTGTCGCCATCGGGCAATGGTGCTGCGCGACCAAGGAGCAATGCTGTGCCCAGCGTCGTGCCCGCGAGGGGCTTTTTAGCACCTTCCGCCACCCTCCGTCACCCAATGAGACCACTAAAACCCCCTTGTAACCATTGAGGATTACAAGGGGGTTTTCGTCGCGGTCAGGTTTACAAAACCGCTGCTCTGCCATTGAGCTATGCCAGCCAGAATGAGATGGGTCCGCACGGCTATCGCATACGTCGCCGAAAACCTAACAACCGCGTAGGAAGCTGTCAAGCGTAGGTGCGCAAGACCGCCAGATCCCGATGAAGCCAGGCGCATCACCATATGACGTCGCAGCGGAGTATTTTCCCAAGTTATGAGTGAGCACGATGCCACGCTCACTCACTACGTGGTTGTAGGAGGATGAGTGGAGTGGTCGGCAAGGGTATGGTTCTGAGTCTTAAGAGCTTCGTCAAGGACTAGGAGTGACTCATTAAGGAGGTCTGTTGCACAGCTCAGGATGACATGAATTTGTTGGAGAGCCTCCTCCCATCGCCCTTCCTGCTGGAGGGTTTGAAAACGGCGATGATGCTCATCCATGATCGCTTGCTTCGCATCCAGCATGAGACTATCAACGGCTGTCACAGGTGCCTCCTGTTCGTGTGATCGAGGCCGCACGGTAACAGACCATGTATCTACACAACAATGATACGAATGGGTGGGTGATGTGGTAGTTTAGCTATTGTATATAAGTATTGAGTTTACATATAGATAATGCAGGTGGTATCACGTGAAAGCCTGACGATGGTACTTCTGATGGTACTTTTAAGGGGCTACCCAAACATCTGCCAGTTCGGTCCTGTGTTTTACAAGAAGCGGGGCTGCTCTCTGGCTTGGCGATACGCCGATAGTAGGTTTATCTTGTCTCATCCGATTGATTCACAGAGGAGGGCTGATTCTTAACAAATCACGATGGGCCCTGATCGTGCTGGATCCTTACTGCCCGCCTGCTTCTCAACCGAATGGGTCCACCCCAACAAACCAGCGGGCGAAATTCAGCAAAGATTACAACAAATGCGAGATGGCCGCCTTACAGAACCTCAGGATAGAGTAGGGCAATCAGCTCCTCCTCCTGAATGCCACTAAGCGCTGTGTCCAAAAAGAAAGCTGGCGGTTGATCCAACGTTAGAAGCAGTTCCTCCCTTTCTCATTTTCCACTTCGACGGGAATCCTCCATTCACACCCATGTGCGTACAGCTCGGACAATAATCACTCCGGCGTGAGCCGGGGTGACCGGCAATTTTACATTACATACAAAGCAACCCAATCGCTCCGCTCGATGCACAATTTACACACTATTTACGAAGAATTCACAGCGATGAAATACGGTGGCCTTAGGCTAGAGGCACGTGAATATGCAGGAACCATAGCATCACTGGAGTAGGTCATGAAGAACACAGACGCCTATCTGTTCGTGCTCGGCGTCATTCTGCTCATCGTCTTACCCGGTCGAGATGCCTGGAGCGCGTTAATGAGCCACTAATAGGGCCATGCCACAAACCACCTTGGAACAGACTCTCTCGAACGGCTGGCCCAAGCGATTCATGACCAGGCTCACGGCCTATGACATCACACGTGTCTGGGAAGCGGGTACGCGATTCATCCTGAGCCTGCTCACCCTGACGATCCTCCTTGGTTTGGCAGGCGGCGTCATAAAAACGTTTCTCGACCTGCGGCTTCTCCTGTCCGCCGTCGTGGAAGTGGCCCTTCGGCAGGTAGTGGTCGACACCCTGACCCTGCTGGCTGTCGTCGAAGTGTTGAAGACCACCCTCGCATACTGCTCTGACGGGCGCGTCCGAGTCACATTTATCATCGACACGGTCCTTGTGGTGATGCTGACGGAGGTCATCTCACGATGGTTTACGGGCGGGGAGTGGCACCAATTTGCGATACTGGGAGGCATCTTAATCACGCTGGGTCTCATGCGCATCGTGGCCGTCCGATACAGCCCAGCGCCGACGACGTTCACTCGACAGGCCAATCAACTGGGACTCTCATTCCCATAATTTCACCAGGGGGTACCTATGCCAATGAGTTCTCTTCTTGAATCAGCTCCGAATGTTCATCCTTATAATACCGATGCCCTCGCGGCAACCATTCTCGACCATCTCAATGAGCAGACGGTCATCAGTCTGGACTCGCTCATCTGGCTCATGCCTCAATACACCTGGAATCAAATCTTCCACACCGTCGACCAACTCGCCCGTTGCAACAAGGTCGTCCTTCGCCGATACCGATTTAACTACACGCTGTTTTCCACCAATTTCCTGGCATAACTACATTTTTCTCTAGCAGGCCACGGGCAAAACTGTCACGGGGGTTTTTGGAGTTGCGCCTGTTATCTCATGGGGCGGGGCATCGCTCTGACTCTTCTTTACGAGGAAAGATCAACCGCAACCTGTAGGATCAGTACGGCGTAACTTTCTGCAAGGCGGGTTCAGGAAGGTCCTGTGGGAGTGGTGTGACGAATGATCTTGCCCTCCACGAGATAGACTACCAGCTCGGCGATGTTGGTGGCATGATCGGCCATCCGTTCGAGGTATTTGGCAATGAAGCTCAAGCGAATGGCACGTGAAATCGTGCGAGTGTCCTCGATCATGAATGACAGCAGCTCGCGGAATAACTGCTCCATCAGATTGTCGACGTAGTCGTCGTCCGTGAGCACCTTCCGAGCGAGCGTCGCATCCTCCTTGACGAACGCATCGATGCTTTGCTTCACCATCATCCGCGCCATATTACCCATCATCGGGATATCGATGTAGGGTTTGAGCTGCGGTTCTTCGTTCAGCTCGATCGCCCGCTCGCAGACATTCTCCGCCAGGTCGCTGATTCGCTCAAGCTCGGTGGCGATTTTCATCGCCGTTGTCACCAATCGCAAGTCTCGTGCAGCAGGTTGATGGAGGGCCAGCAACCGGATACTCTCTTCGTCGATCTCCACATCCAACGCGTTGATCTCGTGGTCCCGCTCGATTACCTGGCGGGCCAGGGCCGAGTCGCGCGTCACCAGTGCGGTGAGGGCCTGGTCGATCTGATCTTCCGCCTGACCGGCCATCCGCAGGAGTTTGGTCTTCAAGTCGGAGAGTTCTTCGTCAAAGTGACGCTGTGTCGTCACAACGTTTACCCAAATCGTCCGGTGATGTAATCATCGGTCTGCTTCTTAGAAGGCGTGGTAAAGAGCTGCTTCGTCAGGCCAAACTCCACCAGTTCGCCGAGGTACATGAACGCCGTCCAATCGGACACCCGCGCCGCCTGCTGCATATTGTGGGTGACAATGACGACGGTCAAGTCTTGTTTCAAGGAAAAGAGCAGTTCTTCAATTTTGGCGGTGGCCACGGGATCCAGCGCCGAGCAGGGTTCGTCCATCAGCAAGACATCCGGTTTGACCGCGAGCGCGCGGGCGATACACAGCCGTTGTTGTTGCCCTCCAGAGAGACCCAAGGCACTTGCGTGGAGACGATCCTTCACTTCATCCCACAGTCCTGCGCCTTTGATCCCCTCTTCCACAATTTGATCTAACTGGCCACGGTTTCGGATTCCATGAAGACGTGGCCCATAAGCCACGTTTTCGTGGATCGATTTTGGAAAGGGGTTCGATTTCTGAAAGACCATCCCAACACGTTTTCTTAGGTCAGTGATATCCACATCGGGACCATAGATATCCATGCCGTCCAGCAGCATGGTACCTTCTAATCGAGCGCCTTCAACCAAGTCGTTGAGCCGGTTGAGGCATCGCAGCAAGGTGGATTTTCCGCAGCCTGATGGGCCAATGAACGACGTGACCTGATTTTTGATGATCTCGATATTGATTTTGAAGAGAGCCTGGCGATCCCCGTAAAAAAAGTTCACCTGATTCAAGGTAAGTTTGACGGCTTGGGTATTAGAAACGTTGTCGGGCGACTGGAGATGATCGTCCATCACGTTGAGCCTTTGTGAGATGAGCGTGTGTGATTGGGACGTCTGTTGTGTCGAAGGTGGAGATGGGTGCATGGAGATCCTCTATAACACTGAGCCTGCATACTTCTTGCGCAGGTGATTACGAAGGATAATCGCTGTGAAATTCAACAGGACTACGACGGTGATCAATACCAGGGTAGTGATGTAGACCATTGGTTTCGCTGCTTCCACATTGGGGGACTGAAAGCCCACGTCGTAAATATGAAATCCCAGGTGCATGAATTTTCGATCGAAGTGGAAAAAGGGCCAGGAACTGTCTACGGGGAGCGAAGGCGCAAGTTTAACGACTCCTGTCAGCATGAGCGGTGCCACCTCGCCCGCAGCGCGAGCCATCGCCAAAATCAATCCGGTCAGAATGCCTGGTAAGGCACAGGGTATCACGACTTTGAGCATCGTTTCCAACTTGGTCGCGCCAAGCGCCAACGATCCTTCACGAAACTCCCGGGGCACGGCGGCCAGTCCTTCTTCTGTGGCGACAATGACCACTGGCACTGTGAGTAAGGCCAGCGTCAGTGACGCCCATAGAATGCCACCGGTGCCAAAAGTCGGTGTCGGAAGTCGTTCAGGAAAGAAGAGCGTGTCGAGGGTCCCGCCGATGGCGTAAATGAAAAAGCCTAATCCGAACACACCGAAGACAATTGAGGGCACACCTGCGAGATTGTTGACGGCGATTCTCACGAGACGAACCATGGTGCCTTGCTTGGCATATTCTCGGAGATAGAGCGCGGCAAGCACGCCGAAGGGGACGACGGCGAGGCTCATGATGATGACCATCATGACGGTTCCGAAAATGGCCGGGAAAATACCGCCTTCAGTGTTGGCTTCTCTGGGCTCGGTGCTGAGGACAGACCACACATTCGTGAGATAGGTCCAGCTCTTGTGCAGCAGGCCCATCTCGTTCGGGCGCAGGGCGCGAATGATCTGCCCTACTGGGATCTGTTTTTCTCGTCCGTTCGCATCCACCATAAGGACAGAGTATTCATTGAATTGCGTGCGCAACGTTTCCAGTTCTAGGGTTTTCTCTTGGTAGCGAGATTCAGCGGCTGCAACTTGTGCTTTGAGGTGATCAATTTGCCCTCTCTCTCTCGTATCGGGGGCGAGGGAATCTGAAGGGCCAGTGTGTTCCTTCTTCCCCTCTCTCATCGAGAGAGGGAGTATGGGAGAGAAAGGATTTCCCATTTCGAACGCACGGATTTTCAACCGCGCCTGCTCGATGTCTGCGTTAATAGAGCCGATTTCGATGTTTTCTATTCGGGTGATCTGTTGATGAAGGGCATTGGTGGAGCTGATCAGTGGGGCCAAGGCAATCCATCCACCTTCATTCCCATCCGTCTGAAGCGTCTCTCCTTTGTAGACAGCCTTGATCCTGGCATACATGTTCCCCCATTCGCGTCGCTCCAAGAGTACAACATCTGTCGGATAAGCTTGTGACACAATCAGATCGTCGTTAACCCATTTGAAATCAAGCCCATATAAATCACGATTTCCGATCTTTACTCGAAGGCGACCTTTCCCTTCTGGGCGCTCCGGCGTGACAGAGCGAGGGATGACTTCGCGTCCGGCCAGTTGCCCCATCACATGCTGTCCATCTTTCAGGGTGAGCTCGACGATATCCGAGGTCCAAAAGTATCCCAAGCCGTTGATCATGATCAAAAGCAACAGTCCAAAGACCATGAGCAGGGATACCGAGACGCCGGCGGCGCATCCCCAGATGAAGACGTTGCCTGAGGCGAGGAATTTCTTGAAGGTGGTGCGCATTAAAACTGACTGTACTTTGTCCGCAACCGTTGCCTGATGACTTCCGCCACGGTGTTGATCAGAAACGTAAACACAAATAGGAGCACAGCCGCCAGGAATAAGATGCGATAGAGTGTGCCTCCATAAGGGGCCTCTGGGATTTCCACGGCGATATTGGCCGATAACGTGCGAAAACCATTGAACAGGCTCCAATCCATAATGGGGGTGTTCCCTGTGGCCATGAGGACGATCATGGTTTCTCCAATGGCCCGGCCAAAGCCAATCATCACTGCAGAGAAGATTCCAGGGCTTGCCGAGATCAACACGAGCTTGACCAAGGTCTGCCAGCGGGTGGCGCCCAGCGCAAGAGACCCAGCGATCAAATGTCGTGGGACGTTGGACAATGCTTCCTCAGAAATACTAAAGATAATAGGAACGATGGCAAAGCCCATCGCAAACCCGACCACGAGAGCATTTCGTTGGTCATACCTGAGTCCCCAATGGGTGGCAAACCAGGTTTTATAGTCGGCTCCGAACAGGAACGACTCGATCGGCTGGTTCAAGCCCAGACAGATCCAGACGGCACCGACGATGATAGGAATCAGGACAAATGTTTCCATCCCAGGACGAAGGCGACGAATGATTGTGGCCGGGAGATATTGCCAAAGAATCGCCGTGACTGCGACGCTCGCGGGCACGGCCACAATCATTGCGACCATCGCAGGGAAAATCCGTTCGAGCGCAGGCGCCAGCCACAAGCCGGCCAAGAAGCCCAGGATGACGGTTGGGAGAGCCGCCATCATCTCGATGGTCGGTTTGATCTTGGCTCGAAGATTGGGGTGCATGAACATTGATGTATAGATGGCGCCTAAGAGGGCCAGAGGCACTGCGACCAGCATGGCGTACAGGGTCCCTTTCAGCGTGCCAAAGATCAGCGGAAGGAGGCCAAACTTTGCTTCAAAGTCATCGGCGCCACTGGAGGATTGCCACACATGTTCCGGTCTCTCATAGCCTTCATACCATACGGGATTGAACAGGGTTGCGAGTGTGGTCTCCGGATGAGGGTTGTGAATCACATAGGTGAGCAATTCTCCATGGTCGGTCAGGGCCACGGCTCCATCGGCTTTGGGGGAAAATGTCAGAGTGCGAATTGCCTGGTGGTTCCCCGGGAGTTTCAACAGAGTCTGTGCGGAGGTGGAGTAGTGAACAAAAAGATTGCCCTGCCTATCGCCGGTGATGAAACCTTTGTCGCGGAGGGACGGAGAGATCCCGGTGACAGGAGAAGGATGCGCGTCGAAGTGATGAATCAGGCGAAAGCGAGTCATCGAGCTTTCTTGAGCCTGACGCACCGGCATCCAGACTGAGACGTCGCCGGCACTGGTGCCGATAGCCAGCGAACGATCTCCAATCAAGTAGGACAAGGCGGTGACTGAAGTGTTAGCCGGAGCCACGGATGTGGTTTCGATCGGGCTCGGCTGGGTGCCCTCTCGCACATCATAGTGGTAGAGGTTCCCGGAAGCCGTACCAATCGAAAGCGTTTCGCCGCGGCTGTCAAAGATCAAGGCTGTTACGGGTTCAGCGCCGTGACCGGTCAGTGCAACAGGGGCGGTCGCGAATGGTGTGGCTGCGTACCAAAGGCGTCCTTGATCTGTCTGAGCGACGGCGAGTGTGCCTCGCTCCGTTTGCTGATAGGCCAAACGAATAATTTGCTCTTTGGCAGGAGTCACTTGCACAGGAGATCCAAGAGTGACCGTTGGAACGATGTGGCGTACCCCCTCTTCGAAACTGGCGGCAAACTCGAGCGTCACAGGAATGATGCGGCCATCATTCGTGCCGAAGGCAAATTGGTTGCCACTCCCTGCCGCTCGCGCAATGGAGGTGGTGTGGACCTTGGCTAAATCTGAAGGAAGTTCATGGGTTATGGGCGCGCCAGAGCGCGCGTTAAAAAAGCGAATCTGGTGATCGGATCCTGCCGTGAGTTGATAGAGAATCTCTTGATATTCATCCATTCCAACCAGGCTGGATTGCGGGAGCGCGCCAGGCGGAGGAGTGCCGGAAAAGTGACTGGTCGGGCTGCCTTGTGGAGAAAAAAACAAGGGGGCCACTTCTCTGACCAAGAAAATAAAAATACCGATAATGCTCAGGATGACGGCGATTCCCCCCATGGTGATGACGGCTTGAGCAAGCCGATCAAAGATGCGCCGCCACATCACATTGGTTGAGTGTGAGTGTTGCGAAAATGTTTGTAGGGGCGTATGGCCATACGCCCCTACAGCGGGAGAGGGGGCCAGAACAGGATCGCTGTCGCTAGTCAAGATTCTTGAGTTCCTTCTCGATCGCGCTGGCCTTTAGGGGGAAGAACCCGTCTTTGATCACCACTTGCTGCCCTTCTTTACTATAGATGAATTTGATGAATTCTTTGACGATCGGATCCAGCGGTTTATCGGGCGCCTGGTTGACATAGAGATAGAGATGGCGCCAGAGCGGATACGACCCATTGTCCGCGTTTTGTTGGTTGGCCTCTTTAACCGGCGTACCCTCTTTCTCGGCCAGTGGAACGGCGCGCACGTTTGATGTGACGTAGCCGATGCCGCTGTAGCCGATGCCGGCTTGATCTTCGCTCACGCTTTGGACGACGGAGGCAGATCCAGGCTGTTCTTTGACTTCGTCCTTGTAATCTCCGTTCTTGAGCGCATGTTCCTTGAAAAATCCATAGGTGCCGGAGGCGGAGTTCCGTCCATAGATACTGATGGGGCTATTGCCCAGGCCTTCATCCAGAACACCAGCCTGTTTCCACAACTGAATGTTCTCATTGTGGCCCCAGCGGCGGCTCTTCGAAAAGATCGCATCGACTTGCGCCATCGTAAGTCCTATGACCGGGTTGTCCTTGTTGACGTAGACAGCAAGCGCATCGATGGCGACCGGGAAAGCAGTGGGTTTATATCTGAACTTTCTCTCGAAGGCATCCATCTCGGTATTTTTCATCGTGCGGGACATCGGTCCAAGTTGTGCCGTGCCTTCGATCAAGGCCGGAGGAGCCGTGCTTGAGCCCTTGCCTTCGATCTGAATCTTGACGTTGGGATATTGTTTGCGAAATCCTTCAGCCCAGAGTGTCATGAGATTGTTGAGCGTATCCGAGCCGATGCTGTTGACATTGCCGGACACCCCGCTGACTTTGACGTAGCCTTTCAATGAGGGGTCGAGCGTGATCGCTTCATCGGCATATGCCGATGGGATAGTGGAAACAAGAGTCCACACGAGGGCGAAGCACCACAGACTGGACCTGGCAGCTGATCTTTTCATTGAGACTCCTTTCATTATCTACAATGATGGTTGCGGTTTGTTACGAGGGCATTACATGAATGTTACAGCGGCGTTAACTTCGGCAATATTTCTGCTGATTACAAGCGACCGAGCTGAGAGGGGCGGGCCGTGTGCCGCTCCTCCACAGAGGCCGTCGTTAATAATTCCACTGCAATTGAAAACGGACAAGCTGCCCATCGTGGATGGCGCAGGGCGCGTTTACAGTATCCGTGCGTTTCATCCAGGAATAGGCGACGGTCAGCTCGATTGCCTTGCTGCCTCGAAGGATAGGCCCAATCGATTAAGGTGAGATGACAGGAGTATTACAGAATTGTTAAGTTTGCGGGGAAATTCAAAAAAATCTTCGGACAAGCGCATAGCAGGCTTCGGGAAAACTCAGTGGGCAGCCGGAATTTCATTGCTATGACAGCACCTGAACCGATCGGTGCCGCCGTGCTGCATTTGGAATCAAAACCAAGGCTGTAAAACGAATTAGGGTGTAGCCTGTTTACGAGAGGGCTTCGGTCCTGATGAAGGCTTCGAGGTTTCCGGTTTTTTCTCGTTGCGAAGCCCCTCGAATTCGGCTTTTAGTTTCTCGATCGTGCTTGATTGTTCTTTCAGTTGAGAACGCAGATCTAGATTGGCGTTGGTGAGTTCCCGGATTTGCAAACGAAGGTCATTCACGGATTCTGTCACGTTCGTCGCTGCAGTGGCGGCTTTCAATGACGGCTGTGGGATTGCAGGCGTTGCGACCTCGGGGCGGGATGAGCCTGTTGCTGCTTGGGGCACCCTCTGTCCTGCCAGGACTTCTACCGGTGTGAGCGAGATGTGGACCTTTTCAAACGCAGTCCAGTGAGGCTCCTTCTCATCAGGCACAGTGGCGGCCCTGGCTGATCCGATTACCCATAGTTTCATGCCTTTTGTATCACGCGGATCTCGCGTCTCGCCCCCTCCTGGGTCAGCCTGTAAAAAGGCGTAGTGGTCCGTGAGCACCAGATGCAGGTAGTCGTCTCGAAAAAACAGGTTCCCGGATGTGCGGTCCGTCTCATACGGTGCATCCGGATTTTGTATGGAAAAGAAGACGCGTTCGCGTGGGGTTGCTTCGTGAAACGCGGCGGTGAGTGGCTCAGCCAGCTCGGTGCGTTCCGCCTCGGTGAACACCGGTCTCGGTAGAGGGGCACTGAACAACCCAACTATAGTCCCACTCCACCCCGATACTTCCAGCGAACCGATGAGCGAGCGAATGCCTTGCGGGGTGAGATCTGCAGGGTGCCTGTTCCTCACGGGGGAGGCGGCCTGTTCATTCGTTGACAAATCTGTCATGATGCCGACCTGAATACCTGAGGCCTGATAGAGCACGCGCTGCTGACTGGTTGCTCCGCAGGCTGTCAGCACCAGCAGACAAGACAAGCCGAACAGGAGTCCAGCCGCGGTCCTTCCGTTGTGTTCAACGCCAGCTCGCCTCGTGAGCCATGACACGGCACAAGAAAAGGACGTATGCGCAGGCTGTCGCATTCTTTTTACCTCTTGAACCCGGGGGATGACACAGGTCGTGAGCCGCGTTTCAATGCAGGAAGGATAGGGGCCTATTTGCACGCAAATTGAATTGCCCAGCGCTTTTCCCGGGACACCTGCCCATTCGAGGAAATCTGTCCCATCCACGCTCTATCGACAGCTTGGTCGATTCTCGGAACTTCTCCCTCACGAGAAATACGGTAACCGACTGGGCACTTTTCTCCAAGAAGGCGCAGCGCATCTTGTCGCCCTAGCGAGGTCAACACATCTTGTTCCTCAGCGTATGAGTAGAGGACTGTTCCTCCCGTTGCCGTTTCATTGACGAGTTGAGCGTTCGGTGCACAGCTTGCGAGAGTGAACGAAAAAACAATAAGCACTGCCAGTTGGCTCCCCCAAAGATGGTTCACGAAATCCAGGCCTTTTGTGTGGATGATATATCGAGGCCCGCTCGCGTTGCAGATTTGCGACCCTGGTGCCGCTCTGCAATCGCGGTACACATATATCCTTTCGCGGATAATTGTCTTCTCTCACACAAGGGAACAGTGAGAGATGATGTCCTTCCGCATACCCGAAGGGAGGTAACACATTATAATCAACTCTGAAGTGTAGCGCCACCTCCCCATCATCCCTCTCCTCTTCAGTCTGGGCGGATTCAGAAGCCGCCTACTGGTAACGGACCTGGAATTGAACCAGAAAGATATTCTGCGCGAAGGCATCGGTATTGGGGACCGAAGTACTAGGGCCAGTCCCCTGGTGGTGGCGAAACTCGTAATTGACCGAGATCTTACTCTGAATCTTGGGCGGAAGGTTTTCGAAATAGTAGTTCATTCCCACGATGGTGCGCGTGTACATATCGTTGCTCACCGTGGTACTGGGATCGAACTGTTCATACATCACAACCGGCTCAAAGTTCTGGAGGGGCCCATCCGAAATAAAATACTTCCCGAGGACATACCACGTCCGTCGTTGAACACCAGGGGCTCCGTTTCCGCCGCAGACGGCCACGTTACCACAGGCTCCTTGAGCTGGGGTGCCGACAGTGGTCTGATTGGCTCCGTCATGCCCTTGCCACCACTCGCCCTGCACCATCAATCCTGGGAGGTAGCGAGACGTATAACGGAAATCGAGCCCGTACCGGTCAAACGCGCCTTTTCCACGCCCGTTGATTTCAGTATTGGTATTATTGCTCTCTCCCGTCAGCACCGTAAAGCTGACAAACGAAATATCCGTCACCAGGAAACGGACCCGTGAGTAGAAGACTTTGGGGGCATTCGCTCCCACGGCGTTGGCCTGGAAGTTGTTGTTGTTCATGATTCCGGCCACGTAGTCCAGGCGATTGAATAAGGTACCTCTGACATCGGCAAAATAGTCGCGTTCTTGAATGAAGTCGATCGTACCGACGGTGCTATTCGACCCGGTTCGAGTTACGGTGCCGCTGCCGACCGAGTTGAGGTAGGGTGAGCTGATCACATCGCGGATACCGCCGGAGGTTTCCGTGAAAATGCCGAAGGGCATACGAAACACACCCATCCGAATGACGTTGAGATTGGGCGCGATGCTGGGCATCGGTCTGAAATCGATATACGCTTCACGGAACATCGTGGTCGCAGCCGCAGTCCCTGGTGTGGCGCCGCTACAGGGAGCAGGCTGTGCCGGACAGCCCGGTGTGTTGTTGGTCAAGTTGTTACTCTGCATTTCCATCAGGGTGTGCCATTTCGGGATGTACTCATTGATTTTTCCATACAAGAGGACCTCGGACCGTCGGATCGAGAGGTTATCTTGGCTTTTGCCTTCGGCGACATGGGCGTCCTGGTGCGTGTAGAGAAACTGCAGGGCGTTCAATCCGATGTTAAACTTGCCGCTCAGTGAGGGAAACCTTTCGATCTTGGCTTTCCACTCCTCGACCGCGCCTATGCGCGTATCAAGATTCGCGACGGGATCTGGTGCGGACGTAGAGGGACTAGGCGCCTGCGCCCCTTGTACTGCCGGTCCTGCTTTTTCACGATCGGCTTGAAGTTTGACCCATTCTTCTTTGGTGATCTGCCCTTTCTCATAGAGAAGGTCCTCAAGGCCGGCTTGAGCAATTTCGGCCTGGACAATAAACCCAAGGCTGATAACGCAGGCGATAGTTGCGAACCACAGTCGTGTCATTCGAATACCTCCATCATGACATTCTTCCCCTCTCCGACACCTCCGAAGAGAGGCCTCGTGAAATATGCTTCAGGTTGCCGCCGGCAGCTTGGGTCACCCACTCCTCAGCAGTGACCTGCTCGAATAGCTTGTTCCCAATCCCGTTACTTCTTAGCGACGCAGTATGTCTTCTCCGGAAGGGGTGAATAGCCTCCTCCAACACTTTCTTTAAATTCGGCGATTTCGGTCCTGCCTGTCTGCCACACATGGATGCAGTCCGCGACTAAGAAGGGCTCGGTCTTCGGCACGCCGTTCACCACGACCGGTCGTCTGCTCGTGGTCGTCCCCACAATGACGAATCGGTTTCCGTTTTTCAGATCCTGAGGCTCAAGTTCTCCTGGATAGAGAAATGCAAATTCATAGTCGCCTGTTCTCTTGACATCTTCCGTAGGTCCATACACGGGATGTTTCACGATAGGAAGTTGTTCCGCCACAATCACGATGCCTTTGCCGTTCTTGGTAGCCTGTATGATCCGACCTCCCAGCTCGACTTTATGGCCTGAATCGGTCTTCCCTGCCTCATTCGAGGGGGACGCGTCACGCCACGCCTCAAAATGAAAGGTCGGAGAGACCTTTTCCATGACTTCTGGCGGAAAAAGCGAGTTAGCAGCACAACCGGACAGCACTGCGCACAGGGTCAGAGTCATGAGCGATGAGAGAGGCATAAGATTCATGAGGCTTACTCCTTGTTTAGGTGGATGATTGACTCAGTTCGAACTCACCGTGGATAAGATAAGGATGCGTTACGCGGTAACCGCTTGTTCAGGAGGTGAAGCTCAAAGCCAATCCTGAATGCTTTCCTTGACATCATTTGCTGAATGCTTGCTGGATGCTCACCTGATAACTTTGATTCGATTCACTTGCCCTATACACCACAGGAATATATGGGCACCATGTTATAGGGCTGATAACAGAGTGTTACCAGCGTGTTAAATTATTAACCTTGTGTAAAATTATTACAGCGCGGCCTGCTTAAGAGAGGACTGACGTTTCGGGGAAGGGTTCGAGATTTCCGTATTTATCTCGTTACGAAACCGCTCGAGTCCGGCTTGTAGTTTCTCGATCGTACCTGATTGTTAATTCAAGTTGAGAACGCGGATCAAGATTGGTGTTGGTGAGTTCGCGGATTTGCAGGAGAAAGTCATTCACAGATTCTGTTGCATTCGTCGCCGAGGTGTCAGCTTTCAACGCCGGCTGTCCGGCTGAGGGCAGTGCGACCTGGGAGCGAGATGAGCCCGTTATCCCAGCCGGTCAGAGGTCTCTTTGGTTGCCAGCGAAGGATCAGAATGACATGTGTTAGAGGACGCGGAAGTACAGTACCGTGCCTGTTCCAGTGTTCTGATCGCGCTGGAGGACCACGGTCGCATTCCTGGTCACTTCATTCACTCGCACCATCATGCGGGCCAAGAACAGGTCGCTTTTGATGTCGTACAGATCCCGGAGTTGCTTCCCAATATCCTCAAAACTACTCACGCGATCTAAATCTTGAATGTTCTTCTTGAAAGGACGAGCCTGGACGATTTCCGTAGCCATACCTTGCGTAATACGAGGATCGAGGGCCTGAATCACGAGGGGGTCGGCGGTGTTCAGATTCACCTTGCTTTGTCCGTCTGGCGGATAGACGGTCACCAGCCTTGAGAGCTTCGCGATGATGTCGGGCGTCATGCCTTTAATCAGTCGCAACTCCAAGAGTGTCTCCAGTGGAGCGTTGGCCGCCCGGTAGGAGGGATGCAGCGTTTGATAGTAGAGGCTCTCTGCGCCGGCCGGTTCCGGCTTCTCGTCCGGATCCACCCAATCGACGATGGCATCTACGAGATCCGGATTGATCTGCAGGAGTTCGAAGAGCCGCTTGACCCTTAGTACCTTTTTATTCTTGGCAGTGGTGTCTCCGGCTGCCAGGTCGTTCAGGTTCAGCTTGCCCCGTTCATCCTCGATTTGGGCGGTCAGCAGGCCGTCGCCGATGGCATAATTCGTGATGGGAAGGGCCCACAAGTCGGTGGGGGCGTCGAAAAATTCTCCCGTTTGTTTGTCCTTGATGAAGTCTTGCTGCAAGACGCCACGGGCTGCCTGCACCGCTGCACGAGCGAGCACGGTCGCTTTGAAATTATCGCGAAAGGCTGCGGCATCCCGGTATTCCCGCCTCGCCTCGGCATCAAACTCGAGAATCAGCGCAACCAAGAGGGTAAGAACCAGCAGGGTGAGAAGGAGGGCGATACCACGTTCATCAGACTTTCGCATAGGTCACGATTCTCAGCGTGGCGTCGAGATTGACCGGATTATCGTATTTCGGTTTCATCTGGAGATGATGCACCTGGACGTCATAGGGTGCCTGTTCGATAGCCACCAGCAGCGCGAGCAGCTGGGGAAGCGAGACGCCATCCAGCCGAAGGTCTACAGCGGTTTCCTGATAGCCCTGAACGACAATGGGAGCCTGTGGCTGCATGCCGACGATGCGATCGCGAATCTGCGCCGTCGTCGTCGCTTCTTCCATGAAGGCCAGCAACGAAAACTGAGCCGGCGGACTCGGCATGCGCTGTTCGAGCTTGGCGATACGCGACTGCTTGGTTATATACTCCTGCGCGACGAGTGCAAGCTCCTGGCTGTCTTTCGCTTTCCGTCGCGCTTGTCGATCGAGTTTGTCGATCGTCGCCATGAGCGGATCGATGATCAGCAGAAAGACAAGCGCTGCTGCGACCATGGCCCCGCCTGCAGACACGATGATGCGCTCACGTTGTGAGAAATGCTGCCACCGTTCCTTCAGCATCTGCATCATGGCTGTTGCACCGTATAGGTGAGACGAAACACAACTTGGTTCGGTACAGCCCCGACACGGGTATCGCTGATGGACACGTCATGAAAGGTCTCGGCTGCCACGAAGGCCTGCTTGATCTTCTCGACCGCATCGAAGGTCGTGGTTTCCCCCTCCAGATGGATGCTGGTCCCGTCGATCGTCAGGTCTCGTACTTTCAACGGTACGCCTGGCGGTACATGTTTCACCAGTTCCGCGAGGCCGGCAAGAACGTTATAGCCTCTGCCGTCGACAATCGAGAGACCTTTCTCCAGCTGCGAAACTCGATACCGGGCCTGTTCCAACTCCTCACCCGGGCCGGCGCCTGGACCAAAGACTTGCTCGTATTGCGCCTGGAGCCCGCGCTTAAGGTCCTTGACTGTCGAATCCTTGAGCACGACGCGCACAGAGAGATCCATCAGCGCCAGAACAGCCAGGATGAGCCCACCCCACAAGGCCATCCGTCGATCCCGTTTCGAGACGTCTGTTGTGGCCGAGGCGGCATCGCTGCCGGCTTTGAAGTCCAGAGCAAGACCTGATCCCACCAGCCTCGACTTCCAGCGGGGGCGGACAATGTTCGGATGGATCGCCAATCCAAATGCAATGGAAAACGCGCGGGGACAACTCGATCCAAATCCTTGCCGAGGACCGACCGGGAGCAAGCCCAGTTGATGCGCCATATGTCCGCTCAGTTCTCTCAGTTTAGAGCCGCCGCCCGATACCCAACAATGAGTCAACCGTTGATGGACGGTGCTTTCGTAGGCATGGAGGGAGACGCGTAACTCTTTGAGGACCGGTTCGAGCCAGGCATCGACTTCCTGCACGGCCATGGCCCGTTTCCGTCGTTCCGCTTCGGCGAAGCTGCAGGCATAGCGAACGGCAAGCGCAAGGGTGAGATGATTTCCGCCCCACATCACGGTCCGCAACAGGACGGGACGACCTTCGTGTACAAGGCACAAGGTCGTCTTCGAGGCCCCGACATCGATGATCGCCATGTTGCCGGGAACCTGGGCCCCTTCCTCCTTCAGAAATTGGCTGACAGAAAACAAGGCCATGCCGTCGATCGTGATCGCAGAGGGGTTTAGATCAGCGGAGGCCATAAACCGCAAATGTTCAGCAATTTTTGCTCTGGGCGCTGCTGTGACAAGGACGTCCGATCCGTTGGCTTTTGCGGTCCCTCCCTGGGATTCTCGCGCCGGCAACAACACACTGCCGACCATGACGTCCTCCAAGGGCATAGGAATCAGATTTTCCATTTCGAACGGGACGACTTGCGCCAGCTTGGAAGCATCGCGAAAGGGGAAGGAGAGGGTTCTGACAAACACATCCTGGCAGGGGAGTGCGGTGACAATTTCTCCACTGCCATACAAACCATGCTGCCAAAGGAAATTTCTGAGCATGGTCGCGCGATGCGCCGGCTCCGTTTGTTCCTGACGGCCGTAGGGAACGGGCAAGTGGAAATATTCAACCGATTCGCGCCCTGTCAGACGGCGGCGAAACCGCACGGCCTTGAAGGCCGTCTGTCCGATATCGAGCCCGACACATTCAGCAATCATCGACAACCCTGTTCGCTCTTCATACTCGTCACGAGATCGTCCACTTCGTTCGCAGTACGTGATTGGCGCGGTTTGAGCCCAGTTTGTCTAGTTATCTTGTCTGACTGGTTTCTTTCATGCCTCTCCTCCTTCGAACCAGAGAAACCAAACAAACTAAACAAACAAGACATGCCGGTGGAATGTATCAACATCCTGCTTAGAGCGCCACTCTCGCATTCATGATCGGTCCCACCAGTTTGAAGGTAAAGGGGGTCCCTGTCTGGAACGGCGGTAGCGACAGGCTCGCCGCTTTTTGAGCAAATCCGGCGCCGGGAATCACTGTGACTGTGAGATCCAGAAGGCTTAGCTGCATCGGCAGCCGCAATAGCACACGCCCCTGGGCCGTAAACGATCCATCTACACCGTCTCCCTTCAATTCCGTGACGTCGCAAGCGCCGTTGTGGCAAGCGAGCGCGGCTTGGATCTTGCCGAACGTGAGCGAAGGAATCGGGGAGGTGCCGGCAGCGATCCGTTCAACTGCGAGGTCCTTGATTTCAACCTTCACGGTCCCTTCCCCTTGGAGGGCATCATGGGACCTTTGTGTGTTGTTCCATTGATGCATGAAATCTCCCTGGACTGTCCCGCGACTCACGTAGGGTTTTAGGACTGTCGCAAGATCCATCTGCTGAAAATGGCCTTTGACAGCAACAGGGCCTTGTAAGGACCACGAGGCCGCAGTCAAAGATCCCATGGCTCGTCCAGCTCCCGCTTGCGCCACTCCTGGTAGCTGGATGGCGCAGTCTATCACCAGTCGACCTAACAATGCCTGAAAGACTCCAATTGTTGTCCGCACGGCTTCAACTGGAATCAACCCAATCGTCGGTCCAGCAAGGACGACATCTTGCCACTCAATGGCCAAGGGAAGACCCACCGACCAATCCGCAGCACGAATCTCCCATCCACTCGCCCGATTGAGTTCGGTCAACAGGCGGTTCTGGAGCGGGCCATAGGGAAAGGTCAGGAACAGAAATACGATGAAGCAGGCCATCGACGCAAGCCCCCAGCCCAGAGAACCCTTCAGCTTTAGTGCCTCAGGCCAGGCAAACGGCCAGGTCGTCATAAAGCTCCCACCGCCACCCACTGGCGAACGGTCTGGAGTTCCGCTTTCTCCCGGAGCAGCGTCAGTTCAATCAAGATTGCTTTCGGAGACTCGAGCCCACGGCGATCCCACTCATCCAGCCAGAGGCTGCTCTTGCTGTCGTAATAGCGAATATTGAACCCTTTCACCTTGGTGGCCAACTCGACTTGCTCGACTGATTCGTCTGTCAGACCGTAGAGATTCCTTCGCACGAATCGAAGGAGGCGATCGCCCTCTCTGGTATAGACGATACGAACCAGCTCGGTATCTTTGGCCGAATCAGTCCCTCGAAACTGGCCCATAGTGAGAAAGGCTACCGAATCCGCAGGCTGACCGTCCTGCTGGCCGTTGATCCCCGTCCAAGGAAAGGTTGTGCGGCCCTTGCCGACCGACAACTCATCGGTCATGAGACGTAAGGTGCTGCGAACGATCTGCTCATCGGCCGAGTTTGCCCGTGCCGCGTCGATTGCACTCATCGTGACATAGAGGGATCCAAAGACCAAGGTGGCCATCATGGCGACTAGAGACACCGCCAGCAGGATCTCGATCAGCGTAAAACCGCCCTCAGAACCCCGTGGTGCTTGTCGAAAATACATAGGTGCTAACCTCGACCATTTCATCCGTTGGCCCTCGAGGCCACAGAACCTGAATCTTGACCTCCCGCACGCTCGGTAGTGGTGTGGACGATACAATCCGCTTCCACCGATAATTCGACGGGCGATTCGTCATCTCGGCGGTGGCTTGCGATCCTAGGGGGGTGGCAAGAAACTCTCCGCCTATTTCACCGAGAGGCAAGAGCGTCCCCAACTCCGTCTCGATCAATTTTTCCTGCGCGAGGATCGTGGCAGTTGTGAGTTCCTTGGCTCTCGCATGAAGGTCCAGATCCCAATTGCGAAGTCCCAATAAGATCGGCAGCGCCAGCGCGAGAATGCCGAGCGCGATCAATACTTCCAACAACGTGAAACCCCGTACATTCCCCATAAGAAGAACATCCTGCGATGGCACAGTTTTCTCAGTGTTAGCGCGATTACCTGACTGTCTCCGCAGTCTTTAGCAAGGGCCTCACCCGATCGAGAATTGTGAGTGGCATGGGAGGCTCAATCCGCTCATCGCTCATGCGTATCGCTCCAGTAACCGGTTCAATGGCAATGGCCAGAATGTTGTTTTTCGCATCCATCAAATGGATCGTCGCCGGATCGATCCTTCCCGTCGGATAGAAGGACACATCGACCCGACCGGATTCTTTTCTCCCTTGATCCGCTAGAATGTCTGAAATCCGAATGGTTTCTGAGAGTTTCAACGGCGTGGCCCAGGTGGGGTCGGTCGGCGCCTTTTCTTGGTTTCCTTCCAGGATCATCGGCCAGTAGACCCCTCGGTCAATATCAACGTACAAGCGGACCGTCTTCTGGGTCAACATGGCCAGGTTCTGAAGGGATCGCACAATCCCGACCAGCCGCCGGCCAACAGTGCCCAGACTGTCATCCAGCGAAAATCGAGGCAGGATGATTCCAAGCAACCCCACGAGCAGGAAAAGCACAATGATGATTTCCAGAATGGTGAATCCACGTGAGGACCGTACGACATGAGGCGTGAGGCGTGAGGCGTATCGCGGGAAACGGAGAACGTGTGCTGAGCGCGTCCGGACCTGCCCAATCAGTGACGAATGACCAATGATCATTGCCGGCTTAGTCTTTATCCAGATTGAAATTGGTAATATCTGCATTGATCCCTTCGCCACCCACTTCTCCATCCGTTCCAAGGGAGATAATCTCGTATTCAGCTTTAAACTCACCTTTCTGACTGGGACTCAGATACTTGTAGGGGTTGGCCCAGGGATCTTCCGGAAGTTTTGGAAGATATCCACCGATCTTCCACTTCTTTGGGATCACCCCGATAGAAGGTTTGTCCACCAAGGCCTTCAATCCTTGTTCAGTTGAGGGATAGACACCGTTGTCGAGCTTGTAGAGCTGTAAGGCCCCTTCGATATTTCGAATTTGAACTTTTGCCGCCGTGCGCTTGGCATCATCAGTTCGTCCCATGATGCGAGGGATAACCAAGGCGGCGAGGATTGCGAGAATGGCCACCACGACCATGATCTCGATGAACGTGAAACCGGCGGCTCCACCACAGGCGCGAGGCGCGAAACGAAAGGCAAGGAAGCCTCGATGCCGGTGTTTCCTGCTCCTCATCGTCCACATGCCCTCGACCTGCTCTCTTCCACTCATCGAACACCTCCCGTTATACCCATCACTGATCACGCCTCTAGCGAACCATCTGTCCCATCTCAAAGATGGGTAACAGGATGGCCACCACTATAAAGAACACCACGACACCCATGACCAAGATCATGATCGGTTCCAGGAGCGACGTGAACCGCGTAATGACTCTTTCCACTTCTCCATCATAAATTTGTCCGATTCGACGAAGCATCTCCTCCATTTCACCGCTCCGTTCGCCGACCGCAATCATGTGGGTGACCAGCGCGGGAAATTCTCCGCTGCGCTTCAGCGGTTCGGCAATCGTCTCCCCTTCGCGTATATTCTGCCTGGCCCCCTCAACCGCATGTTCCAGCACACGATTACTCATCACACGCTTCGCGACTTCCATGGCGTCCAACAACTGCACACCGCTCGCCAACATGGTGGCCAACGTGCTCGTGAGCCGCGAGATGGCGACCATACGGGAAACCTGACCGATGAGCGGAAGCTTCAGCAGCCATCGGTCGGCCGTGAGCTGCCCCGCTTCCGTCTTCATCGCCCGGCGCACCGCCCACACAATCAAACCTGCCACACCAAGAATCACCGCCCAATAGTCTGCAAGAAAATGGCTGATGTTCATCAGCACGACTGTCGGCCAGGGGAGGGCCTGCTTCAAACTCGTAAAGACGGCGGTGATTTTCGGCACGACAAAGGTCATGAGGAAAAATAGCACCGAGACACCGACGATCAACATCAGGGCAGGATACAGAATGGCATTTGTCACTTTGTGCTTGAGTGCCAACTGCTTTTCCAGAAACTCTGCAAGACGGAATAAGATCTGATCCAATGCACCGCTGGCTTCACCGGCCCGCACCATGTGCACGTAAATCTGGGAGAACTCGCGAGGGTAGCGTTCCAACACTGCGCTATAGGACGCACCACCACGGATTTCTTCGCGGATATCGGCCATGAGGCTCTTCACGGATTTCTTTTCGGTTTGATCCACCATCACGCTGAGCGCCTCGACCAGCGGAAGACCAGCTACCAGCAACGTCGCCAACTGCCGGGTCATCATCGCCACATCGGTCGTGCTGAGGGCAGGGGCGCGCCCGATTCCAGCAGAGGATCTGCCAGAAATGCCCGTGGTCGAGCTGACCGTGGCAGAGCCCTGTTCCACCATATCGGTGGGAAACACGCCGACTTTCCGCAATTTCACGCGCGCAACCTTCGAGCTCTCGGCATCGATGATGCCGGTTGCGGCTCCGCCGTCGTTCCGATAGCCTTTATAATGATAGACGGGCATCCTGCTAGATCTCGACTTCCTGTTGGGTAATCCGCATCAACTCCTCGGTCGTCGTCACCCCGTGAAACACTTTCTCTGCCCCTTCATCTTTCAACGTCACCATGCCTTTTGCCATTGCCGCTTGACGAATCGACGCCGAGTCCGCCTTGTTGCCGATGAGACGGCGGATCTCATCGTCCAGCACGAGGAGCTCAAAAATGCCTGTTCGGCCTCGATAGCCGGTTTGGGCACAGGCCGGGCATCCGGCTCCACGATAGAATGTTGGACGCACCCTCGGCGGGACGATACCGAGCCGAATCAGTTCTTCTTCGTCCGGGTGATAGGGCTGCTTGCAGTCCGAACAGACCTGCCGCAGCAACCGTTGCGCTAAGACGGCCACCACCGAGGAGGCAACGAGAAATGGTTCGATGCCCATGTCGATCAATCGTGTGGCCGCGCTCGCGGCATCGTTGGTATGGAGCGTGGAGAATACCAAATGCCCCGTGAGTGAGGCATGAATGGCGATTTCGGCGGTTTCACGATCGCGTATTTCGCCGATCATAATGACATCGGGATCTTGCCTGAGAATTGACCGCAGCCCCGCGGCAAACGTCAGATTGATCTTGGGATTCACTTGCATCTGGCCCACGCCGAGCAGCTGATATTCCACCGGATCTTCGACGGTAATGATGTTCTTGTCCGGCGCATTGATGTGAGTCAATGCCGCATAGAGCGTCGTTGTCTTCCCGCTCCCGGTCGGCCCTGTCACGAGAATGATGCCATGTGACAACTGGATCAGCTGCTGGATGATCCCCAACCGTTCCTGCGAAAAACCCATCTCCGACAGATTCAGGAGACGGTTTTCTTTCTCCAACAGACGCAGGACGACCCGTTCGCCATGTGAGGTCGGCAGCACCGAGACACGCAGATCGACATCCTTACCAGCAGTCCGAATCCGAAATCGGCCATCCTGCGGCAATCGTTTCTCCGCGATGTTCAGACCCGCCATGATTTTCAATCGCGCGATAATACTCGCCTGCAGATGTTTGGGGGGTGTTAAGACGGGATAGAGCACCCCGTCGATGCGATACCGCACGACCAGCCCCCGTTCGAACGATTCGAAGTGAATATCGCTCGCTCGCTGCCTGACCGCTTGGAAGAGCACGGAATTGACTAACCGAATGATGGGGGCTTCGTCTGTGGCATCGAGGAGGTCTTGCGGTTCATCCAACTCGTGAGCAATTTGGTCCAGGCTCTCACTGGCCGCGATATCCTCCATGACTTGCTCTGCCCCTGCAGGACTCGCCGCTTCGTCATACACACGATTCAGGCAGGCCAGGAGCGACAAGCTGCCCGTCAGCACCGGTTTGATCGGAAGGCCGAGCAACAGTCGAAGGTCGTCCATTGCAGCCGTTTCCATGGGATCGGTCGTCGCCACAAGCACAGATCCATCCTCCGTCTTGAGAGGGAGCACGTGATAGCGCCGGGCAAAGTGGATCGGAACCTTCTTGACCCATTCGTGGTCGACCTGGCTCACATCAAGATTCGAGAGCCAGGGAATTTCAAATTGAATGGCAAGTGCCTGGAGGAGTTGATCTTCAGTAATCCCTCTGAGTCGGATCAAGATTTCCCCTAGACGCCCCCCCTTGGCCCCTTGAATATTAATCGCCTCAAGCAATTTGGCTTCGGTCAAGCCGAATTTGTCTTCGAGGATCGCTCCTAATAGTGCCCGGCCGGGATGCTCGTCGTTCATCACAAAACACACAATAAAGGATGATTCATCCCCGAAAGAGCCATCAGCCTTGGGACAAGACCCAAGCCTTTGGGGTGCAAAAGAATACTCTCTACAGGATCTCTCTGACAAGCTCACGAAGGCCCCTTCAATCCAGCCGTTCAGAGAGGCATGCCTTCCTAATCCTGCCTACATTAGAAGCTTAGACCGATAGCCAGTTGTTGAAAGCAGAAAGGAGCTGCAACAGAGGAGGACACAGGGGACTTAGCGAATGTCGAACGTCATCGCGGTTCGTTGATTGCTACGCAGGACATCAAGTTTAACTGTCTTCTCGTTGCGAAGCTGCTGGAAGAGCGTGAGCATCGTACCAGGATCACGAATGTCCACGCCATTGACTTGCTGGAGGACATCCCCGTACTTTAACCCGATCTTCTCATAAAAGCTGGAGGGCGCGATATAGTCCAGACGAAACCCATTCATCGTTCCATTCACCAGGAAGGGCACGGCTCTCGCCTGAGACAATAACTTGGGCAGATCACCCATCGCTTGTTCAACTTCTCTCCGATCGAGCACAGTACGCACTGGACTCCCAGGCACCGGAGCTACGGCGGATCCAGCTGCGACTGGGGCAGACGGGGGCTGCTCAATCTGCGAGGCGGCGAGTTCAAGCAACTCCTGTTGATTGCCCTGACGAACGACCATCCCGTCCCGCCGGATTTCGCTGATCTCGCCTGCATCGGGTATTTGGTCATGCAACCTGAAAAATAGTTGGCGTTTGCTGGAAAGTTCTTCAACGATGGCTGAAATCCCCTCATGATCGCCGATCACTACCCCCAGCAACTTGAGCTTCGACGCCAGATTTAACGGAGCACGGGAAGGCGGTGCGCCGGACCCAGCGGTGCTCATACCCAGGGGATCGGGCGGCAGGGGAAAGAGTCCGCTCGTCCGAATACGCTCAACCAAAACGGGCAGGGAAGCATTCACGTCAGTCTCTCGGTTGGAATCCAAGGATGGCCTTACCAGCCCACCTGAAACAGACAGGGCCTCCGCAATCACCGCGTTGACGATGTGGGCCACGAGAAAGGTGCCACACATGATATAGGCGAATATGATGCCCCGACGTATATTCATAGTCTTCGAAATAGACTTCGGATCGATCGTCCTACTGAGCGCGACATTCTAGTGCAGAGCGAAGGTTTCCTGCAAGACCTGCCAAACGATCGTGAAACGATCAAAACCGTGCCGTCCGTAGACAACAGGGCGTAATAGAGACATAATTCAGCCACTTTCCGCCACAGCTAAGGAGTGCTCTTGTGAAAAAAGCGCTAATCAGTGGCATTACAGGGCAGGATGGATCGTACCTGGCAGAGTTTCTTCTCGGGAAGGGCTACGAAGTGTACGGCATTATTCGACGATCGAGTTCGTTCAATACGGGACGGATCGATCCCATTTATGAAGATCCGCATGTCCCGCATCGACGGCTCCATCTGGTGTATGGCGACCTCAACGACGCAAGTTCGTTGAACCGAATCATCCGAACGATACAGCCCGATGAAATTTACAATCTTGGCGCACAAAGTCACGTGCGTGTGAGTTTCGATATTCCCGAGTATACCGGCGAGATTACCGGACTCGGAACAATCCGCCTCTTGGAAGCCATTCGTGAGTCAGGGCTGAAGCCGAAGTTTTATCAAGCATCGTCGAGCGAGATGTTCGGCAAGGTGCAGGACGTACCTCAGTGCGAAACTACACCGTTCTATCCCCGCAGTCCCTATGGAGCGGCCAAGGTCTATTCCTACTGGATCACTGTCAATTATCGAGAAGCCTACGATCTCTTTGCCTGTAACGGCATCTTATTCAACCATGAATCGCCCCGACGTGGTGAGACATTCGTGACGCGCAAGATCACAAAAGCCGCAGCCCGCATCAAGCTGGGTCTCCAACAGGAGCTGTTTCTGGGAAATCTCGACGCCAAGCGCGACTGGGGTTTCGCCGGCGACTACATCGAAGCGATGTGGATGATGTTGCAGGCGAAGACCCCCGACGATTACGTCATTGCGACCGGCGAAACGCATACGGTCAAGGAAATGCTCGAGCTCGCGTTTGACCGCTTGCAACTCGATTGGAAGAAACATGTCAAGATTGATCAGACGTACTTTCGTCCGACTGAGGTGGATCTCCTCATCGGCGATGCGAGCAAAGCAAAGAAAGAGCTTGGCTGGCAACCGAAGGTGCGTTTCCAAGAGTTGATCGCCATGATGGTCGACGCGGATCTGGCTGTAGAGAAAGAAAAATTGGATGGTACCCGGAAGAGAGTCTAAAGGGTAGAGGTTGGAGGAACTCACACGACTATGACAGCATTTTGGGCCGATAAACGCGTCGTCGTCACGGGCGGAGCCGGCTTCCTGGGATCGTTCGTCGTGGAACAGCTCCGCGCGAAGGGCTGCCAGGACATTTTTGTGCCCCGGAGCAAAGATTACGATCTCGTTCAGATGGACGCCGTCAAAGAACTCTACCGCGATCGAACCCCCGATGTGATCATCCATCTGGCCGCACGGGTCGGAGGGATTGGCGCGAACCAAGCCAATCCAGGAAAGTTTTTTTACGACAACCTGATGATGGGCACCCAGCTCATTGAAGTCGGGCGCCAACGGGGATTGAAGAAATTCGTGGCGCTGGGTACCATCTGCGCCTACCCCAAGTTTGCCCCCATTCCATTTAAAGAGGACGACATCTGGAATGGATATCCCGAAGAGACCAATGCACCCTATGGTCTCGCTAAGAAGATGATGCTGGTGCAGTCGCAGGCCTATCGTGAACAGTATGGGTTCAATTCAATCGTGCTATTCCCGGTGAATCTCTACGGCCCTCGCGATAACTTTGATCTGGAAACGTCTCACGTCATCCCAGCCTTAATACGCAAATGTGTGACTGCACAAGAAGCAGGCCACGCCACACTCACGTTGTGGGGAGACGGATCTCCGACACGAGAGTTTTTGTATGTTGAAGACGCTGCGGAAGGTATCCTGCGCGCAGCTGAGCTCTATGAAGGAAGTCTACCTGTCAATCTGGGAACAGGGGAGGAAGTCACGATTCTCAATCTTGCCACCATGATTGCAGCAGAGTCCGGCTTTACAGGACAGATTGTATGGGACACCACCAAGCCCAACGGGCAGCCTCGACGGTGCCTGGATGTCAATCGGGCCAAGGATCTCTTTGGCTTTCAGGCGAAACACGGGCTCCGGGAAGGACTCAAGAAAACGATGCAGTGGTTTTTTGCCAATCGCCACAATCTTCGACAAGTCACATTCTAGCTCACGCCATCCTCCTCGTCGTTCGTGATTCTGGCACGCCAAGAGAGTTGCACGCAACGTGCACAATTAACATAATTAATCGGATACCTGAACTACGAGTGTTTTGGCTATCTCGTTCGTCTTGCTTCTCTCGCAAGCCCCGCTCTTCAGGCCTATCTGGGCACCAGGAGCAAATTTGAACGAATCTACCGAAACACATACTGTTTTCCATCATTCACACCCGCAAAGACGTTGAAACGTAACGGGTTTGAGAACCAATCTGAATGGTCCAAGACTTGCGAACTTAATGCCATTTGCTTTCGTGTCCCCCAGGAAACAAGAACGTGAACGAAACCAACGCATTATCCCTGACACAAGAGAACCATTCTGCCTCTAACCGAGCCTTGTCGGAGAATGAAGGAAGTGCCCCGCTCCCGGGGGCACTCCTCCTGGCGATCGAAGCCACCGCATCCACAGGGGCACCGGACGGATACGAATCCTATGAACGAGGAACGGCGCTCAAGAATGTGGGCCTGTTCAGACAGGCAGCGGAACATTTTGAGAAAGCCGCACAGGATCCCGCATACGCACTGAAGGGCTTCGCCCAAATGGGCCTCAGCCTCAAGAAGAGCGGAAAACAGGAAGAAGCCGTCTCGGCCTTTCGCCAAGCCCTGCAAGTGCCCGCGACATCATCAAAAGAACAAGTGCAGATCCTCTACCTCTTAGGGAGAACGTTAGAGTCACTCGGACGCATTCCTGAAGCGTTGGAGGCCTATCGATGGCTCCGCCGCGAAGCACCACAATATCGAGATGTCGCTATGCGAATCGAGTCGTTGAGCACGAGGCGAATCCACACTGACAATCGCCAAGGACAAGGGGACAGTCCGTGGGCACAACAGGCGTTGCAGATGTGGCAGGGCCTTCTGGGAAACGGGAAGTAACGGTCCAGCGAAAACCTTTCTTAGTTGTGGAGTCCAAACAAGTAAGTTAGGTTTTCCTCCAACAAGCCGCGCACCACCCAGTCCTAGATCGGCCATAACCTCATCGCCGCTGTTTCCCTTGAATAGGACCATCGTGCGGCCCAGGTGTATTCATGCTGATCGAGGCCAGACGGTGAAGCGGATTGATCTGATCGCAGGGGCGCGGCCCAATTTCATGAAGATTGCGCCCATCATCGACGCGCTGAACGATGCTGCGACGAGGGGCGGTTCGTTGCGCTTTCGTCTGATCCATACAGGCCAACATTACGACCGTGCCATGTCTGGTAGCTTCTTCGAGGAGCTCGGCATCCCGGATCCGGACATCAATCTGGAAGTAGGCTCGGGCACCCAGGCTGAACAGACCGCCGCCATCATGGTGAACTACGAAAGGGTGCTGCTGAAAGAGAAGAGCGACCTCTGTCTGGTCGTCGGGGACGTGACCTCGACCATGGCCTGTTCCATCGCCGCCCGCAAGCTGGGGGTGCCGGTGGGGCATGTGGAGGGCGGCATCCGCTCTGGCGACTGGACCATGCCGGAAGAAATCAACCGGGTGGTGACCGATTCCATTACGAACTGGTTTTTCACCACCAGCGAAACCGCCAACGACAATCTGCGCCGTGCCAGTGTCACGGATGATCGCATCTTCTTCGTCGGCAATACGATGATTGACACCCTCCTCAAGCAGCTCCCGCGCCTGCGCCCTCCAGCCTGTTGGGAATCGCTGAAGCTCAACCCAAACAACTACTTCGTCCTCACCCTGCATCGGCCGGCGAATGTGGATGGGGAGCATCAGTTACTACGGCTGCTGCGTGCCATCGTCGAAGGCACGAGCGGCTTGCCGGTGGTGTTTCCCGTTCATCCGCGCACCGCCAAGAACCTGCGCGATCTCGACGACAAGACACCGCAACTAAATTATGTCGATCCGCTGGGTTACTTAGAATTCAACTACCTGGTGAAGCATGCCCGGGGCGTGATTACCGATTCTGGTGGCATCACCGAAGAGACGACTGTTCTCGGCGTACCGTGCTTGACCCTGCGTGACAACACCGAACGTCCCGAGACCATCACGATCGGGACGAACGAACTCATTGGGACCGATCCGGGCAAGCTCCCTCCTGCTCTGGCGCGATTGATGGCGGGACAGTGGAAAAAAGGCGCGATTCCTCCGAAATGGGACGGCAAGGCAGCAGAACGGATCGTCGAGCATTTGGAGCAGTTGCTGGCAAGTAAATGAAACAACTCCGCCAAAACCGAAGTACTAGCGCAGTCGGAGTCTGACAAGCCGCCACCTTGGCCCCTTCGGCAACATGAAACCGTGAGACCGTATGCCATGGCGCATTCTCGACCAACAAACCGGCCTTGCCATTTCCCTCACCGCTTGGCGACAGCGCCTGCCTGTGCGGACACGCAGACCGGCGATTTCGCGACGAACCGGCATAAATAATGTGGGTCAGACAGCGTATAATGAAAAACTAAACCTGCAGTGCCCTGGAAAATATAAATATATACACCTAGGCAAGTTGACCAAATAAGAAAGTAATCAGTATTTATGGACAGCAGATTCATAACTCAATACCAGGATATAAAGCGGGCAAAAGCAAAAGCGATGTGGGGATATGCGCGCGACCTAGCGCTTACAGGGCTGTCGTGGAGCGCAGATAAAAGCCTATTGGAGAAGCCAAGGATACAGTTTCTTTATTTCCATCACCTGTTTAAAGATGAAGAGAAGAAACTTGACCTGTTGCTAAAGCGATTGAGCATGAACCATCAGTTCATTACCTATAATGATGCGATAAACAGGATACTGACCGGGACCATAGATAAACCCTACATTACATTCAGTTCTGACGATGGGTTTAAAAATAGTCTGCGTGCGGCTGAAGTGCTGAATGAATATAATGCGAAGGCATGTTTTTTCATTAATCCCGGCATAATAGGTGAAACGGATTTTGATAAAATAAACAAGTATTGCACCGAAACACTGGCATTTCCTCCGGTGGAGTTTTTGAATTGGGATGAGGTGGCACACTTGCAGAAATGGGGGCATGAGATCGGGAGCCACACCATGATGCATATGAATATAGCCAAAGCTACCGAGCAAAAGATAGAAGATGATATGCGCCAGACGTTCCGGATACTCAATGAAAGATGCGGCAGCGTAAAACATTTTGCGTATCCGTACGGACGTTTTGTTCATTGCAGCGCCATTGGCAGGAAGGCGGTTTTTGATGCGGGTTTTACCTCCTGTGCTACCGCAGAAAGAGGCTGTCATATTAATCCTGCATCGCCGGTTCACAATACAGAATTATGTATCAGGAGGGACCATACGGTTTTAGGCTGTGATATGAACCATATCCTGT
Organism: Nitrospiraceae bacterium; assembly: GCA_036004925.1. Classification (GTDB taxonomy): domain Bacteria; phylum Nitrospirota; class Nitrospiria; order Nitrospirales; family Nitrospiraceae; genus Palsa-1315. The sequence goes on along the minus strand of DASYRC010000059.1, from coordinate 108,461 downwards.
ACTTCCTGATCAACAATGCAAAGCATGCAAGCACCACTAACAACTTATATCCCGCCAGCTTAAAATGAAGGTGATCATTCTTACAACCTCAGTATATGGAACCACAGGGCATCATTTGCCTGTGCTATTGGATTGTAAAGACATTGAGATTGCCATGGTGGTAGTGAGCGGTGGGCAGGTAAGCAACCGGAAAAACCAATACCTGAAGCGGATAAAAAAGATATTGAAGATAGGGGTGCTTGGCACCATGAATGGGATAAGGATGCGCAAATGGTATAACGAGGACATCAATAAATATTGTAAGATACAAAATACCGAAACGTTTTGTAACCGGCACAATATCCCTTTCAGAAAAGTACCGCATACCAATAGTGAAGAAACACAGAAGATATTTAAAGAAACAGGTGCAGATGTTGGACTGAGCCTTGGTAATGGTTACATTTCAAAAAAGGTATTCGGCATACCGAGGTTGGGGATGCTGAACATTCATCATGAAGTGCTGCCGGAGTACCAGAATGCGCAAAGCATCATCTGGGAACTGTACAATGGGTCTGGTGAAACGGGATATACAATTCATAAAATAGACCAGCATATAGATACCGGGGAGATTGTGTTGCAGGAGAAGATGCCCTTGGTTTTCAGGGATACGCTTGGGGATACGGTTGCGTATAACTATGCCCGTTTATTTGATGCTTCGGCACAGGGGCTGATGCGTATCTTTAAGGATTTTGACCGGTACTTTTATAAGGGCCGGCCGCAGGGAGGACAGGGTATATCTTATACCACGCCTACTTTTGGTCAGTTTATGAAAATAGAAAAGCAATTTAGAAAATTAAAAAGCGGGGCACTGAAAAATGATACTCATTGACGCATTATTTATTAGCAAGGATGGGGGGCTGTTCTCCTGCAATACCTTATTGAAAAAAAACTTGCGCACCCGCAAAATGATAATTTCTTTGCGCGCGCGCGGGAAGAATTCTAGCGACACACTATGGTAAATCCACTAGTCTGCTCGGGCGGTTGCAGTCATCTTTGATGACTGCTATACGCCATTGCCTGAGCCGCTGGGAGCGCCTCCTGAACCCACTGAAGCGACAAAGGTGCGTCCGTGAGTACGACGGCGCAGTGATCCACGAACGCGGGTGTCTGGACCATGCGGCTTGTCCTTGTTGGCGGAGAACGCGACGCTCATCAGGGGGAAATGTTCCGTGATCAATACATAACGATATTTGCTCAACTTGCCAAGAACCGATGTAATCTCCGCGTTGAGGAGGTGCTGGAGTGCCTGCCGAACGAGTCAAAGGTCACCGGCTGGAAGATTGTCCCCGGTGATATCTAGACATTGGAACCGACAGATTCGGTCGAATATTTGGCCCATGATCAAAATCCCAAGGAGAGGTGGTCATGCGATTCAAGGAACTCGATAGGGTGGTGTTAACTCACGACATGCCAGAACACGGTCTGAAGGAGGGAGAAATTGGCGCAATCGTCCATATCCACGATGACGGAGAGACCGTCGAAGTCGAATTCGTGACTGCCGAGAGGAGTACTGTCGCGGTGTTAACACTCAAGCCTGAAAACATCCGTTCGATCGCCGACCGAGGGATTCTTCACGTGAGAGAATACTCGTCTTCTCATGGCTAAGCAAATCCCGAAGCAATCGCACTTCCCGACCTAATCCTGAGAGGAAATCCCTGGGCGCTTCTCAAATCTGTCTGAAGCCGACCACTCGCACATGATCAACGGGTAGTCCGCACATTCCGGCACACTCTCGCTCACACCACCGAGATCGAATAGAAGGAGACCCCTCTGAACAGAGGCGGAAGTCGTACAAAACTGTAGGGAAGACCCAACACCGGCTTCGGACACGCGGCGATCATCCCCCAGAAACCACTCGTTTCCATAGCCAGCCGACCAGGAATAGCATTTGCACTCAAAGTACCGGACTGCGGTACATGGCATCGTCTGGTCTTCTGGATTCACCTAGCAGGCTGTTGAAAAACCATTTTGGCACACCAGAACTTCGATGGTTCGCATGTGTGGGATAAACAGGAGAACACTCCCGCAGGATGCTGAAAAGGGCCGTCCAGCAAGGCCGCAGCGAGTGAAGGGCCGAGGCGCGTACCCTCTATGGGGTACGTTGAGGGTCTGAACGACGCGAGAACGCTGCTGGCGTACTTTTTCAGCATCCTGCTAGAGACTCGGGCGCATCTCGACAGTGACGACCCACAACGGCCGACGCCCTGAGCGAGCAGGAACGGCGCGTTTGCCAAATACCCGCACGCAACTCCAAACGGAGAATGCCCGCTTTGTTTATGCCTACCTGGTGAAGCATGCCTGTGTCGTGATCACCGATTCCGGTGGCATCACCGAGAAGACCATCGGCCTTGACGTACGGTGCTTGACCCTGTGCGCCAACACCGAGCGTCCGGAGGCGGTGGCCGTCGGCACCAATGAGCTGATCGGCACCGACCCGGTCAATCTCGGTCCGGTCCTGGCTCGGTTGCTGGCGGGGGATTGGAAGAAGGGCGCGATTCCGGAAAAGCGGGATGGCAAGGCGGCGGAACGGATTGTGACTGAGTTGGAGCGATTGGTGGGCGTACAACGAGAGAGAGTTTCAGGCTGGTCTGCTTATTCTTCGCGTTAATTCTTGGTGACTTGATAAAAGGTGGATATTTAATGAGCATTATACTGGGAATTAACATGCAACATGCAGGTGCATCTGCTTGCCTGATAGTAGATGGTGAAATCAAATTTGCTATCGCAGAAGAAAGGTTAAATCGAATAAAGTACTACGGAGGTTTCCCACGTGAATCCATCAAGGCATGCCTCGGATACGTCAACATCGATTGGACTGACATCGACTATGTTGCTGTCGGACGTGATTCTTTGGCGAATCTTAATCGGAAGCTCGCATATGTTGCCATGCACCCGGCATTGTTTAAAAATCTATCGGCAATCAAGTCAGGCAAGAAGGGAATGGGGGATCTGCGCTTGACAATTACCAAGGAATGCGGTGTGGACGTGGAATCGCTACGTTTTCAGCAGGTTAATGTGGAACACCACCTTGCACATACCGCTAGTGCGTTCTTCGTATCCGGTTGGGAAGATGCTGCAGGGATCACTATCGATGGCTCCGGCGATTTTGTGACTTGTATGTTTAGTGAATGCCGTGGGCGTGAGATCAAACCGGTGCACCGCATCTATGTGCCGAATTCCTTAGGCTCATTCTACAGCATGATTTGCCAATTCATAGGCTATAAGAAGTATGGCGACGAGGGTAAGGTCATGGGGCTCGCAGCGTTAGGTGAAGACAGTTATGGCGACACATTCCAAGAGATGATCTCTTACAGAGATGGTCAGATAAAACTCAATCCGAAATATTTCTTGCCTTTCGGCCATGATCAAGGTGTCTCCCTCAACAGTATGGGCGAAATGATCACACGTCGACACTATACCGATTATATGATCGAGCGTTTCGGCGCACCCCGCGAACCTAACGCGGAGATTACCAAGCGCGACATGAATCTTGCTTTTGGCCTCCAAAAGCGTTTTGAGGAAATCTACTTCAACCTACTGGACCACCTCTATCAGTTGGTGCCGAACGATAAGGTGGTGATGGCCGGCGGATGTGCATTAAACAGTGTAGCGAACGGAAAACTATTTGAGCACACCCCTTTCCGCAGAAGTTTCATTCAACCCGCGGCAGGTGACGAGGGGCTGGCCATGGGTGCAGCTCTATACGTGGCGCATTCGATACTGAAGGAAGGCGCCAATAGGGAGCTTCCTAATGCGTATTGCGGCAGGGAGTACAGTGACGAGGAGATCAAGCAGGAGTTGGAAGCGCGCGAAGTCCCCTATGAGTGGCTCTCTCGCGGGCAACTGCTTGAGCGCGCTGCGGACGAAATTACTGAGGGTAAGGTTGTGGGATGGTTTCAAGGGCGCAGCGAATGGGGACCGCGTGCGTTAGGCAACCGTTCTATCCTGTGTCATCCCGGATATCCAGGGATGAAAGACATTCTCAACGCTCGCATCAAACGCCGAGAGGCGTTCCGTCCGTTCGCACCAGTGGTGAGAAAGGAGCGGCAGGCAGAGATCTTTGCGAGCGATTACCCCACACCGTTCATGCTGCATGTGTACGAGATCAGGCCGGAATGGAGAAGCCGACTTGGTGCCGTCAACCATGTCGACAACACAGGCCGGGTACAGACGCTTACGCGGGAACAGAATCCGCTCTTTTACGATTTGATCGCGACCTTTGAGGAGAAGACCGGCATACCGATAGTACTCAACACTAGTTTCAATGAGAATGAGCCAATTGTAGAACGTCCCGGCGAAGCGATTGATTGCTATATGCGAACCAGGATGGATGTGCTTGTCATAGGATCATTTATTTGCAAGAAAACTGAGGGCAGTCGGCAATAATTGACGGCGTTTATTTTACACCGTAATTGTTTGATGAACGTTATGCGTATCGAGTGGCAAAATCATCTTCGTGGGTTCACAGTGGAATGGGCAGACGAGCAAGGGTATGTCCTGAGTCAGAGAAACATGCTATATGCAACTGCTTCGCTTGTGGCACCGCTTGAGTTGCGTGCACTGGGGGTTTTCCCATCTTCGCACTGGCAACAATTCGTGGCAAAAATACGACCGGCGCAACGGTTATTGCGCTTTCTTTATTATAACGTTATACGACTTCCAGATAATGGCGGCTTATTCGTGACATTTAAAAATGGAGCGGGAATCTTCCGCAATGGAAGCTTCATTCCCGTAAGCGGGTTCTTGAGACCCAGCAAGTTTCTTCGTGGAGCATGTGCTCTGGATCGTAGCGGTGGTATCTATATGGGCGAATATGCCTCCAACCCTGGGCGAACCCCCGTTCTGCTCTACCATCTCCCACCGCGATCCACTTGTGTGGAGGTGGTGCACGAATTCGCCGCCGGTACCGTCAGACATGTGCATGGCGTCTATTATGACCCTTATGAAAACCACATCTGGTGCACCACTGGGGATAGAGAGAAAGAATGTCAGATAATTAAAACAGTAGACGGATTTCGAACCTTTGATGTAGCTGGTAAAGGAGATGAAACTTGGCGGGCCGTGAACCTAGTTGTCACTCCTGATCACGTCTATTACGGCATGGATGCGGAGTTTCGTCAAAATTACATCTTCCGGATAGACAAACACAGCGGGAGGCGTGAGTCGTTGGGTGAAATAGATGGTCCAGTCTATTACTCGCGACAGTTGGGAAAAGAGATCATTTTGGGCGTCTCTGCTGAGGGTTGCCCTAGCCAAGTGGAGAACCGTGCTTCCTTGTGGGCAGTGCAGGGGGATACCATCAGCCGTATCCTATCGATCGACAAGGATGCCTACCCGCGTCACTTCATGCCAGGCACCTTCCACTTCAATCTGGGTCCCGCTAAGGGGGGGCGCGAGTGCTTCTGCTATTGCAACGGTCTCAAGGGTGCCGATCAGAGGACGGTGGGGTTGTTCGACGATACTTGATTCTGCTGTCCGGTAGATTTTGAGAGTCATTTTTCTGTAACCCAATAATACGAATACGCGAGCTTCGGTGTGTTCGAGAATTCCGCCGATTTAAAATTGATCCGTGTTTTTGGGCCGTATCGATGCCGCTTTGTCCGGCAGACGGGGCAGTCCGATGAATCGAGGCAGAGCCGTATTCACGCAGTTGATTGAGTGGCATGCCGTTGAATCTCATAATGGTGCAACGAGTATGAGAGGAAATTCACTATGATAAAGGAAAACTATGGCACGAAGTCCTTTTTCCAAGCATTGGCCATACTATCCATTGGAATAAATACGCCTCTCTTTCTTGATATGCCCGGATATGCTGAGACTCCCAATCTTGGTCCACTTATAGTGCATGTGGTTAACCCCATCAGCGGAGAAAAAATCCTTCCAACAACCTTCCCCCTACCGGGAAACCCATCGGCAACGACTCAGATCACAGCATGCCGAGGCGAATATGAGCCTGCAAGCTTTGTTATCCGATCTACAACTCGTGACGTAGACAACCTCAAGTTCTTTTCCAGTGATCTTGTTGGGGAAAGTGGGAGTATTTCAAAAGCCAACGTTGACATTCGATTTGTTAAAGTTTGGTTCCAAGCTGGAGGAGGATGGGATACAATTGGATTATCTCACCTAGGTAAAATAAAGGTTTTAGTCCCTGAACTATTATTAAAAGACGATGGGCTAGTTCAGCTTGACGAAGAATCAAAGAACAATTTTCTTAGGTTGAAGTTTCCCTCAGGAAATAAATTGGTATCAATAAGCGAACCAGCCTCTGTACGCGGTCGCATTCTATCTTCCGTACCGGAGTTTCCCATTAACGACACAGCAGAGGTCCAACCGATAGCACTACGACACAATGAAGCGAAACAGCTTTGGATCACGGTATATGTTCCCCAAAATTCCAAATCAGGAAGTTATAAGGGGAGCATTGCTCTAACGGATGATACGGGTCCGTTGGGACAGCTGGAAATCAACCTTCAGGTACTTCCTTTGAACCTGCACGCCCCAAGAGTTCAATACAGCATATATTATCGGGGAACACTCTCACAAAGCCCAACCATCTCTTCAGAACAGAAAGGGCGCACGCAGTTTATCGCTGAGCTGAACAATATGTTGGCACATGGAGTCAGGAACCCTACAGTCTATACTCGTTTAGATAGGGCAGAGCTAAGCGAAACACTGAAGATACGAAAACTAGTTGGAATGGATAATTCCTCACTGTTTTATCTCGGCACTGGTACTGGAAATCCAGAGAACAGTGAAGAACTCAATATTTTGAAGCGCCGATTGAAGGTACTCAAAGAAATAGCGAGTGAGCAAGGAATTGAAACCATATACCTTTACGGCATTGACGAGGCCAAAGGAGAAAAGCTGGCGTCCCAAAGAAAAGCTTGGGAACTCGTGCACAACGAAGGTGTAAAGGTGTTCACTGCTGGGTATTCTGATGCGTTCTACGTGGCTGGAGATCTGCTGGACCTATTGGTGATGGCAGGCAAGCTACAGGAGGTACAGGCACAAAACTTTCACAGGACAGGACATAAGATTTTTTCTTATGCAAATCCACAAACCGGACCTGAGAATCCAGAATTATTTCGACGAAACTACGGACTTGAACTGTGGAGAAACGATTATGATGGAGCTATGCCATACGCCTATCAAGAGTCGATGGGATTTATATGGAATGACTTCGATCATGCCCGCTATCGTGACCATAACTTCACATATCCAACTGTTGATGGTGTGATCGATACGCTGGCCTGGGAAGGTTTCAGAGAGGGAGTTGACGATGTACGCTATGTCACAACGCTAGAGGATGTACTTGAAGAACTTCCGAGACCTCACACTGCTCCCGCCCTTGAAGCACTAAAATTTTTAGGAGACCTACGAGCATCTCTTCCTTCTAACTTGGGAGAGGTTCGAGCAAAAATCGTTTATCATTTACTTCAACTATCTTCTGACAATAACTCAAAGGCGTCTTCTGCTCCTCGTCGCCTCCAGGTTCAATAAATTCCATCCCGTGGGAAAGAAATATCAAATCTACATATGGTCAGCCATCATACAACCACCGATTATGGCTTTTGGGCTTTACTTTCCGTTCACGAAAGCTATGCGCTTGTTCAAACCACCAGACCCACAAACAAAGGTACCCTTAGCAATATGCCTCTCCCCCAGGAACGGTACCATGAGTCGTTAGAAAGTCTTAACCTCTTGACTCCGCCCGACGACGCCCAGCACGCCATAGCCCCACGGCTATTCATTCGCGAACTCGAGAAAATCTATTCCGTGCGCTTGGGCGCCGGTTTGTGGATACCATTACCAATACCCCCCCTCAGGTCGTCTCACCGCTCTAGACCTGATTTCTATGCGATGCCATCCTTCTTTGTGGCGTCACTCTTTTGTCAGTGTGGATGCGTGAAAACAACACTTGCATCTAGAGTCCCAACAGTGTTTTCAGTTCTACCCAGCCTCTTCATTCGACTATAGGTTTTCAGAAGGAGTCCATTGTTTTGAAATTGTTTGTGAAAGGCGTTTCGAATTGAACGTTAAATTAGATATCAAATCTGGGCTGAAAAATATTTTGCCAATCTTGATCAGCTTGGCGGGATCCGGCATTCTTGCGTTTTTAACTCAGGTATTACTCGGGCACAGCCTTACCGTCGAGGATTATGGCATCGTAAGCACAGCGGTATCGATAATTGTGATCATAACCGCTGTTATCGGTTTTGGCATTCCGAGTGTTTGGTTGCTTATATTTGGCCAAGAAGGATGGCAAGCCTTTCGATGGGTAAGACAATCGCTAAAGTTTATGCTGCTTTGGGGGCCTTTTGTGCTCGCTATTTCTTGGGCCGGATTTATGTGGCTAATCGATGATGCTCGTCTGTTAACTACTATCTGGTGGATGCAGGCCATGGTAGTGATGCAGGTGATGGTGGAATTGTTGACGGCAAAGCTGCAATTAGAAGGGAGATATAAGGCGCTATCATTGTGGCAAGTATTGCCACACCTGGGTCGCTTGTCCGTGGCCACTGCAGTCTACTTTTCGGCTACTTCAAGTGTCGATTTTGTGGCTAAGGGTTTTTCCGTTATATCACTGGTTCTCATTGCCGCCTCTGGGTTTGGCCTATCGTCAATGTCGTCTTCAAAGATGCGGCTAGCCGGACACCAACAGACGAGTTCTACAGCAAGAGAAACGCCCCTCAAAATTCCGAGCTATAAGGGGGTTTTGTGTCTAGCCTGGCCGTATGCCGGTACTGCTGCGCTGGTAATGTTGTATGGTCGCATTGAGATTGTGCTCTTGGGGAACATTACCAGCCAAACGGCTGCAGGAACATTTACTGTCGCGGTATCTTTTCTATTAGTGGCGTTTTTAGTTCCGCATGCGATTTACCAGATATATTTACTGCCAAAGATTCACCGTTGGTTTCACAGTGAGTGGCAAAAGTTCTTGTCTGTATATCGTTTTGGGTGTGCGGCAATGGCGCTTATGGGCATCGCTGGCATCATTGGCACCTATTTCTTGGGGGAGCTACTAGTCGTTTCGTTTTTTGGTGACAAATACAGGGAATCGGGTCAGATACTGTCGATGTTGTCTGTCTGTATCCTGTTTCGGTTTGTATCTACCAGCATCGGAAGCTCTCTGGTTTCGGGAAATTACATGAAGTACAAGGTTTACTGTCAATCCCTTACGACACTCATCAGTGTGCCTTGCGCCTTCGTTCTAATAACTCTTTACGGGATCGAGGGGGCAATTATCAATAAAATACTTACAGAGTTTATGCTACTAATTAGCTATATGTATGCTTCTGCTCGCTATGTTCTTGGCAGCGAGACCTGGTCCGGATGGTCGTTAAAAGTGAGTCACAATGCATGAACACGTCGTCAATCAAGTAGTCGACCATGATCTCTGCATTGGTTGTGGAGTATGCGTCGGGGTATGTCCCTCTAAGCTACTCACGATGGCGTGGCGTCAAAATGGTGACTTGGGCGTAGCTATTGATGGAGACTGTCCGCCGTCATGTGACTTATGCCTAAAAGTATGCCCTTTCTATAGTGGCAACCCTAATGAAGATGATTTGGCAAAAGGCAGACTTAAGACTGCCGAGCTCACCCAGGACGGGGTGATTGGGTTTATCAGTAAGGCTTCCGTGGGGTATACAACGAATACAACTCAACGGTTAAGGAGTGCATCTGGAGGAATCATCACGTCTGTTCTGCGCGAATTGCTGGATACAAGGATGGTTGACTCCGTTATTTGTGTAGGACCAGGTGACCAAGAAGATCGACTCTTCGAATTCCAAGAGATCACAGACGCTGCCGAGCTCGATAAATGCGCCAGCTCGAAATACTATCCGGTAGATGTTGCTACCGTTATAAGCCGTTTACAAACTAAGAGTTCTAATCGAAAAGTTGCAATAACTGGATTGCCGTGTACACTCAAGGGAATTGCCCTGGCCGCACAAACATTACCGAGAATTCGCAAGCAGATAATCTTTATGATTGGGTTGGTATGCGGCCGTCTACCTAATAAGTTTTACACGGAGTATCTAACGACTCTGTCGATAGGCGATCGTAGCGCGCTTAATGTTGACTACAGATCGAAATACAAGACCAGCACTGCATCTAACTTCAGCTTCATAGCAAGATCCAATGCTAAACAACTGGGAAAACGATTGCCGTTTGACTCTGTCGTGAGCACTGCATATTCGAATGACATGTTTCAGCATAACAGCTGCAATTTTTGTGATGATGTATTTGCGGAAATTGCAGATTTGACTGTAATGGATGCGTGGCTACCAGAATACACTTTAGATAATCGCGGACATTCCATTGTCATTTCGCGTTCTACGATTCTCGATAATCTGCTAGAAAAAATGCGCCACGCAGGGCAGTTGGAAATGTCCGATATTTCCATTGATTCAGTTAAAAAAAGTCAACTTGGGGTCATAGATAAAAAACGTCAGCAATTGCAATATAGACTTAGTCGGTCAGTAGAACGTGGGGATAGGATCCCAACAAAACGAGTGCAACCTTTACCTGTTTCCCTGATCAAACGCATGCATCTTTGGGCCGCAGAGAATGTTCAAAATGAATCGAAACGGATATGGGCAATAGATCCCAACCCCGAAGCAATTCTGAATGCGCCCAAAATCAGGCTATGTTTGGCGATATTGAAAGTAAACAATTCACTAGTACGTTTACGCAATGTAATGATGGACCCCCAACGGTTACGTCACTATATTAGAAGAAACATATTCGCGCGAATAACGTGATTCGTAAAAAAAGAGAGCGATGAAAAAATTTCTTATTGTCGATGCGAATTCACCCGCGCATGTGGGGAATGGCGTTTTGCTTGCCAGCAGTATCAATGTTATTCGGCGTGCGTTCCCTGATGCGGCAATCCGATTTTTGTCCATGGAAATGACTACTCCGGCCCTAATAACCGGTCTGCCATACGATGCATTTCCATTTCGCTTTCCTGTGCACGCCAGCATAAGTCGAAGGGTTCTCTGGCTCATGCAGGAGATTGCATTCATAATGATGCATATATTAAATCGTTCGACGTTTCGATTTAAGCCAAGCACCTTATGCATCAGAGGATACAAGAAAGACGCCTTTAGGCAAATCGAAGAAGCTGACATCGTGGTAAGCATAACAGGTGAAGCTATTAATGATCGAACGAGAACGACCCTCCCATTCTATCTTTTCACCTATTGGTTGGCTAGTTCTTTAGGCAAGAAAATGGTCATTTTCCCCCAGAGCATTGGTCCACTTAACAGGTCCTGGACAAGGGAGATGACAGCCTTTGTGCTCAAGCGTTGCGCCTTGGTCTTTGGACGAGATCGATATTCAATGGTTGAATTGGACGGTCTCGGAATTTCCCAGAGCATTGCCCAATTTTCCCCAGATGTAGGCGTCATTCAGCCGTATGTACCCTTTGCTGAGGCCACCCGAATTTTAGAATCCCAAGAAATTCGTCCCTCTAAGAAGAGGCTTGTTGGCATATCGGTCTCGCGGCCAAAAGAGGAAGGTATCGCAGATATCAACCATATAGAGGTAATATTGAAATCCATCAAGCAAACTCTGTCACCTTTTGACACTCACCTATTGATTCTCCCAGCAAATATGCCAGTCAATGATCACGACTTCGGTGACCTCCCAGAGTGTGAGGCGTTTGCAGCGGCACTCCCAGAATTTCATTTTGATATCTTGGCACCACGAATTTATCTGCCGGAGGAATACAAAGGCATTTTAGCTCTTCTTGATCTTTTCATCACCTCTAGGATGCACGTTGCGATTTTGTCCACAATGGCGGGAACCCCAACGATTACTCTAAACACCCAACGAAAGCTCCATGGGTACATGTCGAATATAGGACAGGAGCGTTATTCATTGAATCTTGATAACCTTAGTGCTGAATCGCTAAGTGCCGCAATAAATAACGCGCTTACGGAACGAGAGGTTATTCGGGAAAGCCTCAGAGATAGCTCTGAAAAGATGGAGCGCGAAATAAATACCTTGGCACTGCTACTAAGGCAGAAATTCTCTTAACTAGCCAGCACGTAGCATGAACCATTGGTGGCTGCTTTTCCTACTTAATCTGCCACTTTTGCAGGAGGTGACAAGGAAATACCTGATTTACTCAGATTTCGTCTTCCTAGGAGCAGACGTGCTGTCAATCCTCACGGCAATTGCACTGGCCCTTCAAGGGAAGCTTAATCTTAAGGCCTTACCGCCTGTTTTCTGTCTGCTAGCCCCGCTGTTCATAGTTTGGACATCGTTTAACCATGGAATTAGTGGAAATCACATCGGGATATATGGCATTGGCCTTCGGGCCACATTTTTACCGTTGATCTATATGTTGATATCGGCTCAATATCTTTCTGCCGTGAGCAACGGTTATGAGCGTATATTGGTATGCGTGAATGTCTGGATTCTAATTATCGGAACTATGGCGTTATTGCAGCTATTTCTCGGGGAGCATCACCCTATAAATATGGTCTGGGGCACAATGGGACTTGGTATTGGCGACTACACGACCCAGGATAAAGGAATATTGCTCCCAGGGCTTTTCCGTCCTACTTCGATATTTACCCACACTGGAAAGTTTGGTCAGGTCATCTTCACCTTGGTCCTTTTCAAGTGGTGCTATCTTGCTTTCTCTCAAATTAAACGATCTCCTTTCTCTTATTTGCTCATAGTGTTTGACTTAATCGTGATTTTTGCATCAGGGCAAAGGGCGGGGCTAACATTTCTCATTTCGGCAGTCGCCATCATTGCCGCACTGTGTATCCAACAAAATGTTGCCAACATTGGCAAGCTGATAGTTGGCGCTTCGATAATTCTAGGTGCTGTTCTTTTGGCTGCAATGGTGCAACCAAAGTTGGCCATGGCGGTATATGATCGCTTTGCAAGCACCATCACGTCAATTCCCATTAGGTTAGAGGGGAATTTCTGGCTGCCAATGAAGACGATGCTTGACAGCTATCTGTTTATGGGGGAAGGCCTTGGTTCCTTTACTTTTGGTTCACACCTGTTCGGTGGGACCCTGGTGTACCGGGCGATTAAAATGGAAGGACTTGGGGAAAGTTCACTCATTCGATTTTGTGGTGAGGTGGGTGTGATGGCTACGGTCATCCTAGTTATCGCCTACCTAGCGCTGGTAGGAAAAGGCTTGAAAGTTAGTCGAGACCATAAAGGAACACCGCTCGTTGCCGGCGCGTTATTTTATTGTATCTGGATTGTGAGCTTGATGTTGTGGTCGAATACTGCTGACGTTTTTGCAAATTCGGTAGTGGCCACCTTGGGGTATGCGTTGAGTGGGGCCGTATTGGCCAGACCAGAGAAAATACTCGGTGATGGCTAGAACCGTATGAGCTTCCCCCGAAATTTCGTCTTCCAAGGGTGATGTACAATCGAAGTCACCATGAAAGGGAAGACGAAATGAAGATACCGAAGCAGCAATACACGACCGAGTTCAAGGAATTGGCGCTCCAGCAAGTTCGAGATGGTCAATCGGAGGGAGCGGTGGCCAAGGAACTGGGATTGATTGAGCAGACGCTGCGCAACGGGATCAAGGCCGCCGAAGCTGGGCTGCTCAAAGGAGCTCATGTCAAAGTGGTCACACCGGAGCAGATGGAACGTTCAAGACTGCGAGCCGAGAATGTGCAACTGAGGCGAGAGAACGAAATCCTAAAAAAAGCGACGGCGTACGTTGCAGGGGCACCCTGTGAAGTCCGCCTGGATGGATGTGCAGCCCAAGGACGACACACTGGACGAGAGGAGTACGGGACTTGCTGTGAGCGGAAGCGGTTATCGCGGATGGAAGCAAGGAGGCTAGCCAGATCGCACGCGGCTGACAGACGCACAGATGCTGGCGTGGATCCGAGCCATTCACGATGAACTCAAAGAAGACTACGGCAGCCCGAGAATGGTCAGGGAGTTGCGTGGGCGTGGGTTCCCTGCTTCCAAGCCGCGAGTGGAACGACTGATGCGGGGAAACGGCATCCGTGCGCGCTACAAGCGGCGGTACAACGTCACGACGGACTTTACGCACAAAACCTGCCGGTGACAGCGAACCTGCTGAATCGGGACTTCACGCATCCGCTCCGAATCAGGCCTGGACATGGGACATCACCTATCGTGCTCGACCTGTACAACCGCGAAGTGGAGGGCTGGTCACTGAAACCCCGCATGACGGCGGACATAGTGACGGACGCGCTGGCGATGGGGTAGTTCCGGCGGAAACCGGCAGTGGGGCTCATGCATCAATCGGATCGGGGCAGCCAATATGCCAGCCAACCCTTCCAGAACAAGCTGAAGGATTACGGCATGGATGGCTCCATGAGTCGCAAGGGGAATTGCTGGGATAACACGCCAACCGAGAGTTGGTTCAACAGTTTCAAAAACGCGCGGGTCCATGGGCTGCGCTATGAAACACGCGCAGTGATGACGGCGGCGACCTTCAAATACATTGAGGTGTTCTACAACCGGACGCAACGGCATTCGACGCTGGGCTACAAGTCACTGATGCAGTTTTTCGAGGATTGGCGTATGGCTCAACACGATGAAAACCCGGTAGCGTGAAACCCCACCCGTTGGAAGGTGAAAAAAAGAGGGAAGCTCATTGTCTTGGTAGGAATACTCCTCATGCCATTCACTACACGCGTGTTGGTATCAGCGCCATATTATTTACCCGGCTATCGTGCTGGCGGCACCTTGCGCACAATCGCCAATATGGTTCATCAGTTAGGTGATAGAATTGTGTTCAATATTATTACTAGAGACAGGGATGCATTTATGGAAATACCCTACGGTAACACTCAGACGGAAAAGTGGCTAACAATGGGGCACGCACAAGTCTATTATGTCAAAGGGGAGAGGTTATCATTTTCCTATTGGCGAAACCTTATTAGTGCGTGCCATTTTGACGTTCTCTATTTGAATAGTTTGTTTTCATTTTGGTTCTCTATCAAACCATTGGTCTTATCGCGCTTTGGTTTGGTTCGCGCACCAAATGTACTCCTGGCCCCAAGAGGTGAATTGAGTTCCGGCGCGTTAGGAATCAAGTCGTCTAAAAAGCGGCTTTTCTTGGCGCTCGCGAAGCAGGTTGGCCTGTATCGACATGTTACTTTTCAGGCATCTAGCATTCATGAAAGAAGGGACATCGCCCGCGTATTTGGTGAGCATGCTCGAATTGTTGTCGCAGCTGACATCCCGGCGCCGCCAAGTGATCTCAGCGGATTTGAGTCCGATAAGTGCCCTGGTTTTGCAAAATTTGCCTTTCTGGGTCGGATTTCGCCCGTAAAGAACCTTAAGGGCGCGCTCACACTATTATCCCAATTCAGTCAACGTTGCAGATTTGAAATTTTCGGCCCAATCGATGATGTACTTTATTGGGACGAGTGTAAGGTTATTATCCGTTCCATGCCACAATGCGTAGACGTGAAATACATGGGAGAAGTTGACAACAGTAACTTAGCCCAGGTTTTTTTATCGTGCCACTATCTGGTATTGCCCTCGCTAGGCGAGAATTTTGGCCATGCGATATATGAATCGCTCTCACATGGTATGCCGGTTCTTATTAGCGATCAGACGCCATGGCGAAATCTTCAAGCAGAAGGGGTGGGCTGGGACCTTGCCCTTGATAATCCAATGCATTGGGAAGACGCGTTGTCCACCTGCGTCAAAATGACTAAGTCGCACTACATGGCTATGCGCGAGGCATGTGTTGCTTATGCAAAGAAATATCTCGATGATAGTGACCTAATCCAACACAACTACAATCTGCTCACCTCATTTAATGTTAAGCGTGACGTAAGCTAGGAACACGCTGTTATCATGACTCGGTTCTCGCAGAGACAACTCTAGACAAAACGGTAAATTCATGCTTCGAATTTCATCAATACCCTCCTACGAGAGTGAGAGCATTCAGTAGGCTATTCTGCCTGTTCTTGAAGAGGCACTTCGAGCACTGAATGCGACGGTGAAAAACCCCAACCCAGCAGTGGTGGTAAAGCCGAACTGGATTCAGGAGTCACATGAAGATAAGGCCGACGTGTGGGAACCAGTGATCACACACCCAACCGTTGTGCCAGCAGTAATTAAATGTCTTGCGGAACTACTCGCGGGACGGGGTTCTATCTGGCGCTGCAATGCTCCCCACACTTACGCAAACTTTGAAGCAATCCTAGCTCGCGGGAATCTCAAACAGCATCTCGCCGATATTCGCAGTTCCTGGCTCTCACTTAAGTTTGAAACACTCGATCTGCGCCGCGAGGTCTGGCTGCGCAAGGAGTGTGTTAGTAGAACGCCGACCCAATCAATAGGATCCGCGCAGCTACGTTTGTTTCAATTTGGGGCGCGACAATCTCTTCTATGGCCATCCTGGTCAGGGCTGCTTTTACGGTACCGACTACAATACGGGAATTGTCAATAGCAACCATGCGGGCGAGGTGCAGGAGTACCTGCTTGCCGGAAGTGTTGTCAAGTGCGATCTTTTCATCAACGTACCAAAGTGTGAGCAGGCTTTCGCTCCCCACCGTTGGCCAATCGGTACGGTGCCCCTCGAAGATCTCGCGTATGGGACGAACGCGTAAACAAGAGCATCCCGCTTAGTGAAGTCAGGCCTGCCGTTCCCGGTGGATTTCAGCCTCATTTCGGCTGGGTGAACAAATTGAGTGGGATGGCCCGTGAACCGTGAAGCCTTATACTTCCGTCTATGACTTGCCTTTCAGAACTGGGCAGTCGGAGTTGAGAGGGGAGGCGAGTTCACCGTCGTCGTTATGGTCTAGGTTACGCCCAGATCGCAGAGGCCGTCTCTGCGGGAACGCCAGTACTGTTGTCAGACCAGACTCCCTGGCGCAATTTGTGCATTTGCAATGAGGGGGGCGGCTGGGACTTGCCATTGGAAAACGGGGAGGCGGCTTTCCTGGAGGCTATCGAGGAAGCGTTGCACAAAGTGGGGCTAGGAAGGGTTGCTTGGCGTCAACGGGTATTGGACTTTGCCACAGATCGCCTAAATGATCCGTCATTACTTGAGGCAAATCGTGCATTGTTTCTGCAGGCGGTTGTCGACAAAGCTTGGGAGTAATCGGGTGGTGTCGAATAATACATATCTGCCAGTTGTGGCATCCAGTGTGTTCCTGAGTTCGTTCGCACCGAGGATAGGTGAGTCCGGCAGTACGACTGACTTCCTCGGATCTGGAAGTCCGTTGCACATATGGTGCTAGGGCGCCTGGTCCTTTGCTGAATTCCCTGAGGCCGCGGTTGATGCGTAATAAGGGCCTGAGTAGGGGAAGCATGGTATCCTAGATGCGTCGCTATCCGCGATACGCGGCGTATGCTCCCATGGAGAATAGTCTAGGACGATTCCGTAAGCATCATCATGATTCTGGATCTAAAACCATTTTCGCGAGGGGGGGCGCTTCTGGTTATGCTCACGGCGAGAATAAACTGCCCCTCCGCGTGCTCTTGTATTGAGTGAAGCACATGGCTGATCACGAGGTGTTCATCTTTGGCTCCCACCCTGATCTTTCATTCGTGTCAATTGAACGCGGGGATTGGGCCATCCCAGTCCGTGAATGGGCTCCAAGGGCGGTCGGGGCTCCCGTGGATCACAATCTGCGAGGGTGGGTCCGTTTTCTCTGTCAGACATTTTCCAAAGATATTTCTGCGAACTAATAGGAGTCAACAGACTATGTGTGGCATAGCCGGATTCTCCGGTGATTTAGGACTCGACCTCTTAACCCGCATGAATGGGAAGATCTCTCACCGGGGACCTGACGACTCAGGGGTTTGCCATCTACCTGCGAAGGGGATCGGCCTTGCCCATCGCCGTTTGTCGATTATTGATCTTTCTCCCTCAGGGAATCAGCCCATGTGGGATGTCACCAAGCGAGCGGCGATCGTTTTTAACGGCGAGATTTACAACTATCGTGAGCTGCATCAGGAACTCGAGGCCGATGGTTTTGGGTTCAAGAGTTCATCGGACACGGAAGTATTACTAAATCTATACCTTCGAGATGGCGAGGAGATGCTTCCCAAGCTCAATGGAATGTTCGCCTTCGCGATCTGGGACGCGCCTCGCAACAGATTGTTTCTGGCACGAGACGGAGTCGGTGTCAAACCGCTGTACTATGCTGAGACCCCGAAGGGCTTTCTCTTCGCGAGTGAACTCAAAGCCCTGCTTGAAGAGCCCACGGTCGAGCGTTCCCTGGATCCAAATTCGGTGTTCTATCATCTGATCTATCTATGGTGTCCCGCTCCTCACACGATGCTGCAGAGCGTTAAGAAATTGGAGCCAGGACATGCCATGATCGTCGAGAAGGGAAAGCTGCAGCGAAGCTGGCGTTTCTATCAGCTGCCTTATGATTTGCGCCCGCCGGTTCAATCTGTATCTGAAGCACTAAATCAGGTAACAGGAGGCCTCAGGGAAGCCGTGAGGCGCCAACTTGTCGCCGACGTTTCGGTGGGCGCCTTTCTCTCTGGAGGTCTGGATTCGAGTCTCGTGGTCGCAATGGTCAAAGAGCTGGTGCCGGATGCGAAACTGCAATGTTTCACGATAGGCTTTAGGGATCAGGCCTTCGCACGAGAAGGCCATACCGAAGATCTCCCTTATGCTCAGCGAGTCGCCGCACATCTCAAAGTCGATCTCCACACCGTAACGGTCGGATCGGAATTGATTCAGATGTTGGAGCAAATGCTCTATCACTTAGACGAACCGCAAGCAGATCTCGCAGCCATTCACGTCTATCTTATCAGTCAGCTGGCGCGCCAACACGGGATCAAGGTCCTCCTATCAGGAACAGGCGGAGATGATATCTTCTCAGGATACCGTCGCCACTACGCACTCGCGCAGGAACAGTACTGGAGTTGGACTCCGCGCCCTCTTCGGCAGATGATCAGTCAGACATCCTCCCACCTTCCGACTTCTCGTGCTATGTTGCGGCGGGTAAGGAAGGCATTCCAATATGCACACTTGGATGGAAATGAACGCATCGCCAGCTATTTCTATTGGCTCCCCCCGGCCGTTGCCCGCACACTTTGCGGACCAGCACTGAGAGATTGCCGCGCTTTGCGAGTTCCTTCGTCACCACTGGTTGAAGCCTTGCGAGAATTGTCCCAGGGCCCTGACAGTCTGACCAAAATGCTCTTCCTCGATGCCAAATTCTTTCTGACAGACCACAACCTCAACTATACTGACAAAATGAGTATGGCAGCAGGAGTTGAGGTCCGCGTTCCCTATCTCGATCCAGACCTGATGGCAGTCGCCGCACGCCTCCAGTCCAGCTTTAAGCAGCACCGGGCAACAGGGAAGTGGATACTTAAGAAGGTTGCTGAACCTTACCTGCCTCATGATGTGATCTATCGTTCTAAGACAGGCTTCGGGGCACCAATGAGACACTGGATTAAGCATGATCTGGCGCATCTTGTGGATGATCTTTTCTCAAGCAAAGCCTTTACCCAGCGGGGGCTGTTTGATCCTACTGGAGTTCGCCAGCTAGTTGATCTCAACCGAGCTGACCGTGTCGATGCCAGCTACACAATCTTCGCGATCATGTGCACCGAACTATGGTGTCGACTATTCGTGGACGGCAAGGCCGTACATTAGCGGAGCGAGATGGGTAACCTTAAGCAAACAATCGATACCCTATTGACGATCGCACGAATGAATTTGGCCACGGTGGTCAATTCAAACGGTTTCGCCTTGTCTAGGGCTGTGTATGATAATCAATACCAGGAAACCTATTATAAGTGTGAGTGACGCATGGATGTCCCAAAGAAGGCAGTACATGATTTTTGGAATGAGGCCTCTTGCGGAGAACGCTTGTTGCTTCCCGAACACACCAAGGAAGGGTTCGCTCAACAAAGTGCGACTCGGTATGGACTCGAACCTGAGATCCTATCCTTTGCTCAATTCCAGCGCTGGCAGGGGAAGAAGGTCCTCGAAATCGGCGTGGGTCTCGGCGCGGATCACCAAACATTCGCTGAGCATGGGGCTATCCTCTCCGGTGTTGATTTAACCGAACGCGCTATCGAACACACCCGCCACCGCTTCCGGCTACTAGAGCTGCAGTCGGATTTGCAAGTGGCCGATGCGGAACAACTCCCTTTTGGAGCGAATATCTTCGACCTTGTCTATTCCTGGGGTGTGCTTCATCATTCACCCAATACAGCAAGAGCCATCGCCGAGGTCTTTCGAATTCTAAAGCCGGGCGGGGAGGCGAAAATCATGATCTATCACAAATGGAGTTTCGTCGGCTTCATGCTGTGGGTACGATACGCCTTTCTCCGAGGCAAGCCCCTGACAATGCTGCAAGAAATTTACGCCCGATACCTGGAAAGTCCCGGCACCAAGGCCTACTCAATCGGCGAGGCACAGGTACTTTTCTCGCGCTTCGAAGCTGTAAAGATTTCGACGGTGCTTACCCACGGGGACTTACTTTCCTCCGAGGCGGGCCAGCGGCATCAGGGATTGCTCCTCACACTGGCTCGTATCCTTTGGCCACGATCGCTGATTCGAACGTGCTTTCCGCACCTAGGCCTGTTCATGTTGATCACAGCACGCAAGCCGGCGGCATTGTGAAACAACTGTTGCAAATGCATAGACTGGAGAAGTTATCCTCGAATGCGTGCCCTTCGTCGACTGACAACTGATGCAGTAATTGAACGAGAAGGATAGCTTTAAGCAAGCAACCGACTCCCTCTTGACACTTGTACGAATGAATTGGGCCGCATTGACGAAGCAATCTGCATTGCCCGGAAACCTTACGTAGGTTTGGGCGCTAACGTTTCATGCCTGATGAACAGACACATTCCGACTGGCGGCCTGGTACTGCTCACCGTAGTGATGAATGCACTCACTCAAGAATGGCTTTAACATGATGGCGACGGTCTGTCTAAACCATCGCAGAATGGATACCGGACTTTTATTGATCTAGAGCTATAGCTGAGATGGAACGATGGAAATCGCGCTTCAGTACAGTCTGCAGGTCTGACAGTGGCGCTTCTTGTCGGGCTTTCTCTTGTTCTGAATTGCAACGTGTTGCCCTTGTTCGTTCACCTTACTCATGACGATTTGCCGATGAGGATCTTTTGAAACAAATTCTCCAAAGTCTGAAGACTGGCGCCACAGAGGTGGTCGACGTTCCCTGTCCACGCCCCCAACCAGGGCATGTGTTGATCCGCTCATCCTGCACGTTGGTCTCTGCCGGCACGGAGCGCATGTTGGTCGAATTCGGCAAGGCCAATCTCCTGGATAAGGCACGCCAACAACCAGACAAGGTCCGAATGGTCTTGGACAAAGTGAACACCGATGGCTTGATGCCGACGCTCGAGGCTGTGCGCAGCAAACTGGATCAGCCGTTACCGATGGGCTATTGCAATGCGGGCGTGGTGATGGAGATGGGTGCGGGGATCACCGGGTTTTCGGTAGGTGACCGGGTGGCGTCTAACGGGAAGCACGCGGAAATGGTATGCGTGCCGAAGAACCTTTGCGCGAAGGTGCCGGAAACTGTAAGCGACGAGGCGGCGGCGTTCACGGTGATCAGCGCCATTGGGCTGCAGGGCATTCGCCTCGTCCAACCGACGCTCGGCGAAGCGGTTGTCGTGACAGGTCTTGGCCTGATCGGGCTGGTCGCCGTTCAGCTGTTGCGCGCACATGGATGCCGTGTCTTAGGAATCGATATGGATCCCGTGAAACTGGAGCTCGCACGACGATTCGGTGCCGAAACTGTGGATCTATCGCGAGGTGAAGATCCGGTGGCCGCCGCCACACGATTATCCCGGGAACGCGGGGTGGATGCGGTGATTGTAACGGCGGCGACCAAGAGCAACGAGCCGATGCACCAGGCCGCACTCATGTGCCGCAAGCGCGGACGGATCGTGTTGGTCGGCGTCGTCGGCTTGGAACTGTCCCGGGCCGATTTCTATGAGAAGGAACTCAGCTTACAGGTCTCCTGCTCATACGGTCCAGGGCGTTACGACCCGCAGTATGAGGAAGGGGGGCAGGATTATCCCGTGGGCTTCGTGCGCTGGACGGAGCAGCGTAACTTTGAGGCGGTGTTGGATATGATGGCGGACGGGCGGTTGGATGTCGCACCGCTCATCTCCCACCGCTTTGATTTGGCCCATGCAGAGGAAGCGTATCAGCTCGTGGCAAAAGGCGGCAGCTCCTTGGGAATATTACTCAAGTATCCTGGGGTGGCGGAACAATCCCACGAGTTCCTGCGGACTTCTACGGTGCGCCTAGCTGGGGATTTGCCGCGAACCGCAAGCCCGGTGGATTCGGTCGTTGTGGGATTCATTGGCTCGGGTAACTATGCCTCGCAGGTGCTCATTCCAGCATTTAAAGGGACGTCGGCTATTCTGAAGTCGGTGGCATCCGCCAAGGGAGTGAGCGGGGTTCATGCGGGGAAGAAATACGGTTTCCTAGAGACCACCACCGACAGCGAATTGGTGCTGAGGGATGCCGAGGTGAACACTGTGGTCGTGGCGACACGGCATGACAGTCATGCCCAGTATGTGTGTCAGGCGCTACTGGCACGAAAACATGTATTTGTCGAGAAACCACTGGCAATTACGCGACGAGGGTTGGAGGAGATTGAGAAGATATTCCACGAAGTGAATGGTCCCCAGGCAGGTCCCGCTGCCGCTGGGGCAGAAGCAGGGGCGCTGTTGCTGATGGTGGGGTTCAACCGGCGGTTTTCACCTCAGGTGCAGAAGGTAAAGACCCTCCTGACAGGGGTGGGAGAACCAAAATCATTTGTGATGACGGTGAATGCCGGGAGCATCCCGGCGGAGCACTGGACACAGGATCCTGAAGTAGGAGGAGGCCGCATCATCGGGGAGGCGTGCCACTTTATCGATCTGTTGCGTTTCTTAGCCGGTGCGCCAATCTTTTCTGTACAGGTGGCGGCTCTAGGCGCCCAAGGGCAAGGCAATTGCGCTGACAAGGTGAGCTTCACTCTCTGTTTTGCAGACGGATCGATGGGGACCGTGCACTACCTCTCGAATGGCCACAAGTCGTTCCCCAAAGAACGGTTGGAGGTGTTTAGCGCGGGGCGCATTCTCCAGCTCGATAATTTTCGGAGTCTCCGCGGCTATGGGTGGCCTGGTTTCAGCAAGATGAATCTCTGGCGCCAGGATAAGGGACAGGCTGCTTGCGCGGCAGCCTTTGTCGACGCCATTCGCTTGGGCCGACCAGCCCCCGTTCCATTCGAAGAACTGGTGGAAGTGACACGTACAAGCTTCGACATTGTGGATGCATTGGCGTAGTCTCTTTCGCCATGAAACGACTGCTGCTCTACGCGAGAACCCTCGTACATTTGCGTCCAACCCAAACCCTCGCACTGATTCGCAAGCACCTGCTGCCGTCTCACACTCAGTTTTCTCAAATTCATCGATTGCGACTGCGGCCTGGTATAGGACTCAGCCCGTGCCTTCCATATTCGTGCCCGCCGGGTAGAGATCACGCATTTTATTTCTTGAATCAGGGAAAAACCTTTTCCGACGGCGGCATCGATTGGGCCAGCAAGGATATGCCGAAGCTCTGGCGGTACAACTTGCACTACTTCGACTACCTCTTCGATGCAAGTCGATCACATGATTCGAAGGTCCATCTGATCTCAGACTGGATCGCGAAGAATCCTCCCGGCACTGGTGATGCGTGGGAGCCCTACACCCTTTCCTTGCGCATTGTGAACTGGATCAAATTCTTTCTGCAGAATGACGCAACTATACAAGAAGAGTGGCTCCAAAGCCTCTATAAGCAGGCACTACGGTTAGAAAAGAATGTTGAATATCACATCCTTGCGAATCACTATCTCAAAAATGGCGTTGCACTCTTTTTTGCTGGGCAATTCTTCGAAGGAGAAGATGCCGAGCACTGGCTGGCAAAAGGGATCAAGATTCTACGAAAAGAGCTAGAAGAACAATTTCTCCCCGATGGAGGACATTTCGAGCGAAGCCCCATGTATCATTCGATTTGTGTGATTGACTATCTTGATGTCTTGAATCTCATACAAAACTCAAAAACGACAATCCCTACCGAAGAAACAGCCCAGCTTAAAAAAAGAGTCACCGCCAGCCTCAACTTTCTTCACGATATCTGCTTACCGGACAACGCGATTCCTCTTTTTAATGATTCAGCCTTCAGCATAGCCTCAACTCCCAGTCAGATCTTCGACTACGCAAGGAGTGTTATTGGGTATGAGCCTCCTGCCAGACCGACGGGCCTGGCCATATATGAACAATCGGCGAGCGGTTACTACACCTGCAGGAATGGGGA
Organism: Nitrospiraceae bacterium; assembly: GCA_036004925.1. GTDB lineage: Bacteria > Nitrospirota > Nitrospiria > Nitrospirales > Nitrospiraceae > Palsa-1315. The sequence continues at coordinate 84,142 of DASYRC010000059.1, read as the reverse complement.
AGACGCCATCATTATTGACTGCGGACAAATCGGCCCCGACTATCAGCCTGGGCATGCTCATTGCGACACCCTCAGCTATGAGTTGGCTATCAATGGTCGACGTGTCGTCGTTGACAGTGGGGTCTTTGACTATGAGCCGAGCTCAGAGCGGGCCTATGCGCGAAGCACCAAAGCCCACAATACAGTAGTAGTTGATGGGGAAGAACAATCAGAAATTTGGGGGATCTTTCGGGTGGCGCGTCGGGCCAGGCCTATTCAAGCCTGCATCGAACAGCAAGCCGATGGATCAGTTCAGTTCATAGGCGCCCACAATGGGTACGCAAGACTGGCAGGAAAACCTATTCATAAGCGGAGCATGTCCTATGATGGGCAGGAAAGTTGGGTGATTGAGGACAGGTTGGAGGGGAAGGGGGCACATCGGATGGAAAGCTATCTTCATATCCATCCTGATTACCAAGTGGTGCCAAGCGGGAAAACCTTTCGGGTTATTGAGCCGAGCGGCAGTCCCATAGCCACCATTGAGACCCTAGAGGCAAGCCAGATGAAGGTAGAGCATGGGTGGTATTTTCCAGAATTCGGTGTGAAACGCGAGAATCTTGTGATTGTCTTCATCTGTTCAGGGAAAATCCCTCTTAGTTTGAGTTATCGAATCCGGAAGGTGACGAGCCCGAAACAATAGGACAGAAAAATACGCAATGCGAATCCTCTTTCTCTCACATTATTTTCCCCCGGAAGTGAATGCGCCGGCATCCCGTACCTACGAACACTGCAAACAATGGGTCCGAGACGGGCACGAGGTAACGGTCGTAACCTGCGTGCCGAACCACCCACGTGGGACGGTCTATGATGGATATCGCAACAAGTTGTTTCAGCGAGAAGAGAAAGATGGTATTCACGTTGTTCGCGTATGGACCTATGTCACGGCGAACGAGGGATTTCTCAAACGGACGCTGAATTACCTGTCTTATATGGCTGCGGCAGTGCTAGTTGCCCCATTTCTCTCAAGATGTCATGTGGTGCTCTCCACTTCCCCGCAGTTCTTCAATGGGCTCGCAGGCTATCTTGTCAGCCGCCTCAAGCATGTTCCCTGGATACTTGAGATCCGTGACCTCTGGCCTGAATCAATCGTAGCCGTCGGAGCAATCACCAATCGTCCGGTTATTCGCTTACTTGAGGGTCTTGAGTTATTTGCTTATCGCAAGGCAGATCATCTGGTAGTGGTGACAGACGCTTTTAGGGCGCACATGCTGTCGAGAGGCATTTCATCGAATAAGGTTACGGTTATCAAGAACGGAGCGGACTTTTCCCTCTATAAGAAGCCCCCTCATGGCCACACGAACCTCTTGCGTGAATTAGGACTCGAAGGAAAGTTTGTAGCCTCGTATTTCGGTACCCACGGAATGGCGCACCACCTTGAAACGGTCTTTGAGGCAGCCCATGAGTTAAGGGAGTGGAAGGACATTGTTTTTCTTCTTGTCGGCGACGGCGCCGAAAGGAGTCGGCTTGTGACTATGCGGGATGAAAAGAAGCTGTCCAATGTAGTAATGCTCGGTCAGCAACCGAAGGAGAAAATGCCGGAGCTCTGGTCTCTTTCGAGTGTAAGCCTGGTCCTGCTTAAGAAATCTGCGCTCTTTAAAACGGTCCTTCCCTCTAAAATTTTTGAGAGCATGGCGATGGTGAGGCCGGTTATTTTAGGAGTGGAAGGGGAGAGCGCTGAACTAGTGATGTCAGCCGGTGGTGGGATTTGTATTGAACCAGAAAGCTCAAAAGACTTGGCCATCCAGGTACTCAAATTGTATCGCGATCCTACACTGCGCCAGGAACTTGGTTTGAGTGGCAGGCGCTATGTTTTGGAGCATTTCGACCGACAGGTCTTGGCGAAACGGTTTGTCGATGTCATGCAGCTCGTCCTTCAGTAAGTGGGCTTGTCGCGTTGGCCGGTCTTGGAGCCGAGAGCTGGCGGCAGGAGAAAATACTCTCGCATAGGCAGCACGGCATAATCTTCATGACACAGCGGGCGCTAAGGCGCTGGCTGTACCGTTTCATTCGATAACGTGCAATATTCTGACACCTTTCGTGCCATCTTGTGCCTGATTCAGAATTGAACAGGCCCGTAGGGTTGTACAGACAGTCCTCCCCGACAATCTTTGGCTCCTCGTGATTATACAGTGAGATAGCGGATGGGCCTTGCGGTCTAGGATTTGCTCCCCTACCAGGCGTACACATGTACCACCTTGACCACCTTGCGAATTCCAATTTTATATTTGCGCAAAATGAGTGCGCTGGCACGCTAAGGAGGATCAAATGAACCACATGCGTGAATTATTTATCAAACTTGGTTTCACGGCAAGCATGCTTCTGTGGGCAAGCATCGCGGTCACTCCGGCCACGGCTGCGATTATTCAGTATTCCTTCACCGGAACGGTGGATAAGGTAAACTCCCAATTGTCATCAGAATTTAATACGAGCCAACTCATGTCAGGACTCATGACAGTCAACACGTCAGACACGAATATTCTCACCACTATTGGCAACTATGCAATCACACCCTTCAGCCTGAATATCGGCGGTTATACCGCGACTATGGGAACTTCCGGTCAGGTAGAAATCAGAAACGGGTTACCCGGTCTAGATGGGTTTAATGTGACAGTAAATGCTCCCAATGGCCTGAATGTGAATTTCTTGGCCCCGCGCATATTTGAAATTCAACTTCGTGGGCCTGCAAGTATATTTAGCAACGATGCACTGCCAACAACCCCCCCGAGTGTCTCTGCCTTTAGCAACTTTAATCAGTGGCGTCTGGTATTTGGGCCGGGGGTGGGGATAGCGGTTTCGGGGATAGTGACAAACCTCACAGTGGTGCCTCTGCCGACTGCGGTGATTCTCTTCGGCGCTGGTCTCATCTCCTTGGTCGGTCTCGGCGCCGGAGGTTTGCGAAACCTTCGCTGGCCTCAGGCATAGACGACAAGAAGGTTCCTTTGATCCAGGGCTTGGTACCTCAGCCGGAGGTATCAAGCCCGTTCTTTTTGAGGAACACGTTCACGCAGTTGGGTGTTATGGGAAGCTAAGGCTTAGGTGGCTGAGCCGTTTCCACCGTGCGATAGGAGTGAACAAGTGAGGCGGAAATTGTCTGGACCGATCGTGAAAAAGTTGTCTTACGACTTTCAATCTGTCTGGCAGCCAGAGTATTCACTGAGCGGTCTTCCAGTTTCAGATTCAATTTACACCTGAGCGTTTCCTATGAGCAACAAGCTTTTTATAGGCTTCAGCGCAATATTGGCCACAGTCTCACTGGGGTACCTGTATGCCGACAGCCTTGCCTTTCTGTTCGGCTACTGGATCGGCAGCGAAGACTATAGCCATGGGATGTTTGTCCCTCTGATCAGTCTGTTCTTGATCTGGCAGGCACGGCATCGCATCGCTGAAGCTGGTACTGAGAACTCGTGGTGGGGCTTTGGTGTGATTTCGGCGGGACTCTTTCTCTATTGGCTCGGTGAGCTTGCCGCATTGTATGTCTTGCAGCATGTTTCGCTATTTATGGTCATTGTAGGGCTGGTCATTGCGTTAATTGGAGTACCTGGTGCGCGGGCGATTGCCTTTCCTCTCTCTTATTTGTTGACCAGCATCCCGTTGCCCGTTTTCTTGTATGCAAGTTTGTCGAGTCAACTACAATTGTGGTCCTCGGCTCTTGGAGTGGGCTTCTTACAGCTTGTTGGCGTGACGGCCTTCCGCGATGGCAATGTGATCGATCTAGGGCCAGTCCAACTTCAAGTAATCGAAGCCTGCAGCGGCATTCGTTATTTGCTTCCACTCACGTCCCTTGCGCTGCTCTGCGCCTATCTCTTCAAAGATCGGATGTGGAAACGAGTGATGATCGTCCTCTCGTCGATTCCGATCTCCATTGTCGTGAATGGTTTCCGCATCGGGATGATCGGCGTGCTGGTCGAATGGTATGGGCAGGGGGCTGCCGAAGGGTTCTACCATCTATTCGAGGGCTGGGTGCTGTTTATGACGAGTTTGGGCCTGCTGATTCTGGAGATGTTGGTGTTGGGCAGGATCGGGACGAAGAGGGATCAATCGTCCTTTCTCAATCGATTCACCTGGACAGATCGTTCTCCCTCACCCTCAACCTTAGACTCAGCCTTTCTTCAGGCCTCCAACCTCCAACTTTCTCCCCTCCAGCGTTCCCAACACTCTCTACCCTCCAACAGGCCTTTCCCCAGTCCTGCCTATCTCTGCAGCGTGGCTCTCCTGATTCCCATGGCCGTCAGCTCGACACTTATGGTGGAGCGTGCAGAAGTTCCGCCGCCCCGAGCCATGTTTGTCGATTTTCCGATGCAACTCGACGGGTGGCATGGTACCTCCCTCACACTAGAAAAGCAGTATATCGACACGCTTCGGTTTGACGACTATGTGTTGGCCGACTATCGATTCGGGGACGGGCAGCCAGTCAATCTGTATTCTGCCTACTATCGGTCACAAAAAAAAGGGCAGTCAGTGCACTCTCCTCAAAGCTGTCTTCCAGGCGGTGGATGGGAAATTTCCTCCTTCAAGCGTATGAATTTGCCGGCGAGCTCTGGGATGGTTCGGCCGTTGCATGTCAATCGAGCGTTGATCCAAAAGGACAGCCAGAAACAGATCGTATTGTACTGGTTTAAACAGCGTGACCGAATTCTCAACAATGAATATCTGGTCAAATTATATTTGTTCTGGGATGCCTTGTCGCGCGGACGAACCGACGGGGCGCTTGTGCGAATCGCCTCGCTTGTTGGGCCAGGTGAAACCGAGGCCATCGTCGATCAACGGCTGCTCCGGTTCGTATCGACCATCGAACTTGAGTTGAATCGCTACGTACCGGATTGATCCGGGGGTCGGAGGCTCGAGGTTGGAGGTAGGAGGTAGGAGGCGGGAGGTAAGAAGCCTGTCACTGACGGCTGATTGCGGATTCCACGAGTGGCGAATGACCAATGACAATTTACGAGTTGACCAATGAATAGCGAGCTCTTTTTCAGTTTCATGATGTCACTTCTCATTTGCATGGCATTGATTCCGCCCTTGCGTCTCCTGGCTGGTCGGTTCCATATCATGGACCAACCAGGGGAACGCAAAGTCCACCAGCATCCTGTCCCCAGGGTTGGTGGCATTGCGTTTGCTCTGGGGGCATTAGCCAGCATTCTCTGGTGGGGACCCAAAGACAGCACTACGTTGTCGGTTCTCCTTGGCGGATTGATTATCCTGGGATTCGGCACGTGGGACGATCGTGCCACTCTCGGTTACCGGATCAAGTTACTGGGGCAGTTGCTGGCTGCGTTTGCCATCATCATCATTGGAGGGATCCGATTCGAAAACATCCCGTTCCTGCTCGATGCTGAACTGCCGATGTGGATCGGAATCCCCGTCACGGTGCTCTTTCTTGTCGCTGTCTCGAATGCTGTGAATCTCACGGACGGCCTCGACGGACTGGCGGGCGGGCTTTCCTTCTTGACCCTTTGCGGGATTGCTTACCTGGCGTACCTCTCTAACGATTCGACGGTCCTTTTGCTGACGGTTCCGTTCCTAGGAGGCCTGTTGGGTTTCTTGCGCTACAACACCTATCCCGCTCGGATTTTCATGGGGGACAGTGGCAGTCAGTTACTTGGCTTTATCATGGGTGTGCTGGCCATCCTCCTGACCAATTCGAGTAGAGGGCCGTTCAGCCCAGCCTTGTCACTCTTTCTCTTAGGGTTGCCATTTCTTGATACCCTTGGCGTGTTCGGACAACGACTGGCCGAAGGGCGTTCCCCCTTTGTTGGCGATCGTAAACATGTTCACCACAAGCTGATGACCGTGGGCTTGTCCCACTATGAAGCCGTCACGGTGATTTACGCAATTCAGGCAGGGATGGTGGGTTTGGCCTATCTGCTTCGATGGCAGTCGGATACCCTGATTATGCCGCTCTATCTCATCCTGGCCGGCGTCGTTCTGGGCCTCTTTCTCGCCGCAGGGCATGGACTGATTCCCCATCCGACTCCGCAGCGCGCGCGCGTTCGTTCGGACAGGTGGTTTTCGGATCTTCTCAGTGGTCCTTGGGTGCACGATTTGCCGATTCGATTCTTGGCCGTGGTGGTTCCTCTGTTTCTCATTGCCTCAGTGTTTCTTCCCGCGTACATACCCGATGATGTAGGCTACATGTCCATCGCCCTGTTTGGCATTGTTTTACTTGGCCTCTCGCTCCTGCCACGGCTCGCCCCATACTTCGTGCGCGGGGGTCTCTACATGGGTAGTACGTTCTTAATGTATGTCAGTGATGCATCATGGATGAAGGCACTGGCTCCGATCCCAATGACCTATCACATCTTGTTTGGCGCGATGGCTGTGATGGTCTTGCTTAGCATGCGATTCGGCTATCAGGGTCGGTTTCAGACGACGCCGCTGGATTATCTGATGGTATGTCTGGCCGTGATCTTTCCGTTCCTTCCGGAAGTGCACACGGAGATCTCAGCGTTCGGTCTCTTTGCGGCCAAATTGATCGTATTGTTCTTCTCGTTCGAGCTGCTGTTGCACGCCTTTTCGGATCGTGTGAAGCAACTCGGACTGGTGTCCTTGTGGATCTTGTTCGGATTGGGGATTCGCATGTGGCTGTGAGCGGAAGGATGGAGGTTAGAGGTGGGAGGGGAGAGGTTGAGGGTAGTGGAGAAGGGATAGCTTGCGGTTGGAAGTTAGAGGTTGGAGGCATCATGGGAGAGGTTGAGGCTGAGATAGGTCCATCTCCTTTCTTCCGCGATTGGCCTAAACCTAACCCTTCCGAACAGCTGGCGGAATTGTTCAGTAGACTGCTAGGGCAAAAATGAAATACCGGAGCATCATTATTATATCGGTTGTGGCGATCTCGCTCTTCGCTTGTGGCGGGCCGGAGGAGCGGAAGACCAAGTACCGTGCACTAGCGCAAGAATACCTTGAAGCCGGCAACTATCCAAAAGCTCGGGTGGCCCTTCGCAATGTCCTCAAAATCGATCCGAAGGATGCCGATGCCTATTTTCTATTTGCGCAAGTCGAGGAGAAGGAAAAGAACTGGCGAAACGCCGTCTCGCTGTATCAGGAGGTGGTACAGCTTGTTCCTGATCATACCGGCGCGCTAATCACGCTGGCAAAGTATTACCTCGAAGCCCGTCTGACCGAGCAAGTGGTCTCAACGGCAGACAAGGTACTGGCGAAGGATCCGCAACATCCTCAAGCGAATGCCCTTAAGATTGCGGTCTTGGCTGTTGAGGAGAAACTCCCTGACGCGTTGACCAAAGCCGAGGCTCTGCAGTCGCAATTTCCAACCGAGCCTGACGTGGCGATCTTGCTGGCCACGCTCTACGGCCAACAGCAGCGCTATCGCGATGCGGAGGCCACGTTGCTACGTGCGCTGCAGCCTCATCCGAAAGACATGGATCTCCTGAACAATCTGAATATGATCCTGGTTCAGGCGAAAGATATGGCCGGTGCGGAGATGGTGGCTCGCCGCATGATCGAGGCGGAACCCACGCTGTTCGATCATCGGCTCAGGCTGGCCCGGTTCTTCGATCTGCAAGGTGCACATGAGAAGGCGGAGGCCGTCTTGCGCGAGGCCATCGCCCTCGATCCGAATAGCGAAGAACGCCGTCTCTTATTGGCAGATTTTCTCACTACCAGGAAGGATCTTCCTGCGGCGGAGCATGCACTCCTTGAAGCTGCGACTCAGTTGCCGCATTCAGCGAAGATCCAATTCGGACTTGCAGCGCTGTACCTCAAGAGCGGGCAGGCTGTAAAGGCGCGTGAGCAATATGCCTTAATGGTCAAGGACTACAAGGAGAAACCATCCGGCCTCGAAGCCAAGGTCAAACTGGCGGAGATGGATCTTGTCTCAGGCAAACAGGCGGAAGCAGAATGGCAGGTACAAGAGGTCTTGAAGGAGAATCCGCGTTCGTCCGATGGACTGGTTCTCTTAGGGCGGATGGCTCTAGCCAGGAGGAAGGGGAAAGATGCGGTACAGGCGTTTCGAACCGTGTTGCACGACCAGCCTGAGTTGGCAACGGTGCATTTCCTGCTCGGTCAGGCCTATCTACTGACCGGTGAGACCAATCTTGCGAAGGAAAGCTTCGAGCACGCAGTGGCGCTCTATCCCGGGCAGGTCGATGCCAGACGGTCACTTGCGGCATTAGAGAGCCAGAGCGGTCGTCACCAACAGGCCCGTGCTCGACTCGACGACTTGTTGAAGCAATGGCCGAATGATTTGGCCGCGCTCGACATGTTGATGATGGTTGATCTCGTGACGAAAAACTGGGTTGAAGCGGAACGTACGTTGGAGCGTTTGCGTGCTGCATCGAAAGACAGTGCTGTCGCCATCATGGCCGAAGGACGGTTGCGTCAGGCGGAAGGACAAATCGACAAAGCTAGCGCGGCGTATGAGCGTGCGACGGCTCTCGCCCCGAACGATCCAGAGCCGCTGCTGTCGCTGGTGAAACTGGATGCCGCGCAAGGCCATGCCGATCGCGCACGGACTCGCCTCGAAACGTTGCTCGCCGCACGGCCCGATCATCCGTTTGGCCATGGGCTACTGGGCGAGGTGCTGGCCCTTAGCGGCCATCCCCAGGAAGCCGACGTCCAGTTTCGAGAGGCATCCCGCGTGAACCCCAAATGGATCGCGCCGTGGCTCGGTTGGGGAGGGTTGTGGCTGGTGCAGAAACAGCCGGACCAAGCGGTTCGGGTGATTCAAGCAGGTCTGAAGGCCAACCCGGACAGCGAGGAGTTGCACATGCTTCTGGCATCGGCCTATTCCGCTCAAGGCCAGATCGATAATGCCATCATCGCGTATGACGGAGCGTTGCGACTGAATCCTCGTAACGTGCTCGCTGCGAATAACCTGGCCGTCTTGCTGGTCGATTACAAGGGAGATCCACAGAACTTACAGAAAGCGTTTGCCCTCAGCCGTGATTTCGAGAAAGATGTGCCGCATCCGCTGTTTTTGGATACACTGGGATGGGTTCGATTCAAAATGGGGCAACAGGAAGAGGCGCTTCGTCTCATGAAGCATGCGGTCGCCAAATCGCCAGAAGTCCCCACGCTGAACTATCATCTCGGGATGGCCTACCATCAGTCTGGAAAGAGGGCTGAAGCCCGTGCCTACCTCTCGAAGGCTCTGAAGAGTGCCGAGGCGTTTCAGGGGCGTCAGAAAGCGGAACAGGTTTTATCTCAGATGAGGGGGTAAGAAAGTGGTTATGGCTCGTTACAACTCTTGTATTGTTCGCAGCATGGGAATGCTGATCCTGGTTCTCGCAGTGCTGGTGGGCGGCGTGTTGTCTCACAATTCCAATGCCATGGGAGCCACACCAGCAGCACCAGCGGTCGATCCAGGCTATCGACTTGGAGCTGAGGATGTCGTGCTAGTTTCCGTATGGAAGGACGAGCAACTCACGAGGGAGGTTGTAGTTCGTCCTGACGGGATGTTTTCGTTTCCCCTCGTGGGGGATATCCAGGCCGAAGATCGAACGGTTGAGGAGGTTCGTGCCGATCTTGTGAAACGACTGACAAAATACATTCCAAATCCGAATGTGTCGGTGGCAGTCATGAAAGTCTTAAGCTACAAAATCTATGTCGTTGGACGGGTCAATAAGCCGGGAGAGTACTTGATCGGCCACTATACCGATGTGCTCCAGGCGTTGAGTTTAGCCGGAGGATTGACGCCCTTTGCTGCAGAAAACGATATCAAGGTCCTCAGGCGGGTCAGGGGCCAGCAACAGGTATTTCTATTTCGCTATGGCGATGTCCGAAAAGGCCAGGATCTGGAGCAAAATATTCTCTTGCAGCGTGGCGACTCCGTCATGGTGCCCTAACGGCTGTGGCACCAATGCGATTGAGGCATGAGGCTGGAAGCTATGGTCGATCTCGTAGCTGGAGGGGCATTGGGCAGTTCATCCTGTGGGTCTGCGTTATGGGATCTGGCATGGTGTGCCAAAGCGAGGCGGCTGAGTGGTCACTTTTACCTTCAATCGGAGTCAAGGGTGTGTACAACAGCAATTTGCTCTTAACTCCGCTCCCGCACAATGAGACCTATGGCTATTGGATCTCGCCAGCCGCCGAGTTTGCCGGCAAGACGGAACGCCTTGAAGTCAGTAGCCGGCTCGCCGCCGATTTCGTGTCATACTATGGAGGAGATGAGACTCAATTTACCAACATTTTTCTCCCACTCACCTTACGTTATAAGACCGAGAAGGACCGGCTGGACTTTACCGGCGGATTCATCCGTGATAACACATTGATGAGCGAATTGTTGACCACCGGTGTGGTCCTGGGCTTTACACAACGGAACCAATGGACGGCCAATCCGTCCTGGACCAGAAGCATCACTGAAAAACTGTCGGTCCAATCCAGTTTTCAATTGAACGACACCACCTATGAGAATGGCTTGAGCTTTGGGCTGGTTGACTATCAACTCTTTAGTGGCTCCGGTGGGCTGCTCTATCAAATGACCGAACAGGATCAAATCCAATTGTCCGGTTCTTATGTTAATTTTCATACGACCAACGCACCCTCGCCATTCCGCGCCAGCTTTCCTGGAGTCAACCTGAGCCTGACCCATGCCTTCACAGAAACTCTGACGGGAACGGCATACGGTGGACCCCGTTTTGTGAGTTCAACTACCCAGACAGTCAGCGACAACATCAAGGCCCAGAACACCGTCTGGCTGTTTGGCGCCAGTCTCGCCAAAAAGTTTGAGAGTACATCTATCCAAATGAACGTGGATCGGGATATTGTGCCGTCCGGATTCGGCCTTCTAATTCAGAGGGATCGTGCTGGCCTAACAGTTTCCCATGATCTTTCCGAAACCCTGACTGCTTCTTTCAACGGATCAGGCTATATCGTTTCAGGTGTCACAAAGCTCGCATCAGGCGGAACCTTCCCAGAGCGCCGCTACTTCTCTGCCACACCTACGATCGCCTGGAAGTTTTTGGAGTGGTGGAAGCTTGAGCTTTCCTATACGTATCGCTGGCGAGGCGGAGAAAATCTACCAGAAGCCATGTCCAATGGCACGATGTTCATGCTAACGTACTATCCTCCGAAACTCGCGCTATCCAACTAGGCTTTTTAAACTGTGACTACCCAACCGCGCTCACAAGAATCCGAACCTATCCAGAGTCTTCAGGCCTACGTGGCTATATTTCATCGGCGACGGACTCTGATTCTCCTGGCTGGTGGCGTTCTGTTGGGCCTCAGCCTCGCTGCCGCGTTCCTCTGGCCTGCGACATACAAATCCATGGCGACCATTTTGATCGAGGAACAGGAAATTCCAGCCGAACTCGTTCATTCGACAATTACCAGTTATGCCGATCAGCGCATTGAAACAATCAAGCAACAGGTCATGAGCCGGACGACCTTGTGGAAGGTCGTGGAACAATACAATCTCTATCCGGAACTGCGTCGAACCAACCCCGCCGAAGAAGTCGTGAAACGGTTCACCAAAGACATCGCGGTCGAAGTGATCAGCGCCGACGTCGTGGACAAGCGCACCCAACATCCAACGAAGGCCACGATCGCGTTCACCGTGGCGTACCAGAGCAACTCGCCCGACTTGGCCCAAAAGGTCGCCAACGAACTGACCAGTCTGTTTCTAGGCGAAAATCTGAAAAGCCGAGAGCGGCAGGCGCAGGAAGCGACGTCCTTCCTCCAACAGGAGGCGGAGAATCTTTCCAAGCACATCGGCGAGGTGGATGAAAAGATTGCCACGTTCAAGCACCGGGCGAGCGGCGCCTTGCCGGAACTGATGCCCCTGAATTTACAACTCATGAGTCAGTCTGATCGAGAACTGATGGACATCGACCAGCAGATTCGAACCCTCGAGGAACGCAAGAACTATCTTGAGGGTGAGCTTGCCACGATCAAACCAAATACCCCGATCATGTCCGTGACCGGAGAACGCATCCTGGACTCAGCCGAACGCTTACGCAGCCTTCGCGCGCAATATGCCGGAACCTCTGCCAATCTGGCTCCCGACCACCCAGACATTATGAAGATGAAGCAGGAGATCGAGGCATTGGAAAAGGAGACCGGACAGCCTCCCGAGATCGAGGAAGCGTCCAAACAACTCATCGACGCCCGCGCCGCGCTGACTACCGCTTCGAAGCGTTTAGGCAGTGAACACCCCGACGTCGTGCAAGCTCGTCGCACGATTGAAGCCCTGGAAAAGGAAGTTCGACAGCTCGGATCTGTCCCTCATCGAAGGCCCATGCTGAGGCCGGAAAACCCCGCCTACATCAATCTCCAGGCTCAGCTCAATTCCACGACCTCTTCGTTGGGGGCGCTGCTGAGAACCCGTATGGATGTCAAGCGGCGGCTCCAAGACTATGCCACGCGCCTTGAACGGACTCCGGAAATCGAGCCGGACTATCTCGTGTTGACCCGTGATCGCGACACCTCAGGGCAGAAGTATCAGGACATCAGGTCCAGGCTGCTGGAAGCCAGGGTCTCGGAAGGTTTAGAGGTTCAGCAAAAAGGCGAGCGGTTTTCTCTCATCGATCCGCCCAGCTTGCCGGAGAAGCCGGACAAGCCCAACCGGCCCGCCATTGTGCTTCTGGGATTTATTTTGGCCCTCGCCTGCGGAATTGGCTCCGGCGCCGCCGCGGAATCGCTCGACCATTCGATACGCACGCCGGAACAACTTGCGCGACTCACCCAGGTGTCCCCGCTGGCGGTGATTCCCTTCATGCCGAACGAACATGATCTCTCCAGGGCCGTGAAGCGCCGCCTCCTCCTTAAGGGAGCCGGAGTTGGCGCGCTCCTGACGATTCTCGCGCTGCTGCATGTGTTTGTGGTGCCTTTAGATGTCCTGTGGTTTGCCGCGTTGAGGCGATTTGGCATAGAGTAGATTGGGAAGAAAGTTAGAGGTGTGTAGTTAGAGGCTGAACCCTCCAACCTTTCCCCTCCAACTTTCTGGCGTTTCAGGAGAATCCATGGACCGATTTCGGACTGCACTCCAGTTGTATAAGGACCAACAGGGTCCGTCTCGTACCAGGTCACAAGCCGGAAAGACTTCCGGCGGCCAAGCCTTGCCTCCACCCATCGTATATACCAGGACACGGTCACTGGATATTCCACTCTCGTTGCTTCGTCAGCGGCGGGTGATGGCTGCGTACCACAAGGGCCCCTTCGTCGATGCCTTTAAGATTTTGCGGACTCAGGTCATGCATCGCCTTCGAGAAAATAACTGGAATGTGTTGGGAGTCACCAGTCCAGGGCATGGCGAGGGGAAAACGTTGACTGCCGTGAATCTGGCTGTGAGTCTCGCCATGGAGACCACGCAGACTGTACTGCTCGTCGATGCGAATCTTCGCAATCCCAGCATCCATGCGGTATTCGGCTTGGAGGACTGTATGGGTCTCGCCGACTACTTGTTGGACAATCAGCCCGTCGAGGACTTGTTGGTGCATCCAGGGATCGGTCGATTCGTATTACTGCCGGGAGGACGGGCAATTTCGAACTCGACTGAGATCCTCACATCGCCTAAAATGCTGGCATTGGTTGAAGAATTCAAGCATCGTTATCCTGCGCGGATCATCATTTTCGATCTTCCGCCGTTGCTTCACACGGCAGATGTACTTGCGTTCTCACCGTACACGGACGCGCTTCTCCTTGTCGTGGAAGAAGGGAAAACGACGGCCGAGGAGGTGCAGCGTGCCTTGTCGCTGGTGAAGAATTCCCGTCCCGTGTTGGGGACGGTGCTGAACAAGGCTGGGCAAATGGCCACAACTCCTGCTAGCATGCGGAAGCTACTCTCTCACTGATTTCGATGCCTCCTGTCGGAAAGCGAACGCCGAATGTACGAGTCATTTTACAATTTTCGGACTAGACCCTTCGCGCTCCTGCCGGATAGCGACTTTCTGTATCCGGGCTCTACGCATCGTACGGCATACAGCATTCTGGAATATGGCCTTATCAACGAGGCGCCGTTTATGGTCCTCACCGGCGATCCGGGGATGGGCAAAACGTCGCTCCTGCAAAAACTTATTTCAGAGCACGGAGAGAAGCATTCAATCGGTCTCGTCACGAATGCGCGCTACGACATTGAACATCTCCTGCCCTGGATTCTGCTTTCCCTCGGGTTGAGCAAAAAGAAAATTGACCCGGTTGAGGCCTATCACGTCTTCTCGGAGTTTCTGATTCAGGGCTCTAAACAGCACCGACGGGTCATTCTTATTATCGATGAAGCCCAGAATCTTGGAGCCGAGCTGCTCGAAGAACTGCGGCTTTTGTCCAATTTAAACGATGGAAAAACGTTGAAGCTGCAGATCATTCTTTCTGGCCAACCTGACCTCCATACATTACTGCAGCGGATCGACATGACCCAGTTTGCCCAACGGATTGTCGTCGACTATCACTTGGAACCGCTCTCGGAGGTGGAGACGGGACAGTACATTCGTCACCGGTTAAAGATTGCCGGCGGACATCCATCATTGTTTACGAATAAAGCCTGTGCCTTGGTGCATCGTTTGACGAGAGGCACTCCTCGTCTCATCAATCAGGTGTGTGATATTGCGTTGACCTATGGCTTTGCCGAACAGGCTCGGGTCATTACCTCCAAGCTCGTCGCTCAAGCCGCTTTCGACCGAAGTAAAGGCGGGATCCTGCCGCTTGCGGCACGAGAGGAACTGAGTGCCTTGGCCAGCGCTCCGGAAGATGCCACCGAGATCGATTCCGCCCCTCCGCAACCCAGCTCACCGCAGCAGAGGCCGGAATGTCCATCTCCGGAACTCAAAGTCACTCGTTCGGTCGACACCCCCGAATCCCTCTATGCACAGGGAGTAGCGATGAGGAAGGAAGGCCAATTGCGTGACGCTATTGATATGCTCGAACTGGCCGGCAAGAGTCCGTCCTATTTACTGAAAGCCCAGGCACAGATCGGACTCTGCCACAGGTCTATGGGAGACCATGGGGCCGCGATTCAGGCGTTCCGCGCTGCCTTGAGCGATCAGTCGGCATCTCGCAAAGAGGTTATCGATGTCCAATATTTTCTCGCACGGACCCTCGAATCAGTCGGGCAGATAGCAGAAGCGACAACCTTATACCGCCGTATCGATCAAATGAGTCCGCGTTTTAAGGATGCTGCCTATCGAGCCAAGGAGCTTTCGTCGAAGCCGAAACATCCGACCAATGGCGAACGGGGGGTTGCGAGCAGCGGGTCCTGGTTCGGCAATGCCATCGAGAGTCTCAACCAACTTATCGGCAGTCGCAAGTAACGGAATAGCAGATCTTGTCCATTCCTCTAGCAGAATGCTGAAAAGGCCCGCCAGCGGCGTTCTCGCTTCCTCAGAAGCTCAACGTACCGAAGCGTACGCCAGCGCCTCTTCTCTCGCTGCGGCCTTGCTGGCGGGCCTTTTTGAGCATCCTGCGCGGTGTTTTCCTGTTATCCCAGACGTTGCGGACGATTAAATTTCCACCGTGCCACAATAGTTTTTCAGCATCCTGCTATATCTTATCCCACCGGCGCATTCACGATAGAGACGACTCACGCTGTGCAATGCCTTCGAATATCTCCTTGACTCCCATCAGCGGTTCCCATCCCATGATGGCAAGGGAATCGTCCGCATGGGCAGGAGAACGCATCCCATTCAAAACACAGGTAACGCCTGGCGTACTTGCCAGGACCCACAGGGCTTTTCGTGACAGCGATTCTCGGCGCCTTGCTTCGGGCAACAGGGGATTGAGGGCTGCCGACACCGAGGCGGTTTTAGAACGACTGCGTTCGGTGGCTTCTCTGCGGAGCCCGCCCAACAGGGTGAGTAACTGTGGTACATAGCGATCGCGCCAGGCCTCCCACTGCTCGGCGGCCGTTCCGGTCAGTTGCCGTGAAAGCGCCTGCATCACTTGATTGACATGAGGTGCGATCATTTGATGCTCGATCTGTTCCCAATGCTCCAGGCCCTGGATCTGAGCCCGCACGCGCGTCAACTCAACGGCCCAGGTGAAGAAGTCGGCAGGGGCCATCCCTTGGCCACTATGTTGAAGGGCCGAGGCAATGGTCGTGCGATACTCGTCTTCAAGCGCCGCGACCATCCGGCATTGTCGATCGAAATCCACCGGATCGCCTTCAATTGGAAAATCCGCCAATCGAAGTACTCCGCTTTTTTTCGTCGGCATGGCATTGAGCGGACGATTGACAAGCACGGCGATCCCTTCTCGTTGCGCCACCCCTAACACCGTCTCCCGCTGATCTATCCCGGTATTGGGCGTCACCAGCGCACCTGCCTCATAGAGATTCATGGGGCATTGCAGCACCGCGAAGTGGTGGCGGTCCATGCCCCGTGAGGCAGCGGCAGCTCGGGCCGCGTCGCACATGCGTGAGAGCGAAGTCGCCTCGACATCCGATGGATCTGCCGTGACCGTATTCGACGACACGCCGTAATAGTGAATCCGTCCTATAGCTACTTGCGACTCAAAAAATGTGAAGGCCTGTTCAATCCGGCGATAAAAAGCATCCCGCGCTACCTCGAGATCTCCACCTTCATGATGCGCTGCCTCGGAAAGAAAGTATTCCGGATTGTGCAGCAAGCAGACATCGAGGGTGGCCAGTCCAAGGCGATCCAGTGACAGAGTGAGCTGATCGGCCAGAAACTCCGGGTGGATACAATGCCAGATGCCCTCACCATATTTGACCATGTCAGGGTAGGGATGCCCGGCCTGCTCTCGTGCCTCCACCTGTTTCAAGTTGTGCCCTTGCACATAGCCGATCTTCGAAACGACGATCACCTCTTCACGAGTCAGCTCACCGCTCTTGATCAACTCGCGTAGTACAGAGCCGACTAGGCTCTCACTGTCGCCGTCTGTATAAGTCGTCGACGTGTCGATCAGGTTCACGCCTTCTCGCAAGGCCTTATTGAGCGCGTCTCGATGCTCTGGGTCCCTCGTATCGACCCGATAAGTACCGAATCCCAGTCGGGACGTTGTCAACCCCCTGTTGCCGAACCGGCCATACCCATGTTCCATGTGGCCGTCATGGCGTGACTGACTCACGATGCGCGCCGCATACCTGGCTGTCCCCTCGGGACTGGCCAACCCGGGGAGCGCAGCTCCTTGCAAGAGTGTCTGTTGGGTCGTCTGATCCGTTCGTCGAGACGCCGACAGCAGTGCCTCGATGACCTCCTGCGGATCGGTGATAGGACGCTGACAGGAAAAGTTTCGACAGATGTAGAGGGCCGCCTTCCCCTCCACCAAGCCCTTGCCGGCCAGTAGGGGATGACCGGACGGCGTGCCCCTTCCATCGCTAGAGGCAATCACGCGATGAGGTAAGAACACCTCACGCACGGCAAGCTGCAGTGCCTCCAGCCCAGGATCGTGGGACACTCCGACAAAAGCCAATTCAATCGGCCCTTCCGCCAACAGATCTACCGCGGCAAGACTCTTGGCAAAGGCTCTCGGATACCGGGCCATCTGGCGGCCATAGGCGCGAATCCCGCCAATAGCGGCCTCGCGCAGATCTTGGCGATTGTAGTGAAACGAGAGTCGGGCGAGGCCTGAGACTGCCACGGCGTTTCCACTGGGTGTCGCACCATCTGCCCCCTCACGCGCTCGGATGATCAGCGTTTCATGCGTCTTCGCGGTGGTGTAGAACCCCCCTTGCCCCTCATCCCGAAAGGAGTTCACCATCCGCACTCCCAATTGAAGCGCGGCAGTGAGGTATCGGTCCTGCCCACAGGCTTCATAGAGGTCGATCAATCCTTCTGCCAGATAAGCATAGTCCTCCAGTACCCCATTGAGATGAGCTCGGCCCTGTCGCGATGTTCGGAGCAGCGCCCCCTCGGAAGTCCGGTGCACCAGCAAGAGAAAGTCCGCGGCCCGCATAGCGCCGGCGATGTAGCGGCTGATCCCTAACACACGACCTGCCTCGGCCATCGCCGAGATCATCATGCCGTTCCATGCCGTGATGATCTTGTCGTCGAGTCCAGGCGGCACTCGCTCTTGGCGGGCGCGATAGAGGAGGGGACGCACACGATGGATCGTCTCGTAGAGTTCATCGAGGGTAAGGTTCAACTCTTTGGCCACGGCCTCGATAGGACGCAGTCGGTTCGGGATACTCTGATGTTCCCAATTCCCCTGATCGGTAATATCGTAACAGGCACAGAATCGGCGGGCATCTTCTGCATTCCGCAGCACGGCCTGGATCTCCGCCGGCGTCCAAACGAAAAACTTTCCTTCGACCCCTTCCGAGTCCGCATCCGTCGCGGAATAAAACCCTCCGGCAGGGTCGGTCATCTCCCTGAGAATATAATCAAGCACTTCTGTCGTGACTTGGCGATAGGAGTCCTGCTTGGTCACCTGATAGGCTTCCAGATAGGTCCGGGCCAGGAGGGCATTGTCGTAGAGCATCTTCTCGAAATGAGGAACCAGCCAACGCTCGTCGGTGGAGTACCGTGCGAACCCGCCTCCGATATGATCGTAGATTCCCCCGGCCGCCATCGCATCGAGCGTGCGTGTGACCATCTGCAAGGTTCGGCTCGCTCCAGTTCGCCGGTAACAACGCAGGAGCAACGAGAGCCCTGCGGACGGGGGAAATTTTGGCGCACTGCCGAATCCTCCGTGGCGCTCATCGAAATCCTCGCGGAATTGCGTCACGGCCTCATCAAGCACGGAGGTACTGACCGAGATGGGGGACACCGCTTTGAGTTCGTTTTTCAACCGTTCGGTTAATTGACGCGCTTGATTTGTGAGACCGGCGGCATCCTGTTCCCACGCGTCTGCAATTTTTTTGAGCAGGCTGGGGAACCCGGGACGTCCCCAGCGATCGTCAGGAGGAAAATACGTTCCGGCAAAGAACGGCTCCTGATCCGGCGTCAGGAAAACCGTCATCGGCCATCCCCCCTGACCATGATTGAGGGTCACCGTGGCCTGCATATAGATCTCGTCGAGATCGGGGCGCTCTTCCCGATCGACTTTGATACAGATAAAATGCCGGTTCATGAGTGACGCAATGGCCTCGTTCTCGAATGACTCCCTCTCCATCACGTGACACCAGTGACAGGCGGAATATCCGACCGAGAGCAGGATAGGACGATTTTGCGCTTTCGATGCCTGCAATGCCGCTGGTCCCCATGGGTGCCAGTCGACAGGGTTCGAGGCATGCTGGAGGAGATAGGGACTGGTCTCGTGGATGAGGCGATTAGGCTTTGCTGATTCTGATGAAGTGTGCATGGTCCCACGGTAGCATCGGGGCTAGAGAGGGGTCAATGAGCGGATAAGGAAAGAGGCCTGCGATCGTGAGATCGCAGGCCTCTTCAGAATCGTTCAAGTTAGGCTTGTCTGATCAGACAAACGACTTCCGTCGCTCTTACTTGCCCTTCTCGTCCTTCTTCTTCTCGTCCTTCTTCTCTTCGAACGTACCGGTGTAGCCGCCCTTCTTCTCGTCCTTCTTCTCCGTCTTCTCGTCACCGTACACGAGAACCTGGCCGCCCTTCTTCTCGTCCTTCTTGTCCTTCTTCTCCTCGGCGAAGGAAGGAGCACTGAACGTCACTGCCACTGCGACTGCCATAATTGCCATCAAAATGCGCTTCATAATATGTCACCCCCTTTAAATGTTAGTGTTGGCATGCTGTGTGCCCACTCAGGTAGGACACACATCCGCTACGGTAGGCAGGATAGGTCGCTGTTGTCAACCGCTTATTTTTCCACTTCTGCCACCTCCATGAAACGACGACGCACAAGTAAGCCGCTCTGGCTCCTGACCTGTCTTGTGGTAGTCTTAATAATATGGACAAGTTATGAGTGAAATTGGGCCCTATTCCAACTACCGTCTGACCGTTCGCCTCCAACTCGCCAACAAACCAGGTATGTTTGCAAGAGTGGCCGCCGCCTTGGCCGAGGAACGCGCCAACTTGGGCGCGGTGGATATTGTCTCTGCAACGGCCGACTATATGGTGCGAGACGTGACCTTCGACGTCCAGAACGAAGCGCATGGAGAGAAGGTGCTTGCTCGGGTTGGCGCTCTGCCGAACGTGAAGGTGCTCTCAGCCTCCGACCGGATTTTTCTTCTGCATCTCGGCGGAAAGATTTGCATCCAAAACAAGTTCCCCGTCACAACAAGGAACGTCTTGTCGATGGTCTATACGCCGGGAGTCGGCCGCATTTCGCAAGCGATCGCGAAGGACAAAACCAAAGCCTATGCCTTTACCAGTAAGAGCAACACGGTCGCCGTGGTCACTGACGGATCCGCGGTGCTAGGCCTCGGCAATCTTGGCCCGGAAGCCGCGTTACCCGTGATGGAAGGGAAAGCCATGCTGTTCAAAGAATTTGCGGGAATCGACGCATGGCCGATTTGCCTCAACACACAAGATCCTGACGAGATTGTTCGCACGGTTCAGGCCATTGCCCCGGGGTTCGGCGCCATCAATTTGGAAGATATCAGTTCGCCGCGCTGTTTTGAGATCGAACACCGCTTAAAAAGCGTCCTGGATATTCCGGTCATGCATGACGATCAGCATGGCACGGCCGTGGTCATCCTCGCCGCCTTGACCAATGCGCTCACCGTTACAGGGAAACGTCTGGAGGACATCCGTGTGGTCGTCAATGGTCTCGGCGCCGCTGGAACCGCCTGCTGCAGGATGCTGCTTGCCGCAGGTCTCTCCCACCTGGTTGGATGCGAGCCGTGCGGTATCGTCTTACGAGGGGACGGCCAGCAGCTGCGGGCGTGCCGAACGGATCTCGCCTCCTGCATGACTAAAGACCGTCCCCAAGGCACACTCCGAGAGGCCCTCAAGGGGGCTGATGTCTTCATTGGATTATCCGTCGGCAATATTCTCACTGCGGAAGACCTGGATCTGATGGCGGCTGATCGCATCGTCTTTGCCATGGCCAATCCCGACCCTGAAGTCCCCCCTGAATTGGTTGCCTCCCGTTGCCGGATCTTTGCCACCGGACGATCGGACTATCCGAATCAAATCAACAACGCGCTCGCATTTCCAGGCATTTTTCGGGGTGCGCTGGACGTGCAGGCGCGCGACATCAACGAAGCAATGAAACTGGCTGCAGCAAGGGCCCTGGCTGAGGCCGTTCCCCCTGCTGCTCTCAGTGAGGACTACATCATTCCGAGCGTGTTCGACAAGGGAGTCGTGCCGCGTGTGGCAAAAGCCGTGGCGACAGCTGCACGTGAAACGGGCGTGGCCAGACGCCGCACCAAACTCAGCGACGACTTCGCGTCGCCCTGACCATTGAACCCACATGAGTCCCGCTGTATCCACTGCTCTTCTGGCACGCGACCAGGCTGTGCTACAATGCGCACCCAGGGAGAGAGTTTGATTCACATGCCATTCTCACAAAGCAAATTCATCAAGTTTCAGAAAGGGATGAGACGACGGATCGAGTCATTGCGTCCAAAAGCCGAGGAGAGTTTGGATCTCGCCGTCGATACGATGATGCAGGAGCGGGTAGACAGCTTCTTTCGTGTTGAACAAGGGCTGGAGGAAATCATCAAATCACTGGTCCAGATTGAAGAGGAGATTGAGGAGATCCGTGATCTATCCGGTGCGATGCGTCTGGAGTCGCGTCTCGAGTTTGTCGAAGACCGATGGGACGATTTCGACAGCGAGATTCGCGAGCGCCCCCGTCGCCGGCGCAGGAAAATCAGCCTGGCCGATATGTTGAAAGCTGCCGGTGGGGCAGACGGCGACCTGTCACAAGGATCGAGCGGCATCAACAACGCGATGGACGCGTATGCCGCGATGGGTGTGGAATTCGGCAGTTCACTCGCCGATGTCACAGCCGCATTTCGTCACAAGGCCAAGCAGCTCCACCCTGATTCGAATAACGGCGACCGCAGCGCCGAACCGGAATTGCGGCGCATGTTGGAGGCCTACCAGTTTCTGAAGGAATACTTGAGTCTCAGCAATGTCGAGCCTCCGCGGTCCCCAGACGCCACCTACCGTCCGACAGAATGAGACACAGGTGACACCCCTCAATCAACCTCTGCCGTATGTGACCGACCAGCATGCGCTTGAAGCCCTCTGCCACACGTTGCGGCAGAGTTCACGACTGGCTCTGGATACGGAATTCGTAGGGGAGGACACCTTTATCCCACGACTCGAATTGATCCAAGTCGCCACCGCCACCACCGCTGCCGTCATCGACTTTCCTGCCGTGCAGGCCAGCGGATCGCTCGACATCTTCTGGGAACTTATCTGTGATGTCAAGATTGAGAAAATCGTCCACGCCGGGCGGCAAGATCTGGATCTTTTTGCCATACATGCGGGACAGATCCCGAAGCCGTTTTTCGATACCCAGATCGCCGCCGCCATGGTCGGGTATGGCGCCCAAATCGCCTACGCGAACTTGGTCCAGCGACTCCACGGCACGAAGCTGGCGAAAGCCCATACCTTTACCAACTGGAGTGCGCGACCGCTCTCGGATGACCAAATCGCTTACGCTTTGGAGGATGTCGAATTCCTCCTGTCAATCCATACGTATTTACAGGATCGCCTGAGTACGCTTGGCCGTTTGGAGTGGGTCAGTGAGGAATTTGCACGCCTCGAAACGGCAGTGGGAGAAAAAAGCCGAGAGCCGCAAGAGCGCTACCAGCGAATTCGAGGGTGGGACACGCTCAAGCCCAAAGGGGCTGCGGTGCTTCGTGAATTGGCTGCCTGGCGAGAAGCGGAAGCTCGCCGCAGGAACGTGCCTCGCGGACGCGTCATGCGAGACGAGGTGCTCCTCCAACTCGCACGCCATCCACCCAAATCGGTCAATGAGCTCCGTGGTCTCCGCGGCGTCCATTCCTCCGAGGTCGATCGACACGGAGGACAACTTCTGGCCACCATCACCTCGGCACTGGCGCTTCCACCGTCAGGCTGGCCGGAGGTCCCTTGCGAGCGAAAACCGGACCCTGAGTCGACCGGCATCGTCGAACTCATGCAAGCTGTGCTGAAGGCCCGCGCAGCTGAGGAGGGAATTGCTCCCACCATGCTTGCTACCAGCGCCGACCTACAAACACTCGTGGAAGCCAAGCAGAATCGGACAGCCCTTGATCTGCCCATCCTCCGTGGCTGGCGACGACAGCTGGCAGGGGAGCTGATATTACAAGTTTTAGATGGAGCGGTCACTGTCACCGTAGACCGAACCTCCGGTGCCCTCCGGATGATCCAGGGACGTCCCTCGAACGCTTCAAGCTGACGAACCGTCTGGTCCCCCTGCCTGAAACAAGCTCATTTGATTGTTCAAAAAAGGGCCTTGACTCAGCCTTCCCCCTCGCGGCTTCATCAAAAGGGACCGGCGGAAGCCGGATTTTCCCTGGAAAAGCATTGGTATTACAAGATCATCGCTTTATTGCCTTCTACAGCCTCCCTCACTAAGCAGGGACTGGCTGGTATGGATCTGGCAGTGCTCTAGAAGCCCCCAGACAACTCTATCTATAGACGGTAGTAGTCATGCTAAGCCTACTCTGGAAATCCATCCTCGCGGTTCTCTTCCCTGGAGGGATGATTTTTCTCATAGCGATTGGATTTCTTCGTCCCCAGGGTCTCCCAATCTGGCTGCAACAGCCGATCGCAGCCCTGCCGTATATCGTCCTCACATTTGGGCTCGTCTTCGGCTGGTATTTTGCGAGCAGTCGCATGATCCTCTCCCTGCTCGTGCTGGCACTCGCCGATCGAGCCATGGTGTTGTTTCCCAGCACCGATGCGGAACAGGCGGCCTTAAGCCAGACAATTGTCGCCATAACCGCCTTTCTCGTCCCTCTCAATCTTTTGGCCTTTTCTATCTTCAAAGAAGATTCCCTCACCACGCTTCGTGGTTTGACGCGAATACTATTCGTCTTGGTCCAGCCCTTTCTACTGTTCTGGCTCTGCCTTCCAGACCAGCATGACCTGGCGTCCTCCTTCACACGGGAATACGTCCCCTCGCTGTACACGGAATGGACGCCGATTCCACAGCCGGCCCTCTTTGCCCTTGCCACAGCGTTGCTGCTGCACTTCATACGATTTGCCCTTCGTCGTGACCCACTCGAGGGAGGAGCAATCTGGGCTCTGGTTGCCATTTTCGTGGCCTATCATACGAGTCGCTACGGCTGGCAACCGACAAATTTTTTCATGGCAGGCGGACTGATTCTTTTCGTCACATTGTTTCAATCCTTCTATCAGCAGACCTACCGCGACGAACTCACAGGCATTCCTGGTCGCCTGGCGTATGAAGAAGCGGTCGGGCAACTCGGGAATAGATTTTCCGTCGCAGTCATCAGCATCGACCAGCTGACCCAGTATGCCAATATCCACGGGAAATCTGTAAGCCAACAGATTCTGAAACTGGTTGCACCCAGAGTTCATGCGGCTTGTTCTGGCGGGCAGATCTTCCGTACGACAGGGGAGGAACTTACCGTGCTGTTCCCTGGAAAATCGACTACAGAAGCCATGAGTACGCTGGAGACTGTCCGCAAAACGATCGGAACCATCAATCTGATCCTCCGAGGACGAGATCGGGTCTGGCAAAAAGAACGAGTGACCCAAAAAACCGGATCACGCGACCGGGCACTCCCAATCACCCTGAGTATCGGCGTGGCGGAAAAAGTGAGCGACAGCGCGACGCTGACTCTGGTGATCAAGTCGGCCTACCGCGCCCTCTATGAAGCCAAAGGAGCAGGAGGGAACGTCGTAAAGCGGGGAGGGGCGGCGATTGAGACGGTACGACGGTCTCATGCTGGATCAGGAAGAGTTGTCACGAGTGGAGAATACGGAACGTAGGTCTGGCGAACAGGTTGTTGAAAGCTATTGTGGGTCTGGGGTACTGGGCTGGGGAAAGTCACCGACGGATCCAGCAGAACCGCAGGCTGCTCTAAAAGGCCGTCCAGTTCGGTCGCAGCGAGTAAAGGCCCGAGGCTTACCTCTGGGGTACATTGAGGGTCTGAACGATGCGAGAACGCCGCATGGGAAAAGGCGCGTCTCATCGCGCCGGGGACGGGCGGGTGGAAAGAGCGACTTTTTCAACAGCCTGCTAGAGAAGTCCTTTCACAGACTCCGCCGGTCTGGCCAAGATCACCTTCTCGCCCTTTTCGACAATCGGACGCTGAATGAGATCCGGATGGGCCAGCATCATATCAAGCCATTCATCATCCGAAAGATTCTTTTTCGCTAAACCAAGCTCCTTGTAGATATCCTCCTTGGTTCTCAGAATATCCTTGGGCGAGAGACCCGCCTTCTTTAAAAGGTTCCTGAGTTGCGCCTTAGTGAATGGTTTCTCGTAGTAGTTGATGGCCGTGAAGGACTTGCCGCTCTCTTTTAACAACTGCACCGCCTGACGGCATGTGCTGCAGGTTGGTTTCTGGTAAATCGTCACCTCAGCCATGTTCTACTCCTTGTCTTAGCCTCGACGATTCATGAATACCTGCTATGTCGTCCGATCCTCTCGCCCGGCGGGTTTTTCTCGTTCGGCCTCCTCGACGGACTGAGCGTTCGCCTACGTCGACCTTATTTGTGAGAAGCCCCGGCGGGCTTCGGTCTCAAACGCCTCGCGACGGCATTCTTGATTAATCCTGGTTAGCGTCTCACCCGCCTTGACGCCATTTTTACCCGTGTGGTACACGGGTCTCATCTTATTCACTTGAATGTCGATTATGCCAACACCAATCTTCGGAACCAGCTCCACCGGCCAATTTTCTTGTGCTACGGATTCTCATCACACCTTACGAGACCTCCGCACGAAGTGCAAGGGACAGCCGGTGTTCGTTCTCGGGCATGTATTGGCCAGAAAAGGGCAGGAAGGAACCTTTGAGGTCTTTAACGACCGCCTGGCCATCGTCAAATTCTCCGACGGCGGCGCGATCGGATATGACCCGCGGGAGCTGATCCTGCCTACCGACATCGACGACAAGGGAACGGCCTACTTCGAAATTCGTCCCTGCCGGCAGTGCGAACAACTCTTCCCTCTGACCGCCGAAGAGTGTGAGGCAGCAGAAGAACCCACCTCTTGTCCGGAATGCCGACAGGCCTAGCAGGGTGCTGAAAAAATCGCTCTTTTCACTTGCCAGATTCCGGCGCACCGAGATGCGATTTTTCCTATACGGTTTTCTTGGCACCCGTGAAGCGTAAATCGTGAGGCGTATCCCACTCAATCGTTTCAGGCTGAAAGTTCAAGTTTTGGGTGAATGGTCTCGGACAACCCGAAACTTGAAACCAACAACTCTGCTCACGAAGTACTGCCGCCTCACGAATGACGGACGAGAGGACGGCCTTTTTGAGCATCCTGCGCTGGTTTTTCTTGTTGCCTTCGATGTGCGGGCCAGTATAATTCCCGCCTGCCCACAGAGTTGTCCCGCAGTCTGGTCACCCGTCCCAACTAGTCGACCAGCGGTGCGATCTCGATCGCTTTCTTAATTAGGCAATCGCCTGCAAAAGACTGCAAGGACATCGGCAACATGCTGGCGTCGATCACGTGCACCGTGACAATCTGAAAGCCTTCAGCGACTTTGAATCCTTCAAGTTTCATGGCATGACAGATTTCGAGCTTTTTCCAAATCAGATTATTCAGGATCGTCTCCGACGCGAGGAGCTTCATATCTGACACTACGTCATTCACTGAGACCTTCGCCGATATCCGCGCCTTATCTTTTGGGACTTCGCTTACGACAGCGAAACCAAGGATCTCGCCGTCGGCCTGGACCAAGAAGGCTGTCCCTGTCGCGATGAGACCGAACAGCATCAGCAGGAGGGACGGACGCGAAATCATCGCTTACTTCCTCTGCATATCTAATTGCTCGCGTGAATCTACAGGACCTGGACGGTCCATACGAGATTTCGGCTAACCGGCGGACGACCTTCCCCCGTAACTCACGGCACTCGTTCCGATCGGCTTGACCGACCTCGGCTGTGATGTCGTCGCAGATGCTTGCCAGAACATCATGAACCCCGGAACAAGAACGAGACATCCGACCAAGGTCATAACCCATAGGTACATGGGCCTTTCTCCGGTCGTGAACGGCCGGCAAATTGAGTATGCCAACCGACAAGATCCATTTCAAGATCCTGCTTCTCTGAACATGATAGACTGACTCCACTCTTCATATATCCTGCCCACTCAGGCGAAGGAGCATTGTCATGCCACATGATTTTATGCCGGGGCTCGCCGGAGTCCCCGCAGCCAAATCCGCGATTAGCGATGTGGATGGGAAGCGCGGTGTGCTGGAATATCGCGGCATCCGTATCGAAGAACTCTGTCTGCGATCGTCTTATCTCGAAGCCGCCTATCTGTTGTTATTTGGACACCTTCCCACTCAATTGCAGCTCGCGCGATGGAATGAGGACATCGTCCATCACCGTCGCATCAAGTTCAAGATTGTCGACTTGTTGAAATGCCTTCCGGAGCAGGGGCATCCCATGGACGCCTTGCAGGCTGCAGTCGCCGCTTTGGGCATGTTTTATCCAGGCCGGAATGTCCAGGACATCGAAAATAACTATTGGTCTGCTGTTCGCCTCGTTGCCAAACTGCCCACGGTTGTAGCGGCCTGGGCACGGCTGCGGCATGGGAACGAGTACATTCCACCACGCGACGATCTTGGATTTTCAGAAAACTTCCTTTACATGCTGACTGAGACGGAGCCGCTTCCTTTGTGGGGTAACATTTTCGACGACTGCCTGGTCCTCCATGCCGAACATACGATGAATGCCTCAACCTTCACCGGCATGATCACTGCCTCTACGCTGGCCGATCCCTATACGGTCGTTGCATCTTCAGTCGGGGCCCTGAAGGGCCCGCTGCATGGCGGGGCCAACGAAGAGGTCGTGCAGATGCTGAAGGAGATTGGTGAGCCAAGGCGGGCCCGATCGTACCTCGAAGGTCTAGTCCGCGCGAAACAGAAGCTGATGGGCTTCGGTCACCGGGTGTACAAGGTCAAAGACCCCCGTGCAACAATCCTACAAAGTCTGTGCGAGCGACTCTTCAAGGAATGTGGCAGTTCACCACTGTACGAGGTTGCCTTAGAGGTCGAGCGGGTCGCAGAAGAGCTGTTGAAGGGGAAGGGGGTTTATCCCAACGTCGACTTCTACTCCGGGATCGTCTACGACAAGATGGGCATTGAGACCGATCTGTTCACACCGTTATTCGCGATGGCGCGGGTGTCGGGGTGGCTGGCCCACTGGTTGGAGCAGCTTCGTGAAAACAAACTGTTCCGACCTGACCAGATTTATTCCGGTGAGCATAATCGCCCGTATGTGCCCATCGATCAACGCTAAGGCCTCTCCAGCATCGCCGCCTTCAACAGTGGCCTAGCCCCCCTTGACTCCTCGGCAGCCAGAGTTATCTGCTGTTTCATACAGAGAAATCGGGGCGCGCCGCGAATAGACAGTCTGAAACAGTGAATAAGAACAAGAAGGAGGTCTACCATGACACTCGTACGTTGGGATCCGTTTCGTGAACTCGAAGACATGTCGGATCGGTTGAATCGGATGTTTAGCCGTCCTGCTTTACCTCAGACAAACGGCAAGGAAACGATGGTCGTTGCCGACTGGGTGCCATCCGTAGACGTCAGTGAAACGGAGGGGGGGTACCAGATCAAGGCGGAGATTCCTGATGTGAAGAAGGAGGATGTGAAGGTGACACTGGAAGACGGCGTCCTCACAATCCAGGGTGAGCGGAAGCAAGAGAAGGAAGAGACTGGTAAAAAGTACCATCGGGTAGAGCGCTCCTATGGCAGCTTCGTCCGGAGCTTCACATTGCCGGATCTGGTTGATGAGGAGCAGGTGAAAGCGGAATTCAAAGATGGCGTTCTGAATCTCCAACTTCCCAAGTCCGAGAAGGCGAAGCCGAAAGCGATCGAGGTCAAGGTCGGCTAATCGGTAACTACTACATCCGGTTGGAACAGAGGCCCGCTCCGGTGGGCCTCTTCTTTTTAACGCCTACGTCCCATCGTCGGATCTTTCGCCCATCACGAGTTCCCAGATTAGATTATCCAGATCGTAGCGCAACACATAGCGACCTCCGTTGTCAGCTTGAAGACGGAAATAGCAGTGTGTCTCGGTATACCAGCGACTCACGATCTCAGTCACTGTCAGTCTGCTTCCGTCATGCGTGAAGGCCCGGGGAGTCTCCTCCCCTTTATCACCAGCGAACGCGTCAACAACAAGATGAGACCTGTCCATCGCGCAATACCCTTGTGCAAGTAGGGGAGCTGAGTTTATCATGGCGCCCGCGACACCTGAGAATCCTATAAATTGGAGTAGGACGCATGAAGAAGATACCCACAGCGGCAGTGGCTCAGACATTAGCTGCGACCAGAATTGAACGCGATACGATGGGTGAACTGGCCGTACCGGCCTCTGCCTATTATGGTGTGCAAACCGCCCGTGCCATCGAGAACTTCCCGATCAGCTCGTTGCGATTTCCCCGCGCCATGATCCGGGCGATGGGGATCATCAAACGTGCTGCCGCGACGGTCAATCAGTCACTGGGCCTCCTCGACAAGAAGCCGGCAGAAGCGATTAACCAGGCAGCGACCGAAGTCGTCGAGGGCAAGCTCGACGCCGAATTTCCCGTGGATATTTTCCAAACCGGCTCAGGCACCTCGACGAACATGAACACCAACGAGGTGATCTCCAATCGCGCCACTGAGCTGTTAGGCGGAGCACGAGGCAGCAAGCTGGTGCATCCAAACGATCACGTCAATTTGGGCCAATCCAGTAACGACGTGATTCCCACGGCGATTCACATTGCCGCCGGGGAGATGATCCAACAGCAGCTCATTCCGGCACTCAACTGCTTGCAGAAAGCGCTCGCTCGCAAAGCCAAAGAGTTTGACAAGATCGTCAAGATCGGTCGCACTCATTTGCAGGACGCGACGCCTGTTCGGTTAGGTCAGGAATTCGGCGGTTACGCACGCCAGATTGAATTAGGCATTCAACGAGTCAAACGCGCACAACACGCTCTCAGCGAAGTGGCGCTCGGCGGCACAGCAGTCGGCACAGGACTCAATTGCCATCCGAAGTTCTCAGCCAAGGTTCTGGCCATCGTTTCGAAAGAGACCGGCTGCACGTTTACAGAAGCGAAGAACCACTTTGAAGCACAGTCCACACAGGATTCGTTGGTCGAAGCGAGCGGAGAACTGAAGACTCTCGCTGTAAGCCTCATGAAGATCGCCAACGACATTCGCTGGCTCGGCTCCGGCCCGCGCTGTGGGCTCGGGGAGATCAATCTGCCGGAGACACAACCAGGCTCGTCCATGATGCCGGGCAAAGTAAACCCTGTCATTGCCGAATCGGTGACGATGGTCTGCGCTCAGGTGATCGGCAACGATGTGACGGTCACGGTGGGAGGGCAGGCGGCCAATTTCGAATTGATCGTCATGCTGCCGGTGATGGCTTATAACGTATTACAGTCCATTGAACTCCTCTCGACGGCTTCTACCAACTTCGCTGTCAAGTGTATCGACGGCATCAAGGCCAACGACGAGCGCTGTCGGAGCTTGATCGAGGAAAGTCTGGCCATGTGCACCGCCCTGGCTCCAGAGATCGGCTACGAGGCTGCCGCGAAACTCGCCAAGGATGCTTACAAGTTAGGAAAAACCGTGCGCCAGATGGCCAAAGAACAAAAAGTCCTCTCAGATAAGCGGCTCGCCGAACTGCTCGACCCCTGGCGCATGACCGAGCCAGGAGGTCCAGTGGGAAGTGCAGGTGGGTAGAGGGTGGAGGCTTGGCAATCCTCCTTGCCCGCGGAACGCGTACGGAGCAACTGTGATTGTTCGACGCTTCAAGTGTGAGGATCAGCCAGGTCCCCTGCCCAGGTGAGCTGGGTTCGGAAGTCTTTTCAGGACTCAGACCCAGCCCTGTCCCATTCGACCGCCCCCATGCTCGCACGGTCGAGGCCAACCCAAACCGTGCCGCTACGCACTACTTTCAACGCCCGCCGCCAACGGAATCAGGGCTAGCACAGTCCGTCTCCTTTTCGCTCCCAGGATCGTGCCGAAGCACACCCTCCATTTGGGAGGCCCCTCGGATGGAGGGATTGCGTTGGGTACATAGGCCTCGTATACATGCCACCCTGTTTCCTTTATGCAGACCCGCTCGTTAACACAAGAAGGATCTCTGATGAATAAGCAACGCATGTCTCTATACCTTACCTTCCTGCTCCTGTTCCTGGGACTCGGCCGGCGGCGAGCTGCGCCACGTTCACCCCAACCAGCCATACAGGCCGTTCCCGGCGAGTCACCGTTCTGCCAGGGCCTGGTATTTGCCGTCGAGAAACTCTGTTTAGCCGTAAGAATTATCCTGATTCACAGGGAATGCGAGGTCTATACAGCGGCTCGCACAGCCAATTACAAGCCGATTAGGTTCATTGAGAGCGTTCCAAACCCGCGAGTTTGGTCGATCCAAGCAAGAGCAAACAGGCGTGATTCACCGTTTATTATAAGGAGGATACTTGGATGAAAAGGTTATTTTTGGATCGCTCCGCTATCGGAGTGATCTCCGTATTGGTCGGGATTTTGTTTGGCACCGTATCTTGTTCACAATCATCATCTACAGAGGGAACTGCAAAGGGATCTCCAGCGGCCGCCAGTGTCGTTAACTTCATTGCCACCGACGAACCGGGACCCTGGTTCAAGTGCGTCGGGAACGGCTGTGTTCCTGCCGGCACTGAGTCCCTGGCCATCGTCGCACCGAACACCGTGGTGAAGATCACCAATGGAAAGGAGACCAACACGGTCCACACCTTCACGAGCCTGCTCTACCCGACCGGGGCGACAAACATGCCGTTTGACCAATCGCAGGCCTTCACGGGGAGCAGAAGCGTCAGACTGGTGGACCCAGGCCTCTATGTCTTCGTGTGCAAGCTGCATCCTTTCATGCTTGCCGCGACGATCGTGGACGACCCGGCGACGACGGACGTGGGGGGGCTCGACGGCACGGTAGGGGGACCGGCATATGACCTCGGCGAGAACATCACGCTCATTAACAACCTCAGTGCCCTCCCTATCCCTACGACCAGCAACTTAGCCGCCAGGCTGCTGCGAGCCTTTTTCCTGATCACGAACCCGGCCAACTACCAGGACCACAATGGTGCTACCAACCCCGGTAACACATGGAGTGTGCCCCTGCCTGGTGTCGTTGTTCAAGCTACTGGTGGGGCTCAGCTTTTGCTGAGTGACCTGAGTATCGTCAATCAAGCCCTCCCTGTACTGTCCAATCCAGGAACCCCAGGCATCGGCGAGGTCTGGGTCGACGTCGAGTTTGAGAAGACAGGCAGCAAGACGAAACCTGGAACCGCGGCGGTCGTGGACACCAACACCTGGAAGGTCACCAGAAAGGTTGCCCTGCCCGGTATCAATATGAACAACCCCCACAACATGTGGACCAGTGCCGACCAGTCGGTCATCTATCAGACCCAGTGGTTCGACAACAAGCTGACGGCTTTTAACCGCGTGACCGGTGTCCTGATCCAGAACATCGTCGTCGGTGACGCCCCCGCCCACGTGATGACACGCGTGGACACCGACCAGGTGCACGTGAGCCTCAACGGCGAGGACGCCGTGATGGAGCTTAACCCGTTTGCCACGGGCATCAACCGGCGTATCCTCACGCAACATCCTGGTGAAAAACCGGCGCAGCCCCATGCGCACTGGATGAGCTTCGACGGCAAGACGATGGTGACGCCCAACTCAAACACCGCCGACTCGACGAAAATAGATATACCGACGGGTACCATCTTGGCGAAAACGCCCACCGGCACGCTCCCAATCGCGACAGGCATGATGCCCGACGCGAGCAAATACTACGTCTCGAACTACCTCGACAGCACGATCACCTGCATCTCCATCGGGGCAAACGCGTGCAATGATGGAGCCGTAAAGGTGGCGACTAAGACCATCAACCTCCTCCTGGGGGGCACCACGTTCGCCAACTACGATCACATCGACGGCAGCCCAGATATGTCGGCTGCGGGCGCCCTTCCGATTCAGACGCCGGTCAGCCCAAACGGCAAATATGTCGTCACGGCCAATACCTTGTCCGGGACGATCACAGTCATCAACACCTCGACTGATACACTAGTGGCGGTGCTGCCCTGCAGCGCTGGATGCCATGGCGTGAACTTCGGTGCAAAGTCTGGGCTTGCGGGTGGGTACTACGCCTACGTCTCGAGCAAGTTCTCAAACGATCTCATCGTCGTCGATCCAGATCCGAACAACGACGGGTCTGGCGCTGACGCGGCGGAGGTCGGCCGCATACTCCTCACGAGTGACGCGAATACAAGCATAGACGACGCACTGGGGGTAACTGCCTTCGCAGGGATGGGCGGACAGGGTGTCCTGCCGATCCCCAATGTGTATAATGGTTGGGTGCAGAAGCTTCCCACCGATTTCTGCAATCGACTGTCGGCCCAGCAGCGGAATCCTATCGGCGCTCCCGTTGCCTGCCCTTGAGAGTATGTTCAGGGTGCCGGGTCTATCCCGGCACCCTGATGGCACGATGGCTTAGGGACCACGCAACAATCAGAGAACATTTTGTCATTCTTCGTATCCTGGTGGGCGCCCGGCGCCCACCCTCGCCAGCAACAGAGTCCATCGCTCCTTGAGTCAGGCCATAATGGCTCTCCATGTCGGAGTGTAGAGCGCAGGCAACGGCGAGAGATTTATTATGGCAGCACCGATGTTAACTGTTCAGAGTGCTGAGGATGTTCCGTCCACAAGGCCTACGATGCTTGAGCATCGTGTTGATCATGGTCAGCAGTTTCCGGATACAGGCAATGAGTGGCACTGTCTTGGTTTTTCCCACCCTGCACAAGTGCTGATAGACCATCCCTTTCTCTTATAGCGTCCCGCTGTCACGATTGAGCAGAGTTTGTTACTCTCCTTCGCGTTCTGAGCCGGTTGGTTCAGCTTTGACAGCTCAAAAGCCCCTATGTTAAAGTCCGCGGAACTGTTGAGGTTCTAGGCTTTCCTCTATTGATTCTCCCAGGGAACAACGCATGACCGCGACGACATCGCATGTGATTCATGTGATTATTGTGGCCGGAGCCGGACCAGCCGGAATGGCTGTAGCCAGTTCGCTCGCGAAGGCAGGCCATGAGGTTATCATCCTGAATCGTGACATCAAGTTCGGCGGGTTGGCTGAATATGGGATCTTTCCCTCGAAACTGAAGCTCCGTGGCGGTCTCAAGAAGCAGTACTGGGAATTGCTCCAGCGGCCGAACGTCCACTATTTCGGCAATGTCTCAATCGGCAACGGCAAAGACCTTACCGTCGAAGAGGTCCGAGGCCTTCGCGCCAGTGCGGTCGTGTTTTCTATCGGCGCGCAAGGGACCAAGGCTATCGGCGTGGAAGGGGATTCAGCTAAAGGGGTCTTTCATGCGAAAGACGTGGTCTACCATTTCAATCGGCTGCCCGGTTTTGGCGACAGGCAGTTCGATATGGGCAAGCACGTGGCGGTGATCGGCGCCGGCGATGTGATGGTCGATATCGCCCACTGGCTGATTCGCTACAAGAAAGTCACGCAGGTGACGGCCATTGTTCGACGTGGCCCGGTTGAACGTAAATACAACCCCAAGGAAATCCGAGCCGTCTGCTCGAACATGGATATGGAAGGGATTACGAAGGAAGTGGCTCGAATCAAGGATCGCCTTGCCACAGTCGGCCAGAAGGCCGATGAGGTACTGAAAGCTCTGACTGATGAATTTACGAAATGCGAGCCGACGGTCAGCGACACGAAGATGGGCTTTAAGTTCCTCGCGTCTCCCAAGCGTATTCTTGTCGATGGGAGCAACCGCGTGCGCGGCCTGGAAATGGAAGAGAACAAGCTCGAGCCAAAAGGCGAGGATACGGTCGCGGTCGGGCTGAAACAGTATTATGAATTCCCGTGCGACGCCGTGGTCTTTGCCGTAGGTGACAAAGTCGATGAGACCGTTGGACTGCCGTACAAGAGCGGGATGTTCATCACAAATCCCAACAAGACCGGCAACGATCCGGACGACGCGCTCTTCCAAGCCTATGACGAAACCACAGGCAAGGTCGTCGACGGCGTGTTTCTCGCTGGATGGGCACGGAAGGCGAGCGAAGGCTTAGTGGGCATTGCCAAGAGGGACGGGGATTGGTGCGCAGAGGTGGTGAATCGATATTTGGCAACCAAGCCCCCGGGGGACCAGTCGAAGGTCGTCCTCGACAAATTGAAAACGATACTGAGTGATCGGAAGAGCCATCCTGTGGATGTGAAGGATCTCCGAGCGCTCGAAGCTGCAGAGCAGGCTCACAAAGGCGTCACCGATTGTATCGGAGAATTCAAGTACGCCAGCAACCAGGAAATGATCGGACTGATCGAGCGCGGGATGTCGTAGCAGACAGTTAGCTTTTACCTGTCCCCCCATTTGAGTTTTTCTCTGAGTACGTCGTAGTAATTGCTCTCCGGAAATCGGATCAATCGGGTCCGGTGCTCCGAGGTCTGGATCACGACCGTATCTGCCTGCGTGATCGCCACTCCCACCTGTCCGTCGAGTGTCGCCATGGCGCCGTCGTCTTTACTGGTGAGTGTCACCTCGATTTCCGCGTGGCCCGGCACGATCAATGGCCGATGTGTCAGCGTATGAGGACAAATTGGCGTCAGAATCAATGACTGGACTGCCGGATCGATAATGGGACCTCCGGCTGAAAGAGAGTAGGCGGTGGATCCGGTCGGGCTGCTGACGATCAACCCGTCGCCACGCAAGTTGGTCACGAACCGTCCCTGAATCGCAATCTTCAGTTCGATCATGCGGGCGAGCGTGCCCTTGCTGATCACGACATCGTTCAACACCACCCCTTGCGCGACCGTTTCTCCATGCCGATGAATATGCGTCCGTAGCATGAGCCGCTCATCGAGAACAAAGTCATTCGCAAATACCCGCTCGAGCGAGGGATAGAGGTTCTCCAGACGGACCTCAGTCAAAAACCCCAATCCACCCATATTGACCCCCAGGATGGGAATGCTTCGCTCCCCGGCAAGTCGAGCGGCATTGAGCATGGTTCCGTCGCCGCCTAGGACCAGAAGTACATCCGCTTTGCTCGCCAGCTGAGTTTTCTGATACCCTCCCTCTTCACCGAGAAGAATCGCCGACGTCGTGTCCAAAATGACATCGATGCTTCGAGCCCGGAGCCAGGTGACCACATTGTGCAGCGTGCTCTTATCCTCAGGAAACTTCGGTTTTGTCAGAATCCCAATACTTTTGCTTTTCATGTGGTGAAGCCCTATCGTGAATCGATCGAAGGATCAGAGAAAATGTGCGCGATTGTATCGAGAGGGTTCTTTTGAAGTCAACGAATCAGAAGCCGGCAGGGCGTCACCATATGCATCCCGTCCACCCCAGTTCTTGATTTGTGCGATTGTCTCGTAGCCTTGACACTTAAAATCCTTCTAGTTAGAATTAGGTCAGATTTTTCGAGAACTTTGCGCACATGGAACTGCTTATCGGCTCCACCTAAAAGGAGGCAGGATGTTCGAAAGATTTACGGATAAAGGTCGGAAGATCATCATCCTCGCACGGGAAGAGGCTGAGCGTCATCAAAACGATTACCTCGGAACCGAGCATCTGGTCTTGGCCATTCTCCGTGAATCCGACGGGATTGCCCTGATGATCTTGAAAAAAATGGGACTCTCGACGGAACAAGTCCGTTTGGAAATTGAACGGAATTTGCCCGGCGGGGGGACGACCATGACCTTTGGTGAAATTCCTTTTAGCCCTCGGGTCAAGAAGGTCATCGAATACGGGGTCGAAGAAGCCCGTCTCCTTGGACACAATCATATCGGCAGTGAGCACCTCTTATTGGGCCTCCTCCGAGAAGAGGAGGGAATCGGCGGCAAGATCCTCCGCAGCTTAGGTGCCAATCTCCTGACCGCCCGACAATTAACCGTGACATTCTTGCGAAAGTCCGCCCCGCGTGAGCGAGACCGGAAGAGCAATACCCCGGCACTCGATGAGTTCGGTCGTGATCTGACCCAGCTGGCCCAGGCAGGACAACTGGATCCCGTCATCGGCCGAGCCGACGAAATCGAGCGGGTACTTCAGATCCTGAGCCGACGTTCGAAAAACAATCCCGTGCTAATCGGGGAAGCCGGCGTCGGCAAGACTGCCATTGTCGAAGGTCTTGCCCAACGAATCATCCAGTCCGAAGTGCCGGATAATCTTCTCTCGCGACGCGTCATTGCACTTGACCTCGGTTCACTGGTCGCCGGGACGAAATATCGCGGCCAATTCGAAGAACGGCTGAAGGTCGTGATGAAGGAAATCGTCCAGGCTGGGAACATCATCATCTTCATCGATGAACTCCATACCTTGGTGGGTGCAGGGGCCGCGGAAGGATCGATCGATGCCTCCAACATGCTCAAGCCCGCACTGTCGCGGGGCGAAATCCAATGTATCGGTGCCACAACTCTCGATGAATATCGAAAGCATATTGAGAAAGACGGAGCCCTCAAGCGACGGTTCCAACCGATTCACGTCCAACCGCCAAGCATCGATGAAACGGTGCTGATTATCCAAGGGCTTCGCGATCGGTACGAAGAACATCATGGTGTCGAGATTTCAGAAGAGGCCATCCTCGAAGCGGTTAAGCTGTCCGATCGATACATCAGCGACCGCTTTCTCCCGGACAAGGCCATCGACTTGATTGATGAGACGGGATCACGCGCAAAATTGCAGACCTATGCGCTGCCCACAGAGCTGAAGGCCATGGAGCAAGAGCTGAAGAAAGTCTCTCGCGATAAGGAACTGGCTATCTCGATGCAGAACTTCGAGGAGGCCGTCCGCCACCGCGAGGAAGAAGAACGGCTGCGCAAGCTTCTTGATGAATCCAAGCGCGAGTGGAAAAAGAACCAGGAAAAAAACAAACCGACGATCGGAAAAGAGGAGGTGGCCTATGTCGTCTCCAAGATGACGGGCATTCCGCTCTTCAAGCTCGAAGAAGAAGAATCGAACAAACTGCTGCGCATGGAGGAATTCCTCCATAAACGTGTGGTCGGACAAAATGAAGCGATCTCCGCCGTGGCCAGAGCCATTCGGCGGTCCCGCGCCGGCCTGAAGGAAGCGCGGAAGCCTATCGGGTCCTTTATTTTCCTGGGACCCACCGGGGTCGGGAAAACCGAGCTGGCAAGAACGTTAGCTGAGTTCCTCTTCAATAGCGAAGACTCACTCATTCGGATCGATATGTCCGAATATCAGGAAAAATTCACCAGTTCACGACTCTTCGGAGCCCCTCCGGGGTACGTGGGATACGAAGAAGGCGGCCAATTGACTGAACGAGTCCGGCGCCGACCCTATTCAGTGGTCCTATTCGACGAAATCGAAAAGGCCCATCCTGATGTGTTCAATATCCTCTTGCAGGTCTTGGACGACGGGGTACTGACCGACAGCCTCGGGCGCAAAGTCGACTTCAAGAATTGCGTCATCATCATGACCTCCAATATCGGGACCAAGTTAATCCAGAAGGGGGTTTCGCTCGGATTTCAGAGTACGGAAGGCGACCAGGAGCGCCATAAGAAGGAAGAAGTGTTGGGAGAACTGCGCCGCTCGTTCAGCCCGGAGTTTCTGAACCGGATCGACGAGATCGTAGTCTTCCATCAGTTAGACAAAACGCATCTTTACAATATCCTCGACATCCTCTTGGGTGAACTCAACCTACGACTCCTCGACAAGGGGGTGGAGCTTGAAGTCGAGGACGACGTCAAGCAGTGGTTGATCAAAGAAGGTTACGAACCGCTTTACGGAGCCAGACCGATGCGCCGGACGATTCAGCGCGCGATCGGCGACCCACTCTCCGAAGAGATGATTAGAGGACGATTCAAGGAATGCCGAAAGATCCGCGTGGTGCTTCGCGACGGTGCTCCGGCATTCATCGAGCAGGAGGCGATGGCTGGCGTCTAATGTCCCAGCCCTCTACCTGCGCGGCGCCATCGCATAGTGTACGACACGGCCCTTGTGGCGTCAGCGGCCACAAGGGCCGTGTTATTTGGCATCCCTCAGAATAACGCTTTTTTCGCCGGTCCAGTTCGCGTAATGTGAAAAAAATTCATGATGACGGTCGTTGAACAGCCCACCTCAAGCTGGATATCAGGGCCCATCCTTGGTATCGAGACGTCATGTGACGAAACAGCCGCGTCGGCGCTTGCCGCAGACGGCACAGTCCTTTCGAACATTATTGCGTCACAGCATGCCGTTCATCGACGATTTGGTGGCGTCGTTCCCGAACTCGCCTCCCGTGCCCACATTGAATCGATTGAAGTTGTCTCCGCGGAGGCGCTGCAACAAGGCGGTCTCGCATGGACGGATCTCACT
Organism: Nitrospiraceae bacterium; assembly: GCA_036004925.1. GTDB lineage: Bacteria > Nitrospirota > Nitrospiria > Nitrospirales > Nitrospiraceae > Palsa-1315. Next base: position 44,899 of record DASYRC010000059.1, on the reverse strand, counting down.
GGAATCGCTGTCACCCAAGGACCCGGCTTGGCTGGAGCTCTACTCGTCGGCATCAACTATGCGAAGGCACTTGCCTATGTCTTGAATATTCCAGTGGTCGGCGTGAGCCATCTTGAAGGCCACATCGCCTCCGCCTGGTTGCAGGATCCAGCGTTTCCGTTACCCTGTGTGGTGCTGGTTGTCTCTGGTGGACATACCCATCTTTATTATAAGGAACCAAACGGTCACTGCCTGCTCCTTGGCACAACCAGAGATGATGCGGCAGGGGAGGCCTTTGACAAAGGCGCTCAGTTACTTGGACTGGAATACCCTGGAGGGCCAGCCATCGATCGCTTGGCTCAAAAGGGAAATCCAGAAGCGATTGCATTTCCCCGTTCCTATCTCAAAAAGGGGAGCCTTGAATTTAGTTTTAGTGGTTTAAAAACGGCTTTGCTCTATAAACTTCAAGCATTACATGAGAAATCACACGCAGCCCAAGCCGCTGACCTGGCGGCCGGCTATCAGGAGGCCATCGTGGCCGTTTTGGTCGAAAAATCATTTGCCGCAGTTCGGTCATCAGGTGCTCGTGCGTTGGCCGTTGTCGGAGGCGTGTCCGCCAATTCTCGATTGCGCACGCTGCTCCAGCAACGAGCGTCTTCCGAGAGCCTACACCTGAGTCTTCCTCCGCTCGCCTACTGTACCGATAATGCCGCGATGATTGCGGCGGCAGGGAGGCAGGCTCTTCGCGCAGGGCTCCGTGCACCCCTGGACATCGATGCCCAAGCCTCGCTGGCTTCATCATTCGCACAGGCGATCTGACTAACGACAGACTGTAAGGAAACGACGCCCATTCCAGAAATTCACGGACAGGTCCTTGGTCTCCGTGCCAGCCAGCTCGCAATGCTTGAGCGGCTGTATCGCCGACGTATGCCAGCGGATGAGGTCCTCTCAGCTGAAGCAGCAAAAACCCTCGCACAGTTCACGCATGAGATTCGGCGTCCCATCGGACTGGTCATCACCAGGCGCGGAGCCGTGCAAGACGTTCTGGTCGGCGCCGGCACCGAGCCCTCGTCAACGACTCTGGCCACCTTTCGTGCAAGCCCACGATCCCTGCGGGGTCTTCGACTGATCCGGTCGCACATGAAGGAACAACCCATCAGTCAAGAAGACCTCACCATGCTGGGCCTGCTCCGACTCGACATGATTGGAACCGTGGACGTCACACCCAAGGGCGAGCCAGGGTTGCTCTCCCTGGCCCATCTGAATCCACCGAGTCCGCAGAGACCATTATATACGCTCCTGAAGCCCACTCTGGTGCATCAATGCCCGGTGAGTTTCGAGACATTCATTCGCGACCTGGAGTCAGACCTCCAACGTCAGAGCGGGTCTCACACGATGGCTCAGGGGCAGACCGCCGTCCTCGTGAGCGCATCGCCCAAGAGTAAGGCCGAGCAAGAAGAACACCTCACCGAATTGGCAGAACTGGCCTCCTCCGCAGACCTCACCGTGATCGACCGTTTAGTGCAACGCACACAGAGCGGCCATTATCGGTTCCAATTGGGAAGCGGCAAACTCAAGGACGTGCTGCTGCAAGCCATGCAAAAGGGAGCGGACCTGCTCATCTTCGATCAAGATTTGGCTCCCGCGCAGCTGCGTGCCATAGAGAAGATCACCGACCTCACGGTCATCGATCGGACCCAGCTGATTCTCGATATCTTTGCGCAACGGGCGCATAGCCGAGAAGGGAAGGTGCAGGTCGAATTGGCGCAACTTCGTTATCTCCTCCCCCGTCTCTCCGGTCAGGGAACGAGCCTCTCGCGTTTGGGCGGGGGGATCGGCAGCAGAGGTCCCGGTGAAACGAAGCTCGAAACGGACCGCCGTCGCATTAGAGAGCGCATCGACCATATGGAGCGGGAGATCGAGGGTTTTGCCCGTCACCAAGACCAGCGGCGATCGCGCCGCGTCCGACAGCAATTCCCAGTCTTGTCCATCGTGGGTTACACGAACGCCGGCAAGTCGACATTGCTCAACGCCTTAACGAACAGTGTGGTTAGCACGGCTTCACGCGTGTTTGAAACGCTCGACACTACGAGCCGCAGACTGCAATTTCCGCATGGCCGTGAAGTGATCATCACCGACACGGTGGGGTTTATTCGCGACCTGCCCAAAGATCTCCTCGCAGCCTTCAGAACAACATTGGACGAATTGCGCGATGCTGATCTCTTCCTGCATCTGGTCGATGCAGGGGCGAAAGATCTGGACGCCCATATTACAGCGGTTAACACCGTGCTACAAAGCCTCACTCTCAATCAGCTTCCACGGGCCCTGGTGTTCAACAAGTGCGACCAGCTTCCGGCCGGGCAAGGGGAGGCCCTGTGTCGGCGCTATGGCGCGATCGGGATTTCGGCTCTGCACCAGGAGACCTTGCCCCCACTGATCCAGCACCTCGAAGAGCGGCTGGCTGCGCTCGTCCCGGTGGACGGCTCTTCCCAGAAATCGGCAGCCTCGACACGCACGCTTGCATCTCGTCCTTAACCCACGGCACAATCGACCCTCTCAGGTACCAGCCATGGCAACAAAATCTCTGCCCTCATCGGATCATCGGAAACGTCTCCGAGAGATTGCGAGGACCCTCCAGCGCACGATGCCAAGCCCGAAAATGGAACTCGACCATTGTTCCCCTTGGGAGCTGCTCGTGGCCACGATCCTCTCCGCCCAATGTACCGACCAGCGAGTCAACCAGGTCACTCCATCGCTCTTTCGGCGGTATCGGCAACCGGCAGAGCTGGCTGCGGCTAATCTTCCTGAACTCGAACAGCTCATTCGTTCTACCGGCTTCTTTAAGAACAAAGCGAGGCATCTTGTCGCGTGCGGAAAAGCCGTGACCGAGCGTTTCGGCGAACAGGTTCCGCACACGATGGATGAGTTGATCACCTTGCCGGGTGTCGGCAGAAAGACCGCGAACGTCATTCTTGGGAATGCCTTCGGCCAGCCCAGTATCGTCGTTGATACCCATGTGAAGCGCGTGGCAAAGCGACTCGGCCTGACCAGATCCGACAATCCAGACCTAGTCGAACAAGACCTGCAGCAGCTCGTGCCGAAGTCCCAGTGGACAGCTGTCTCGCAACGCCTGTTACTGCATGGTCGCTACATCTGCCTCGCGAGAAAACCTCAGTGCCGCGCCTGTCCGATCTACCGGCACTGCCCATGGAAAGAGAAAGGTCCCCAATGATTCATAGCATGACCGGTTTCGGCCGACGGCAGGCCCCCTGGCAGGATGGGTCTGTGACAGTGGAATTGCGTTCCGTCAACCATCGCTTTCTTGAAATCGCCTGCCGCCTTCCCCGGCCATTGAGCTACCTAGAAGACTCCTTCAAGAAAGCCATCCAGCGGTGCTGCATCCGTGGACATATCGACTTCACGGTGACCGTCCAGGCAGGCAAGGGCCACGCAGGAAGCGTCAATCTTGACCAACCCCTCGCGAAGCAGTACCATCAGGCCCTCCGTACCCTCAAGAAGTCCCTGAAGCTGAGCGGCTCCATCGATCTGGCACTCATGGCTGGGCTCCGTGACGTGCTGTCGGTAGCGGATCAACCGACGGATGACCCGAAACTCGCGAAGATCGTTCAACAACTGACGACCCAGGCACTGACAGATCTTGAGGGCATGCGAACGCGCGAAGGGAAGGCCATGACAGAGGATATGAGTGCGCGGATTCAGACGATCCGGGGTCACCAAACGCTCGTCGCCGCACGGACCCCTTTGCTGGCCCAGCAGATCTTTGACAGAATGAAGATTCGTGTGGAGAAACTGCTGGGACAGGAAATCCCCGACCCTCCCCGGCTCTATCAGGAGTTAGCGGTGTACGCAGATCGTGGTGATATTACGGAAGAAATAGTCAGATTGGACTCGCATATGATACAGTTTGAGCAGACGCTCAACCGTGCAGACTCTGTAGGCAAAACACTCGATTTCCTACTCCAGGAAATCGGGCGCGAAGTCAACACGATCGGCTCGAAAGCCAATGACGCGGAAATCGCCGGTCATGTGGTCCAGATAAAGGCCGAACTGGAACGTATTCGCGAACAGGTCCAGAACGTCGAATGAACTCAACCACCACGACCAGTTCCACGGCGCCGGCATCCGGCCACCCGCGGTCCTCGACGGATCGGCGGGGAATTCTCTTCATTATCTCCGCTCCCTCCGGGACGGGGAAAACCACTCTCTGCAAGCAACTGGCGGCGAACCTCCCCGGATTGTGGCATTCAATTTCCTATACAACGAGGAAGCCGCGGCCAGGCGAAGAGCATGAACGCGATTATTATTTTGTCGAAGAGCAGACATTCCAAGAGATGATTGCGCGAAATGATTTCGTCGAGTGGGCCCATGTGTATGGAAATCTCTACGGCACGCCGTGGAAATCGCTGACCGAAAAGATCGATCAAGGGGTTGATGTGTTACTCGAGATTGATGTGCAAGGGGCCATGCAGATCAAGAAACGATTCGAGGATTCGGTATCGATCTTTATCCTGCCGCCCTCAATGACCGTGCTCAGGTCCCGGCTCCAAACAAGGGCCTCTGATACACCGGAGGAGATTCAGCAGCGACTACACAAAGTGAAAGAAGAGGTGTGGAGTTTCCGGGAATACGCCTATATTGTCCGGAACGAAGACCTCGACCTATCCCTTCGCGATCTTGAAAGCATCTTCTGGTCAGAACGATTGAAGACAAAACGATTGAACATGACGTGGCTCGAGAATAATTTTATTCTTGACGATGAACAGAAAACCGGAGATCGCAAAGATCTTCCCTAACCCAAAGGAGTACCATACCCATGATCGACATGTTGAGACTATTGCCCCAATACACAGCAGGCGAGTTTGACTCACGCCACCGGCTGACGATCATCGCAGCCCAGCGGGCGAAGCACATTTTGCAGGGATCACGTCATGCCGCCTCACGCTTCACCAAAGAAACGACCATCGCCCTCGATGAAGTCCTCCGGGCACAAGTCAGGTACCTCGTCGGTCAAGAAGCGCGGGATGCGATGAAGGAAGCGAAGCGCGGCAAGGAAGGCGAAATGGAGCGCATTGCCGTGATGACCGGCGACGACGCGAAGGAGATCAAGAAAGAGCTGAGCGTCTATGTCGACGATACTCCGAAGCCGATGGTGGGTGAGAGCGAGGAGTAATTGGTGAAGATCTCCGGCTCCATAGGGCCGACGTTGATCGGGAAGCAGATCGTGCTCGGCGTGACCGGCAGCATCGCGGCCTATAAGGCTGTCGCGTTGCTCCGGACCTTGCTCCGTGAGGGAGCGATGGTGCATGTCGTGATGACGCAATCGGCCACGAAGTTCGTCACCCCGCTGACGTTTGAAGTGCTCTCCGGCCATCCCGTCTCGACGGATGTGTTCGAGGCGCATCAGGAGATGAAACACTTGTCATTGCCAGAACAGGCAGATGCCATCGTTATTGCGCCGGCTACGGCCAATTGTCTTGCAAGGGCAGCACTGGGGCTGGGCGACGATCTGCTCTCGACCATGCTCCTTGCGGCACAGTGCCCGCTGATTGTGGCCCCCGCCATGGACGGAGGGATGTGGGCCCATCCATCTGTCAGAGAACACATAGGGACGTTACGTACTAGGGGAACCATCGTGGTGAATCCAGAAATAGGCTCGCTCGCTTCCGGACGGATCGGCCAAGGCCGCTTGGCAGGGGAAGGCACAATTTTGGAGGCTATTCATGCGGCGCTGGCTCTACGACGCGATTGGCAAGGGCACCGCATTCTGGTTTCGGCGGGCCCAACGCAAGAGCCGATCGATCCGGTGCGCTTCATTTCAAACCGTTCTTCCGGCAAGATGGGCTATGCCATTGCCGAAGCCGCCCAGGCGAGGGGAGCCCAGGTGGTTCTCGTCACCGGTCCGACGGCCTTACCGACTCCAAGAGGCATCGAAGTTGTTTCGGTCGTCACTGCTGAAGAAATGACGAAGGCTCTGTCCGCGCGGCTTGCATGGTCCACAACTGTGATCATGGCCGCTGCGGTGGCGGATTTTCGTCCCGCGCATCCTGCCTTGCAAAAAATAAAGAAACAGGGGCGAGCAGCCGGCCAGACGCTTGATCTCGAACGGACCACTGACATCCTGGCCTCCTTATCTGCCCAACGGACCACTCAACTCATGGTGGGTTTCGCCGCTGAGACCAGCGATCTGGTCGCCCACGCGAAAGAGAAGCTGACGGCGAAAGGGCTCGACCTCATCGTCGCAAACGATGTCACGACAGAAGGAGCAGGATTCGGCAGCGATCAGAACGCCGCCACGTTGATCGACCGGCAGGGGGCCACGACAGTACTGCCGCTAATGCCAAAACGAGCGCTCGCTGACGCGATCCTGAACCGGGCGCAAGAGCTGCTCCGTACCAGACAATCTGGCCAGGCCCCCAAGCCAGTGGCGGGAGGACACTAGCAGCCCATGGCTCAGAATCAGCACGCCGCCGAAAGCGCCCTGGAAATTGATCGACTGGCCACCCAGTTAGCCAAAGATCCACATTCTAAAGCTTTCATGCCATTGGCCGAAGAGTACGGAAAAGTCGGCATGTGGCAGGAAGCCGCAGCCGTCCTCGAAGACGGCCTGAAATTGTATCCCGGTTTCATTACCGCCATGGTCGCGCTAGGACGTGCCTACGACCACATGGGTCAGGCCACGAAGGCCCGGGCGATTCTAGAAGAATCCGTCAAGTTGAGTCCCGAAAATCTGCGCGCGCACCGGACCTTGATCAAGATCTACACGAGTCAGGGGCAAAATGATTCAGCACTGCAATCCTGCGCCGTCATCCTGGCGGTCAACCCGCGGGATGAAGAAGCGCGCTCAGTCCAATCTGCTCTGGGCGGACCGCTGAAACAAAAGAAGGAACCGGAACCGTCAAAGTCCGCGGCTCCAGCCACGCATAACCTCTCCGCCCTGAAGGAGACCACACCGCCTGCTCCTGCGGAATCCATAGCCTCCGCACTGATGACGAGTACCGCACCAGACCTGCCAGCCGTAACGCCGCTGCAACCAAAGATCGCTTCTACCGACCCGTTAATTATGCCAACCGAAGTGAAGGAGACAGCCCTCTGCCCACACGATAAAACAGGGGAGCAGCTCGCAGGACCGATGCAGAAACCCGATTTCCAAGCCGCTGAGATTGTGGTGATGCCTCCTCCATCGCCTCATGCTGAAGTCGTGGCACAGCTGGAATCCTGGCTTCGCAGCATCGAATCACGTCGTCACGATCGTGACACAACGAACGAGCCTCACCCAAAGACTTCCTAATATTTTTGCACGTTTGACCGGTCTGAGGCGGACTGCTACAATGCCGCCCTGCTGGACCCTGTCACGTGGAATTTTCCTTGCGTATCCAGTATGTGAACACATAGACATGCTACGAATACGAGTCTTACACGGTCCAAATCTAAATCTTCTCGGGGCCAGGGAGCAGTCGATATACGGCACCCTGTCCCTCGACGCCCTGGACTCAGCCATCACGAATCTGGCAGAGGAGCTGGCCGTGCAGGTGGACCTGCGCCAGTCAAATAGCGAGGGTGAACTGATCACCTGGATTCAAGAGGCTCGGACGGGATACGATGGGATCATCATTAACCCGGCCGCCTATACACACACTAGCATCGCAATTCGGGACGCCATTGCAGCGGCCGGTCTGCCGACGGTTGAAGTGCATCTATCCAACATTCATCAGCGGGAAGAATTTCGCCGTAGCTCCTATATCGCGGAGGTTGCTATCGGGCAAATTTCCGGCTTGGGTCCGACCGGCTATCTCCTCGCACTCCGTGGGCTGCACGACCATCTGACCGCATCCCAACGCCATAAGAAGATGTCCGCACCAGGGACATCGCGACGGGCAGCAAAAGGAACAGGAGGAACAGGATAATTGCGGAACGTAATCAGCGGCCTCATACAGTCTGAAGGGAGTATCGAGTGATTTCCACGACCGATTTTCGCGGTGGCGTGCGGCTCATGGTTGATAACCAACCATTCTACATCGTTGAGTTTCAACATGTAAAACCAGGCAAGGGCGGAGCCTTCGTGCGCACCAAGCTCAAGAGCTACCTTTCAGGTAATGTCCTGGATCGTACGTTCCGATCCGGAGAACGGTTCGAAGAGCCGGATCTCGAAGAACGGACCATGCAATTCCTCTATGCGACCGATGAGGCTTTTACGTTTATGGACACGGATACCTTCGAGCAATTGACATTCGAGAAGGGCAAGCTCGGCGGAAATGCAGACCTCTTGAAAGAAAACATGACGGTGAAGATACTCGTGTATGAACATCGCCCGATCGACGTCGAGCTGCCCAACTTTATCGAACTGAAGGTGACCGATACCGAGCCGGGTTTCCGTGGCGATACAGCCACGGGCGGCACCAAGCTCGCTACCCTTGAAACCGGCGCTACTATCAAGGTGCCGCTCTACTTGGAAACCGGGACTGTGATCAAACTCGATACCCGTACTCGAGAGTACGTGGAGCGTGTTCGGTGAGCAAACAGAAATCGAGCAAGCTGAAGAAACGTGGAACGCCGATCATTCTGCCTCAAGCCTTTGCCGCGACCCAGAGTGGGCAGGGCACAGGCTCACTGTACGGACAACAGACCAAATACATCCAGGAACTGATCGATCTGCTCAAAAAGAACAACCTGACCGAACTGGAACTGGAGCGCGAAGGCCTCAGAATCCGTGTGCGATATGAAATCGTGGGCAAAACGATCACGACCACCGTTGCCGACCAGGGGACGTCCGGCTCGACCTCATCCTCTCTACTGCCTGCTGCGGGTGGCACACAGACTGAGGACACGACAGGCATGGTCACCATTGCGTCCCCGATCGTCGGGACATTCTATCGGTCTCCCTCGCCGGATGCCGACCCCTATGTCGAAGAAGGCGACTATGTAAAAAAGGGACAGGTCCTCTGCATCGTGGAAGCGATGAAGTTGATGAACGAAATCGAGTCAGAGGTGGATGGGCGGGTCATGAAAATTCTGGCCGAAAGCACCAAGCCGGTGGAGTATGGCCAGGCGCTCTTCCTCGTCGATCCGACAGCCACCCACTAACCCTCTTCCTTCGACCTACATCGGAGTACTCGCGTGTTCAAGAAAGTGTTGATAGCCAATCGCGGCGAGATCGCGCTCCGCGTGATTCGTGCCTGTAAGGAACTTGGAATCAAGACCGTCGCCATCTTTTCCGAGGCCGATACGGCGAGCCTCCATGTGCGCGCAGCCGACGAGAAGATCTGCGTCGGGCCTCCAGACGCCGCTCTCAGCTACCGAAATATTCCCAACGTCTTGAGCGCGGCCGAGATCACCGGGGCGGACGCTATCCATCCCGGCTATGGATTCCTCTCCGAGAACGCCCACTTCGCCGAAGTCTGCGAGTCCATTGGGGTCAAATTCATCGGCCCCACATCCGAACACATCGCCCTACTGGGCGACAAAGCCAAAGCGCGCGAAATCGTCGCCCACCGAGGCCTACCCGTCACGCCAGGCAGCCCCGGTGAACTCAAGAGCGAACAGGGAGCCCTCGAAGCCGCCACCAAGGTCGGCTATCCCGTCATCATCAAGGCCTCAGCCGGTGGGGGAGGACGCGGCATGCGCGTCGTTAATAAAGCCGAGGACCTCGCTCGCGCGTTTCAAGCTGCGCAAGCAGAGGCGAAGACCACGTTCGGCAACGATGCCGTCTATCTCGAACGATATTTTCTCGAGCCCCGCCATATCGAAGTACAGATTGCCGCCGACCATCGCGGGCATGTCGTACATCTCGGCGAGCGCGACTGCTCGATCCAACGCCGGCATCAGAAGCTGCTCGAAGAAACGCCGTCGCCCGCCATCGACGAAAAACTCCGCCGGGAAATCTGCCGCGTTGCCGTCGAAGTCGTCAAAGCCGTGCACTATCGGAACGTCGGCACCGTCGAGTTCATGCTCGACAAGGATCACAACTTCTTCTTCATGGAAATGAACACACGCATCCAGGTGGAGCACGCGATCACCGAAATGGTGACCGGCATCGATGTCATCAAGGAGCAGATCCGCCTTGCCGATGGGCAATCCCTCTCGTTCAAGCAACAAGATATCAAGCTCAGCGGGCACAGCCTCGAATGTCGCATCAACGCCGAAGACCCTGATAAGTTTACGCCTTGCCCTGGGATCATCACCAAATACAGCGCCGCAGGCGGATTCGGCGTACGAGTCGACTCGGCGATGGAATCGAACATGATGGTTGTCCCGTTCTACGATTCAATGATCGCCAAAGTCATCACGCATGGAAGAGACCGGCAAGAATCCATCGCTCGCATGCGCCGAGCCCTCGACGAATTCGTGATCGAGGGCATCAAGACGACCATCCCGCTGCACAAACGCATCCTCAATGACCCCGACTTTCAAAAGGGCCATGTCTCAACGACATTCATCGAGCGGTTCCTAGCAAGTTAGAATTTTCACGATACGGGGTTGCCAGATTTGACCCTGTTTATTTGAACCTATTGTTTGCACGCTGCAACCTGAGAGCGCTGGCCTCTGGTGGGTAAGAACTGGTGATGTCACACGACATGTGTAAATTGGCGACGGGTGCGCTGGAGCCACAGTTGAAGATGGAGAAGTCGAAGATAATCTAATCGCCCTGGCATGAACATGACATCGGAGCCGTTTCAGAATATTAACTAAAACTGGGATTGACTCATCCGTTCCCTCACCTCATCCGCATGCATCGGCATAGACTAGGCTCAGGCGACATGTTCTGCTTCACCACAAGCTGGCGTCTGGATTTCGGGTCTTCATGGACCTCCCTCCTTCGACGACGGAGTCCTTTATCCAAATACACCAGTCGGTCCGCCAAGTTGCGCAGAGTGGTGCACTGACCTTGCACCCCCGATCTCGGCCCTCATAGAATAAGCCGTTCTGCGAGGCCTCTATGTCCTTTACGATTCGTTCCTATCGTCGCTCCCCTGTGCCATACTCTGTGGTCTGCAACGCGGGTCCTTTCCTCAAGCTGTCTCTGGACTCCTTTTTGGGTTTCTGGTTACTGATAACGCTCTTGGTGCTGAGTAGTGGACCAGTGTATGCGGGGTGGGAGTTGACGAGTGGTGACGACGAGACAGGGCTGACTGTGTACGTCGATCCAGATACCATTCGCCGCAAGGGGAATCTGGTGAAGATGTGGCAATTGTACGACTACAAGACTGTACAAACCGTAGCGGGCGATTCGCTCTTATCTTTCAAGCGATACAACGAATACGATTGTACAGAAGAGCGCACACGTATGCTTGCGTATACGTGGTTCTCGGGCAACATGGGAAGTGGTCACGTGGTTTACAGTACCCCGGACGAACAACAGTGGGAACCTGTTGTGCCGGGTAGTATCAATCGAGCGCTGTGGAGAGTAGCGTGCAGTAAGTAGTGATCCTACCAGAGGGCACTAACAGCAATCACGCGCTAGCCCGCATTATTCATGACGGTTCATTGCGAAATCACAGGCGCAAAGGAAGACAGGAGGGACAAGCGAGGGTTCGAAGATCGAGGCTTTGGAATTTCGAACCATGAAATTTAAACTTAGTATCGCGTTTTTCTCGCGCTTCACGCGCCATGGTCGCTGGCGCTAGCAGACTTTTTCAGCATCCTGCTAGAATGGCTCCCTCATGAATGCCGCGCGCCGTTACTCCCTCTCAGGCCTCTACATCATTCTCGATCCGTCGGTCTGCCCTGCGCGTTCGTTGACCGAGATGCTGACGTCCGCGGCTGAAGCTGGGGCCTCCATCTTTCAATATCGCAACAAGACTGCATCAATGAAGGAAGCCTACGTGGAAGCCTTGGCACTGCGTCAAGCTGCTGCGAAGGCGGGCGTACTCTTCATGGTTAATGATCGCTGCGACTTGGCCTTGGCCGTGGATGCCGATGGCGTGCATCTGGGGCAAGGAGACTTGCCCCTCGACTTGGCGAGGAAGGTGATGGGCCAGGACAAGCTGATTGGAATCTCAACGCACAATCCCGACCAGGTGCGGGAGGCCACCGCTGGGAAACCGGACTATCTAGGCTTTGGTCCTATATTCAAACCCGGTTCCAAACAGGGCCACGACCCGGTGGTTGGGCTTGAAGGGTTACGTGCTATACGCTCGCTCACGTCGTTGCCCGTTTTTGCGATTGGTGGCATTCAGATCGACCAGGTGGGGGAGGTGACGCGCGTTGGAGCAAATGGCGTCGCGGTCATTTCAGCGATCATCAAGGCCTCGGATATCAGCCACGCTGTGAAAACGTTTCTCGCCCAGATGCCAGGACCAGCCTCGCCAGCTTCGTGATCGGAGCGGTCCCCGCGATGCGGGCTAAGCCATCGTTCCAATTTGTATTCACACTCGGGCTGTAGGCGAGGGGACCGACCACAGGAACCTTCGCGAGGCGTCGAAGCAGGGCTACTGTCGATTGCTCCTGCACGCGAGCGGTCTTCGTAAGTACTGGTCGACGCTGATTCAAGACCAACGCCACGATGGGAATCCTTCGCTGGCGGAGCGTGTGAAGCGTCAACAACGCGTGATTGATTCCGCCTAAGCCAGATTGTCCGACCACGATGGCAGATAACTTCATCCGGTAGATTATGTCTGATACGTAAAGTGTCGACGTGATTGGTACATACAAGCCGCCCACACCCTCAACCACCACAAGGGGATGCTTCTGACACAGGGCATGGAAGGCCTGTATGATGGTCGCCACTCGTATACTCTTTCGTTCCGCCCATGCAGCAGAGAGTGGCGCCACTGAAAGTCGAAACACATAGGGACAAACCTCTGCCATCGGATCATGGCTTCCAGCCGCTCTTCGCAACCTTTCTCCATCAGACTGCGCCTTAGCCGATCGTGAAACCCCTGTTTCAATCGGCTTCATGACGCCTACATCGATTCCCTGTTGAGTCAGACAGACTGCGAGTGCAGAGGTCACAATTGTTTTCCCAACGCCAGTATCGGTTGCGGTGATAAAAATCCCTCGCGGGATGAAATCGCTAGCTATCTCTTTGGCTCGTTGCATAAATTGGAATCTAGCAGCTTACGAAAAATACTGTCGGCCTGCTAGAACTTTGATGGTTCGCACGTGAGGTATAACGAAACAATATTCCCGCATGATAATCGAGCGAGACGGACCATGGGACATTAGCCATCGGGATCACTTTGCGTTCTGAGCCACTCGCCACCTAATTGTGCCCTCTCTGCCTCCCGGTCATTAGGTAAATCCTTCAACTCTTTCAGACTGGGGTCTTTTTCGAAGAGGTGGTCTATCCCGACGACTCGATACGAAGATGCAATGTCTTCATGTTCTTCCCCGCAAAGAAAACACCAATCGCCGCCTGACCTGGTCGCTAGCGTCACGGGCTTCGAACCTTCAAACGCGTGTATACAAACGTCTACTTTTTGGTGTGGATCGATCTCTATCACTTCACCCCCTCTCCCCATTCAGATAATGTTCGTGTTCCTTAATACAGATTGCAGGCTCTACAAGACACTTAGTGTTATCAATTGATGACTCACCACCCCTTGATATGGAGTGATATGGTCGTACTCTTTAGAGTTGGGAGAGCCAGGAACGAGGTGGGAACCCAATCTGTCCACGCCGCGCCTTTCTCGCATGTCTTGCGCTTCGAGCACCACGGTCTGTGGGCGTTGGCGGACTTTTCAGCCTCCTGCTAAAGGATTCGGCTATCACAGTTCCACACCTGTCCCGACAGATCGTTGAGTTGTGCCAGATGCAAGACAGTCTTGGCCACTTCATCTCGTGACGGTGGCCGGCCCAACACATGGCTATTCCAATTATCACCAGCCGGCATGGCCCCTTCAGACAGTCCCGTCTTCTGCCAGCCTGGCAAAAGGAGATTCACACGGATATTACCCCCTCCCCACTCTTGGGCGGCAGTGTGCACCAGACCGATGAGACCGGCTTTTGACGCCGTGTAGGCAGCTTGTCCCATTGAGCCATGGAACCCGGCATACGATCCGATCACGACGATCGACCCGCCGCCGCGAGTGAGGAGGGGAGGGGCCATGGCGCGGAGGCAGTGAAACGTTCCTGTGAGATTCGTGGCCAAGACCTCAGCCCACTCTTCTTCACCTTGCCGAAGAAGGAGATGGCTCCCTCCAATTCCGGCATTGCAGATAAACACCGACGGCACAGGTACCAGGCGGCAGGAGGCTTCCACCATCTCTTCCACCGCATGTGACTCGCGAATATCGGCTTCGTAGAGTGCCCCGGCTCCACCGGCTGCCACCACTTGGGTGAGCGTGCGCTCGGCCGCTGACTTGTTTCGATAGTAATGTACCCCGACTGACCAACCGGCCGTCGCAAAGGCTAGGCTGATCGCTCGACCAATCCCTCCGGACGCACCGGTCACAAGCACGGCGTGTTTGGATTCGGCAGCTGGTTTCGTCATCTCAGTGGCCCGTCGGGTTGAACTAGTTCATCCGGTTTGTTTTGTTCATCTCGTCGGTCTGATTCAACCAAATAAACGAGACAGACCAAACAACCCAGATAGACCCAATAACGGTCTTCTCACGCTGACGGAATTTTTCAACACCCTACATGTGGATTATGGTTGGGATATCGCACGAAGGCAAGGCTGCGGGCATAGGGGCAAGAGCCGATCTCCTTCCCTTGCTGCCTCCAGGATTCCTATGGTACGGTCATCCCATCGTTCAACCAGTGGAGGGCCTCGCACATGCCGCTGAAGAAGCTGGGATATCGAAGGGTCCTTATCGTGGGGACTGCCATACTGCTCGTCTGCGCCACCTGGTCAACCCCACTGGTAGCGGAAGATGCCAATGTCATTGCCCAGTCCGCCGACTATTTTCCCGATCAGATTGGGAACGAATGGCACTATCGTGGCCAGATTACTGAAGGACCTCTGCAAACGATCGAGCGTAAATTTTTCTCCAATGTGTCTTCAGTCACCGGCACGAAAATCATCAAGGGCATGACGGTCACCGTGTTCCACGATACCAATCCAGGCAACCATGGCCCAATGGATAGTTTCTACCGCCGCGATAGCGTCGGCATTGTCTATCATGGCTCGGAACCTGGGACACCCTTTGAAAAACAACTCGTGCCCTACCAGATCGTGCGCTTCCCTATGAAGGTCTCGTCGTCATTCCCACAATTCAACCGGAAGGAGCTGGACTTCGGCACCGATCTGGATCAGGACGGCATCAACGAAAAGGCCGATGCGCAGGGCGATGCCACAGTGGTGGGACAGGAATCGGTCACTGTCCCGGCCGGCACATTTAAGGATACCGTGAAGGTGGAAGCGCGCATGCATATGCAGATTCATCTCTCCGGTACGAAGAGGACGACCCAGGGCACCGATGTGATGACCGCCTGGTTTGTGAAGGGTGTGGGCTTGGTCAAGTACGTCGAGCGGCAGGAACTCTCTTCGTTGGAAGACCGTGGCGTGGTCACAGATATCATGGAAGAACTGGAGTCTTACGAGATCAAGCCGCCGAAGGCCTCACTCGGGCGGCGCGAATCCTCGACGGAGGGTCTGCTCGCTGACGACGCGGGTGACCACGAATTGCGTCAGGTACTCTTCACCCCCGGCTTTCGCTCCGACTCCGGAGAGTCGATGGCCTCCAAACGGCTGGCGAGCGACTAATGCGCCGGTGATCGGACGATTCAGATAGAGATTCCCGACATCGAACCGTTGCGATGCGAGTTCCAGATTGGAAGGGCTTCGTGAATAGACTCCACCGGTGAGTGCATAGGCTGTCGAATTTGCCAGGGACAACGCTTCTTGAAAGGAAGCAGCCTTCATCACCGCAAGGATCGGCCCAAAGATTTCCTCTTGGGCTACTCGATGTGTCGGCACCACATCCGCAAAAACCGTCGGCCCGACATACCACCCTGGTCCCGTCACAATCCCTTCCACCAGCAGACGGGCTTCCTTCTTCCCAATTTCGATGTATTCCTGAATTTTCGACTGCGCTCGATGATCAATCACCGGTCCGACCTGCGTACCCGGCTCTTCCGGGTTTCCGACCTTCAGGCTCAGCACTGCCTCTTTAAGGCGCTCCAGAAAACTATCGTAGATCACAGCGTGCACGATCGCACGCGAACAGGCGGAACATTTCTGTCCCGCATACCCGGTGAACGATGAGACCACTCCGGTGATCGCGTCATCGAGATCCGCAGTCTCATCCACGATGATCGCGTTTTTCCCTCCCATCTCGGCCAGCACCCGCTTGACCATGTGTTGTCCCGGCATAAGAGTTCCGGCGTCTTTCAGGATTCCGAGCCCCACGTCTTTGGAACCGGTAAACGCGACTGTCGCGATTTCAGGATGGCGTACCAAGGCTCGTCCGATGTCGGGCCCACCTGGCAGACAACAAAGTACCCCTTCAGGCACACCAGCCTCCCTCAAGAGCTCCGCAAGCCAGTGCCCCATCATTGGCGAACGCTCAGAAGGTTTGAAGATCACGGAATTCCCGGTCACGAGCGCAGCCGATACCATGCCGGTGGGAATCGCCAGCGGAAAATTCCACGGGGCAATGACGGCCGTCACCCCACGAGGGCTATAGAGACGCTGGTTCAGTTCACCTGGTTCCTGTCCTAACCGTCTTGGGGAAGCAAGCCTGCGCCAGTTTCCCGCATAAAATTCCAGAAAGTCGATCGCTTCCGCGAGATCCGCATCTGCCTCTCGCCACGGCTTCCCACATTCCAATATCTCCCATGCCGTCAACTGATCGCGCCGCACCCGCATGAGCGCGGCGGCAGCACGCATGATGTCCACTCGCCGTTCCGTTGTGCAGTCGCGCCAGGATTCCCTTGCCTGAACCGCCCGGCGCACCGCCTGTTCGACATCCTCCGAGCTCGCACTGGACAACCGGCCCACGACTTCATCTGGACGCCCGGGGTTGCGAGACTCGACGACCGGCCCCGTCAGGCACAGCCCTTTGGACGACGGAGTCCACTGCCGACCCAGTTGCGACCGCACGGTCGCCAGGGCCCCCTGCATCGCCACTCGGCTGTCGGCTTGCGCAAAATCCCGCTGCGGTTCATTTCGAAACTCCTGCATACCGGCCGGCTGAGACGCGAGGGGATGTTTTTGAATCAGTCCCTCAAGAACAGGCGGAGCCAACAACATGCTCAATGGCTGGGATTCCATATACTCCTTCCGCAGGAACGATTCATTCGAAGTATTTTCCAGCAATCGTCGTACGAGATAGGCCATGCCAGGAAGCAGATCTCCCACCGGGGTATAGAGCCGCAAGCGACGCCCATACTGCGTAACCGCATGCTGAAAGGGCTCGGCCATGCCGAAGATCATCTGATATTCCCAGGTCTCTGGAGGTAGCCCGAGCGATTCCGCAACCGCCTCGATGTGGGCCAACGTACGGAGATTGTGCGTACCGAAGGCCGGTCGAATCTGGGATGTCTGAGATAAAAGAAGATGCGTGAGCGCTTCATAGTTGGCATCCGTCTCCACCTTGCGCTCGAAGAGAGGAACAGCCCAGCCTCGTTGCCGATAGCGGATCATGTCAGAATCCCAATAGGCTCCTTTCACCAGTCGAATCGTGATGGGCGCCCCACGTCGGTGAACCCAGGACAGGAGTCCCTCGATATCTCGTTCCGTTTCCCGATGGTAGGCCTGCAATGCGAGACCCGCATACGGATAGGTCTTGTATGATGGCTCTGCGAAGAGCCTGGTGAAGATCTCTACCAGCAAAGCCTTCGTATCGACTTGTTCCATATCGAAGATCACCGACGCGGGGAGGCGCATCGCCTGATCGAGGATAGGTTGAAGCCGCGTCGCTACAGAATGGTAGCTTCCTTCCGGATCGATCGGGTCGAGGTGTGGAGAGAGGGCGGAGATTTTGATGGAAAGCTGAACCCGCGGTATCGGTCCGAGATGGTCCCGCTCCAGTAAGGGATGGGACGGCCACGAGGCCGCCTCACGCGCGAGCAGGGTCAGGGCTTCCACACAGCGATCGCGGTATCGATCAGCCTCACGATCGCTGATGGTGGCCTCACCCAATAAATCAATGGACCAGGCTCGCCCATGCTGCCAAAGGTCGGTCAACTGCGGCACCGCTTCCTCGACTGTTGCTCCAACAATGAAAGTGCGCGCGATGTGCTGGACCTGGCTTCTGATTGCCTTGCCGCTGAGCCGAGCCCCTAAGGTAGTGGCGGAAAGGGCTTTGAGCCCCCAGTGGCCGCCGAAGAGTGGTGTGTCTCCATCGCCCATATACTCGCGAGCCAGCGCGACCACCTCCTCGTCATCTGTGACCGATGGCAGGACATCAATGAATCGAAACAGCTGTGTCTTGAAGCGGCTGTCCTGCATGGCCAGGTTGAGGGCCGTTTGCGACCACCAACGGCGCTCAAAGAGTGTCGGAGTACGTCCGACAGAGAGACGAGCGAGCTGTTCACCGATACGGTAGACCGCAGGCTCGAGAGGGGAAGAAATTGTCGGCATCTACACCCCCACTGGCAGTGAGATGAAAGAACAACATCAGTATACACTGCGAGCATTCTGTTGAAACCTTTGCACAAATTCGGTATACTGTCTTGACTGCTACGTCCTCCCCTTCACATACTGCGGTGAAGCGATGGGTAAGTGCTCCAAGGAGAAGTAATGCTCGCTACAACATCTGAAGCGACACAGACAGAAGACGTATTTGTGCCGTTAAACTTGGCTCTATTCTGCGCTATCGTCGTCGCCACGATTATCGGCATCCCACTCTACGGTTATTACTACGGGTTCAGCCCCTTCGACTGGGTCCTGTCCTTAGTGATGTACATTGTCACGGGCATGGGCATCACCGTGGGCTATCATCGGTTGGTGTCGCACCAGAGTTTCGAGTGCCCGAACTGGGTCAAGGCCTGTATCCTGGTCGCCGGTGGTTGGGCGATGCAAAATTCCGCCCTCAAGTGGGGCGGTGACCATATCCGCCATCACGCCAAGACTGATGAAGAAGAAGATCCCTACAACGCCACCAAAGGATTCTGGCACAGCCACTGCGGCTGGCTCTTTTACGATACCCCCTATCGCACGCAGAAGTACGAGATCCGTCTGCGCCGCGACCCTGTCGTGATGTGGCAAGATCGATACTACTGGCCGATTGTGGTCACGGGACTTCTACTCCCTTTTGTCCTCGGTATTTGGCACGGCAGCTGGCAGGGCGGCATCAGCGCTTTCTTATTGGGCGGTCTCTTCCGGATGTTCATGGTGCTGAACTCCACCTTCACGATCAATTCACTCTGTCACATGGTGGGGACACAGCCCCACAGCAAGCAGGACAGCAGCCGCGATAGCTGGCTGATCTCCTTCGTCAGTTTTGGCGAGGGATATCACAATTTTCATCACGCCTACGCGCGCGATTTTCGCAACGGACCGAAGTGGTACAATTTCGATCCCTCGAAATGGATCATTTACACTCTCTCGCTGTTCGGGCTTGCCACCAATCTTCGCCGCAATGACCCCACCGTCGGGTAATCGGTTCGCGAAAAACTCTCCCGACAGACTGTTTGATCTTTCCTCTAGGCAATCCCCCATTGAGCCACCGTCCATAGCGCAATAGACCTATTTTCTTTCACCCTGTCCTTCGCTTATGATGGAGTGGCTGGCCCCAGAGCCAGTCATATTCGATTGTGCACGTAGAAGAGGAGCGCGTCATGGCTGATCAAAATCCCGCTGGACCCCAGGCTGGTCACGGGAAAGACAACCTCATTCCTGGCGTCAACTATGTCATCGCCGTCAGCAGCGGCAAAGGCGGGGTCGGCAAATCCACGGTCTCCGTCAATCTCGCTGTCGCCCTTGCCTTAACCGGCGTCAAGGTCGGCCTGCTCGATGCGGATATCTATGGTCCGAACATTCCCATGATGATGGGCGTGACCAAGCCCCCGGAACAGACAGACGGCAAGATCGCTCCAGCCGAAAGTCACGGCGTCAAGCTCATCTCCATGGGATTTTTCGTCCCGGAAGACACTGCCGTGGTCTGGCGAGGACCGATGGTCCATACCGCCATTCAACAACTCTTTCGAGACGTGCTGTGGGGCGAACTGGATTACTTGCTCATTGATCTGCCGCCTGGCACCGGGGACGCGCAGCTCACCCTTACACAATTGATCCCGCTGACCGGCGCGGTCACCGTCACGACCCCGCAGGAAGTGGCCCTGCACGATGTTCGCAAAGGCATGATGATGTTCCAAAAGGTGAATGTGCCGCTTCTCGGCATTGTGGAGAACATGAGCTACTTCCTCTGCGGTCACTGTGGCGAACGGACCGATATATTTTCGCACGGGGGAGGGGAGCGGGCTGCCGCCACACTCGGGGTGCCGTTCCTCGGTCGAGTGCCGATCGACCCGGCGATCCGTGATGGCGGCGACTCTGGCAACCCGATTGTCGTGGCTGATCCGGCGTCTCCGCAATCGGCGGCGTTCCGGGAGATCGCACAGAAAATTATCGCGGAAGTCACCGGTGCCGCAAAGGGAGTTCCTCCGATCGAGAGCCTGCTGAGCAAAATCAAGAACCCGTTTGCGAAAACCTAACCGACAGATGAAAGGACGGGGGAGGCGATGGGAGAATACGTGCGAGTGACAGGCACAGACGATGTGAAACCGGGCCAAGGGATCGTCGCAGAAGTAAACGGCAAAACCCTCGCGGTATTTAATGTGGACGGGACGTTCCACGCAATCGACAACACCTGTATCCATCGGGGCGGCCCGCTCGGCGAGGGAGAACTCGAAGGATCTGTCGTGACCTGTCCTTGGCACGGCTGGCAATATGATGTCACCACGGGCGCCTGCGTGGCGAATCCCGCGGCGAAGGTAGAGCGGTATGAAGTAAAGGTCGAAGGCACGGACGTGAAAGTGCTTGTTTGACAGGATAGCCGAAACAGTCCGCCAGCGCCACACACCGTGGCGCGTGAAGCACGAAACCTGAATGATTTCTCTTGTTTATCTAGTCTATCTGGTTTGTTTGGTTGAGCGAGACAAACCAGATGAACGAAACAAACCAGATGAACCAGTCCAGCCAGTCTCGCTCGGCTAGGCTCTTGATAATGGTAGTGCCAAGTATGGACCGGAGCGACGTACTATTCCTCTATCGTCAAATGCTGCTGATCCGTCGGTTCGAAGAAAAATCGGCGGAAATGTACGCTCTCGCAAAAATTGCCGGTTTCCTGCACCTCTATATCGGCGAAGAGGCCATTGCGGTCGGGGCCATCGCAGCGCTTCGACCGGATGACTACGCGATCAGCGCGTACCGCGACCACGGGCACTGTCTCGCCCGGGGCTCCGACCCTGGCCACGTGATGGCAGAGCTGTTCGGCAAAGCGACGGGCCTGTGCCAGGGCAAAGGGGGCTCCATGCACCTGGTGGATGCCCCGCGCCGGTTCATGGGCGGCTACGCCATTGTCGGGGGCCATATTCCCCTTGCCACAGGCCTGGCTTTCGCGACCAAATATCAAAAACTCGACCTCGTGACCGTCTGCTTTTTTGGTGAAGGGGCGATCCCGAGCGGCCAGGCACACGAAGCGCTGAACTTGGCGGCCTTGTGGAAACTTCCGGTGATCTTTATCTGCGAGAACAACCGCTATGGTATGGGGACACCGGCTGAACGGGCCATTGCACTCTATGCGGACGTGGCAGAAACGGCCCGCTCCTATGGCATCATGGCTGAGCGCGTGGATGGCATGGATGTACTGGCCGTGCGCGATGTGATGGCCAAGGTCGTCGAGCAAGTGCGCGCAGGGCAGGGAGCATTTTTCATCGAGGCGATGACCTACCGTTTCTTGGGCCATTCAATGTCAGATCCGGCACACGGACACTACCGAACCAAAGAAGAAGTAGAGGATCACCGCAAACGCGACCCTCTTCTAATGCTGAAGCAGACGATCCTGAGCAACAACCTAGGCGCCGAGACTGATTTCAAACAGCTCGAGCGGGAAGTCGGTGAGGTCGTGACTTCCGCCGTCAAGTTCGCGGATGAGAGTCCTTTTCCAGTCCCATCGGCCTTGCATACCCACGTGATGCAGGAGGAGTAAGAGCATCCATGTTGCTCTCCTATCGGGAAGCTCTGAACCAGGCCATGCGAGAGGAGATGCGTCGAGACTCGCGCATTTTCCTGATCGGCGAGGAAGTGGGCTACTACCAGGGCGCCTTCAAGGTCAGTAAGGGTTTCGTGGAAGAATTCGGCCCTCAACGGGTGGTGGATACCCCGATCACGGAAGCCGGCTTCACGGGCCTGGCAATCGGCGCCGCCATGGCGGGGTTGCATCCCATCGTCGAGCTCATGACCATGAATTTCGGCATTCTGGCATTGGATCAGATCGTCAACAATGCCGCTAAAATTCATTACATGTCGGGAGGGCAACTGTCTGTGCCGCTAGTGATTCGTGGACCGGGCAGCGCAGCTCACCAGTTAGGCGCGCAGCATTCGCAAAGCCTGGAAGCCTGGTTCTGCCACGTGCCGGGATTGAAAGTGATCGCGCCGGCCACGCCGCACGATGCGAAGGGCTTGCTGAAGAGCGCGATCCGTGACAACAATCCTGTCATCTTCATCGAAGCGCAATTGCTGTACGGAATGAAGGGGGATGTCGGAGACGGTGAGTACACGATCCCCATCGGTGTCGCCGAGGTGAAGCGTGCCGGACGCGACGCGACGATCGTCGCCTACTCGAAGATGCTCCTGCTGACGCTGGAGGCAGCCGATCGATTGAGCCGAGAGGGCATCGAGGTCGAGGTCATCGATCCCCGCACCCTCAAACCCTTAGACCTACCAACGATCGTGGCCTCGGTCAAAAAGACCGGGCGTCTCGTGATCGTCGAAGAGGGCTGGCGTTTTTGCGGGCTGGGTGCGCAGATTGCCGAGAGCGTGTACGCGACGGCGTTCGATTACCTGGATGCCCCCATTCAGCGCGTCACCGGAGAAGATGTGCCGATGCCCTATAGTCGCCCATTGGAAGATGCCGCCATTCCGGACAAGGAGCGTGTCATCGAAGCTGTCAAAGCACTATGCGGCGCACAGTAGACGAAGAAAGGAGGCACGTTTACCTATGTCGTCACAAGCCCAGGCTCTCGGTCATATCGAGATTACGGAGACGATTGTTCGACTGTATGTGTTCCTGACGCAGTATCTCGATCGCTGCCTCGATGAGGCGGCCCGGAAAACATACCCGGACGAGGAACTGCACGCGCATCTCTCCAAGACGCGCGCAACGATGGCGGACATTCTGGCGGTGAATCCCGTGGTCAAGAGCAAAGTCGAGAAGGAATGCAAGGACGTGCTTGCCCTCGGAACCGCCATCTTGAAAGGCGGCCATGAGCGAACCTCAGCGATGGAGCCGATGCAGGCGCAGCGCGCTATCCTGCGGAACAAGACCATTGCATTGAGTGATCTCTTGGCAGTGTTCCGGGCTCTCTGACATTAGGATAAGCGTGGCGCGCGCGATATGCGAGAAAGGCACGACGTGGACAGATTAGATTTCCACCTCGTTTGCTCGTCTCACGCGTCCCGCCCGTCTCGCACGGCTTTCTATCCGGAATTTGCTATGTCAGACCAGGCACAGGAGAAGCATCAATTGGCCGGCTTGGATGCACGCGAACGCGGCTTCAGCAGGCCAGTCGTGTTTGAACACATCGATGGAGGATATCAAGCCATTCTTCGATATGAAACGACGCGCGTGGTGACCGCGGCATACGACACACCGAGGGCGGCGCTCGAGGAATTAATTCGCATTCTCCAAGAACAGGGCTACTCGCAACTCCGCAGTCAACTAAGCGTCCGTGAGGGTGCCTACTTAGGTTCTCAGGAGCCTTGGATGGAGTATCCAGACCCGGCGCGCGCTACGGAGCAAGAGGGCGGATGGCTGAAACGATTATTTCGCTCTTTCCTGCGACAAAGTGAGGACACACATGGCTAGTCGCGTCGTAATGCCAAAATTAACCGACACGATGGAAGAGGGCGTCCTCCTTGCGTGGAAGAAACGTGAAGGGGATCCGGTGCAGGCAGGGGAGGCGCTCGCTGAAATCGAAACCGACAAGGCCATCATGGATCTCGAAGCCTTCGCCTCCGGCATCCTGCGCAAGATCCTGGTGCAGGACGGCGCAACCGTGATGTCTGGAACGTTGATCGGCGTCATCGGCGGACCGGATGAGGACATCACCTCGGCATTGACCGACACGATCACTGCCGCGCCATCGGCCGGCGGGGAAACCAGGACCAGCGCGCCGGCTGCTGCCGGTCCTGCGCCCGCCTCACCAGCGACTTCAGAAGAAATTCGTATCGTCGCCTCGCCTCGCGCGAAATCGCTTGCTGCCGACCGGGGAATCGATCTCTCCACCATCACCGGAACCGGTCCTGGCGGGCGAATCGTGGAAGAAGATGTCGTGAAAGCCCCGGTGCCGGCAGCGCCGTTGCTGCCGGCCGGAACAGACCAACCACTGAGCCAGATGCGGAAAGCAATCGCCCGAGCGACGACACAGAGCAAAGCGCCGGTACCGCACTTTTATCTGACGAGCGAGATCAATATGGAGCAGGCAGAGCGGTTCCGTGATCAGTTCAAACAGGACCGAACCACGCATCCCTCCGTCACCGACTTGCTGATCAAAGCCGCAGCGATCGCGCTCACCCGCCATCCGGAAATCAATGTGTCATTCACCGGCCAGGCCATCAGGCGACATGCGCGCATTGATATAGGCGTCGCCGTCGGCCTCGATGACGGCTTGATCACGCCGGTCATTCGCAATTGCGACGCGAAGTCACTGGATGATATCTCAGCCGAATCGCGCACGCTGATCGACCGGGCCAGGGAGAAACGCTTACAGCCGCAGGAATACACAGACGCCACCTTCTCGATCTCAAACTTAGGAATGTTCGACGTGGAAAACTTCATTGCGGTCCTCATCCCCCCTCAGGCGGCATCGATCGCCGTGGGCACCATCCGCGACGTTCCTGTCGTCAAAGACGGCACGGTCAAGGCGGGTCGGCGCATGAAGGTGACGTTATCCTGCGACCACCGGGCTCTGGATGGTGTGCAGGGGGCCGGCTTCCTGAAAGAGTTTAAACGTATCCTGGAACACCCCTCGGAGTTACTTCCGTCGAAGGAGACTCGATGAGCTTTGTACCCCTTAGCCAACTGAGAACTTCTACGGCTGATTCATCTCCGCCTATCGGCCATCCGCCGGCCCTACGCTTTTCGCAACGCCTCCCATCCTGGTTCAGAGTCAAAGCGAAAACCGGTCCAGACTACCTCGACATCAAGCAGACGATGGACCGGCTCAAGCTCCATACCATCTGCGAAGAAGCGCGTTGCCCGAACCGATGGGAATGTTGGAACGCACGCACCGCGACCTTCCTCATCCTGGGCGACATCTGCACCAGACGCTGCCACTACTGTTCAGTCCAGACAGGTCGACCGGCGGCAATCGATTATAAAGAACCGCATCGCGTCGCGGAAGCGGTCCGGGTGTTAGGCCTTAGACATGCCGTGATCACATCGGTGAACCGGGACGAACTGGAAGATGGCGGCGCTGCGATCTTTGCCGAAACGATCCGCCAGACCAGACAGCTCAGCCCAGCCTGCACAATTGAAGTCTTGATTCCAGATTTCGAAGGGAATGAGACAGCCCTCGCGATGGTCTGCGCCGAGATACCGGAGATTCTGAATCACAACATCGAAACCGTCCGGCGGCTGTTTCCTGCTATCAGACCACAAGGAAAGTATCAGCGATCGATCGAGTTACTCGGCAAGGCGAAGCAATGGGGCATGCGCACGAAGTCCGGGCTGATCCTCGGGATGGGAGAAACCATGGACGAGGCACGCGAAGTCATGCGCGACCTGCGCTCCGTCGGCTGCGACATCATGACCATCGGCCAATATCTCCAACCGACGAGACAGCATCTGCCTGTTGCACGCTTCTACGATCCCAGCGAGTTTGCCGTATTAAAAGTGGAGGGGATGGCCCTTGGCTTCACCCACGTCGAATCCGGCCCACTCGTCCGCAGTTCCTACCACGCAGAACAGCAGGTAGCCCCCGACGTCTAAGGGATATGCCTCGGCCATGAGCCACAACAACGTCGTCATCATCAGCGCTCATCCGGATGACATGGAAATCGGCATGGGCGGGACGGTCGCTAAACTGGTGGAGTCCATGGCTGTAATTACATCCGTCGTCGTGACGAACGGTGGCCGGTCATCAAACCCATTCGCGTTGACGGAGCAGCGGATGGCCGAAGTAAGAAGAGAGGAGGCCCTCCGTGCCGCCGTTGTTTTGGGAGTAAAAGACGTGATCTTTTGTGGCGAACCGGATGCAGCGGACGAGATCAATACAGCGGTCGTCAAACGGAGACTCGTCGAGATGCTCGCCCGCCTCCAGCCAACCGAAGTCTATACACTGGATGAAGAACTAGACCGACATCCGGCCCATCGCCTTGCCGGCAAGCTGGCGAGAGAAAGCGTGCTTGAAGCCGGCATCGTTCTCAATGGTGGCATCTGGGCTTATGAAATCTGGGGTCCCTTCGCTACCTGGGACCGCCTTGAATACATAGACCGCTACGTGGCCAAGAAGATGGCCGCCATCGCGGAGCATCAAAGTCAGGTGGCAACGATACCCTATGGGGAAGGAATCCTGGGATTGAACCGTTGGCGAGCCGTGTTCGTCGATCCCAAGGCCAGCGCCCCGGCTGGTATGTATGCGGAAGTCTTTCAACGGGTGACGATCTCTCCTCTTTCCACATAACTAGGTTTCACCACCCATTCTTTTGCATTTTACGTCTGAGTGCGAGCCTTAACAGGCTGCGAAAAACTATTTTGGTACGCCGAAACTTCGATGGTCTGCACGTCTAGGACAAGGGGCGAACACCCCCGCGGAATAGCCGAGCGAGACAGGCGTGGCGAGCGAGATGGACGACGGTTCGAGGTCCGAAGTTCGAGGTTTTCGGAACTTCGGATCGCGCCTTTCTCGTATGTCGCGCGTTTTACGCGCCATGGTCTGTGGCGTTGAACAGCCTTTTTGAACATCCTATTAGGCGAGTCTTATTCTGCTCATCTTTGATACGTGCAGAGGGGGATTAAGCAGGTCTCCGTCTGAGAAGGTCGAGATCAAGGGCTCAGAAGGTCCCTGTTCTTTGCACGGGCGATTCGCGTACCATTGACACGATATGGAGAGCCTTCATCAACTCGAAACGGTTATTTTGCTGTTGATAGCCGTGCTCGCCCTTGCGGCGATCGCGCGCAAACTCGTGATACCTTACCCCATCTTGTTGGTGATCGGAGGGTTGGTCTTAGGCCTCATTCCCGGCGTGCCGACGCTGCGACTGGATCCTGATGTCGTGTTCCTGGTCTTCCTTCCCCCTATTCTCTGGTCAGCAGCCTACTTCACCTCCTGGCGTGATTTTCGTTCAAACCTTCGCCCGATTACCCTACTGGCGGTTGGACTCGTCTTGGCGACAACCGCCGCCGTGGCGATGGTCGCCCACATCTGGCTGCCGGGATTGGGGTGGGCCGGAGCAATTGCACTGGGGGCAATTGTTTCACCGCCCGACGCCGTGTCGGCCACTGCGGTCGCGAAGCGATTAGGCCTTCCACGCCGCGCTGTCACGATCCTGGAAGGAGAGAGTCTCGTGAATGATGCGACGGCGCTCATTCTATATCGTGCCGCGGTGATGGCGGCGATCAGTGGCACCTATACGTTCAGCGACACAGTGCAGGACTTCTTCATGGCAGCGGCAGTGGGTGTCGTGATCGGACTCTTGGTCGGGTTGGTGGCCCGCTGGGCGCTGAAATTGATGGAAGACAGTTTCAGCGAGATTGCGATCACGCTCCTAGCCCCGTACATCGCCTGGGTCTTGGCCGACCAGGCTCACTCTTCGGGCGTACTGGCCTGCGTGGCCGGAGGTCTCTATCTTCGCCAACATTTCAGCGAGGCCGTTGCGCCGACGACAAGGATTCAAGCGAGGGCGGTGTGGGACTTCCTTGTGTTCGTGCTCAACGCTGTCATTTTTATTCTGATCGGTCTGCAACTTGGTGCGCTCCGGGAGGCCCTCCCATCTGGAATGTTTGTACCACTCATTCTCAGCGGAGCACTTGTGAGCGTTACCGCGATCGTGGTACGCCTGATATGGGTACCGCTGGCCGCGTGGATCCCGAGACTGTTAAACCCCTCGCTGCGGGCGCGCGATCCGATGCCGGCGTGGTCGAGTCTGTTTATTATCGGCTGGACCGGCATGCGGGGGATCGTGTCTCTTGCGGCGGCATTAGCGCTGCCGCTGACAACTGCAGCCGGAACGCCGTTTCCCTTTCGGGCGGAAATCATATTGATCACCTTCTCGGTAATATTCGCCACATTGGTTTTACAGGGCTTGTCACTTCCTCCTCTGATCCGCGTTTTTAATTTAAGAGAAGAGGGGACTCTGGAACGTGAGGAGATGCAGGCGCGGGAACATGCGGCGACGGCCGCTCTTGTACGCCTGGATGAGGTCGCAAACGAAGGATGGCCCATTGCCGAGCACCTCGATCAGATGCGCGTGCATTATGGCGGCCGCGTACAGCGCTATGCCAAGAATGGAAGCGTTGCTGACTGTACGCCAGATGCCACCGAGGCGTTCCGGCGTTTGCGGCATGAGACGTTGACGGCAGAACGCCTTGCGGTGATCGGCCTGCGTAACGACGGTACCATTAGTGATGAAGTGCTGCACCGTCTAGAGCATGAGTTGGATGTGGAGGCGCTTCGACTAGGAATCGGCGAGCGGCGGGTCTGACGAGGAAGTTGACGATATACCAGGTAGGGAACAGGGTAGGATCCTACTACGGTACAAATCCACGATGACGAAGATCCCTTGTAACAGACATAGGGGGGCAAACATGACGCTGTCGTATCGCACGTCTTCCGGAGCCCGCGCGAGTAGAATATGAGCGCCAGGGAGTGGGCGGGGGTGAATGACGCACGCGACGAAGGACAACCTCGTCCCGGTTACTTTGTATCTGATCGATCCTCCCAGTGCACCCGTTTCATAATGTGATGAATGCCCGGAGCGAGCAGGAGAGCGGTGACGGCGATCACGACCAACCCTGAGTAGAGCGCGAAGAGCCCTGCGAAGACTTTCCCGGGTTCTGACAAATCTAGCTTCACTGGCCCCATCCCGCCTAGGAGCATGGCCGCATTCAAAAAGGCATCCCGCCAAGGGAGATGCTCGAAGTAGCTGTAACCCCACATGCCAACCCCCAGGGAGGCTGCCAGAAGAGTAAGTGAGAATGCCAAGTGAAGAAGCAGGTGCCGAAGTAATAGACGCGAATTCGGGGCGGGGCGGGGCGGGGCGGAGCGGCGCTCTGTGCTCATCGGGCCTCCTCATGGAATGGTCTGTAATCGAAGCTGATTAGGCTGCCCAGCTTCATGGCCCTCCACAATCTATGGTTTCTTCGGCAGATATCGCGAGCTTTCTTTCGTTGGCCTATTTTAAAGTCACGGGCCTCGACCTCTGCTTCATCTAAGTCGAAATCCTGCCGATTGATCCTCTCTTCACCACGAGCTATGCCTTGCTTATTTTTCTTGTCACTCGACCTGGTGGGACCGTTCTGTTCACTTCACACTCGCACAAAATATGGAATTACAATCAGGGTCACGCCGACACCGACTAAAACGTACACGTTGTCAATGAAGTAGGGAAAGACGCAGAGGACAATTCCTACACAGAGCGGGATGATGGCCTTTTGCTTTTTCCCATACAGAAAGTAGCCAAAGCCGATGGCCCCAAAGAGCATTCCCCAGATCAGGACCGCCACACTGCTTAACTCAAACATGTATTGAGCTCATGCACATCATAGATGGACACGTATGTCTGTTACTTGTTTAATGACAGAGCGTTGGTGATGAGCGCCTGCGCTTCCTCTTGAATCCGCTTGAGATGATCTTTTCCGCGAAAGCTTTCTGCGTAGAGTTTATAGACATCCTCGGTGCCGGAGGGGCGGGCGGCGAACCACCCTTGCTCGGTAACAACTTTCAATCCGCCGATTGACGCGCCGTTGCCAGGGGCTGTCGTCAGTTTTGCGACGATTTTGTCGCCGGCCAATTCTGTGCCCTCTACCTGGTCTGGTGAGAGTTTCGACAGGATGGCTTTCTGCGCCGCCGTCGCGGCCGCATCGATCCTCTCGTACACCGGCTCTCCGAGTTCTTTGGTCAGTTCCCGGTACAGTTCACCTGGATCGCGGCCGGTCTTGGCCATCATCTCCGCGGCCAGCAGATCCATGATGATCCCATCCTTGTCAGTCGTCCAGACCGATCCATCCCGGCGAAGGAACGATGCCCCTGCGCTTTCTTCTCCGCCGAATCCGAGCGAGCCATCGAGCAAGCCGCCCACAAACCATTTGAAACCGACCGGCACTTCGACAAGCTTCCGATTGAGATTCACCGCCACGCGGTCGATGAGGCTGCTGCTCACTAACGTCTTACCGATCCCGGCATCAGGCTTCCACCCTGGACGAGTTGAAAAGAGGTAAAAGATGGACAAGGCGAGGTAGTGATTGGGATTCAGCAGACCGGCAGAGCGGGTGACGATCCCATGCCGGTCGTTGTCGGCATCGTTACCGAAGGCGACATCGAAACGATCTTTCAGCGCAATGAGATTCGCCATGGCATAGGGCGAAGAACAGTCCATACGAATCTTGCCGTCCCAATCGAGCGGCATGAAGCAAAACGTCGGATCGACGGCAGGATTCACCATCTCAATGTTCAAGCCATACCGCTCTGCCATCGGCTGCCAGTAGGCCACACCGGACCCGCCGAGCGGATCGATGCCGAGCTTCAACCTGGCTGATCGAATCACGTCCATTTCGATGACCTGCGCGAGATCACCGATGTAGGTGCCGAGGTAATCATGCTGGTGGGTCGTGCTCGCACGACGAGCCTGGTCGTACGCCACACGCTTCACGCCTCGCAGATCAGCGGCAAGGAGGGCATTCGCGCGATCCTCAATCCATTTCG
Organism: Nitrospiraceae bacterium; assembly: GCA_036004925.1. GTDB lineage: Bacteria > Nitrospirota > Nitrospiria > Nitrospirales > Nitrospiraceae > Palsa-1315. Next base: position 13,930 of record DASYRC010000059.1, on the reverse strand, counting down.
TCACCTGGGTATCAGCCGGCCCACCATGAGGTGGGTTGTACTTGATGCCGCCGTCCTCCGGTGGATTGTGTGAGGGGGTGATCACGATGCCATCGGCGAGTCCCGATGTTCTCCCTCCATTATAGGTGAGGATCGCGTGAGAGATGACCGGAGTGGGGGTGTACCCTCCATCCTGATCGATCATCGCTTCAACGCCGTTCGCTGCCAACACCTCGAGCGCGTTCGCATAGGCTGGTCCCGATAGTGCGTGTGTATCTCTGCCGAGATACAGAGGCCCGTGTGTGCCCTGCCTGGCTCGATATTCACAGATCGCCTGCGTGATGGCCAGGATATGCCATTCGTTAAAGCTTCGCTTGAAGGAAGACCCCCGATGTCCAGACGTGCCAAAGGCCACTCGTTGCTCACGAACCATTGCATCGGGCTTCTCTGAAGCATAGGCTGCGATGAGCTTCGATACATCGACAAGGACCGATGCCGGCGCCGGCTGACCTGCGAGGGGATGTATGGCCATGCAAACTGTGTAGCCTTGGAGTCTTTTTCTGTCAACTGATAAATCGATCAACTGTTAAATATGGAAAGAATCGCGTTCTCGTCAGGGTCGCGCATAACAATGTGAGGGGAGCAGGGGATATGTGGCAAGCAGACCCGTCTCACCTGGATCCAGGCGGGGTGAACGGGTCGTTGACAGATGCAGGGTGCATCAGATCCGGCAGCGTTTGCATCGGCATGCGCCATTCGGCTCACCAGCATGGATGACCGTCACGGCTGCGCTGTTGGGACTCGAGGCAAGCCTCCGTCCGATGAGACGCCCACAGAAATTGGCGGAAACCTAGAGTACCCCCGTCTTGCCGTCCACCGTCATCGCCAAATCCTACCAGTCGCCCGCCATTCCCTCTGGACATACATGCGCCTTCGAGAGAAGTGAATACGACACGTTTTCATCTTTCAGATCGGGCTCGTCGGGACGGAGCATCGTAAACTCAATCTTTTCATTCGCGAACGTTTCGTCGCCGGTTCGCAGGACACCCTCCCGGTTCAAAATCTTCATGGCATTGAGGCGAGAGAGTTTGAGTGGAAACGTCCCGAACTGGTCCGCTGACAAATGGGCCACCTGGATCGTCATCCGACCATGGTCCGAATAAATAAACTGACGCAATGTGTCATCGATTGGAGTCTTCACACTGATGACAGCTGACGTCATTGATGCGATGGCTGGTATAGAGATTACATACGCGCGTGGAGCATTCTTCGCCGTGGTGTCCCATGCCCCTGTGGCTTCCACATTCGATGTCGCAAACAGAGTCGTGGTGGGACGCAGGAGAGGAGACCTGATGTCCATGCGGAGGTTCGTGATGTTCTGGTCTGACACATTTTCAAGGAGAAACTTGATCAAGACCCAGGACTGCGGATCAGGGGTCCTGGCGCGGCCTTTCGGCAAGGTCTGCTCGATTCGCCGCAGACTGCAATCGGACACCAGGTTCCGGTTTTCATAAAAATAGGCCTTGGTGTTTCCCTCCAGTAGGAAAGCACGCTCGTATGTGTAGAAGGCGACGCCTACATGGATAGGGGTCGGATTAAACCAAGACACAACGACAGGGACGAGAAACAGTACCAACGCGCTTAAAAATCCAACGATGACAACCTTGTTGAGCCGGCTTTGCCGCGCAAACCACCTCCACCATTCCTTCAGAAGCATCATGCCTGTTCACTCATGGAATACGTCGCTTTTTCTGTTCCTCGGTCCTCTCTCATCTCCCAGTGCTCCAGCCAGGGTGACCCACATCCTTCTGCAAAACAGCTTCTCCCGGCTCATGCAGCCAACCGAGGTGAAATTGCGCTGCCACGTTCCCCTATAACGCCACTTCCTCCCACCACTGCTGCGGTGCCGCCACATAGTCCTGCGCCCCCGCCCGTTTAGTTACAACAACGCGAGCTGAGCCTGCGCCCAGGCGTTGCCCTGGGTGGCGGCTTTCTCGTACCATCCCCGTGCCGTCGCATAGTCCCGCGGCACGCCCCATCCGTTGGCATACAGCTGCCCAAGCTGGGCCTGCGCCCACGCATTACCCTGAGCAGCGGCTCTCTCGTACCATCCCCGCGCCGTCGCATAATCCTGCGGCACACCCCGCCCGTTGGCATAGAGCTGCCCAAGATTGTACTGCGCCTGCGTAACACCTTGGGCTGCCGCTTGCTCCCACCACTGTCGTGCCTTCGTATAATCCTGCGGCACACCCCGCCCGTCGGCATACAACTGCCCGAGCTGGTTATGTGCCCACGCATTGCCCTGAGCAGCAGCTTTCTCGTACCATCCCCGCGCCGTTGCATAGTCCTGCGGCACACCCCTCCGCCCACTGTCATACAGCTGCCCAAGCTGGTTCTGCGCCGACGCATTGCCCTGAGCGGCCAGCATCTCCAACTGTTGGAGGTCTACGGCTGAGATCATATCCGCTGGGGAAGCAGGCGCACGCCTAGCGGCCTGCGCCATCTGGCGCTGTATCGCATCAAGGCCCTTCCGGCGCTCCTGTTGGGTTTCTGCCATTGGAGCTTTCCTTGGTATTGTCGCCTGTTCATCCGTCTGAGCAGGTGTCTTGGAAACACCTTCCTGCACAGCCACGGCTGGTTGAACCTGTTCTTCTTTGAATGCCAAAGGCTCATTCCTCGGAACTGTCGCCTGCGCATCCGTCTGAGCAGGCTTGTTGGAAACAATAATTTTTGATTTTTTCGTCACGGCGAATACTAGGACCACGGCAAATAATACGGCTATGGCAAAAATAGCCATTCGCACATGGGGTAAAGACTCATTGTCTTGAGGTGTTGTGCCGGCACTGTGGTCGGGATCCTCTGTAGCTCGGTGCCGGCGCTGGTAAGTATCCCAGTTCTCTTTTTGCTCGGGAGGGGAGTGAAACGTTGTTTGACAGGAAGGGCAAGTCACTGACTCAACAGTCTGCGCATTCCGTCCACGGCTAGTACGAAGCCATTCGTCATACCGTTGTTTCAGCACAGGGTCACTGAGTGTCTCGAAAGCCGCATTAATTTTCCCGGTCTTCTGCTCTACCTTCGCCAGAAGGGCGGGTCTATGGTGAAAGCGGTCAGGATGCCAGACTTGTAATAAGAGTCGGTACGCATCCTTTATCTCTTCGGGAGTCGCTGATTCATGAATTTCCAGAATGACGTAATAGGTCTCCATACTAGAAGCTCCAAAAAAATGACATGGGCGTCTCCCGCGAGGCCCAGTAGAAAAGAGCAAAGATCCAGGGTGCATTCAACATCCTAGCGCAACAATTTGTGAAAAGCATGGGCTAGGCTGTGCCAGTTGGTCGCCTTCTGCGGCCGGTCAATCAGCATGGTCTGAGCCTGCGTAATCTCTTTGCGCGAAAAAGAAAATGAGGACAGGTCTCCGGCCTTCCGGGGGCTTCCCTTCACGGGCGACAGCAATGGTCACTCTCACCATCCAAAATGCGTCTGAGAACCGTGACACCTCCTAACGGACGGCCTAGCCTTTCCGTCACCGATCTGATTCGTGATGGATGACATGGGAGAGAACCCGTGAAATCGAAGCCACCGACTACATCGGAAACAACGCGCCAGAAACCCGCCCGCCGTACGAAGCCATGTCCTTCGGCCAAGTCAAAACCCTGTCGTCCGTTTTCTGAAGGTTACCGGCGAGCGTAGTTCTTTACTTTTCTTGCCATTGGGACCCTTCTGCTATACCTTAGAATCCGATCTGCACAGAAGACGACTATGTACATCGTTGCCCGATTCTTGTCGTCCACGTTTCTCACCGTCGAAGCCATCTTCATATGAGTCTAGAGAGAACTCCCGCTTCGCAGAGATCTGTGAATACCCATATCCTAAAAAGGAGGAAATTCCGATGGAAGTAAGGATGAGATTCCGTGTTCCCAAGACTGAGGAAGCCCCCTGTCTATGGAACACGTTGATAACTGTGAACTCTTGCCGTCGTCAGAAGCAGAAGGGTCGGACAGCTGGTGCGACAGCACTACTCCTCGCATGCATAATGGTTTACCTCGAAGGTTCTCTCTCGATAGTGCATGCATCCGGATTTCGCATTCTCGAGCAGAGCGCCTCCGCGACGGGTCAAAGTGGCGCGTTCACAGCCCAGGCCGATGATCCTTCCGCGATATACTACAATCCTGCTGGGATGACGCAATTGAGAGGAGTGCAGACTTCCTTGGGCACGAATCTCGCTGGAGGCCACACTTCCTTTACTAACCCTGCCGGTGTCACAGCTAGAGGGGACTTCGGGGGCACCATCGCCTTCCCACCGCCGAGTAACCTGTTCGTGACCGCTAATCTGAAGGATCTAGGGGTGACATCGCTTGGAGATCTCACGGCTGGGCTTGCCGTGCTCTCTCCGTTCGGCATTCAATACCGGTATTCTAACAATGGGCCGTTCTCGACCGCGGTGACTAGCCAGGCACTCCCGCTGATCGACATTAAGCCCACCTTGGCCTACAAACTGAATGACCAGTTTTCAATTGGACTTGGAGCTGATATCTACACGTTCTTCACCTTCTGGGGGGCGGGGCAAGCCGTGACAAAATTCAACTCCTCCGGTGGACCGGGTCTGCCGCCACCCGGAGCGCCGCTAGAAATTAACGGCGGTGGGACCGCCGGAGGTTTCAATGCCAGTCTGCTGTACACCCCCTTTCGCAATGCGGATGGGAAACCGCTGGTCAATGTGGGATTCCAGTATCGCAGTCAAGCCACGTTGCCTTTGAATGGGCAATTTCTCGTTAATGGCGCCACGGTAGCCGATGCATCTACCACTGTCGTGCTGCCCCAAGTCCTAACTGGCGGGATCGCACTCTGGCCAGTTCGGAATGAGGACCATGAGTGGAAACTCGAGATGGATGTCGATTATACAGGTTGGAAATCCATACGAAACACGGACGTGCACCTTTCCAGCGGCACCACCATCCCGTTTGCTCAGAATTGGCGCAGTGCCTACACAGTTATGATCGGAACCGAATACAAGTGGCTCCATCTCGAGCCCCTTCCGCATTGGGAGGTGGCAGCGCGGGGCGGATACTGGCACTCGCAGACGCCCATACCCGATAGTTCCTTCCTTCCAACAGTGCCGGATGCTGACCAGCACTCGCTATCCATCGGATTGGGACTGCTGTGCAAGGAGAACGGGCGTTTTCTGGGTCTGTTCGAATGTGGGAGCGCTGAGAGGGGAGTATTGGCGCCCAAAGCACTCGGCCTGGATCTGGCGTATCAGGCCATTCTGTATGAAACTCGCACGGTCAGCGGCAACATGAACCCCGTCGCTATCCCTGGATCGGTGAACGGCACTTACCAGACAACCTTTCATGTGGGGTCGATCAATCTGCGCGTTAATTTTTGAGCGCAAAATAGTCCCAGCATTTAATTTACTGCAGACATGGTTTTACCCTGTGTGGACATGCCTGGCGGATCCGCCAGGTCCTCCCTCCTTGACAAAAAAAGATTAATTGCCCATCCTACGGTGCCCCCATAGCTCCATGTACGAGTAAACAGCTAGGGCGTCAAGAGACGACACCTACGGGACGTGGCAAGCAGCTATAAGTTGCTGCGACTGTTCCATTCCACCTGCAAGGACCCAAAAGAGGAGGAGGATGCGAAAGTTAAAAAAAGAGCGCGTTTCTATTCCATCCCATGCGACTCGCAAGCAGGGGTCAAGAGAGACCGTTCATAAAAAGCCAGTATCTGCGTTCACGAAACCCGGTCACGACCGGCGTTCGCATGAACGGGGAGCACTCAAGATTCCCGTTCGCCTCCGGACCCAAGGCAAAGAGGTCTCCGGCAGCACACACGATCTCAGTCCGGCAGGCCTAAGGTTCATCAGCGGAACCGAATTACATCTCACGACCCCGATGGCGCTGCAATTTTGCTTTGGAGGAGAAACCTGTTATGCGCAAGTCGCTGGACAGGTTGTGTTTTGTCGAAAGCTTGGCCACGATCCACATGTCAAATATGAGATCGGAATCAAGTTTTCGGCCATTCGTGAGTGGGAGCAACGGATCCTGAGTTCGGCCGTTCAGGTTTTAAGGGAGGACGCCGTAACACGAGACAAGTCATTCCTCACCATCCAGATATCAGAGGACCATCTGGCGAAAGAAGCGGCGAACCTCTCCACGAATGCCACTACGCCTAATCCAGAAGAACGCTACAGGGCGTTTAAGAGAGGCAAGAAACTCACGCCCCATCCGGCTTGGATCTTGGACCTGAGACAGCACATTGAGCCTACGTGGAATGCGATCCTAAAGTGCAGACTGCTTCAGGAAGCGTCGGCTGGAACGCTTTCGTTACCGCAAATGCGGGCCTGGCTAACTCAACTCTATCCGTTCATCGAAACCTTTCCAAAATGGATCGCCCTGAACATCCCCAAGACACAGGATGATATCTCACGAGGTTTTCTTATTGATAACATACGGGTCGAAAAACGGCATGCGGAGCAGTGGGTCTATATGGCCGAGGGTTTCGGAATCAAGCGAGCCGACCTGTATACGGTGAAACCTCTTCCCGAAGTCGATGCGCTGACTCACTGGCTCTGGTCAATTAATACTCAGGGAACACTGGCCGAAGCAGTAGGCGCTACGAATTATGCCATCGAAGGGATTACCCAGGAGATTGCGAAACTCACGGTCAAGGGCTTTCCTCACTACGAAGGGATAGACGGCATACACCTCGAAAGAAAGGCCTATTGGTGGATGGAGGCTCACGCCAAATATGATGACCTGCATCCTCAACAGGCTCTGGAAATCATGAAAATGTACGCGACCACGAAGGAATTGCAGGATAAGGTCACCTTTGTGACTCGGCGAAGTCTTGAATATATGCTCATGGGCTTTGAGACTTGTTACACGCAATTCCAGCAACAAGGAGCGGCGACCGTCACCCTGGCAATCTAATCCTGAAAGGATAAGACCAGATTAGATCGATGCATTTCCTGGCAACGACTCACGAAATGTATCGACCGCTGACATTGATTGAGAGCGAAAGACGCAGCCTTAGCCCTCGGAACTCAGGGTCTGCTGAGTAGGCTAGTACAACCTGTCACTGCACTCTGTAATCTCCAGAACATCTCCAGAACACCGCAGAAAACGTCTTCTGATTTTTCCTAATTCCTTGCCTAGAAACATTTGCAGGGCGATGATAGTTTTGCAAGGAAGATCTACTGACACTGGAACAGGGCACACCCACCCATCTGCTGTTTACTTGCTGAGAAGTTGTCATGTGTCGATGCACGTTCCGCTCTTGGTCGGTGCGGTCATCCCTTACCTGAGAACCATGAACAAGGCGATACGTTTATGAATCCCTTCGCACTCTCTGGACTGTTGACGGGTATAAGCTCCCTGGCATTTGGATATTTTGTCTATTGGAAAGGTAGCAATAGACCGTTAAATAGGCTCTGGTTCATCTTTACAATCTCCGTAGCCCTCTGGGGCTTCGGAGGAATGTGGATTGCTCTCGCACCAACGCCAAGTCAGGCCTTGTGGGCCTGGCGTCTGGCGTATGCTTGCGGCGTTGTATGGATTCCAATTCTCTTCTACCACTTCGTGCATGCGTTTTGTAACCTTCCCGGACGAACTTTCCTGATTCTTTGCTATGCCACTGGGATGGTAGTGCTCCCCTTGTGCTTTACGAACCTGTTTTTCTCAGGCGTGAGGTTTTCTTTTTCCTCCTTCTACTACGCTTTACCCGGCGCGCTCTTCCCTCTCTTCGTGGTCTGGTGGGTCATGCTGGTATCGTACAGCCATTACCAGCTCTTCCGAATGCGTCGCGTCACATCAGGTCAAAAACGGAGTCAGATCGAATATTTCTTCCTGGCGACCGCGATCGGTTACCTCGGGGGATCCTTAGACTATTTGCCTATCTTTGGCATCGATCTCTACCCCTATGGAAATTTTGCGATCGTTTTATATCCGATGATCATGACTTACGCCATCGTCCAATACCGGCTGATGGATATTGCTGTGGTCACAAACAGAGGACTCGCCCATGGGTTATTGATTGGTCTGATCTTTATTCCCATGTGCCTAGCTCTCTTCTTTACCCAGCGCGTCACGCCCTATGCGATTCCACCACTGTTGGCTGGTTTCTTGGTCTTCGCCTGCGGTTTATGGGTTGTACGCAGCAATCCTGCGGCGGTTACCAATAGGACCTTTGGCCTCCTCTCTTTAGGAGCCTGTATCTGGTTGGTGAGCACGTCGATGCTCTACTCCACGACTGACGACGATGAAGCGACGTTCTGGGTGAAATGTATTTATTTGGGGATCGTCTATATTCCGGCGGTGGTATACCACTTCAGTGTTCGTCTGCATCGACACACAGGCGATAAGCTGATACTTGCAAATTACCTGCTCGGTACTGCGTTTCTCTGTATTCTTCCCACTCCATATCTCGTGAATGGACACGATTCATATTTTTGGGGGCTCTATCCTAAAGCCGGCCTTTTACACCCTCTTTTCTTAGCCTATTTTTTTAGTATTAGCGGGCTTGCCCTGCGACAACTTTATCTGAGTTCGGTGCCGAGAGGGGCGATTGTTCCACTCAAGGTGCCGAGAACAATCTTCTGGGCCTTCGTAGTCGGGTATGTCGCTTCCGTTGACTTTATACCCAGCTATGGACTCGCGCTCTATCCATTCGGTTACTTGATGGTGGTGGTTTGGGTGAGCATCGTCAGCTACTCCTTCGTGAAACACCAACTGTTGGACATCTATATCATCATAAAGCCGAAGGTCTTCCTCTCTGCCGAACCTGTAACATTTATTACCGCCTGCTACTTTACTATCTTGCTATTGATCCGTCTGTTCACAGGAGAAGTGCAATATCTTTTGGCAGGAATCCTTGTCGCAACCTTCTCGCTCTTCTCGGGAAGATTTGTTTATCTCAGGATGCGCATGGAAATGAAGATCAAGAAGACCTTATTCAAAGAGAGCCACGATACCTACGAGACAGTGATGGCTTTCTCAAAATCGCTGGTGACGATCCTGGATCTGAAGTCGCTCACCGGGGAGATTGTCCGCACACTCGTTAATGTGCTTGGCGCAAAAACAGCTTCTCTCTATCTCCGCGACCAGGAGAAAGGTGCCTATGTCCTTTCCACCTCCGTTGGCCAGGAGTCAGAAGGTCTGCAGGGGCTACGCTTCAGGAAGGAAGACCCGCTGCCGCAGCACCTTCTCCATGTTCAGTCCATTGTGGTGCGGGAAGAGCTGGAACACCGCGGCGATGTCGCAGTGACGGATCCAATCCTGTGCTTGCTGAAAGCGATGGAGGCCGAGGCCTGCATGCCGCTAATCAACAAAGGATACCTTATTGGTTTCTGCAACCTGGGAAACTGCATTCAACTGAAGATGTACTCAGGTGAAGACTTGAATATGTTGGCGATTTTAGGCCACAACGCGGCGATTGCACTGGATAATGCGCTTCTTTATGAGGAGTTGAAACGCTCGCAACAACTCATGCGGCGGACCGACCGTCTCCGTTCTCTCGAAACCATTGCCGGTGGCTTTGCCCATGAGATCCGAAATCCTCTCACCTCCATCAAAACCTTCGTCCAATTGGCGCCCTCTCGCCGAGACGATCCCGAGTTCATGGACGAATTCAGCCTGGTCGTACAGGACGATGTATTGAGAATTGAGCGCCTGATTCAAGAAATATTAGATTATGCTCGGTATATGGAACCTAAGCTTCGTGAAGAGGACCTCAAGGAGATCATAACGTCCTGTCTTCATTTTATTGAGATTCAGGCAAGCCAGAAGTCAATTACCATCGCGAAGGATTTGGCGGAAAACCTACCGCGTATCCTGGTGGATCGTCAGCAAATCAAACAGGTCCTGATGAATCTGTTTTTGAACGCCATGGATGCAATTACTAACGCTTCAGGTCGAGTGACGGTCAAGGCGCACTGTCTCACCAGGCCAACGGGCGATATATGGGTGCAGATCGAAGTGGCTGACACTGGTTCCGGCATTTCAGCTGACAATTTAGACCACATCTTCGATCCTTTTTTCACGACCAAACACGAGAGTCTGGAGCGCGAGGGGACGGGACTCGGATTGGTAATTGTCCATCAAATTATCCAGGAGCACGGCGGAAACGTCGAAGTGGAAAGCCAAGTCGGTCAAGGGACCACGTTCTTCGTCAATCTGCCAGTCAATCCTACTCTCATAGGCAAGTGACGCTCTAAGAGAGAAGCAGCCAGAACAAACCCGGGACCTCACTGAGTTTCGCAGGGAGGAGCATCACCGACGGCGCCAATTTTCCCAATCTTGGCCTGAGCTTTAGTGACTAAATTGTCCAACCTATTTCCGCACAACGCTCCGCACAGTATCGCGCAAGTCTCTGAGTTCGAACGGCTTCATCAACGTCCCATTTGCCCCCAGGAGTTTGGCCAGATCCATGAAACTTCGGTCGGCTATTCCAGCAATGAAGACTATAGTTTTCACGTCAGGGAATTCGCGCCGCAGCTTCTGAGTTGTTTCCAGACCGTCTTGGTAGGCCATCAAACTATCTGTCAGTATCACATCGGTGGGGGCCTCTCGGAACAGACGGAGGCCCTCGTGGCTGCTAGGGGCCTCGACAACAGTGTGCCCTGCCCCTTCCAGGGCTTGTCGGACCAACCTCCGTACAGATTCATAATCGTCTATGATGAGAACGGATGACATCTGTGCTCAGTACCGCATTGTTGGATAAGTGACTCTGTCCAAGGGAAGAGGATAAGGTCTTTTATAGCAACTCACTCACTTGCGGTCAGCCAGGGAACCGCTTCAATCGTTGCTCCGCAGGCCTTGGCTGTGAACAACAGACGTAGTCTTTCATAACGTTTCTTCCCGATCATTGGCATAGGCAAGTGATGTGCCATCTGTTGTTACCTGTCGAGGAATACCTTTCCTAAGAAATACTTATGGTTAGACTAACTTCATACCAGTGATGGGGAGAAAGACCACGGGAAACATACTCGAAGACTTCCATTTTGTGGTTGGGACTGCCGAAATTTTGTAGTTGATGTCAGAGGAACACTATACAGCGGAAAACTGTGACACAAAACCAGAAAACTGGCCCAGAGATAAGTTCAGCAAGTGGCCTGATTCAGACTTACTTGGACAACTGTTGAGAGACCTCTAGGCTGGTCGGCACGCTGTGCTTTGCATCGTGAGTGATCGACGACTTCAATTCTCTAAACCGGGTAATGCGTACCTTCCAATCGGAGAAACCGTAAAGCTCCGCGTAATGACCAAGGGCAGTCGTGGAGACGATAAGTCAATCTGCGAGCTGAAGTGACAAGCCATTTCTAGATAGAAACCCTTCGTGTTCCAGGCGTGTTCAATCTACGGCATAAAACACCAAAAATGACTTCATTCCACCTAAGTAGAACCAAGTGGTCAAACCGGCGCAAAGCCTCTCTAAGTAGAGGATTTTATCTCTACCGAGAAGGGTTTATGTGGAAGTATTGGAAAGGCTTAGCAACCGTCTTGCCTGTCAAGTGCCCTGCGCTGAGGGACGCCAAGGGGTTCGATGTTTGACCATGGCGTTGAGAGTCGTCAGCAGCTTGTGCATGCACGCGACCAATGCCACTTTCGGTACCTTGCCAGCCGCGCGCAGGCGCTGATAGAAGACTTTGATGACCGGATTGTGCCGCGCCGCCACGACTGCGCTCATATAGAGGACGCTGCGGACGACCGTGCGACCGCCCCTTGATGATCTGCTCTGAGTTCGCCTCGCCAATACCAGGCAGGGCTTTAAGTTGATCGGCGGTGGCCGTGTTGATGTCGAGGAGGTCGGACTTCTCGGCAGCGTGGACCAATGAAGAATCGGTCACAGCCAAGGGAAACAAGGGGAGCGCAAGCAGGAGCACGTTTCCCAGTGCTGCACGGACTGTCCCCCGGAAAGCATTGATCCCACAGCAGCCTCCTTGATCGTGCGTAGTGTTCGGCGCCACCTCCTCGCCAGGCCAACCTGTCTAGGGCGATTTTTCATTCTTGGGAGGCTGCGATACCGCAGTATCATGCCACTCCTTACCACTCACCTCTGTCCACAGTTTATGCACGATTCGTCGCTCGAAACCATACCATGCTGCCTTGTGAAGCAGATCATTCAGGTACTCAATATCGGCATCATTCAAAATCTTTGGACGTGGTTTAGTAGTAAGCATTTGGCTGACTACAGCACGTTCCTTCGGCGAAGGTTGCACCATTTGTGCGCCTTCAAGGATCCCCCCTTGTCGTGATGCCTGGGTCGTCTGTGTCAATTGCGTCTGGACACGTAAAGCATCTTCAGCGTGCAACGCCGCTATTGCCAGCGTAATACTAATGACTGCCAAGAGCAGGAGAATCAAACACCCAACGCGTGGCATCCAAGGCACCTCCCCCTTCCAGCAGTCAGAGAGCACATTCAGTGCATCGTATTGCTCGCTAGCAGATTCCCATATTAATCAGATGTTCGACTCGGTCCACGAGTTCCCTCGTCAATTCATTTAGCCACACCACTTGCCTGGAGTCGAATCTTCTCCTCTACGCTCGCCATTAACTCAGCAAATTGTTCAGGTTGTGGTGCCGTCCTCGGATCGAAACATCCGGCATCCCTTAACGCGTACAAATAATCGAACTCCTCGAGCCACTTACTCTTTTTGGTTCTTTCTTCCGCAAGAGAATAGTAAATCTCGTGGAGGGGAGTCTGAGGCGCTGCACGTTGTATGGCGGTAACAGAATTGAGTATGGTTGAAACACTCTTCTTGTGCACGAGTTGCATTCCTACTCGTGAATTCATGAAAAAGACCAAGAGCGCCCCAGCAGCGATCACCGCTAGAAGGGTAAGGAGGACTTCCACGATCCCCTCGCTTGCTCATACAGGATTCTCTAGGACACACAACCGTACTAGCGATGGCTGATCATTGACGGGGAGTCCTTGGTCAATCGTTTCAGATAATGCTGAAGCCGCGCATAGGTGTGCCGTTCGACCACGAGGTTCTCTACGGCAAATTCCTGTCCCCTTGACCATCGCACCACCGCTTCAGGCACTTCAATGCGTTGCTCGTTCGGCAGCGTGACAATCAACGAGAGGGTTTCCCCCGGTCGCATCGGCAGATCACCGGAGAGACGCCAGCCGGTACAGGAGAGATTCCAGATCGTGCCTTGTCCTTGGAATGGGCCAGCGTTGTACGAGACGGAGCATTGCACAGGGAATCGGCGGAAGCGACGAATCGTGAAGGGCATGGGACCCTCGCAGGGAACCTATTGTAAGAGGGATGCGAACGACGACGCAAGGGCCACAGAGTCGGGAAATGGTTGTCGTATTTGCAAGGAGAATGTTCGCGTGTGCTTTGAATTATGAGCCAAATTCACCCTTGATGTCCTCGTCGTAGCGGGCTTATCCTTCGTGGGCGATTGGCGGGGGAAAAATGGAAAGGACGCCGACAAAATAATGGCGGGACTGACGACGCCGAATAGATGAAGGGAGTAGTCATGCGATTCAGACAATCCACTATACCGACCGTTATCCTCCTCGTCATGAGCATGGGACTCTTCTGCGGGGCCGAGGCAAAAACCATCGAAGCGGGCCATGCGACCGTGAGCTGGAAGGGAAAGGGCGTGATCGATGATCTGGGGGATGGGGACAGAGTCTTTAGCGGCACTATTACCGGTACCATATTTGTGAAGCATCTTCCCGAAGGCTCGGCACCTGCGCAGATCCATGCGGCCAAAATGGATTGTCAGGCCATTCTCCATATCAGTGAGAACGAAGAGCAACCGAAGACTGTCCTCTGCATCGTGAGGGCCCATAAGGACAAGGACCTCGCGTACGGAGAAGTACGATGTGTTGGAAAGAAAGGCGAATGCAAAGGCGAGTTTACGTGGGTTTGGGGTAGGGGCGGATTCAAGGGTATTACAGGGACGACGCCGTTCGTCGCTGGTATCTATATTGAGCA
>DASYRC010000058.1:0-20870 GCA_036004925.1 Nitrospiraceae bacterium | reverse complement strand
CCTGGTCGCCTCCTCTTCCGCCATGACCACCACCGCGGCCGCCCCGTCGTTACAGGAAGGAGAATTGCCCACGGTCAAGACCCCGTCTGCCTGAAACACCGGCTTCAGCTCGCGCAGCTTGCGCAAATCGACTCGATTCGGTTCTTCATCCTCTGTAATGGTCACAGGCGGGCCTTTCCGTTGTGGCACGGCAACCGGGACGAGTTCCCGTTTGAAGGTCCCGGTCGCAGTGGCTTCTTGGGCGCGCCGATAACTCTCCAGCGCGAAGTCGTCGAGCTCCCTTCTGGTGAGCCGGTACGTTGCGGCACAGAGTTCCCCGCCGTGCCCCATGTGGAAATTGTTATAGACGTCCCAGAGGCCGTCTTTGACCAGGCTATCCACCAACTCCGCATGTCCGAGCCGATACCCCTGCCGCGCTTTCTCCAACAGATAGGGTGCGCGGGTCATGTTTTCCATGCCGCCGGCCACAATGATTCTGGCCTCGCCGAGGGCAATGGCCTGCGCGGCCATGATCAGGGTCTTAAGGCTGGACCCACAGACCTTGTTGACCGTCGTGGCGCCAACCGAATGGGGGATTCCAGCTCCGATCGAGGCTTGTCGGGCCGGCGCCTGGCCAAGGCCGGCACTGAGGACACAGCCCAGGTAGACCTCATCGACAAGATCTGGCCTCAAATTGATTCGCGTCAAGGCCTCAGTCACGGCGATGCTGCCGAGCTTGGTGGCGGGCACGGAGCCGAACACCCCGTTGAAGCTGCCCATCGGTGTGCGTACTGCGCTGACGATGACCGCTTGCTGTGTCCTGTTCACAGAATTTGCTCCCAATGGCTCTGTTCCAGATAGCCCTTGACCTTCCCCAAAAACTGATCCGCCGTCGCCCCATCGATGACTCGGTGGTCAAACGACAGACTGAGATAGCCCATCGGGCGGATTGCAATGCCCTCGTTGATGACCACGGTTCGTTTCTGAATCGCGCCGACGCCGAGGATGGCGATCTGGGGTTGATAAATAATCGGCGTGCTGAACAGGCTGCCGAATCCGCCGTGGTTCGTAATCGTGAACGTTCCTCCTTGGACCTCCTCGGGGTCCAGTTTCTTGGATCTGGCTCGCTCAGCCAGGTCCGCGACTTCTTTGGCAAGCTGCACAAGTCCCTTTCGATCTGCATGTCGCACCACCGGCACCAGGAGCCCATCGTCCAGCGCCGTCGCAATACCGATGTGAATGTCTTTCTTGACGATGATGCCTTGTTCACCCCACGCAGAGTTCACCACCGGCAGATCTCGAATGGCACGGGTCACTGCTCGGACGACGAAAGGAAGGTAGGTGAGGCTGCGGCCCTCTCTGAATTTGGCGATGCTTGAGAAATCCACTTCAAAGTAGGTGGTCACATGCGCCGAGGTCTGCTGGCTCCTGACCATACGATCAGCGATGATTCTTCGCATCTGCGTCAAAGGGAGAATTTCTTCCCCCATCGACTTCCCACCGTCAGGAGTGGTCACGTTGGCCTGCACTCCCCTCTGAGCGATGAAGTCTTGCACATCCTTCTTGGTCACTCGTCCACCAGCCCCGGTCCCTTTCACCTGCGACAGATCGACTCCCTGTGCCTTGGCCAGTTGTCGGACCGCAGGAGAATGATGGCCTTCGCCTTCGGGAATCGGCTCCATGGGACGGACGACCACCCCGCCGACACGGTTAATGGCTTCGGAAGGAGTGGTACTCGCAATTCGTGCCAGCAGGGTTCCCACAGGAACCGTCTCTCCTGCCTGGACGACGATTTCGGTCAACACTCCTGTTGCCGGAGAAGGAATTTCCAACGCCACTTTTTCGGTTTCCACTTCCAAGAGAGATTGGTCCTTTTCAATCATCCCCCCGACCGGGACAAGCCATTTCACGACTGTTCCTTCTGCGATGCTTTCTCCGAGTTGGGGCATGCTAATGTCGGTCGCCATGCTGCCTCGTGAAGAGTGATCAGGGACGAGTGATTAGTGATGGGCCATCTGAGACCGTTTTCAACTCATCACCGTTCACAACTCACCGCTCTTAGTACCTTGCCAACCTCCGCGCCGCCGCGACGATATCGCTCGCCTTCGGGAGAAAATACTCTTCCAAGGGCGTGCTGAACGGCACCGGCGTGTCCGGCGGGGCGATACGAAGAATCGGCCCGTCCAAACAGTCGAAACATTCCTCCGCCAACAACGCGGCGATCTCGGCGCCGATCCCACCGGTCTTGTTATCCTCGTGCAGCAGGATGGCCTTGCTGGTCTTGCGCACCGATCCATAAATCGTCTCCCTGTCGAGCGGAATCAACGTGCGCAGATCGACCACTTCCACATCAATCGCTTCGTTCGCCAGTAGCTGAGCCGCCTCCAGCGCCAGATGGACCATCGCGCCGTAGGTAATGACCGAGATATCGTTGCCGGCGCGTTTGACCTCGGCCTTGCCGATCGGCACGATGTAGTCCTCGCTCGGCAACACCGCTTTAATCCGTCGATAGAGAAACTTGTGCTCGAAGTAGAGGACGGGGTTCGGATCACGAATCGCCGCTTTCAAGAGCCCCTTCGCGTCATAGGGTGTGGACGGAGCTACGATCTTGAGGCCGGGCGAGTGGAAAAACCAGCCCTCCGGACATTCGGAATGAAAGGGACCGCCATGTACACCGCCGCCAAAGGGAGCACGGATGACCATCGGCACCGCGGCTCCCCAGCGATAATGGTTCTTGGCCGCGACCTCGGTGATCTGGTCGAACGCGCAGGAGATGAAGTCGGCGAACTGCATCTCTACGACTGGGCGCAGGCCCATCATCGCGGCTCCGATGGCGGCCCCCACAAAGCCGGACTCGGCCAACGGCGTGTCGAGGACCCGCCACTCGCCGTATTTCTGAAGGAAGCCCTCGGTGATCTTGAAGGCCCCGCCATAGGCGCCGATATCTTCGCCCATGAGGAACACCCGTTCGTCGCGCGTCATTTCCTCGTCCAGAGCTTGCGAGATCGCCTCAAGATAGGTCACTTCCTGCTGTCCCTGCACGATTTCAGTTGTCATGGAAGCGCTCCTTCTTTACGCTGTTGCTATCAACTAATAGCTGGCTGCTTCCTCCGCGAAGACCCCCTCCAATACTTCCGGTCCTTCCGGCAGAGGGCTCTGTTCCGCAAACTCCAGGCCTGCGTCGACTTCTTTCTTCACCCGCTCTCCCACCTCATGGAAATACGAGTCGTCTCCATAGTCGAGCTCTGTGAGCAGGTGCTCAGCTTTCAGGATCGGATCTTTTTTCTTCCATTCCTCCAGCAACTCACGCGGGACGTACTTGGCCGGGTCATGCTCGGAGTGACCGTGCATCCGCATCGTTTTGAATTCAAGGAAGGTCGGCCCTTCCCCTGCGCGGGCCTGTGCGATGGCGCGCTTGGCGGCCAGATACACCGCGGTCACGTCGTTTCCATCCACGATCTCGCCGGGCATCCCATACGCTTGCGCCCGGTCGGCCACGTCGTGGATCGCCATCTGCAAACGTTGCGGTGTCGAATAGGCATATTGATTGTTGTTGCAGAAGAACACGACGGGGAGTTTGCGCACCGCGGCAAAGTTCATCGCTTCGTGGAAGTCGCCGCGGCTGGTCCCCCCGTCGCCGGTGCCGGTGAAGGTCACGCGGCGCTCTCCTCTAATCTTAAACGCCAGAGCGATACCGGTCGCGACGGGCAGATTGTCGGCCAGGTGGCTGACAAAGCTGACCATGCCGCGTTTGAGATCCCCCATGTGCACGTTGCCGTCCTTGCCCTTGCTGGGGCCAGTGCGCTTGCCGAGGTACTGGGCGAGGACTTCGCCGGGCGTGAAGCCGCGGATGAGGAAGGCTCCCATGTCTCGGTGAAAGGGGGCGACGACGTCATCACGTTCGAGCGCCGAGGCATAGCCGACTGCAATGGCCTCCATCCCATGGCTGCTGTATACGCCGCCGACGATACGACCTTGACGATAGAGGGCCGTGATCCGGTCTTCGAGGGCTCTGGTGAGCCGAAGATAGTAGTACATCTGCCGTAGGTCGGCTCGCTTGATGTCTCGTGTCACGTCTGCCAGATTCATCAGATTCATGGCTTCCTCCTCGCAGAGAGGTGGAACGTGCGTCAGAGTTCTGGCATGTCCCTCCAGGAGAGTAACGGCTTGTTCACCCGGCACAGAGGGCACTGCGCCGGCTGCCACTGCGGCATATCGAGATCCGTCGTGTAGTAGAAGGGATGTTGTGCGATCAGGTCTCCCATCAAGGGAAACTGGCCACTATCGCGCCGAGCGAAAACCATCATCCCAGCCAGCAGGCCTCCGTTGTCGGTGATGACTTTCCCGAGCTTGCTCACACAGTTCCCGCGTGTGGTGACATCGTTGAGGGCCACAAAGTGTTCGCCGGGTTTGATCGCGCCGATCTTGATGTCCGTCCCGATCCGTCCGGTTTCGCAACTAAAGGGTGTCAACGTGATGCGCATTCGCATCGTGTCGTGGAGTATGTCCGCGATCCCTTCGGCAAGCACCTCAGCGGCTGACGTGGTCGCGACGATGCCGGTTATCGGATTGATCTCGAACGTCCGTCTGATCCACTCGGCCATGTCCCGAGCCAGCAACCTGATTAGCTCTGGAAAACGGGCGACGGATTCGAATCGCAGATAGGTCGCCGTGTGGTGGCCTGATACCACCTCCACATGGGTGTCGAAGAAGATCGACCGAGAGGTCCGCAGGACCCGCAGGATATCCCAACCAGTGAGTTCGGTGTGCAAGCCGTCGCGAATAATCGCTTCCAGCTTGGCATCAATCTCCGGTCCGTTGTAGAGTTCGCGATGCCGATGCACTAGCTCGGCGAGAGCCTGCTCATCTGTCATGACACTCATGTTCTCTTCCTCTCATGTTGTACCCACCACCCGTGTTCTCAGAACACCGATCGGCTGAATTTCCAGCTCCACCACATCTCCCGGCTTCAAATAGCGATCCATCTCCAGTCCGCATCCCCCTCCGACGGTTCCTGAGCCGAACACGTCGCCCGGATAGATCATTTCGCCGCGAGAAACATGCGCGATCATTTGCGAGAATGACCAGTGGATCGTTCCGAACCGCCCCCGCGACCATTCTTCTCCGTTCACCCTGGCTAGCATTGTCAATGCGCTGAGATCCGCGATCTCATCTGGCGTCACCAGGCAAGGGCCAAGGGCCGTCGCAAAATCTTTACCTTTCGCCGGACCCAACCGGCAGGCCATCTCTTGAAACTGAATATCGCGCGCGCTGAAGTCGTTCATGATCGTATAGCCGGCGATGTAGTCCTGCGCCTCCCGTTCGGCGATGTCTTGACCCTTACATCCAATGACACAGGCCAGTTCCAACTCAAAGTCCAGCTTCGTAGTTTCCAATGGCCAAGGCAGGTCTTCGTCCTGCCCAATAATGGTCCGGTGATTCCCCTTATAGTAGACTGGGGCTTTGTACCATTCCGGCGGAATCAGCTGGCCACGCTTTTTCGACGTGGCGGCAATGTGGCCTTCAAAGGCGATAAAATCGCGCAACGAAGGCGGATTGGGAAGTGGAGCAGCAATCCAAACGTTGGCTGTCTGATAAAAGATCGTTTCGCCGGCCGGGCCTTTACTTGAAGGGCCAAGAATGACGGCATAGCCGATAGCCCGCCGAGCCGCTGCCATTGTCGACAGACCTCCTTCGAGAAACTCCAACATGGTTGCGGGTACCTGGGCATTGGCCAAGCGCTGCGGTTGCGCTTCACGCTGGTCAGCTAACCACCGAGCATAAGCCATATTCACGTCGATAAAGCTCTGGCCATGCATCGCACCCACTCTCACGAAGGTACCAACAGGAGTTGTGACTCGAAAACTGACAAGTTTCATTGGCGGCTCCAACTCATTGCATAATCCTTAATTTCTACCGATTCCATTTCCTGCTTCACCATGAAGGGGGTCTTGGACTCGACCATCACCGCCACTTCATTCGTGTACGTCTTCCCCTTAGCGGCGCTCACCGCTTGCGGCTGCGGTCCATGGTGGATACCTTGCGGGTGTAGCGTCAGCATCCCCGGCTGAATCCCCGCGCGGCTGAAGAATTCTCCATCATGATAAAAGAGCACTTCGTCGTAATCCGTATTTCGATGGTAAAACGGGACACGCAACGCCTCGGGATCGCTTTCCAAAGGCCTTGGCGCGAAGGTGGAAATAAGACATCCGCCGGCCCGGAATGTTCCGTGGACGCTCGGCGGCAGATGGTAGCGGGGACTCGTGACCGGCCGGAAATCACGCACGTTCAGCTTGGCGACCCACAGATCTCCCTTCCATCCGACCACGTCCATCGGATAGAAGGGGTAGACCACACGCGTCGAACTCCCTTGTCGTTTGATGTGGACCTCCCACTCTTGGCCCTCAGCCTCCGGCGGCTCCACCGCCTCCAACTCAGGCGCAACCAGGACTCCCTTGTCGAAGAGTGCATGCTGGCCTAGGGGGCCCCGATCAGGCACCGTGATCGGTTCCCCAGTTTCAATGATGAGAAAGAGCGAAGGACCGGCATCGACGTGGGTTCGATACGTCGTTCCTTTGGGGATCACCACGTAATCGCCTGGCTCGTAAGGCAGAGTTCCGTAGTCCGTTTCAAATCTCCCCCTGCCCTGATGCACGAAGTACGTTTCGTCCCCATCCGCATTACGGACGAAATGAACCATTGTCTCAGTGCGGATCGAGAGGTAGAGACTCGCATCCTGGCTCTGCATGATGAGAATTGGTCGAGCGGCAATGGGTGGCGTCAACTTCATTGAGAGCTGGGAACAGGCAAAAGCTCGCGGCTTCAGCGACCCCTCGATCTTCACCCAGCCGGTCGGGGGATGCGATCGATACAAATGTGAGACTGGCCCAGCAAACCCTTCTCGCCCATGTTCCTCCTCGCAGAGCCCTTCGGGAATCCCGACGTGGGCTTGATTGGGAACTTTACCTTTCTTGTTGAGATACATGGCCCGTCTCCCTAGAGCAAGACTCTCCTCATGACGACTGCTTCAGCGGCTTTTTTCCCATGGGGATCGGAGATGAGTCGTAATCAATGATCGTCCGTTCGATACCAGAGGCCTGGTTGCGCTCCATGTCCTGGTATAACGATTCAACCGTACTTCTCACAAAAGTCTTCGCCTTTTCGTCCCCGTGCTGCCGTTGAGTCAATTCAATGAACATCCCACTCCCTGGGAAGAGTGAATAGGTGAAGCGTTGCTTGAGCGGTCCGAATCCGTCCCGCCCTTCTTTCACCGGTCCACTAAATTTCACGCCGTGCGCTTCCCACTCGCGACAGACCGCGTCGATGTCATCAACCTCTAACGCGAAGTGCTGTACGCCCTGCCCGTACTTCTCGATAAACTCACTAATCTGCGACTTCATGACTTTGTCCCGGCCTTGCATAAGTGCAATCTTCGCATTGCCCCGCTGCACAACGACTGTGTCCATCGACGACTTGTCGCTGCCCACATCCCGCGCCGACCAGATCACCTCAAAACCGAGGATCTTGTTGAACAGAAACTCCGCCGCATCGAGGTTCTCCACGCAGAGCGTGATGTGATCAATCCCAGTCGCTTGATTCATGGTGACACCTCCTCTCTGCGGAACGGAATTCACCCGAGTTTCAGTCCACCCCTCTGGTGTTTCAGACATCTCCACAGCTCTACTTTAACATATAAAATATATTAACTCATATACAACATATATTACTTTCTAATATCAGTAACTATATGTTAATGCAATATTAATACCGTACAATAGGTTTAGCGCGATCCTATGAATCAATCCATTTCTAACAACCATTGATAATGTGATATAAAATATATATCATGACAGTCAAACCGAGCGTCCGTGCGTAACTCTCAAAGGTCCATCCGCGTGGCATCCGGAGGTGACCATGACGTTCTTTCAAGAAATGAGGAATATCGTACTCGGACACGGGGCCATCAACAATTCATATCTTGATCGTTTCCAAAGTGGTGACCTCACCGATGCAGATCTGGGGGAATTCGCGACCGAGTTCTATAACTTTGCCCGGTTCTTTCCCCAAATCCTGGTGTCTCAGCTCGTGAATACCGAGGACGAGAAGGTTGCCGATGAACTGACCAAGGTCCTGTACTCCGAGTTGGGCGACGGGCAAACCCACCAACGCCACGAACTCCTCTATCGAGACTTCTTGCGATCCATCGGTATTGAGGTGCACTGGGCAATGTCTCGCCCCATGCTTCCCTCGACCCGAGCCTATATCGAGGGGATGGAACAACTCTACAGCGACGGGAACCACGCCAAGGCTCTGGGCGCCTCCTTTGGTCTTGAGAACATGGCGATCACGATGTGGGATCACCTGATCCCTGGACTCACGTACCTGAAAACGAGTCGCTACCCTCACATGGACATCACCTATTTCACATTTCACCGACAGCTCGAATCCACCCATGAGGCAGCGATGGAGCATGCAGTGGCTGCCGTGCAGAGTACGACCAATGCGGGCATGTCCGACCAGGACAAGAATGACTTTCGGTGCGGCGTCAACGCCGTCCTGGGTTATCTTGAGGACTTTTGGATGGGATTGGAACGGCGAGGGTCCCCTGACCGCGAACCTCACGAAATCCACCATCACGCGGCATGAGATCTTCCCGACCACAAACACGATATGGTTCTTTGCGAGAGGAGCGTGGCTTGTCAGAAATCTCAACGTATCTTGAGACCATTAAGGAACGGTTCGATCTCAGTAGCGATTACGCGCTGGCGAAAAAGCTGGGCATTGCCCAACCAGAAGCCAACCTGATGCGACGTGGGCTCAAGATTCCGAAACCAGAGCTGTGCATCAAGATCGCCAAGCTTCTCGACAAGAATCCAGTGGAACTCCTGCTGATTGCGCAAAAAGATAAGGCTCCATCCTCAGCCAAAGAATACTGGACCCTGGCGCTGACGGCCGTCGACGTCATGCTGCATGTCCCGAAGAGCCCCAAGTATATTCCGCGCAAGGTCGAGGCGATCGGAAGGGAACTGCGCCAGCTTGAGACGCAGACCTTGACGTATGAAGGGGCGGAGGCGAACGCCGAGGCGGTCCGGCTCGTTCAGACGGCTGAACAGTCCATCGACGCGATTATGGAGCGTTGGAACATCTGGAAAATAGGTGAGGCCTTGTATCCCAGTTATCTCTTGGCCAATCAGGAAGCCGCCAAGCGGGGAGTGATCATTCGCCGTCTGTTGGTCCTGACGCGGGAGCAACTGCAGCAGGAGCCGGTTATAGCCGATGCCATTCAGGTCATGGACGACCAGCGGCGTGCGGGAATCAAGGTCTTCTATGCGTTTCGCGAGGAGCTTGCGCGGTCGCCAGCGTTTCAGCGCTTCGAAGACGATTACAAAGAACAAGGAGCCGCGCCGGACATGAATGCCGCCATATTCGACGGCGAAATTCTCATCTTCTCCAAATCCTACGGCCAGGCCCAGCTCGGCGTGGTCGGTACGCCGACATCCATCACCATGATCAACCAATTGGAAATCACATGGAAACCCGAGCTCATCCGCGATCTCAATCCGGCTCCGCTGTTCGATATGACCCGGTATGTCTTGGAATACGCGGGCGCGCAGGCCTTCACGATGGAATTAATGCGGGTCAAGAGGTCTGTCCGATGAGATTCCCTTCTGAACCGTTCAAAATCAAAGTGGTGGAGCCGATCCGTCGCACCACGCGCGAGGAGCGGGATCGCCTGCTGCGCGAGGCAGGCTACAACCTGTTTCATGTGCCGGCCAATAGCGTCTATGTGGATCTGCTCACCGACAGCGGTACCTCCGCGATGAGCGACAATCAGTGGGCGGGCTTGATGCTCGGGGACGAGTCCTATGCCGGCAGCAAGAACTATTACCACCTCGAAGAAACCGTCCGGTCCATCTTCGGCTACACGCACGTGATCCCCACTCACCAGGGACGCATGGCTGAAAATCTATTGTTCTCCACTGTGGTGAAGCCAGGCATGTGCGTCCCCAACAACATTCATTTCGACACCACGCGCGCCAACGTCGAGCATCAGGGAGCCCAGGCTCTGGATGTGGTGATCAAAGAAGCCTATGACCCGCACTGCGAATTGCCGTTCAAGGGCAATATGGACCTGGTCCGGTTGGAGGAGACGATCAATCACGTCGGACGGAATCGCATTCCGCTGGTGATGCTGACCATCACCAACAACAGCGGCGGCGGGCAACCAGTGTCGATGATCAACATCCGGCAGACCCGGACGTTGCTGAACCGCTACGGCATCCCCCTCTTCTTCGACGCCTGCCGCTTCGCGGAGAACTGCTTTTTCATTAAGGAGCGCGAGCCGGCTTACGCGAACAAGTCGCTTCTCGACATCGCACGGGAGCTGTTCACTTACGGCGATGGCTGCACCATGTCGGCCAAGAAGGATGGCCTGGTAAACATCGGGGGATTTCTCAGCCTGAATAATGATCAGTGGGCGCAGGACATTACCAACATGCTCATCCTGGTCGAAGGCTTTCCAACCTATGGCGGATTGGCCGGCCGCGATCTGGAAGCGATGGCCAGAGGGCTTCGCGAAGTGCTGGACGAAGACTATCTCAGCTTCCGGGTTGGACAAGTCCGGTATTTGGGCGAGTTGCTCGATCAAGCAGATGTGCCTATCCTCAAACCAATTGGGGGACATGCCGTGTATCTTAACGCGAAGGAATTTCTCCCACATATTCCCCAAGATCAATGTCCCGCCCAATCGGTGGCCGTTGCCCTCTATCGGGAATACGGAATCCGGGGAGTCGAAATGGGCACGGTGATGTTCGGCAAGAAAGTTACGGCAACCGGTCAAACGATCCATCCGGAACTCGAGATGGTGCGGCTGGCCATTCCGCGCCGGGTCTATACGAACATGCAGATCACCTATGTCGCAGAATCGATCATCGAGTTGTACAACCGGCGTGAGAGGATTCACGGTCTCACCTTGACCTATGAGGCGCCGATGCTGCGCCACTTCACGGCGCGATTTGAGGAGTTGGAGGAGAGGCCCCTCATACAGCACGCTGCATCGTAAGGGAGACCCTGTGGCACACCTGTTCAAAGGCCTCGAGCGAATCGAAGAAGCCCGAGAGCGGTTGACCGGACACAGTTTCATGGCAGGTCTCTTCGTCGGCAGGCCTGACTTCTCGCTGCTGCTCCCGCCGGAAGAATCACCGGAACAAAAGGCTGCCGGGGAAGAATACTGCGTACGGCTGGAGACCTTCCTGAAGACGCAGGTCGATCCCGACGAAATCGAACGGACGGCGAAGATTCCCGATTCCGTGCTCAAAGGGCTCTTCGCACTCGGCACGTTCGGCATGAAAATCCCTAAAGAGTATGGGGGCCTTGGATTTTCCTATACGAACTATGGTCGCGCCCTCATGCTCATAGCAAGTTGGAGCAACATTCTCGCCCTGACCGTTGCTGTGCCACAGTCCATCGGCATCGCCATGCCGTTGCTCCTGTTCGGCACCGAGGAGCAGAAACGCAAGTACTTGCCCATCGTGGCACGGGAGGCCATCTCGGCATTCGCGCTCACCGAAGCGATCACCGGCTCGGATGCAGCTAATATCCACACTGAAGCGGTGCTAGATTCCAGCGGCACAGCATTTGTCGTGAACGGTGAGAAGCTGTGGTGTACGAACGGCTCCATCGCCCGCTATGTCACGTTGATCGCCCGAGTGCCGTCGAAGCGGGAGCTGCACGGCGGGCGAACCCTGTGGGTTCCTGTGCCAGAGGGCAAGGGCGGCGACGAGCAGGTTCACACCGCCTTCATCCTCGATATGGAGACACCCGGTGTCCGGGTGCAACAGCGATGTCAGTTCGAGGGATGCCGGGGCATTGAGAATGCCTATATGACTTTCGCCGATGTCCGCATCCCTGCGGCCAACGTTATCGGTGAAGTTGGTCGAGGTCTCAAATACGCCCTGACCATTCTCAATGTCGGTCGGGCGATCAGCATCCCCGCCATTTGTTTGGGCATGGCCAAACAGGCGTGGCAACCGACGCTCGATCGGGCCAACCAGCGCCTGACCTTCCAAAAACCCCTCAGCGAGCGACAGACGCAACGCATGAGGCTGGGCCACATGGGCGCAAATCTCTTTGCGATGGAAGCCCTTGCTTTCGCTGTGTGGCGGATGGCCGACCAACACATTTACGACGTCCGGATCGAGGCCGCGATCGCAAAGATATTCTGTTCCGAGACAACCATCCAATTTTTGAAAAATGCCCAGATTATTTTCGGGGGAATGGGCTATGAAACAGCAGACTCCAAATGTGTTCGCGGAGAACCCGCGTTCGGCATCGAACAACTAGTCCGTGACGCGGAGATGTACCGGATCGGAGAAGGGGCGACAGATATCTTGCGACCGTTTGTCGCACGGGAGGGGCTGAGCCCGCATTTGGAGCGCGCCCAGCGGTATGTGAGCGGGGACATGGGTAGGAGTGCACGGCTCGTCGAAATGCTCAAACTTGTTCGATTTTACGTCCCCTGGTATATGAGCCTATGGTTACGCCGGGCTCTTCCGGACAGAACCGAGTTTCGTCATCCGAGAGTCGCTCACCTCCTCCGTTATGCGGAACGTTCCAGTCGTCGTCTGGCCTGCGCTGTTTTCTGGGCGATGGTCCGCCACGGTACACAGCTCCGAGATGATCAGGGTCGGCAAACCCGCATCGAAACGGTCGGCGAAGATCTCCTCACGATCGCGACCAGTGCGTTATGGGCTTCGTCACAGGAGCGCGCCAACGCCGACGAACAGGTCTGGGAGCTGGTGGAATACTTTGCCGCCGGAGCCAGACTCCGTATTGATCACGCGATCGACGAATTGCGTGGACGCAATACAGATCAGGTGGTTGCAACGATCGGTCAACAAGCTGTCGGAGGCGACTACCCATGGCTTTCCCATGGGATCATCCCTCGTGGCCTTCGTGACTATCTCCGCACTGCTGTTGGAAGTAGTCGTCACCTCGCTGAATAGTATCCTCCTGGTCGGGCTCACCGTATTACCCCACTTAACTGCTGGACAACTTGTTGAACATTGCTAACCATCAGTTCTTCGGAGAATCCGGCTCTCTTCGAGTTTCCACTTCTCAAGGGACAACCGGATGCACTCGCTCGTTCCCCTGACGATAGACCCTCGCCTATCTTCTGGAGCGATGGGTTTTGATTAAATTCAGTGGGTTTCCTGTATCCACCTGCCTAAGCCGCCTGTCCACGATTTAGGTGAGGCACAACACGTTCCGAGACCGATGATCTCGACCATAGGGCACTGCACTTGTCGCAACACGAAATTCCTCTAGGCCCGTCGCATGCACCTAAGCAGCCCGACGGCGGCCGGCTGAGGCGTGCGTGGCCGCCTCTCTCGGCTCATCGAGCTTGCCGCTCGGTGCCTTGGGTGACCCCTTCGCGTTGGAGTACAATAAACTGAGACAGACGAAAAAGGTCGCCACCATTGCCACGAGACCTAGCACGATTCCCCAATATACCCATGACATAGGTCACTCACTCGCGTGTGAATCACGCGATTCCTTTCACTGCACGCCTTCACGCCGCCATGCGATACACCCACCTGGCTGCTTGGTGTTTCATCTCGGCGAGTGCTTTGGTTTCTCTGGTCTGAGCAGTCAGCGAGAGTCCTCCAAAAAAGACGGTCACCAGCATGAGGCCGGCGACAATCAGGTAGCCCATTGGAATTTCAGGCCAGGACGCCGGCTCAGTGGAGACGACCGCTGTGTCTTCAGGAATAGACTCGATGGTTGCCAGCAGGGTCACGCGATCCGCCAGTGCCTCGGTGCGAATGGCGGCCACCACGAGGCTCGCCAGTTGCTCTTGTTGCGCAGCTCGGACTTCTTCCGACCCTGTTTGGGCTTGCGTCACATGCAGAATAGCAGTGCCCAGCCGTTCCTGGATCGCGCCGGCCTGCCATCGATAGTCTTGGCTTGCGTCCACAATTCTGCGTCCAAGAGTCGCCTGCCATGTGGATGCGAATTCGTGATCAAGACGCTGCCCGCTGGCTTCGATCGCGCGAATCATGTCGGTGTTGTAATCCGAAAGATACTGACCAGCCGACAACACTCCACTTCGAATGCCGCGCGCGGTGAAATTCACAATCGCCCGTCCCATGACGCCCTGGACGCGGGCCATATGGTCGGTCGGGACTGTTGCAGCCTGGCGCATGACGGCCCCGAAGGGACCGCCCGGGAGTGATTGCCACTCATGGTGAGCGAGCGTCGCCCAGTTCCATTCTGATGCAGATTGGGCCATGACCTGATTGGCGCGTTGTTCGAAGAGCGCCTGATCGACAATGGCTTGGCCCAGGGTCGCCTGGAGCAAGGTCATTCCGAGATCAATGCCGACAGGTTGTTCGCTCGAAATGGGCTGTGGGATGGCTGCCTGATAGGTGCCGTTCGCCGCAAAAAAGAACAACACTGCTCCGAACACAATCGCACACATGCCGACCCCCACGATGATGTCGATGGTGTTGTAGCGGTACGACATAACGGCCTCCTTTCGACTGCGGGCAATTCGGCGCGAGGCCGGCGCACCGCGCGACATCTTGCTCGAGTCACATGAAATGGTTTCCGGTCCTTACGGTCGGACACGTGCTGTACCTCCCGGTTTGAAGTGGCGATGTGACATAACAGAGTTGCAGAGGCTCATCCGGGTGTTCGCAAGGACACCGGAGGTCGGCAACTGCGCTCTATTGCTGGAAAGAGTTGGATTGGGAAGGAGGCCGCACTTGCCATGCCCATCCCGTTGGATCAGTGCTCCACGGAGGATCATGGCCACCACCTCCCAGAATGAGGCGGCTCGTGAACGAGTCTCTACTCTACGCCCCAGTAATAAACCGGTCAAGAGCGAGAACGGCAAGGCAATGGCGGGCTGGAGGGAATCAGAACAATGAGAGACGCTTCCACCGCTGTCCTGGAAGGCGACGATTCGCTTGTCTGAATAGACGTGGATGCGCGCGGGACGTCGTCATCGTTCCGATGAAACAGATCACGCTCCTGGACTGTGATGCAGCGCTGTGTGCTGCCGAGAAGCCCAATGCGTTCACGATTTCAATCGTCTGCCGGCCCCTAGTTACGACGGAAGCGAGGGCCGGGCTGGCCGATCTGCTCGTTATGATTTGACGTCACTCCGGGGAAGCATTGATTTTGGTGGCCTCCTTCACAGGCGGTTCGATCGTTATGTTCGGCCCCTGAACCGTTGGAAGAATTCCCGCTCCCGGTTTTTCAAGCAGCCGTTGGTCGTTCTGATTGATTGAAAGATGCTGAGACGAGCGGGCATCGTCGAATACCGCCGATCCAACCAGGGCGTTCTCGCCCGAGGCATTCGTCTGGCCAGGATCATTCGCAAGGGGTTGTCCTTTAACGGGATCCACCGATTCTCCCGTCGGATAGCCCGGATGTTTCGGCAGCATAACCGGATTGGCGAGCGCGACAGACACAACAAGACCGACAACGAAGGGACTGGCCCATATGATGAACGAGGACTTCATGATGGAAACCTCCTTGTGGATGGAAGGGATCCCTGATTCTGAAAGATCCCCACGTGGTAGTAGCGTTGTTTATGACCGAACTGTTTTTGTGTGTCGGCCTCGCCTGATTGCGCCACGCGCAGGTCTTATCCCGTTCGAAGTCACCGGTCCTCTGGCTCCATGCGCCTGCGCGTCTCGATTCGTCATGATGAGCGGATCTGTAATATTTCCACAGATGAGACATTCCCATCCGTCATACTCCCAGGATTGGCCCCCATCGAAATGCCTTGCGATACTCAATCCCCCGCACCGTTCACAGGTCATAGGATCCCTCATCGGGGGTTCGAAACACGTGGGCATTAGGCCGCCTACCGATGATCCTGTTCATCGAAACTCTTTTTCTGCTACTCCGCTTCGTGTGGCTCTTCACTATCATCCATCGCACGAGGCTCCCATCTCGACGGTCCAGGTGAACAGCGTCAGGACGATCAGGACGATGACCGGGTACATAGAACGCTCTTTCGGCATCGTGCGGCTGGTTGCGCGACAAACGCGCGACGCGACATCTTGTGCGAGTCGCAGGGAACGATTTCCGGCCACGAGAATCGATCCAGGCCCATACCTCATCGATATACGGGCCTGCTGTGCCGCCGAGCTCAGTTAATGTGAGCGGACGCACACGACCGTATAACCGGGCCAGATTGTGAGGAAGCGATTGAGTGGAGACGAGGTTACACCTGACCCGGCCACACCGTTGGATTTGTGCTCCGCGGAGCACCATGGCCACCACCTGCAGAAAGAAAAGGCGGTTGCTGCCAACACCCTTCAGTCTACGCCCCGTGGTGAAACCGGTCAACGTGTCCAACTACGAGGAGGAAGTTCCATTATTGACGGGAAGATGTGACATCTCCCCCGGAAAACGAGGACATCTGAAAACGGGAGTACCCTGACGGCTTCGGCGTGCCTTCGCTGTGAGAAGTTTGTGATAGAGGGGATGAAAATCACAAACTCTATAGACTCATCGGAAGCGCACGATCTCAGAAAGGAACGGGGAAACCGTTGACCGATCAAACCCTTGTAAAAATGGCCTTCATCCGGGTCTTAATCAGCAGCCCATAGTGAAGAATCACGATGCTGGAGACAGGTTGGCTCTCCGCGGGTCATCTGCGAACGAGGCGCGCCGATGGGCAATTACACAGATGCTTGTATCTGTGCCTGTGCCTGGTGCAGGCCGGACGACCGCTCCAGCAAGTCGCGGCACTGGCAGGCCACCGTGATATCACAATGACACTTCGTTGTGCGTATCTGGCGCCCAGCCATCTCCGAGCTTGGGATCCAGGCCTTGGAGCAGCGGAATGCCAGTGACACGGCAGGACCCACGTTATCCACAGAACGGCGTGAGAACGGCGTGCCCCGCCAGTGTCACAGGATTTTGCAGGAATCGCGTAAGTCGTGGTGTCCCCAACGGGATTTGAACCCGTGTTACTGCCTTGAAAGGGCAATGTCCTAGGCCAGGCTAGACGATGGGGACGATGCAGGGCAGCAAAATGAGCTGGGTTTTTACCATACTTCAGACTCATGTGTCACTAGAGGATTCGGCAGGCTTCACGGCAGCCAGTCGCGTTTCTTCTCCGACTTCGGTAGGATAAACTCTGTCGAAAGGATTGGAGCCTCACCTGTAAGGACCCGGGAATCACTACTCATGACAAGACCCCGATTCGCATCGTACAGATCAATGGTACTCGTTGCTTGCGGCCTGATAGGAGCCGGTTGTGCCCACGATACCTACCAAGAGCGGGCAAACCTGATTAAGAATCATGCCGACGCGTTCTATGACAGTCTGAAAACCAACCGAGTGGAAGCCGCGATCCGGGACAATGAGCAGATTGAAGCGATGGCGAGCCAAATGGGAGACACAGTCAGAAAACGGGCCGGCCAACAAGGCACCACAGCGGTCGAACTGGAGTATGCCTTGATGAATACGGCCAACGAAGCCGCTGCCACAAACTGGCTCGCGCTGGGTCAATACTTCGCCATCAAACACCAGTACCCCCAAGCCCGCGCCACCTATCGACGCGTGATCGACACCTATACGAATCCCACGGACCGACCATACCGGGAACAGGCCCTGCGGGCCTTGCGGGATTTGGACATGCTGAATCCGCCCACCACAACAACGACGAAACCGTGAACGGCGGCCGTCTCCTGCGCCAATCCTCTCGAATGCTTCTCAGCGGGCTCCTGTTGCTCGGCTGGGGCTGTGTCCACCGAATCCACGTCACCCCTGCGCCGCCAGCTGTTTCGCCTGCCACCATCCCGCAATCAGTACAAGTAATTGTGCCCTTTCTCGCATTGAAAGGAGCCGATCACATGCCGGGCGTTGCCTTGCTTGAGTGGCCGGCACAGGATCTTCGAACCGCCACGATCGGCTACATTCAATCGCGTCAGACATTTGCCTCGGTGGGCGACAAGCCAGCTGATCTCACCCTGACCGTCAAAGCCTGGCTGACAATGCGATCCCGCAGCGACTACCACTACAGTCTGCGCCTTGAATCAGCCCTGGGTTTTTCGGAGAAGCCGGCGATCAAGTCTTATCTGGTGGAAAAAGAAACGGTAGGGTCGAGCATTCGGTGGATCACGGCTTCGGATCAGACCCCCATTGCAGAAGCGGTCCAAGCCGCACTGGACGATCTACTCATGCAGATCGAAGCCGATCACCTCCTGTACCGAAATGGACCGAGTTGAGGAGGAGCGGGATCTAGCAGGCTGGGAGAAGAATTTTGGCAGAGTTCTAGGAGAAAAGGAGAACATTTCCACAGAATAGCCGCGCGAAACTGGCGAGAAAGGCGAGACACTCGGACTCAGCGCTTGCGAGTCGCGCTTGTCGCGCCAGGCGTGCCGCTCACGCGCTTGAGGGGCTGTTGGACTTTTTCAGCATCCTGTTAGGAGGTCCGAGACCGTCGGTCGAAGAGGCGTATAGCAAGACATCCGGCTGCCACGCCCACCGCAAACATCGCACCGACTAGCCAACCGGAAGAGGAGCCCGTTTCCCTCGGTTCGCGACGTCGAAGCTCCTGACTCAGGTTCGGCATATGGGATTCCGGCCCGAGCCATTCATCCTCTGACGAGCGGGTCGAGCCTTTCTTGAAGAGAACGGCTGTCTTTCTTTCACTCATCATTCCCCTACTTCCCTGTAAGCCCACCCATACCAATCCTCCCAAAACAGCTGGAGCAACTGATTCTAAGCGGTACGAGAACCGGTAAAGTTTGCCCAGGTCTCATTGACCTGTGCGGTCGAAGCTGGTTCGAACACATGGCAATCAAGTCGTAGCGAACGCTCACCAAGCGGAACGTTCAGAGAGTCACAGTGATGCGGAAAATCGGCATTGCCGTGTTGATTGGGGTGAAAGTTGTGACAGGACACACACATCCTCGCGACAGAAATCTCACCCTGCTCTTGGAGACTACGAATCACTTTCACCAGGGACGTGAGGAGGCCGACTTGCTCCGGCGCCGAGAGTGACCCCGTCGCAGTCGCCAGCCGATCTGGCATACGGGAAGAGGACGTGCAGGACCGATTACCTTTGGCCGTCAACTGCGCCATCACAATCCGACCGTCGCTCATGTCTCGACGCCGTCGAACCAACCGCTTCCGTTCAAGCGTGGCAATGACTTCCGACGCAGTCGGAAGCCTTACGGCCAACTCGTTTGCCACCGTGGAAACTTGTGCACGTTGCCCAGGCTTGGACCGAAGAAGCGTGAGGACCTGCCGCTGTAGCGGGCCAAGACCTGCTCGACCTTCTCGCCGCCACGTCCGACTTTTCATCGCAAGCCCAATCTTTTCCAGGCCGGCCGCTAACTGAGTGGTCAACGCAGCCGTATCCTGTAACACCGACGACTTCTTCCCGCTACTGAGCACGCGCTGTTCAGCCATTAGAACTCCTCCCTCAATACCAGTGTTCTGTAAGTGTAGTGTGCAAGCTGTCCCCACGTCAATGGCACCATAAGCGGGGCAGAGAGGGGAGCGATCGGAGGTTGTCGATTGCCCCGCGAGATGGAGCCAGAACTCGAACGGCTCCACCTGTATTCCTGATCTTTCGTACTGGGGAATGGCAGGTTCAAGGGAGCAAAGACTAGCACTCTCTACGATTGCGCTGGAACCAAAGAGCAAGCAGCGACATGCCGCGTCGACGGATACGCGTTGAAATACTGTACCTTCATGGCCCGCTTCCGAGACTCTGGCGATATTCTGAGTGGTTGGCGCTTGTTCCCGTAAGGACGAGCACGATGCGCGCATGGTCTACTCCATGTCCATTCGGCACTCCCACTCCGCGAATGAACACCGGCTTGCCCGTCTCGTTGGTAGAATGTCGAATCTCAAACTGCCTCATCTCGTTTATCTCAAGGCGGCTTCGAAGTACGCGGAGGATTTCACCCGCCAGATTAATAAGTGCTGGAGGGAGAACATCCGTCCGACGGTTTGGGTGTTGAGCCTCTGGAGTAGTTGGAGCCAAGTCGCAGATCAACACATGGGCCTGACGGTTTATGTGCAGAACTTCCAGTGAAGGAGAGAGCACCACAATTCCCGGTCTTCCTAACAAGACCTTTCCACTGCTCATGTCGCTCTGAGACTCCTTTCCCTGGTCTAGCATGCTGAATAACCTCCCTCGCCCTGAGGAACTGTCTTGGTAACAACTGTCTTTTCTCATCACCCCTCATAGCCGGTGCATGAATCAATGGTCAATCATTATGCGAGATTCGCTTCACGAATCTGGAGAGTTCAGCGAATACGGAGCTGGCGGACTAATCTTTATTGAGTACTCGTTTTTCGGCCTCCAACCAGTCTTCGAAGGCATGGCCATCCTCTCGACCATGCTCCTCATACAGGGCGTAGGCCTGCTCCGAGATGCACGCATGGAGGTCTTGAGAATGTTCAACAGGCTGGTTAGTAATGTTGTGTTCGTTGCTCCGTGATTCGACCAGGGTTCGCGTGGCACGCTGTGTGGCGCGTGAGACTGACTGAGACTTCGCGGGCATGACCAGTTCTCCTCCCTTTTATAAATGCTCCATATCGCGCTGGCTTCCACCGGCTTCTACAAAGAGGCGACGCCCGGCTGCTCTCAGTGACTCCCAGACGGTCGTCGGACGATAGGCCGCCATGCGCTCGTCATAATGTGCGACGCAATCGGGGCAGTAGCCGTGACTGAAGACAAATCTATGCCCGAGCGGCAATTGCCGGCTTATGGCATAGGTGTTCAGATCGATCCATGGACCTTTGCCGACTTCCCTGTTCGTATCGTCTCGAACCTTGGAGCAGAAACAGCAGATCGGAACGACATCATCCACGGTGCCCTCCCTCGAGCCTGGGGCCCGATTCTCGATGAA